>NZ_CP006880.1:1850213-2466951 GCF_000816845.1 Rhizobium gallicum bv. gallicum R602sp | reverse complement strand
TCAATGATGGGCGTCATGAGGTCCCCGGGTCCTTGCGAGCGCCATTAACATCGATCCGATGGCAAACTCACCGCGTTGGGCGCGCCGCGTGAGGCCGCGCAAATAACCGCCGGCTGAGTTGATCGTCCCTGACCGTTCGAAAATGCAGGCGAGCACGACTGAGGCAGCTTGCGGACCCATGATCCTGCAGGCGTCCTTGTATGCTGAGGGACTGATTTGTAGCATTGAACTGACGACAGCGCCGGCGGCAATGAGCTCCTGCCAGGTTCTGACAGTTCCGGCAGGACCATAGCTGCGCACTTCCGGGCATGCCTGCAGGACAAGGGAGAGCGGAAATATCGTGGATGCGGTGTTGGTTCTTGCCTGAGGTTGAGGCCGTTCAGCGTCACCGTCGATTGCCGGATCGATCATGGGCGAGTTTACTGCAGTCAACTCAGGGGTTCCAGCTTCAACAGCGACTTCAGAATCAAGATAAGATTCGGATTCTGTAATCTGTATGTGCCGCTCATTTTGTGAGCCATTGGCGCTCAAATTTTCCGTTTTAATTTGTATTTCCAGTCGCTTGACGATTTCATTACGCAATGCGTCGAGGAGATCCAAGGTGGATGCTACCGCGTGGGCACCAGCTCCGCGCGGCAATTGGTCCAGGATATCGTGAAAGCGTCCGTTGATCGCTTGCCAGTCTCCGGGAAGCTCTTCGCTGATCGCTGCGTGGACAAGCTTTGATATGTCGCGGCGGGTGAGCGTGAGACGTTCCTTGAGCGTTTGGATGTAGAGGCGGTCGGCAGAGACTTTCGCGGCAAGGCGTTCGATTTCGCAGGCGCGCGCGAGCAGAGGGGCGAGCGAGAAGCCAAAAGCCTCGCGGATCTCGCCATTGCGGCTCTTGCGAGCGTAACGCTTTCCGTTGGGGCTGTCCTTGCGGATCACGAGGCCGGCAGCGACGAGGACGGCCATATGCCGCCGGATCGTCTGCTCGGCCATGCCATGGCAGCGAAGCGAGAGCTGGGTGTTGGAGGGAAAGACGACGAGGCTGTCGTCTGCAGCAAGCTCGCCTTTCGGGTAGAAGCTCAAAAGCGCGTTCAATACCGTGAGTGCTCTGTCGGATATATCGAGCAGAGGCTTGGCTTCACAAAGCGCACGATAGATTTTCCATTTATCGATTGAGGCGCCTGGCTCAATTTTTTGGCTGGTGACCTGACTTGCGAGCATGCCAAGTGTCATCGGCCGCCGCCCAAAGGGCGTCGTCACACTTCCGCTTTCCATTTTCTTCGCCTTCTTCAAGGCAAAAGATATCAGCTCACCGAAAATAGGTGCCGGAGACTCTTGACTATGTTGTGCGGAAATGTGATTCTCTGGGTGTCTAGATCAGAGAGGGCTTCCGCTACGGCAACGTTCGGGGGCCTTTTCTTTTGCTATTGATCTCCGTTCTTTCCTGTCGTCCTGCCTCGAACGCCTCGTAGAGACGATCGAGATTATCCGCGATATAGGTGCCGAAGGCCGACGCCTTCCCTGCCCTCAGCGCGATGGTGAATTGCTTGCCGTCATCCTTGATCTTCGCCTTGACGGAACCGTCCCTGTGCTGCCACTGGGTCACGGCCGAAGACGATGTTGCGGTCTGGACGGCCGATGCCGGTCTCTTGCTGAGGAATGAGGCGAGCATGTCGAACCGGGCATCCGGCTCGGCAGCTTCGAAGGCTGGCGTTTCGATAAACAGCATCGCCCGCTCGGCAGCGTTGTTTTCTTCGAATTTCGCCGAAAGGTCATGCCAACGGTCGCGGCCGGTTGCCCGGGCTGCGCCAATTGCCGAAAGAATCTCGGCCGGAATGCGCCGGGTGACGGACAGCATCTTGGAGATGGTCGTCTTGTCAGCGTTGAGCGCTGCCATGATCGTCTCGCGATCGAAGCCGAGCTTGTCGAGTTTGTCGGCAAACATCGTCCGCTCGATGAAGGAGAGATCGGCCCGTGCGGAGTTTTCCTGTCCCTGGGCAATTACATGATCACGATCGGCAAGCTTCTTGACGACGGCGCGAACCGGCCGCCCAAGTTCCTTGGCAGCGCGCGCGCGGCGATGGCCGAAGGCGATCTGGTACTTCCCATCCTTTTCGGGATGCGGGCGGACAAGAATGGGTGAATCCTGCCCTCGCAGGCGGATGGCTTCCACCAATTCCTGAAACTGCTCATCATTGTGCCCGAGGCGATCGCTGACGAAGGAATCTTCAATGAGTGCGGTGTCGAGATCAATCACGGTTTCGCCATGGGCGAGCTTTTCTTCGATCTCGCGCGCAGCGTCAGCTCTTGCGGCAAGGGCATCGATACTACGGGTAACGGCACCGAGGGCGCCAATTCCCTTGAAGTTGATCTGCTGCTTATCGGGGTCGTTTACGGGCTCGCTGTTTACGGCAGTAAACTTCTTTGAATCGTCCATCAGCCCCGAGAGGATATTCTTACGTGCCATTCTTTCTCCTCCTGGCGGTTGAACGGTTGGTTGCGGTCAATCGGTGCGCCGTCATCTGCGCCCCCATGCCTTATGGATGAGCTCGGCGATTTCGCCATTTACGGCGCTCATGGCCTCCATCGCACGGTCATAGGTCGCGCGGGTAAATTGATTGCGCTCCACCTCGTAGAGGGTCTGGTTCGTCATGGCAGCATCCGAAATCGCCACGCTTCGCAGCATGGGATTCGTGAGCACGTGATTGCGGAACATCGAGCGCATGAAGGCGACCATCTGCGTCTGTGGCCCATCCTGCGGGTCGTAGCGCGTCACGAGATAGCGCAACCAGTCGAGATTCATGTTGCCGCCGGCGCCTTTCAGCGTGTTCAGAACCTCGCCCAGCATCTGCAGGAACTGGCACATGGACATCACATCGAGCATTTGCGGATGAACGGTGATGAGCACGGCGGTTGCGCTGCAGATGGCGCTCATCGTCAGGAAGCCGAGCTGGGGAGGGCAGTCGATGACGACGACATCATAGTCGTCGGCGACGGAAGACAGCGCCTCGTCAAGGCGGGCAAAGAAGATGCGGCCGTAGTCGCTCGCTTTGCCCTGGGCAAGCACGCGCGGCGTATCATGCTCGAATTCCATCAATTCGAGATTGCCTGGAACCAGGTCGAGATTGGGAAAATTGGTCTTGCGAATGATCTCCTTAAGCGGTCGCCGCTCGTCGTCGTAACGAATTGCCGCATAAAGCGTCTCGTTTTCGTCGACGTCGAATTCCGGCTGGAAGCCGTGGATCGCCGAAAGCGAGGCCTGCGGGTCGAGGTCGACGGCAAGAACGCGGTGGCCGGTCAGCGCCAGGTGCTGAGCGAGATGGGCAGCACTCGTGGTTTTGCCGCTGCCGCCCTTGAAGTTTACGACGGCGATGACCTGCAGGTGTTCATTGCCCGTGCGGTGCGGGACGTAACGCGTGCTGCCTCGGGCATTCTGATCCAAGAACAGGCGCATTTCATCCATCTGCCTGGCGGTATAGGATCTGCGCCCGGATGGCGTCACCTGCGGCAGAGGCCCCTTGCCCTCCAGCGAAAGATTGCGAAGATAGCCGCTGGTGACCCCAAGGAAGCGCGCCACCTCGGCAAGCTGGAATTCGCGCAGGCTTTTCATCGCACGGGGCGGAAACATTTCCAGGCGATGCTGCTTCAACTTGTCGGACAGTTCCTGTGCCTGGCCGATGATCAGCTGATCGACATCAGAAATTGCTTTACCAATTGTAGGTGCCATATTCATGGAAATCTCGAAAATGCGATTTTAACGCCGTGAGGCCAATGAAAGCGCATTTAGCGCCGATTCTCATTTTCTTGCAAGGCCGCTGGCTTAACAGGCCGTTAAGCGCCTTCTTTACGGGCTTTGTCGCGCCATAGTTACGCGCGTCACCGAAGCATGGCTTGCGGAAATTAACCTCTCTTTAACTTCAGTAATGAACTGGAAACAAATCATATCAGCGCATTAGCTGGAAAGCGCCAAGGTTCTGCACCAGCCGAATCGGGTACGCGGGCAGATAAGGTGGCTGTCGCTTTTGCTTCCGATTTCAATGAACCAGCCGCGCCCGTCCTCGGTCTGGTCGCGCCCGAGGTTGGGCCTGATGATTTCGGAGCGGCGCAGGCTCCGGCAAAACCGACGAGCGGCATGGCGCGGTCGCGCAAGCCCGGCAGCGTGCCACGATCCAGCGTCTCCAGCATGGCGACCAGGTCTTGCGGATGAATGGCTTCCTTCTGCCGGGGCGTGGAAGAGTGGCGGTCGCGGTTTCCAGTCGGCGGCATAGGCGCACGTCGGGATTGGCAGAGTTCGCCGCCTCGACATAGCCACGGGCACCATCGGTGACATCCTGCAAATGCGCGGGTCGCCAGCCATCGTTATGCCGCCTCGATATCGGTGCGCGAAAAGTCCTCGCCGATGAAGAGAAGCGGTTCGTCCGCACGCTTTGCCAAAGCGTAGGAAAAACAATCGGCAAAATTCAATGCCGCCGGATGGCGGCCTTTGCCGTAAGTAAGCCAGGCCTGTGTCGCCAGATCCACCAGATCGGCGTCGACCGGAACGATGTCGGCCTCGATTCTGGCGAGCCACAGATCGATCTCGGCAAGTGCGTGTTCGCCGCGCCGGCTGACCAATGCCATACGCGTCTCAAGAACACATGTCGCGGGGACCAAGCGAATAGGGTTGGCGATGACCGTTCTCTCGAGCGTTGCGGCCTCTGGTTCACTGCGCAGTATTGCGACAATCGCAGAGGTATCGATCACCATCAGTTCGGAATTCCATGCTTATCGTAGCCGATGATTTCTTCATCGCTTCGGCTGTCGAGTTCGGGCAATCGCGCCACTCGCCCACGGATCGCCTGTATCTCGGTGAGCAGACGCTCCTGCGCCACATCGCCGTATCCCATGCGATGTAGACGCTCCGTCAAAGCCTGATGAATGGCTGCGGTCTTGCTGATACCTTGCCGCCGCGCAAGCTCGTCAACGAGAGCGACTGTGGCGGGGTTTTTGATATTGAGCGACATGACAGCTCCGATATTTCTACCTTTTTAAACATTTCTACCCAAAATTTTGATCGCTGTCAAAACTCCGCGGTGGCGCTCATTGCAATCGCGGTCCGCTGCTGGCCGTAATCGTCTTCGAACACCACGCGTTCGCCGATCGCCAATTCGAGCAGGGCGTGCGTTGTCTTTTGCTGATGCAGAAAGTGCAGCCGATCAACGATGCGATCAGCTCTGATTCATTCAAGTCTTCAGGGTCTGTCCCGTGCATTTTAGGCACCGTCCAGGTCAATCGTCGCTCCAAAATCGGCCCAATGCAATCGAGGATCAGCGCTACCCACAGCATCGTTCAGCGATGCAAAAGGTCGCCTTGCCACCCGTTCTGACCCACTTAGCCGAATCGCTTCCGACCTAATCGGCCGGCCCCATTTTTACACCCCATTTAAGTCCATCCATCAACAGGCGGATCAGCCTGCGCGAGCGTTCGCGCCATTCCGGTGAGTCGGGCATCGAATAGATGCTGGAAAGCGCATGCAAGAGGTCGGTGCTCTCCACGTCGCTGCGGATCATGCCCTTTGCGGCAGCGTTGTCCATTAACTGTCGAAGAGCCCCGGAGATGATGCCGGCGCTTTCGGCAAAGAGCTCCGAGTTGCAATTCAGCAAAATGCGCAGGCTTTGTGCCATACCGCGCTTGGCGGCAATGTAGTTGACGAAGCGGTGCATCCATTCTTCAAGGGCCTGGTCTGCCGGATGCGTTGCCGCCAGATCGCTCGCAGCCGTCGCCAAATTCTGCAGTTCCCGCCGATAGACAACTTCGACCAGATGTTCGCGCGTCGGAAAGTGACGGTAGAGCGTTCCGATACCGACGCCGGCGCACCGGGCGACCTCCTCCAGCGAACCTTCGACGCCTTGATCGGCGAAGACCTCGGCGGCAACAGCTATGAGCCTGTCGCGGTTGCGCAACGCATCGGCACGCATGCGTCTTTCGGGCTTCGTCTCGCTTCCGGCTATTGCCTTTCCGGCCAAAAGCCTCTCCTGCGGATGAGGACTTGACGCTGCCGCGCAAGCCGCTAGTTTAATCGGAGGCGCCTCCGTTTAACCTGAGGGCCTTGCACCTGTTATCGCAGAAAGAGGCGGAATGTCATGTCTCAATTGCGCAGGCGCCACGAGGTGAAAGCAGATCCCGCAGAGACCGAAACCAGATTTTAGCTGGCGCAGGCGCTTTGCAATTCAAGACCCGGCTATTTTGAATGACGGCGCAAAATTCCTCCGTCGAGGCAGGAGAACACCATGACCCGGACAATCAACCTCAGGCTTGATATCAACGGTGCATCGCACGCGCTTGCTGTCGATCCACGCGTGACGCTGCTCGATGCATTGCGTGAACATCTGGCGCTGACCGGCACGAAGAAAGGCTGCGACCACGGGCAGTGCGGCGCTTGCACCGTCCATATCGACGGCAGGCGCGTGCTTGCCTGTCTCACGCTTGCGGCCCAGGCCGAGGGGCGGCAAGTCACGACAATCGAAGGCCTCGCCGCGGCAGACGGCACCCTTCATCCGGTGCAGGCGGCGTTTCTTGAGCATGATGCTTTCCAGTGCGGCTATTGCACGCCGGGCCAGATCATGTCGGCGGTTGCCTGCATTCGCGAGGGTCATACGGGCTGCGATGGCGAGATCCGTGAATATATGTCCGGCAATCTCTGTCGGTGCGGGGCCCATAACAGCATCGTCGCGGCGGTGCGCAAAGCTGCGGAGATGGCGCGATGAAAGAGTTTTCCTATTTGCGCGCATCGTCGGCCGATCAAGCCCGTGAGGCGGCTGCCCGGCAAGGCGCGATGGTCATTGCAGGCGGCACCACCCTGCTCGATCTTGCCAAATGCGGCATTGCCGCGCCGGAAACGGTCGTCGATATCACATTTCTTTCCGGACTGGACGCAATCTCGTCCAACGAGACAGGCGTTACGATCGGCGCACTTGCCAAGATGAGCGAGGTCGCCGAGCATCGCGTCATAAGAGAAGCGTTCCCTGCGATCTCGCAATCGCTGTCGCTGGCGGCATCCGCCCAGCTTCGCAACATGGCGACGATTGGTGGCAACCTCCTGCAGCGCACCCGCTGTCCGTATTTCCGCGACCCGGCGGTCTTCAAGGCCTGCAACAAGCGCGAGCCGGGTTCGGGATGTTCGGCGATCGGCGGAATGACCCGCAACCACGCCGTGCTCGGCACCAGCGAGCACTGCATCGCCGTCAATCCCGGCGATCTCGCGGTGGCTCTCGTCGCGTTCGACGCGGTGATCCATCTGGGCGCGCGGCAGATTGCTGTCGACGACTTCTTTCTGACTCCGGGCAACACGCCGCACCTGGAGCATAAAATTGAACGCGGTGAACTCATCACCGCCATTTTCATCCCCGCCTCGCAAGCAGCCCGAAGATCGATTTATCTCAAGGTCCGCGACCGGCAATCCTACGAATTTGCTGCCGCCAGCGCTGCTGTCGGCCTCGAGCTGGAAGAGGATGGTAAAACGATCCGCGACCTTCGTGTTGCGCTCGGAGGCGTTGCGACAAAACCGTGGCGCGCCCGCGCGGTCGAACGCGCCTTGGTCGGCAAGACCGTCGAACCGGCGGCGATCGCAAAAGCAAGCGTGCTTGCCATTGAGGGCGCCATCGACCATGGCGCCAACCGGTACAAGATCGACCTGGCGCCACGTGTCGTTGCTCGCGCCATAGAAAGATTGGGAGGTCTGCTATGACCGTCATGGAACCGAATATCAAACGCGGTGATGCAGCAGATGGCGTGCTCGGAGGCCGCCTGTCGCGCTTGGATGGACCGGCAAAGATCACCGGCAAGGCAAACTACGCGCTCGAAAATCAAATCGACGGCGTCGTTCACGGCGTGATGGTCCAGAGCACGATTGCGGCAGGCACAATCAGCTCGATGGACATTTCTGCAGCTGAGGCATCGCCTGGCGTGCTGCTCGTGCTGACCCCGGACAACATCATGGAGCTGAAATCGGCAACCACCTGGGCCGGCACGCCCGGTCCTGAAGGTCCTTATCTCGCGCTGACCAACGAGATTACCTTCAATGGGCAGCATGTTGCAGCCGTGTTCGCCGAAACGCTCGAACAGGCGACCGCTGCCGCGGCGTCGATCAAGGTGAGCTACGTCGAGAAGCCGGCCATCTTCGGCTTCGATGATCCAGGGGCCGGGGAGGGTATTGCGGTCGAGCAAATGACGATTGAGTGGGGTAACGCCGAACAGGCGCTGGCTGAAGCTGCTGTTCGGATCGAAGCTGAGTATAGGACACCGCGTGAATACAACGTGCCGATCGAACCCCACGGGCTAATCGCCAAATGGGACGGCGATGTGCTGACGCTTTGGGAACCGAGCCAATGGGTGGATGGCATGGCGCGCAGCTATGCCGAGTGGTTCGAATTGCCCTTCGAGAATGTGCGGATCATCTCGCCCTATATCGGCGGCGGTTTCGGTTCCAAGGCACTCTCGTTGCCGCACGCGGCAGTTGCGATCATGGCCGCAAGGAGGCTCGGCCGTCCCGTCAAGCTCGCGGTCACCCGCGCGCAGACATTCACTGCCTTCGGCGGCCGCCCTGCCACCCGGCAAACGCTGGCGCTCGGCGCAACGAAGGAAGGAAAGCTGCTCTCGATCGTTCAGCGCGGTGCTAATGAAACGGCGATGACGGGTGCGGCCGTCGAGCCGCTCGGTGCCGTCACCTCGATCATGTATGACGTGCCGAACTTCAGCTCGAGGCAGAACATCGTGCCTGTGCATACGGTTCTGCCCGGCGCGCTTCGTGCTCCCGGCGAAAATCCCAGTGCATGGGGTCTTGAGTCGGCAATCGATGAACTCGCCTATGCCGTCGGCATCGACCCCGTCGAGATCCGTTTGCTGAACTATGCCGAGCAAGACCCGCATGCCAAGATCCCTTGGTCGACGAGACAACTGCGCGAAGCCTTTGCCGTGGGTGGCGAAGCCTTCGGCTGGTCGAAGCGCTCGCCAAAGCCGTGTTCCATGCGGGACGGCAACGCGCTGATCGGCTGGGGTGTGGCGGCAGGCACCTATCCGGTACGCCGCACGCCCGGTGAGGCACTCGTGCGAATCCTTGCCGATGGTACGGCGGAGATTGCAAGCAGCAGCATCGACATGGGCCAGGGGACCTATACCATCATGGCCCAGACTGCTGCTGAAGTCCTTGGCATCCCCGTCGAGAAGATCCACGTCAAGCTCGGCGACTCGGCCTTGCCGCGAGCGCCCGTCGCTGGCGGCTCGCAGCTTGCAAACCTGATGACGGGTGCCGTTCATAAGGCCGCCCTTGCCGCGCGCGACGAGTTGATCGGGCTTGCTCTCAACGATGTGAATTCGCCGTTCCGGGACGCGCAGGCCAATACGCTCACGATCTCCGAGGGCCGGATCCTGCCGCCGAGGGGAGAAGGTGAAGGCGTTGCGATTGCAGACTTCATGCGGCAGATCGGCCGTGAGAAGGTCGAGACGCTGCGTGACACGCTGCCGGAAGACAAACGGGATGGAAAGGACCGCTACGACAACTTTACGACGATGATGACGATGAAGGCGCCGACTGAAGGCGGCTATTCGCTCCATAGCTGGTGTGCGCATTTTGTCGAGGTTCGCGTCGACGAGGATTTCGGCACGGTCCGCGTCTCGCGCATGGTTTCCGCGCTCGATTCGGGAAGGCTCTACAACCCGAAGCTCGCCGAAAGCCAGTGGCGCGGCGGCATCATCATGGGCATTGGCCAGGCGTTGCTGGAGGAAGGTATTGTCGACGAACGATATGCCCGCGTGATCAACAACAATCTGGCCGACTATCTCGTGCCGACCAATTCGGATGTGCCCGATCTTCAGGTGATTTCCGTCGGCATCCCCGATTACCGTGCCTCGGTGCTCGGCGGCAAGGCTGTTGGCGAATTGCCAATCGTCGGGGTGGCACCTGCGATCGCCAACGCGGTCTTTCACGCAACCGGCAAGCGCATCCGTTCGTTGCCGATCACGCTGGAGAAGCTCATCTAGGCTGAGCACTGCGAATAAAGAACGCTCCCACGGCTCCGGCAGGGCCCGGCCGGGGAGCGTTGCGGTTCTCCCGGCAGCGGTTTTTCCTCAAGCGTCGAGCGCAGCGCTCGTCTCAGAATTTGCCGGATCGACAGTCATATCCCGGCGCTCTCCGGCCTGGGCCATCGCCTTGACGAGGGAAAGGACCTTTTCACGCACGGTTGGGTCGGTGATCTTCAAGAAAGCGCGATTAAGCGCCAGCCCTTCCTTCGAACGCAGGAATTCTCCGACCGGGTCGAAATTTTCGGAGGGCTCCAGTCCGTCGAGGCTCAGCGGCTGCGCGGCGTCCTGCTGGAAGAAGAAGCTCGGCGGTACGGCAAGCACTTCGGCAATCTTTTGCAGCCGGCTTGCGCCGATGCGGTTCATGCCCTTCTCGTATTTCTGCACCTGTTGAAAGGTAACGCCGATCTGGTCGGCCAGCCGCTCCTGGCTGAACCCCAACAGCAGTCTTCGCATCCTCACGCGCGAGCCCACGTAGACGTCGATTGCATTAGGAGCTTTTGCGTTCATTTTTGGGTTCCATGGACTGTGTTGACGGGGCGCCCTTGCGAGGCGGCATTTCGGGCAGAATGATAGTGTATGAGCACATAGGAAAATTCAATTGGTACTTTCTTGTGGCGGAATCATTCATGCAGCAATACAGGCGTTCCAGCGAAATTAAAGCATCGGCGTACCAAACTTGGGAAAACTGGGCTGTAACTGACGCGCAAGTTGCGGTAAATGCTCTGCTTGCGGCGCCGGGAGCTTCCCCAAGGCTCCAGTCGCCGGATTCATCTTATGAAGAAGTAATCGGCGGCCCGCGCAGCGGTCCGCGGGAGAAATGCCTATGGCCGTATTGAGCGAGACTTCCCCGCGTTTTGAGAAGACGACGATGTCGATCCTCGTGGCTGTCAGCTTCTGCCATATGCTGAACGACATCATGCAGTCGCTGCTTTCCTCGCTTTATCCGCTCTTCAAGGCAAACTACGATCTCGATTTCGTGCAGATCGGACTTCTGACGATGACGTTCCAGGTCACGGCTTCCCTGTTGCAGCCCTTTGTGGGGATCGTCACCGACCGCTGGCCGATGCCTTACTCCCTGCCGGTCGGCATGGCCAGCACCTTCTGTGGCCTGATCCTGCTCGGCAATGCCGCAAGTTTCGAATTGTTGCTGGTGGCTGCGAGCCTCATCGGTTTTGGTTCGGCCGTCTTTCATCCGGAATCGTCGCGCGTTGCGCGTCTTGCCTCCGGCGGCCGTCACGGTTTTGCGCAATCCTTCTTCCAGGTCGGCGGCAATGCCGGCCAGGCCATTGGGCCGCTGATTGCCGCCTTCGTGGTGCTGCCGCTCGGCCAGCACAGCGTCTCCTGGCTCTCCGCCATCGCGATGATCGGCATCGTCGTGCTCGGCTGGGTCGGCAACTGGTTCATGAGCCACCGCCGGCAGAATGCCGGAAAGCCTGCGGTGAGTCGTGCGCTGCCATTGCCGCAGAACAAGGTGATCGTTGCGCTCATCATTCTCGTCTTGCTGACGGCGACGAAGAATGTCTACATGGCGAGCGTGTCGAGCTACTTCACATTCTATGTCATCGACAGATTCCAGCTCGATGTGCAGCAGGCCCAACTGATGCTGTTCCTCTTCCTCGGTTCGGTCGCTGTCGGCACCTTCCTCGGCGGGCCGATCGGCGATCGCTTCGGCTCCCGTTTCGTAATCTGGTTCTCGATCCTTGGGGTTATTCCCTTCGCGTTGCTGCTGCCTTATGCAAACCTCTTCTGGACTGGAATCCTCAGTGTCGTGATCGGCCTTGTCTTTGCCTCTGCGTTCTCGGCGATCGTCGTCTTCGCGCAGGAACTCGTGCCGGGTCGTGTCGGCCTGATCGCCGGCGTCTTCTTCGGCTTCGCCTTCGGGGCGGGGGGACTGGGCGCTGCCTTCCTCGGCGATTTCGCCGACAGTCACGGCATCGAGTTCGTCTACCGGATCTGCTCGTATTTGCCGCTGCTCGGCCTGCTCACGATTTTCCTGCCGCGCATCCCGAGGCACAAGGCCGTCTGATCCGGCCACCCCCAATCTCGACCGCAATGCTTTCCCGCCCCGGTGTGAAAGCCCTAGAGATTTAATTTCCCGGATCAAACCGTAATAGAATACTATTTCTATGGATTATAGTCATTGTTGTTAGGCTTTCCGGATCGCCATTGCCGAGGAGAGCAACATGACCGACATTCGCCGAGAGCTCAAACTTGGAGCCTTTCTCTATCCGACGGGCCACCATGTTGCTGCCTGGCGCCACCCGGACGCACAAGCCGATGCCGGCTCCAACTTCGCCCATTATGTTGCGCTTGCGCGGGCTGCCGAAGCTGCAAAATTCGATCTCATCTTCATGGCGGATGGTGTCGGTACCCGCGGCACGGACATCGAAGCGCTGAGCCGTACCGCCATCCGCTACGTCGCGCAGTTCGAACCGATCACCCTTCTTTCGGCACTTTCCGCCGTAACCACGAATATCGGTTTTGTGGCAACCGCCTCCACGTCCTACAACGAGCCTTATCATATTGCCCGCAAATTCGCCTCCCTCGATCACATCAGCGGCGGTCGGGCTGGCTGGAACCTCGTTACTTCGTCGAGTGAACATGAGGCCCATAATTTCGGTCGCGACGAGCACTATGCCCATGCCGAGCGCTACGAACGAGCCGAGGAATTCGCCGACGTGGTTCGCGGCCTTTGGGATACCTGGGAGGAAGATGCCTTTCCTCGCGACAAGGGAAGCGGCATCTATTTCGACCCCGACAAGCAGCATATCCTCAATCACAAGGGCAAGCATTTCAAAGTCCGCGGGCCGCTGAACGTTGCCCGTGCGCCACAGGGACATCCGGTGCTGGTTCAGGCAGGTTCCTCCGAGCCCGGCCAGGAACTTGCCGCCCGCACCGCGGACGTGGTCTTCACCGCCCACCAAACGACCGAGGATGCGCGCGCCTTCTATGCGGACCTCAAGGGCAGGCTCGCAAAATACGACCGCAACCGCGACGATCTGAAGGTCATGCCCGGCATCTTCCCAGTCGTCGGGCGTACCGAGCAGGAGGCGCAGGACAAGTTTCAACAGATCCAGAACCTCATCCACCCGGCCGTCGGGCTGTCGATGCTCGCTGGCATGGCAGGCTCGATCGATCTGTCGCAATACCCGCTGGACGGCCCAGTGCCGGAGCTTCCCGAAACCAACAGCAGCAAGAGCCGCCAGAAATTGCTGCTCGATCTTGCGCGCCGCGAGAACCTCACCATCCGCGACCTTTATCTTCGCATCGCCGGCGCCCGCGGTCATTACCAGGTCGTCGGAACGCCGGTGCAGATTGCCGACAAGATGGAGGAGTGGTTCACGACGGGTGCTGCCGACGGCTTCAACATCATGCCGCCGCATCTGCCGGTCGGCCTTTACGATTTCATCGAGCATGTTCTGCCGGAGCTTCGCCGCCGCGGCCTTTTCCGCAGCGACTACGAAGGCCGGACGCTTCGTGAAAATCTCGGGCTCGGCGTGCCGCACCATCCGGCCCGCGCCCAGATCGCTGCCGAATAAGGGGCAAACAACATGACCAGTTCGACCCATATCGAAATCCGCAGCGTCACCCGCGATTTCCAGGTGAACGGCAGCAAGCTCACCGCACTCGACGATATCAGCCTCGATGTCGCAGAGGGTGAATTCGTGACGATCGTCGGCGCCAGCGGCTGCGGAAAATCGACGCTGCTGCGCCTTGGCGCCGGACTCGATACGGCCTACGACGGCTCGATCGCCCATGCCGGAAAAAGAGTAACCGGTCCCAGCCTCGACCGCGGCATCGTCTTCCAGGAGCCACGGCTGTTTCCCTGGCTGACCGTCGGCCGCAATGTTGCGCTCGGGCTTGAGAACGCCGGCCTTGGCAAGGCCGAAAAGAAGCGTCTCGTCGAGGAGCATCTGGAGCTGGTCGGCCTGTCGGCCTTCGCCGATGCCTATCCGCACCAGCTGTCGGGCGGCATGGCCCAGCGCGCAGGCATTGCCCGCGGGCTTGTCAACCGGCCGAACGTGCTTTTCCTCGATGAGCCCTTTGGCGCACTCGACGCGATCACCAAGACGCGGCTGCAGGACGAGCTTCAGGACATCTGGGCGAGCGAGCGCATCACCATGATCCTCGTCACCCATGATGTGGAGGAGGCGGCCTATCTCGGCGACCGCGTCGTCGTGATGTCGCCACGTCCCGGCCGCATCCGCGAGATTGTGCCTGTCGATCTGCCGCGGCCGCGCGACCGGACCTCGGCAGCACTTTCTAAAATCCGCAACCGCGTGCTCGAAAGCCTCGGCACCACGACGAAGGCTGGCCCACAGCAGAGCCCCGGTGTTCCCTCGAAGGCCCGCAAGGTGGCTGGACTGCGTTCAGCCATTGCCGCTGCCGGCTAAATCTGTCGAAACGGAGAGAAATCATGAAACTTGCATCCCTTGCCGCAGGCATTGCGCTTGCACTTGGCCTCTTCACTGATGCGCTAGCTGAGGAACCGATCGTCATTCACGTCGGCTATGCGGCAATCGGCGTCGATAACCGGCCTTACTCGGAGGGCACATCGGCGGCTACGGCGCGTGCTGGTGAATACCTGGAGAAGGAGTTCGCAAACGATCCGAACATCAAGATCGAATGGACATTCTTCAAGGGCGCCGGCCCGGCGGTCAATGAGGGCTTTGCCAACGACCAGCTCGATTTCGCCTACCAGGGCGACCTGCCCTCGCTGATCGGGCGGGCAACCGGCTTGAAGACCAAGTACCTGCTGGCAAGCGGTGCGCGCAAGCCACTCTATCTTGCTGCCGCAAAAGCCTCCGGCATCAAGAGGATCGAGGACCTGAAGGGACGCAAGATCGCCCTGCAGCGCGGCACGAACGGTCATCTTGCCGCCATCAAGGTGCTTGCGGCTCACGGACTGAATGAGCGCGACGTGCAGGTCGTCAATCTCGACAGTGCCGGAACGGTCGCTGCGCTGACGAGCAAGGACATCGACGCAGCCTTTGGCGACACGCAGCTCATCAACCTGGCGGCCAAGGGTGCAGCCGACATCATCTACACGACCAAGGGCGATGATCCGCGCTTTGGTCGCAATGCCGGCGTGATCGGCCGCCAAGCCTTCATCGAGGCGCATCCGGAAATCACGCAGCGCGTCGTCGATGCCTTCGTCAAGGCGGCGAAATGGTCGTCCGACGAGCCAAATCGTCCCGCGCTTTTCGAACTCTGGCACAAATCCGGCACGCCGGTTCCGATCCTGGAGGAATATTTCAGCAACGACACGCTGGCTTACCGCAACTCACCGCTCATCGATGACCTGCTGGTGTCGCAGTACAAGGAGCAGGCGGTAAAGGGCAAGGAGTTCGGTCTCATCCGCCGCGATGTCGATCTCAACGGCTGGTTCGAGCCGAAATACTTGAACAGTGCGATCGAACGGCTCGGCCTCAAGGATTTCTGGCAATCTTACGGCGCAGATGGAAAACCTCACGCATCGTGAGCTGACGCAAACGGAGACGGGCATGGCTGCATTCTTCGAGGCCGCCGGCGATGCCGGCATTCGCATGGCGCGACGACGGCGAAGCCGCGTCGTCTTCGGCGTCGCCGGTCTGGTCCTGCCTGCCGCGCTTCTCGGCTTCTGGTGGGTGGCCTCGGCAAAGGGCTGGCTTGCAGAACAAATCCTGCCGCCGCCTTTCATCGTCTATGAGACGGCGCGCGACATGATCGCAAGTGGCGAACTACTCTTTCACGCCGGCGTCAGCCTTCGCCGTGTCATGATCGGCTTTGCAATCGGTTCCCTGGCCGGGCTTTGCCTCGGTATCGCGATCGGCCTGTCGCAGAAAATCGAAGACTATGTGAAGCCGCTCTTCCTTGCCTTTGCGCAAATCCCGACGCTCGGCTGGATCCCGTTGCTGATGCTTTTTGTCGGCATCGGCGAAACGCTGAAGATCATCATCATCGCCAAGGGAGCGCTCGTGCCGATGACGCTGAATACATGTTCGGGCATCCGTGGCGTACTGCCAAAATACGTCGAGGTCGGCGAAGCGCTGTGTTTCGGCCGCTGGCAAAGATTGCGGCTGATCGTGCTCCCGGGCGCCGTCCCCTCGATCTTTACGGGCGTCCGCTACGGTCTAACCCATTCCTGGACCTCGCTAGTCGGGGTCGAACTGCTCGCTTCGTCCGAAGGACTTGGCTATCTGCTCGTCTGGGGCCGGCAGATGTTCTGGCTCGATACGGTCATCGTCGCCATGATTGTCATCGGCCTCGTCGGCTTTGCCATGGACAAGGGCTTGGATCGCACCGAAATGCTGATCCAGCGCTGGAAACGTCAGGAGATATGACATGACCGTGGCACTCTCCGCCCGCTTCCGCCGCGGCGTCACACTGCCGGTCCTTCTTCTTGCTGCATGGGAGGTATCGGCCCGCACTGGCCTTGCCGACCCGCGGTTCCTGCCTTCTCTTAAAGATGTGGCGCTGACGGCCAAGCGTGAGATTTTCGACAACGGCCTCTTTGCCGAACTCGGCTTTTCTTTGATGCGCAATATCGCCGGTTTCTGGATCGGCACCGTCCTAGGCATCGCGTTGGCAACGCTGCTTGCGCTCTCGCGTCCCGCCGACCGGCTGATCTCACCCACCTTCAACGGCATGAAGCAGATTTCGCTGCTAGCCTGGATCCCGCTCATCTCCGTCTGGTTCGGCTTCGGCGAGCAGGCGAAGATCGTCTTCGTGGCACTTGCCGCCTTCATCCCGATTGTGCTCAACACCTATGAAGGAATGCGCAGCGCTCCCGCCGATCTCATTGAAGTCGGCCGGGCGCTGAAATTCACGACCCGCCAACGTATCTTGCGCATCCATCTGCCGTCGGCCATGCCGTCGATTGCCACCGGCGTGCATCTCGGGCTGATCTACTCCTGGCTTGCGACGGTGGGCGCTGAGTACTTCCTCGCCGTCGGCCCGGGCATCGGCGGCCTGGTCATCGCCGGCCGCGAGCGTTTCGACATGGCTCTTGTCATGGTCGGCGTGTTCGTCCTCGGCCTGGTCGGCTTCTCGCTCAACCGTCTCGCCTATGCGCTTGAATCCTACCTCCTGCGCTGGCGGCCGAGACGGACGTGATAGGCGCCACGCTGGACATGGAAATCGCCAGTTTCCTGCGTAAATTATCCGAAGGCCCTATCGCGCCGTATGCGGTTGGAGTGATAGCGTGCGGCCAAAAGGAAATGCCGGAGGAAAACATGGCCAAGAAGACGACCGCGGACTGGGCGGCATTGGCGGAGAAGGAGCTGCGCGCTCCGCCTGAGACGCTGACCTGGCACACCCCGGAAGGCATCGACGTCAAGCCGCTTTACACGGCCGCCGATATCGAAAGGGCGGGGCATCTCGACTCCCTTCCGGGATTTGCACCATTCGTCCGGGGTCCGCGTGCGACGATGTATGCCGGCAGGCCCTGGACAATCCGCCAGTATGCCGGTTTTTCGACGGCCGAGGAATCCAACGCCTTTTACCGTCGCAATCTCGCCGCCGGCCAGAAGGGCCTCTCCGTCGCCTTCGATCTCGCCACCCATCGCGGCTATGACAGCGACCATCCGCGCGTCGAGGGTGACGTCGGCAAGGCCGGTGTGGCAATCGACTCGGTCGAAGACATGAAGATCCTCTTTGACGGCATTCCGTTAAACGAGATGTCCGTGTCGATGACCATGAACGGCGCGGTCATTCCGATCCT
This sequence comes from Rhizobium gallicum bv. gallicum R602sp, assembly GCF_000816845.1. Lineage (NCBI taxonomy): Bacteria > Pseudomonadati > Pseudomonadota > Alphaproteobacteria > Hyphomicrobiales > Rhizobiaceae > Rhizobium > Rhizobium gallicum. The sequence continues at coordinate 2,449,202 of NZ_CP006880.1, read as the reverse complement.
TGCCTCTTTCATCGTCGCAGGCGAGGAGCAGGGCTGCGCAAGGGGCGAGCTTTCCGGCACCATACAGAATGACATTCTCAAGGAGTTCATGGTCCGCAACACCTATATCTATCCGCCCGAACCTTCGATGCGGATCGTTGCCGACATCATCGAATATACGGCGAAGGAAATGCCGAAGTTCAATTCGATCTCGATATCCGGCTACCACATGCAGGAGGCGGGTGCGACACTGGTTCAGGAGCTTGCCTTCACGCTGGCTGATGGCCGCGAATATGTGCGCGCCGCAATCGCCAAAGGTCTTAATGTCGACGACTTTGCCGGACGTCTTTCCTTCTTCTTCGGGATCGGCATGAACTTCTTCATGGAGGCGGCGAAGCTGCGCGCCGCCCGGCTGCTCTGGGCGCGGATCATGGAGGAGTTTTCGCCGAAGAAATCGTCCTCGTTGATGCTGCGCACCCATTGCCAGACCTCGGGTGTGTCGCTGGCCGAGCAGGATCCCTATAACAATATCATCCGCACTGCCTTTGAAGCGATGTCGGCGGTGCTGGGTGGCACGCAGTCGCTGCACACCAATTCTTTCGACGAGGCGATCGCGCTACCGACGGAATTTTCCGCGCGCATCGCCCGCAACACGCAACTCATCCTGAGCCATGAGACAGGTGTCACCAGGGTCGTCGACCCGCTCGCCGGCTCCTATTATGTCGAGAGCCTGACGCAGGAACTGGCAGACAAGGCATGGGCTCTGATCGAGGAGGTCGAGGCACTTGGCGGCATGACACGCGCAGTCAACGAAGGCCTGCCGAAGCGGTTGATCGAGGAAGCCGCCGCGCGGCGGCAAGCTGCGGTGGACAAGGGCGATGAGGTTATCGTTGGCGTTAACAAGTACCGCCTCGAAAACGAAGAGCCGATCGACATCCTGGAAATCGACAACAGCGCCGTAAGAGCCGCACAGATCAAGCGGATCGAAGAGACGAAGCGCCGGCGCGACAGCGCCGAGGTCGCCCAAACGCTCGCGTCGCTTGTCGATGTCGCTCGCAGTGGAAAAGGCAATCTCTTGGCTGCGGCCGTCGAAGCGGCCCGTGCGCGCGCCACCGTGGGCGAGATCTCCGATGCCATGCGGAAAGCCTTCGGCGATCACGCCGCGACGCCAAAGGTCATCAAGGATGTCTATGGCGAAGCCTATCGCGACGAGCCGGAGCTTGCGGTCTTGAAGAGCCGGATGTCGGACGTCAGCGCGGCGCTCGGCCGCAGGCCGAAGATCATGGTTGCCAAACTTGGCCAGGACGGCCATGACCGCGGCGCCAAGGTGATCGCATCGGCGTTCGGCGATATCGGTTTTGACGTGCTTGCCGGTCCGCTTTTCCAGACGCCGGAAGAGGCGGCACAAATGGCAATCGGCGAAAACGTCAACGTCATCGGTGTGTCGTCGCTTGCCGCCGGCCACAAGACGTTGCTGCCGCAGCTCGTCGATATCCTGAAAGCAAAGGGGGGCGGAGATGTCATCGTCATTTGTGGCGGCGTCATCCCGCGCCAGGACTATCAGTTTCTGGCTGATCACGGTGTGTCTGCCGTTTTCGGCCCCGGCACGCATGTGCTCGACGCGGCCAACTCCGTGCTGGATCTTATGCAGGGAATCCGGCGCAACCAGTAGTTCCTGCCCGGCATTTGCCCGCTGTTGCAGGCGATCGGCAGGATTTGACTTGCGTGATATTTTTATACGCGCAGGCCAAGCGGGAAGGGAAAATCGCCGAACCTACGTCGCCTGCCGGATGTTGCCGCGCCAATTTTTTTGCCGGCTGCCACCGCGGTGACCGCCAGATGGGGCGCAAAGCTTAGGCTTGCTGCATCGGTTTCGAGGAACCGATGGATCGGCGGCAAGTGGCGACTATCGCCAAGGCAAGAGCCGTTGCTGGACTGCCGGCAGGAGGTTAGCGAAGCAGCCCGGCTGCGCGTAGCGCGTCATTGATGATTTTGCCAACCCGACTGTCGCCGGGCTCCGGTTGAGGGCTTTGTCGCTTGCTCGCGCCAGCCAATTTCCGATCGCCAGATCCCTCGGCAGCGGCGAACTCTGTTGCTTCGACATCGGAATCAGAAGCGAGGCCCCAACTGCGCGCAATGCGTGCGGTTGACGAAATGCCCGCCTCAAGCATGTAGGGCCCCGGTCGGCCGAACGAGGAGCCGCCGTGGGTTGCAAGCGGAAGGCCATGCGCCATGCCTTTGATGGAATAGGTTTCGATGACCGTTCGCCCGTCGGCATCGAACCAGACCTTGTGCTGGTGCCCATTAGACACTTCCGTGCGATCCGGCTCTTTACGTGTCGTGTGAACGGCGCTCCACTGATCCACGATCTGATCTGCATTCCTCGGTCGCACTGTTTGATCATGCGTTCCATGCCACACGGATACAGTCGGCCACGGACCTGCGTGATGTCCGGCACGCCTCAACGCGGACCGCAGCTTCGGGGCGCTCGACGGATTTCGCCCCTGCATTTGTGCGAACGCTTCTGCAACATTGGCGGCCGCGCCATAGGGAAGACCCGCGATGATCGCGCCGCCGGCGAACATCTCAGGATAGGTCGACAGCATCGCGTTCGCCATGGCGCCACCTGCTGAAAGGCCCGTCACGAAAACCCGGTTGGGATCGATGCCCTGTGACTGAACGACATGTGCGACCATTTGGCTGATGGATGCGGCTTCGCCCGCACCGCGTCGTGCATCCCCGGGTTCAAACCAATTGAAACAGAGGTTCGGGTTGTTCGAGTGCTGTTGTTCGGGATAGAGAACCGCAAATCCCCGCCGCTCAGCGAGCTGCGACCATCCAGAACCCAGCGCGTATCCTTTAGCAGTCTGGGTGCAGCCATGAAGTGCTACGACGAGCGGGGTTCGCGTATCCATATGTGTCGGGAGGAACAGCCAAGCCTTGAGCGCGCCGGGATTGGGTCCGAATGCTGCGATCTCGACAAGGCGTTCGTCTGGTGAATCTCGAAAGGACACATGCTTCTCCTTGAGCCAACAAAGGCGCCGAGGATACATATAGGGATGATTGCTGCAGTGCACAAATGCAGGGGGCCAATTGCCGCAGATCCAGGCGGCCGAACTGGACGGAAGCGATGTCAGGCGTGAAGCAGCCCGCGGGCGGCGAGGTTTGCCATCAAAGCCGAAATGCCGAACGTCCATGGGGGGCATTCGGTGGAAAGGCGAACGGTATTGACAAGCGTGCCGAGCCCAGATGAGGAGATCTCGACCACATCCCCGACCTTGTGCGTAAAGCCCTGGTTGGGGGTGTCGCGGTCCTGCGTCGGGGCAAACAGCGTGCCGAGGAACAGCATGAAGCCATCCGGATACTGATGATGAGCCCCGCAGGTCTGCCGGACGAGATCGGTCGGGTCGCGGCTGATCTTCGACATTGAGCTCTTTCCGTTGAGAACGAAGCCGTCCTGGCCGGTGACTTTCAGGTCAAGTTCGGCCTTTCGGACCTCGTCGAGGTCGTACGTGGCGTCGAACAGGCGAACGAAAGGACCGATGGAGCAGGAGGCGTTGTTGTCCTTCGCCTTGCCGAGCAGCAGCGCCGAGCGGCCTTCGACATCGCGCAGATTGACGTCGTTGCCGAGGGTCGCGCCCTTGATTTCGCCGCGGCTGTTGACCGCAAGCACGATTTCCGGTTCCGGATTGTTCCAGGTCGAAATCGGATGCAGGCCAACATCGGCACCCCAGCCGACGGAGGAAAGAACCGGCGACTTGGTAAAGACCTCGGCATCCGGGCCGATGCCGACTTCGAGATATTGCGACCACATGCCTTCGTCAATCAACGCCTGCTTTACCTTTGCCGCTTCCGGAGAGCCTGCTTTGATGTTGGCGAGGCTGCCGCCGATCAGTGTGCCAACGAGGCTCCGGATCGAGGCTGCGCGATCCGGATTGCCGGCAGCTTTTTCCTCAATGACGCGTTCGATCATCGATTGGGCAAAGGTCACGCCGCAGGCCTTCACGGCCTGAAGGTCTGCTGGCGCCAAGAGATAAGGCCTGCCAGCATCCGGCCGGCCGGTGCTGTTTGCTGCCACTGTTTCGAGTGAAGCAAGCCGTTTGCCATCCGCTTCGCGCACGAAACCTGCCGGGTCGGCTTTCTCCAGAAGCGCGCTCAATGTCGGCACTTGCCTGGACGTTATGTCGACTATTTCTCCGTCGCGGATTGTGACAACCGCCGGACCGGCTGCCTGCGGATTCCAGACGCGGCCGACAAACAGGCCGCCCGATGAGGCGTCGTCGAGAAGCTGAGGCATGATGATCTTCCGTCGCAGTTTTTGCTCATGTGATTAGAAATTCGCCGCCCTCCAGCAGCGCCGGAAAATCGATCACATCTGTCGGGGCGGGGCAAGGTCAAAAATACGATCGCAAGCAGTTTGAGAAGTCTTTGGCAAACTGGTGAGGCAGCACATCATTCAGAACTGACCACTGCCCGCGCCGGACCGATACGGGTCTACCGGCGTGCAGCCCAGGCAAGGCCGCGGCGAAGAATGAGACGCATGTACGGATGGTCGAATTCGGCGGCGACATGGCCAAGTGCTGAATAAAAGACGCGGCCCGCGCCAAAATGGCGTTTGAAGACCACCGGCATGACGACATTGCGGGCCGCCTCGTCATATTCGCCGGTGAACGTGGTGGTCGCCAGAATTTCAACGGACGGATCGTAGTGCAGGTAATACTGCTCCGAGTGGTAGTCGAAGTCCGCAATGCCCTGCATCAGCGGATCGTTTTGTCGGCTCACGTTCACGCGAAAGTCGATGATATTGCCCGGATGAGAAACCCAGGTGACGCCCGAAACATAGCGGAACGGTGCACTTTCCTTGAAGGATGTCGCGAGTGCGCCATGATGACCGCCGAGGCCAAGGCCGTCACGAACAGCCATGACCAGCGCATTTGCGTGCGCCTTTTCCAACTGCTCCCCTGTGATGATCGGAACAAGCAGATCGGCTTTAGCAATCACCGGCGAGCCGAAGATGTCGAGATCGCCGGTAATCTCAACTGAAAAGCCGTCTTCCCGCAAAAGTTCGCCGACGACGCTTGCGCATGCTTCCGGTTCGTGGCCCTGCCAGCCGCCCCAAACGATAATCGCTTTGCGCATGCCCTGCCTCCCGGCTTTCGATGGTTAGATCGTGACGTCGTGGCTTTTCCAACCAGATAGCGCCCGATTTCATCGACCGCAAGCCAGGTCGCTTCGATTGCCATCACACGATTTAGTCTTGACGGCGGCGATGGACCGCAGTCAGCTCGAGCATTATCTGTGGGAGGAATTTCGAATGCTGAAATCCTTTGAGCATATCGGCATGACGGTCAGCGATATGGACCGTGCCGTCGCCTTTTATTGCGGTCTCCTCGGCCTTCGGCTGCATCTGCGCAAGACGATGCCGGATGGCTCGCACATTGCTTTTCTCGATGCCGGCGGTGGCATGCTGGAGGTCTTCGCGCCTGCAAGCGGCGCGGTGCGGGCAACCGACATACCCGAGGGTGCCGCCGGTCTGCGCCATCTTACGTTCCTGTTCGGCAGCGTCGCTGAAACCTTCGCAAAGCTCGAAGCGGCCGGAGTTGAGGTGAAGGAGCGCCCGCGTCTTGCTTACAACTCCGAGATTCTGCACAAGGTCGCTTTTCTGCGCGATCCCGACGGCATTCTCATCGAGCTCGCCGAGCGGACCGATTGAGGCAGTTGCTCGGCAACTCCAGTATCTGAGCGGTGCTGCTGTTTCCCGCGTGATACCGCGCTTCCGGTCTGAGGCGAAGTAACAACTCCGTAAGCGAAATCTGGCAACCTCCAGACGAATATTTTTCTCCATTTTAGTTGGGTGTCATGGTTTACAACAAGGAAGATTGGATCAGCCAGCGCGCATATGCCATATGGGAGGCGGAAGGACGCCCCTGCGGGCGCGAGGCCGAGAACTGGCAGCAGGCGGCGGCCGAGTTCGAACAGCTCCAAATGACCAAGGCGTCCGTCGATGGAACTGACCTGATCGAGATGCTGCGCGCCACCGGACGTCTTATGCGCACCAGCGACAATCACCAGGCTCGGATCATTGAAGAGCGCGCCACCATCGCCAAACGCTAGCGATACCAGCACCTATTTCGGGAACAAATTCCTGCTCCTTGCGTTTTGTGCAGTTCGGTTTGCACTCCTGGGAGGGTCATATCGGCAATGCGAGCCATCAGACTGCTGTCGACGATCCTTACCCTCTTCATCGTTTTCGGTCTCGCATTCTTTTTTCTTGCCTGGCGCCCCGAAATCAAGCCGCAAAACCCTTCAGAGGCCATGCGCTTCGATAACGCACTGATCGCCAGGGGATCCAGCCTCGCGGCGGTCGGAAACTGTATCGCCTGTCATACGGTCCCGGGAAAGGAAGCTTTTTCCGGGGGGCTTAAACTGCCGACGCCTTTCGGGATTATTTATTCGACGAACATCACGCCGGACGATGAAACCGGTATCGGACGCTGGAGCGAGGCGGCCTTCCAACGCGCCATGCGCGAAGGCGTGGATCGAAAGGGCGATCATCTTTATCCGGCATTTCCCTATGATCATTTTACCCGCGTCACCGACGAGGACAACAAGGCACTCTATGCCTTCTTGATGACGCGCACGCCCGTCAAGGCGACGGCACCAAAAAACGAGCTACCGTACCTCCTGCATGTCCGCCCGATCCTTGCCGCCTGGAAGCTGGTCTTCTTCGACAAGGGCGCTTTCGCGCCCGATCCGCAGAAAGGCGAGGAATGGAACCGCGGTGCCTATCTTGCCGAAGGCCTCGGCCACTGCGGCGCTTGCCACACCCCTCGCAACGCCTTTGGTGCCGAGGAGCGCGGCAGGCACTTCGGCGGCGGCGAGGCGGAAGGCTGGCAGGCTTATGCGATTAATGCGCAAAGCCCCTCGCCGATCCCGTGGGACAAGGGTTCGCTCGCGTTCTATCTGCGTCATGGCTACCACGCGTTCCACGGCGTCTCGCGTGGTCCGATGGCTGAAGTCACCGGCAATCTCAGTGCGCTTTCCGACAGCGATATCAATGCAATCGCAGCCTATGTCGCCTCGATCATGGGCGAACCGTCTGGCGAACGCGTTCAAAGAGGCGAGGAACTGAAGAAGCAGTTCGTTCCGGAACAGGATGGCGTGGTGACGGCTGCAATCGACGAGACCAAGGCGTCGGCCGAACTTGCGTCTCATCCGGGTGCAGCCATTTATGGCGCGGCTTGTGCGACCTGTCACGAGTCCGGCCGCGCCGCGCCGTTTGGAGGACTGAATTTCAATCTCAGCACCGCCGTCAACGCGCCCAATCCGCAAAATATTGTCAATGTCGTGCTTTTCGGCCTGCCACCGGCCGACGGTGAGCCAAGCGCCGTGATGCCCGGCTTTGCCGGGGCATTGAATGACCAGCAGCTCGCCGATCTGCTCGACTTCATGCGCCGGCGCTTTACGACGCGCGATCCTTGGCCCGATTTGCTGCAACGCGTCAACCGCACACGGTCCGGTGAATATTTTGTCGCCGTCCGCCCCTCGGAAGGAATTGAACGAGCGCCGTCCAATGTCGGCGCGAAGGAGCCGAGATGACAACGCTCAACGTCAACGGACACACTCACGAGGTCGCCAGCGAGCCCGACACACCATTGCTTTACGTGCTCCGCAACGAGCTTAATCTCAACGCCGCAAAATTTGGCTGCGGCCTTGGCCAATGCGGCGCCTGCACCGTCATGGTCGACGGCCAGGCGGTGCTTTCGTGCGTGACGCCGCTCATCGTCGTCGAAGGCAAGGAAATCGTGACCGTGGAAGGGCTTGGAACAGCTGAAAAGCCCGGACCGCTGCAGGCGGCTTTCATCGAGAAACAGGCGGCGCAATGCGGCTACTGCATTCCCGGCATGATGATGAGCGCAGCAGCGCTTCTGAAGCAGAATGCCACGCCGACTGACGAGGAAATCCGATCGGCGTTGCGGACCAATCTCTGTCGCTGCGGCACACATATGCGCATCCTTGCGGCCATCAGGCGTGCGAGTGAACTGATGGAAGCTGCCGGGCTTCCGGCCGCCAAAAGGAGTGCCGGATGATGGATATTCTCACCAGACATGAAATGAGCCGGCGCGGCCTGCTTGCCGGTACCGGCGCTCTTATCGTCAGCTTTTCCGTGATCCGTGCGCTGGCCCAAGAAATACCGACTGCGGCGCCCGAAAAGCCGAAGTTGCCGGGCAGCCTGGATAACGACGGCTATCTCGATAGCTGGATAAGGATCGAATCTGACGGCAAGATCACCGTGTTTACCGGCAAGGTGGAGCTTGGACAGGGGATCGGCACGGCCCTCATCCAGGTCGCCGCAGAGGAACTGGAAGTCGATCCCTCAGACATCACGCTCGTGACCGCCGATACGGGGCGCACCCCCGACGAAGGGTTCACGGCAGGTAGCCAGTCGATGCAGAACAGCGGTACTGCCATCCGCAATGCAGCCGCGCAGGTTCGCGAGCTGCTGATCGCCGAGGCAGCGCGCCGATTTAACCTGCCCCCGGACCAGCTCAGGGCGAAAAAGAAAAGCGTCTCCGGACCGGACGGCAGATCGGCGACCTATGGCGCGCTGGTGTCGGGCCAGTTCCTGCACGTCGAAGCCCAGCCGCAATCGAAACTGAAACAGCCCGACGCGCTGAGCATCATCGGTCGTGATGTGCAGCGCATCGACATCCCGGGCAAAGTCACCGGTGCTGCAGCCTATGTGCAGGACCTGCGCCTCGAAGGAATGGTGCACGCGCGCGTAATCCGTCCGCCGAGCTATGGTGCAACATTGAAAGACATCGACGCCACGGCGGCCGCCGCCATGGCTGGCGTCATCTCGGTCCTCCGCGACGGCAGCTACCTTGCCGTCGTGGCGGAGAAAGAATGGCAGGCGATCAAGGCCATGCGCGCCGTCGAAAAAGCGGCGCGGTGGGACGAACCTGCAACGCTACCGGAACAGAGCGATCTTGCCGGCGCTCTCACAGCTCTGGAAAGGGAGGTCGGCACAGTGGCCGAATCCGGCCATCCGAGCTTCCCGAACGGCGCGATCTACGAGGCAACCTTCACGCGGCCCTACCAGATGCACGGTTCGATCGGTCCTTCCTGTGCGGTCGCGCATCTGAAGGCCGACGGCAGCCTCGATATCTGGTCGCACACGCAGGGGGTTTTCCCCGATCGGAGTGCGATTGCCCAGATGCTGGCGATGCCGGAGGAGAAGGTGCGTGTCATCCACATGGAAGGGTCCGGCTGCTACGGGCACAACGGTGCTGACGACGCAGCTGCCGACGCAGCACTCATCGCCATGAAAATTCCCGGCCGTCCTGTGCGTGTCCAGTGGATGCGCGAACAGGAGCATATGTGGGAACCTTACGGGCCTGGCATGGTGTCCAAGGTCCGGGCATCGCTTGATGCAAGCGGCAGGATCGACAACTGGACCTATGATGTGTGGAGCAATAGCCATAGCACGCGCCCCGGCAATGCCGGCTCGTTGCTTGCCGGCCGCGCCAAGGAACAGCCGACGCCCTTAGAACCGTCGAAACTCAGCATCAGTCCCAATGGCAGCGGCGATCGGAATGCCGATCCTCTCTATGCGATCCCGAACCGCCGGGTGCTGTGGCATTTCCTGCCCGACATGCCGCTACGGGTTTCGGCGCTGCGCGGCCTTGGTGCTTATGCCAATGTCTTCTCGATCGAAAGCACCATGGACGAGCTGGCAATTGCCGCCAAAGCCGATCCTGTCGAATTCCGCCTGCGTCATCTGGAAGATGATCGTGCCAGCGACGTCGTGAAGCTCGCGGCCGACAAATTCGGCTGGGGGAGGGGCGAAGTGCCTTCCGGTCATGGTCGCGGCTTTGCTTTTGCGCGGTACAAGAATCGTGCCGCCTATCTGGCGGTCGCACTGGAAGCGAAGGTCGAGCGCGAAACCGGGCGCGTGCAGGTGCTGCGCGCCGTTGCCGCCATCGATGCCGGCCAGGCCGTCAATCCCGACGGGATCCGCAACCAGACGGAGGGCGGTATCCTGCAATCGATCAGTTGGACGCTCTATGAAGCCGTCACCTTCGATCGCACCCGCATTACCAGCACCGATTGGTCGAGCTATCCGATACTGCGCTTCGGGAGCGTTCCACAAAGCGTGGAAGTGCATATTCTCGATCGGCCCGGCCAGCCCTTCCTCGGCACAGGCGAGGCGGCGCAGGGACCGACCTGTGCAGCACTCGCCAACGCACTTCGCAATGCGACGGGAAAGCGCCTGGTCGATCTGCCATTATCGCGCAACAGGGTAAGAGAGGCGACCCGTCTCGGCTGATAAGAGCTTTAGCCGCTTCTGGTTGTACGGACTGCAGGACTGCATACCCTTCAGCCGCTGGCGATCGCTGGCTGGCGCCTGGAGGGTTTCAGCGACGTGGCCGGTGGTCTTGGTTTGAACCGGACCAGCACCTCGCGCCCGTCCACAGAAGCCTGCGTGCGCTCCAGCTCGTCGCGCTCTCGCACTGCCTGTGCCCAGTGCTCGGCATCGCGGCCATGTGGGCGCCCGGACGCTTCCCAAAGTGCATAGGCCCTCTTGGCGATCCATTCGTTCCTGTCGTGGCGGCTCATTGCTGGGCACCCTTGCTAGTGTAACGAGGCTGCTTCGGACGATTGCGTCTCGCCGAGCATTTCCAGAAGATGGTTGCGAGCGCGGCTCACCCGGCTCTTGATGGTGCCCACTTGGCAGTCGCAGATCGCAGCCGCTTCTTCGTAGCTTGTCCCGTTCACCACGAGCAGCAGTGCATGGCGGTGCGGTGCTCCAAGCTTGTCGATCGCTGCCTGAACGTCACGGGCTCTCAGCGACCATTCCTGCGTCGATTTGACCGGTATCTGATGGTCGGTCAGGTCGCCGACGCAACCGACAGGTTCGCGCTTGCGGCGCTTGTAGCTGCTGCAATAGGTATTGCGCATGATCGTGAAGAGCCAGGATTTGAGGCTCGTGCCGTCCTGGAACTGCTCGATATGACAAAGCGCCTTGGAGACCGTCTCTTGAACGAGATCGTCGGCGTCGCTTTCAACACGCTCGAAACGCCTCGCAAAGGCTTTGAGAGCTGGAAGAAGCGAGATGATTTCTGCCTGAGCGCTGCAAGGCTGTGCAACGGAGACTGTTGGCATGGCGTCCTCCTTCTACGGAGGAATTAATGCCCTCGCACTCGGTGGGGTTCCCGATAAACTTCATAGGTCCGCAATCGTACAATGGGGCCGTCTGGGCCTGAAGTTTGAGGCAGTCTCGTTACGCACATGCCTCAAGACTCAAGCATACTGCGTGGTCGCTCAAGTCGCTCGTATATGGTCTTTTTCCTCTTCAACACGCCATGATGGAAGATGCGGTCTTTAGAAGCACAGCTGCGGCCGTTGAAATCTTGAACCTTGGGGCACTTGCTCCATCATTCGAATTTATCAGGAGCGTTGAAACCCATAGCGGTCAAAACGCCAGCGCGGTCTTGCATGGGAGATCATCCATGAAGAAGATCATCATTGTCGTCCTTCTTCTCATCCTTGTTGCAGGCGGGTGGATATTCGTCTTTGAGCGTGAATCCGCCACCGTCCCGATCGAGCAGGGATACGGTCCCTCACCGATGCTACCCGCGCCGAACCCGACGTTGATCCCGACAGTCAATGTCGCGGAAGCGGCCAGCTGGCCAGAAGGAGCCACACCAAAAGCCGCAGAGGGGTTGAAGGTGGAAGCTTTTGCAAGGGGCCTCGACCACCCGCGCTGGATCCATGTCCTGCCGAACGGCGATGTCCTTGTTGCCGAAAGCAACAAGCCGCCAAAAGGTGAAGACGCCGGGTTCAGCATCCGCGGCTGGTTCGAAGGTGTGCTCATGAGGCGGGCCGGCGCCGAGGTCAAAAGTGCAAACCGCATCACCCTGCTGCGCGATGCCGACAAGGACGGTGCAGCCGAGACCAGCACCGTCTTCCTGAAGGATCTCAATTCGCCCTTCGGCATGGCATATTCCAAGGATACGCTCTACGTCGCCAATACCGATGCGGTCATGGCTTTTCCCTATAAGCAAGGTGAAACGGTGATCACCGCGCCGGGCGCAAAAATTGCCGATCTACCAGCAGGCCCGATCAATCAGCACTGGACGAAAGACCTGATCGCGAGCCCTGACGGCACCAAGCTCTATGCCACCGTGGGCTCCAACAGCAATGTCGGGGAAAACGGGATGGATGCGGAAAAAAACCGTGCCTCGATCCTCGAAATCGATCTTGCCACAAAGGGTGTTCGCGTCTTCGCAAGCGGCTTGCGCAATCCAAATGGTCTTGCCTGGCAGCCGCGGACGGGCGCACTTTGGGTGGCCGTCAACGAACGCGACGAGCTCGGCAGCGATCTCGTTCCCGACTATATGACCTCGGTGAAGGAAGGCGGCTTTTATGGCTGGCCCTACAGCTATTTCGGCCAGCATATCGATAGCCGGGCAAAGCCGCAAAACCCTGAAATGGTTGCGAGCGCCATCGTCCCCGATTATGCCCTTGGTCCGCATACCGCCTCGCTTGGCCTGACCTTCAACACGAGCAACCTGTTTGGTCCGGATTATGTCGGCGGTGCCTTCGTCGGCCAGCACGGCTCCTGGAACCGCAAGCCGCGCAGCGGCTACAAGGTGATCTTCGTGCCTTTCGTCGATGGCAAGCCCTCCGGCCCGCCGCGCGATGTCCTGACGGGTTTTGTCGGGGCGGACGACAAGGCCTTCGGCCGACCTGTCGGCGTCGCGATCGACATCAAGGGTGCGTTGCTTGTTGCCGATGACGTCGGCAACACGATATGGCGGGTCTCACCGGCTTCGGCACAGTGAGGGCGTCAGCGCCCAATCATTCAAAAGCGCCGAGCAAAAATCGCCGAAGCAAATGCAAGCCTTGCTTTCATTGTCGGCGCTTTGGCCCTATTTTGAGGCATCGCTGTCAATCTCAAAGGCTTCTTTTGTTTCTGGAAATCATAATCGTTGTGCTGCTCACTATCTTGAACGGTGTGCTCGCAATGTCCGAACTTGCCGTCGTTTCATCACGTCCCGCCCGTCTGAGGGTCCTGGCCGATCATGGGAGCGGCGGGGCTGCCCAAGCCATCAAACTTGCCGAACATCCCGGCCGCTTTCTCTCAACCGTTCAGATTGGGATTACACTCGTCGGCGTTCTCTCGGGTGCCTTTTCAGGCGCAACGCTGGGCGGCCGTCTTTCGGCCTGGCTTAGCGCACAGGGCGCTTCCCCCGCCGTCTCCGATGCGCTTGGCGTCGGCACGGTGGTCGTTGCCATTACCTATCTTTCGCTGATAATCGGCGAACTGGTTCCGAAGCAGATTGCGCTTCGCGAACCTGAAGTGGTGGCAAGCAAAGTTGCTCCGGCCATGGCCCTGCTTTCCAAGCTTGCCTTGCCGCTCGTCTGGCTTCTCGACGCGTCCGGCAAGCTTGTGCTTACGCTTCTTGGTCAGTCAGGAAAGGGCAGCGAGGGCGTCACCGACGAAGAGATCAAGACGGTGCTCGCCGAGGCGCAGAGTGCCGGCGTGATCGAGAGCGAGGAATCGGCGATGATATCCGGCGTCATGCGCCTTGCCGACCGCACGGCGAGAGCCTTGATGACTCCTCGCCGCGACGTCGAAGTCGTAGACATCGAAGACAGCATCGAAGACATTCGCAAGCAGCTGCACCAAACCCGCCGCTCGCGCCTGCCTGTGCGCCGTAACAGTTCTGACGAGGTGCTTGGCGTGCTCTTCGTGAAGGACTTTTACGATGCACTCGATGCGCATGGCCATGCAGACATCCAGTCGCTTGCCCATGAAGTTCCGGTGATCTCAGACCTTTCGACGGCAACGCATGTCATCCAGGCAATCCGCAAATCACCGGTCCACATGGTGCTCGTCTACGACGAATATGGCCACTTCGAGGGCATTGTCTCTTCCGGCGACATCATGGAAGCGATCATGGGCGCACTGCAGGAGGGACCTACTGACGAGCAGGCAATCGTTCGCCGCGGCGACGGCTCCTATCTTGTTTCCGGCTGGACGCCGATCGACGAGTTCGCCGAATTCATGAACTTCAAGCTGGCGGATGACATTGAATTCCAGACCGTCGCCGGCCTTGTGCTGGAAGAGTTGAAACACCTGCCGGATCTCGGCGAAAGCTTCGTGAAGGATGGCTGGCGCTTCGAGGTCATCGATCTTGACGGCCGCCGCGTCGACAAGATCCTCCTCTCGCCGGAACCTGTAGAAGGTGAAGAGCCGACGGCGTAATCCGCCCGCTGCATGTGGAAATCTTTATCCGGCTTTCCAACCGTCTTCCGATTTGTCCAAAACGCAGCTACGTTCCTGCAATCCTGAATGCGGGAAGTGAGCTCGATGAAGCAGATGGAAGGCCTGATCGCAAAGCCTGTCGCGATCGCTATCGTGCTGTTTGCCCGCGCGATCACGGCTGTGCGGGCGATCTGGGCGAATGACGGTTTGCCACCCCGGCGCTGCGTCTATTTTGCCAACCATTCGAGCCACGGCGATTTCATTCTGATCTGGACGGTCCTGCCGCCGCGTCTGCGCGGGCAAGCAAGGCCTGTGGCCGGCGCAGACTACTGGCTGAGATCGCCGCTTACCACGTTCATTGGCCGCGAAGTGTTCAATGCCGTGCTGATCGAGCGCGACCGTGAAAGGCGCACGCAGGATCCGGTCGAGCAGATGGCGGCGGCAATCGATGCCGGCTCGTCGCTGATCCTGTTTCCGGAGGGCACGCGCAACCAGACCGACGAGCCGCTTTTGCCCTTCAAGAGCGGCCTCTTCCATCTTGCCGCAGCTCGCCCGGGGATCGATCTGGTGCCGGTCTGGATCAACAATCTCAATCGCGTCATGCCAAAAGGCGAGATCGTGCCAATTCCCCTGATCTGCACGGTAACCTTCGGCAGCCCGATACGGCTTGAACCCGGCGAGACCAAGGACGGCTTCCTGGCAAGGGCGAGGGCCGCCTTGATTTCCCTTTCTCCAAGACATTCAGGCGGCAGTGAATGAACGACGCGCGGTCCGATCTTATTACGCTCGTGCTCGGCATTTTCGCCGTGCTGATCTTTGCCTCGCTGGTTGGCTATGTCCTGCATCGGCGTCTTTCGCCGGATGGCTCCAATAGCGCCGTCGAGAACCTGAATGCACGCATCAAGGCCTGGTGGATCATGGTGATCTTCATCGGCGTCGCGTTTCTGGCGGGTCGCGCCGGTGTCATCATTCTTTTCGCCTTCTGCTCCTTTGCGGCACTTCGCGAATTCATCACGCTGACAAACACGAAGCGGGCCGATCACTGGGCGCTTGCCTCGGCCTTCTTCGTGGTGCTCCCCATTCAGTATTATTTGCTGTGGGCTGAAGAGTACGGGATCTACTCGATCTTCGTACCGGTTTACGCGTTTTTGCTGATGCCGATCATTTCGGTGCTACGGGGCGATACCGAACGGTTCCTCATCCGCATTGCCGAAGTGCAATGGGCCCTGATGATCTGCGTCTTCTGCGCTTCGCACGTGCCGGCGCTGCTGACCTTGAACATCCCCGGCTATGAGGAGCGCAACGTTCTTCTCATCGCATTTTTGGTCATCGTCGTGCAGCTCAGCGACGTCTTGCAGTATGTCTGGGGCAAGCTTTTCGGGCGAACGAAGATTGCCCCGAAACTCTCGCCGTCGAAAACCGTTGAGGGCTTTGCGGGCGGTGTCGCCAGTGCGACTTTGATCGGGGCGTCGCTCTGGTGGATCACACCGTTTACGCCCTTGCAGGCGGGCCTGCTTTCTCTGGTCATCACGCTAATGGGTTTCTTCGGCGGTCTGGTGATGTCGGCTATCAAGCGCGACCGAGGCGTGAAGGATTGGGGCAATCTCATCGAGGGTCACGGCGGATTGATCGACCGGCTCGATTCCGTGGTGTTTTCGGCGCCGATCTTCTTTCATCTTGTCCGCTACTGGTGGTCGCTGACATGAGTGGTTGGGTCGCACGGCTTGGACGCAGCAGCACCGTTCATGTGACCTTCGCCTTTCTCGCCATGGGAGGCTGGGCGCTGTTTGCCAATCGCGTCCATCCGCTGCCGCGCATGCTGCTTGCCGGCGTCGTTCAGGGCGCGCTGTCTGCCTGCCTCACTTTGTACTTGAAATCGGCGGTCGAACGATTTTCGAAGCGCTTCAAAGGCTCTGCCGCATTCGTTGCGCCGCCTCTCATCGCCTGCCTCGGTTCTGCAAGCATTCTCATCGCCATCCACGCACTCGCCGCAACACCCGAAATATTTAGGACCGTTGCGGTGCCGCTTGCCGTCTCCACAAGCTATGCGGCGATTTACAACTATTCTCTTTTGACCGGAAAAGGTAAGTGATGACGGACACTGAAGATCGCCGGCCGTTGAACAGCCGGAACAGCTGGTGGGCAAAGGCGATCGCGCAGAAGATCGCGGCGAGATCCGTCACGCCGAACCAGATATCGCAGGCAAGCATCGCCGCCGCCTTCATCGCCGGTCTCCTGTTCTTCGTCGCCGGACGCGACGCTAGCTATTCGCGCATGGTCCTTCTCGCTCTTGCGGCGTTTTTTTGCCAGGTGAGGCTTCTGTGCAATCTCTTTGACGGCATGGTGGCAGTCGAAGGGGGCAAGGCAGAAGCCGACGGGCCGTTCTGGAACGAATTTCCAGATCGCGCCGCCGACATGCTGATTTTTGCCGGCATCGGTCTTGGCATCGGCCATCCCGGCCTTGGCTGGGCGGCTGCAGCATTCGCAGTTCTGACCGCCTATGTGCGCGAGCTTGGCCGGGCCACGGGCCACGGCAGTGATTTTTCAGGCCCGATGGCCAAGCAGCACCGCATGGCGGTCGTCACCGTGGCTGCTGTCGTTTCGATCGGCGAACCTTACTGGGATCTGCATAACCATGTCCTTTGGCTCGGGCTTTGGATCGTGCTTCTCGGTGCCGCCGCAACTGCAGTCCGACGCAGCTTGCGCTTGATCCGGTCGATGAAAACTCCGCTCTGACAAGGGCTGCGCCGTGGGCGGCAGTTGCCGCGGCTTCAAAATTGTCATCCGTACAATTCCACTCTTGCGGCGTGCCAGGGGCTCCTTCATCACTAGGCGATCGAGCCGGAGATCCGTCATGCCCGAACTTGCAAGTCTGCTTGCCTTTGCCCTTATCGCTCTCGGCATGGTGCTGACGCCCGGGCCGAACATGATCTATCTCGTATCGCGCTCGATATGCCAGGGACAGGCGGCCGGATTGATCTCGCTTGGCGGTGTGGCACTCGGTTTCGTCGTCTACATGCTGTCGGCAGCGCTCGGGATTACCGCATTGGTCTTCGCCGTGCCACTCGCTTATGATGCGCTTCGGTTGGCAGGCGCCGCCTATCTTGCCTGGCTTGCCTGGAATGCATTAAAGCCCGGCGGCCGCTCGGCCTTTCACGTTCGCGACCTTCCGCGCGATACCAATCGCAAGCTCTTCGCCATGGGCTTCGTCACCAGCTTGCTCAACCCGAAGATCGCCATGCTTTATCTCTCACTGCTGCCGCAATTCGTGAACCCGCAGGTCGGCAGCGTCTTTGTGCAATCGATCGCGTTCGGCTTTACGCAGATCGCGATCAGCGTCAGCGTCAACGCACTCATTGCCCTCTTTGCGGGGTCCATCGCGCTTTTTCTCGGCGAACGGCCGGTCTTTATGCGGGCGCAGCGCATGCTGATGGCAACCGTCCTTGGAGGACTTGCCGTTCGCATGGCGCTTGAATCGCGCCGCTGATACGCTTTAAGCTTCACCCTGACCTTGACATCGGCGCCGTTAAAGCGGAAGCCGCGCCTGGCTGCCTCGCGGTGTCGTATCAAGGAATCTCAGCATGAAACGCAGTGCCGTCGCCGTCAGTTCGAACGTGATCCTGACGGGCGTCTTGTTGATGCTGCTCGGCGATTTTCTCTTTGCGCTCAACGATGCGATGGGCAAATGGCTGGTTGCGAGTTTCGCCGTCGGCCAGGTGCTGGTGATCCGCTCGGTCGGCGCCTTCATCGTGCTCGGTCCGATGATCATCCGGCAAGGGACGCGGCAGCTCTTCAATGTCGAGCATAAGGGGCAGCAGGTGATGCGCGTCATCATGACGACCTGCGATGTCAGCCTGTTTTATGCGGCCGTCGCCTACCTGCCGCTTGCCGATGTCATGACCTTTTATATGGCGGGGCCGATCTATGTCGCCGCGCTTTCGCACTTTTTCCTCGGCGAGAAGATCGGTTGGCGCCGCTGGCTTGCGGTTTTCATCGGCTTTGCCGGTGTCGTCGTAGCGCTGCGTCCATCATCTGCGATGTTGTCCCTGCCATCTCTTTTCGGTCTGACGGGCAGTCTCGCCTTCGCGGTGACGCTGGTGATGAGCCGCTCCTTGCGCGCGACAAGCGACACCACGCTCGTCACCTGGCAGACGATCGCAGCTCTCATTGCCGGAATCATTCTCAGTATCGGCCATTGGCGTCAGGCGACACTTCTCGACTACTCAGGCATGCTGCTTCTGGGCGTCGTCGCCTCCTGCGCCCACCTGCTGATTACCCGATCGCTGAAGCTTGCGCCCGCATCGCTGCTGGCGCCGCTGCAATACACGCTGCTCATATGGGCGATCGTGCTTGGCATGATCTTTTTCGATGACGTACCCGACATGCAGATCCTCATCGGCGCCGCGATCATCGTCGTTGCAGGGCTTTTCATCTTCCACCGGAAAAACCTCAGGGACACGATCACGCCGGATGCCGTTCCACCGGACGGACATTGAGCGTTCAGTCGAAGGATTGTCCCGGCAGGATCAGTCGGTTTTGATCCGCAGGCCGGTTTCATCGAACAGATGCCAATGGCCCGAACGGGGTGCGATGTTGAGGATATCGCCGCGCGCGACCCGGCTCTGGCCTTGCTGGTGCACCAGGATTGGCTCGCCGTTTGGAAGGGTGCAATGCAGATAGCTGTTGGCGCCGTGCTGTTCGGCAACGGCGACCTCGGCTGGCCAGCCGCTTTCACCAACCAGGAAATCTTCGGGCCGCACACCGAGTGTTGCTTTCCGTCCGGCTGCAAGCCCGACTTCAAGGGGCAATTCCAACGCCGGCAATCCGGCGCACTCGAAGGCGAGCGTCCCGTTGGTCGAAGTGCCGATTGTCCCTTCGATGAGGTTCATGCGCGGCGAGCCGATGAAGCCGGCAACGAAAGTGTTGTGCGGGCGATTATAAAGATCAAGCGGCGCACCGACCTGCTCGATGACGCCCTTGCGAAGGACAACGATCTTATCTGCCATTGTCATCGCCTCGATCTGGTCATGCGTCACATAGATCATCGTATTGCCGAGCCGCTCGTGCAGCTTTGTAATCTCGACGCGCATCAGCACCCGCAGTTCCGCATCGAGGTTGGAAAGCGGCTCGTCGAAGAGGAATATCTTCGGATCGCGGGTGATGGCGCGACCGATTGCGACGCGCTGGCGCTGACCGCCGGACAGCTGGCGGGGGCGCCGGTCGAGCAGCGTGTCGATCTGCAAAAGCTTGCCGGCTGCTTCAACGCGGCGGTCGATCTCGTCTTTCGGCATCCGGATATTCTCAAGTCCGAAGCTCAGGTTCTGGCGAACGGTCATGTGGGGATAAAGAGCGTAGGACTGGAAGACCATGGCGACGCCGCGATCGGCCGCCGGCGTGTCGATGACGCTTTCGCCGTTAATGCGGATGTCGCCGCCCGTTGCCTCTTCGAGCCCAGCAATCATTCTAAGCAGCGTCGACTTTCCACAGCCGGACGGGCCGACGAAGACGACGAATTCGCCGTCCGCAATATCGAGATTGATATCGGGGATCACCTGCAGCGTGCCGAAGGATTTGTTGACATTTTCCAGTACGAGGTTTGCCATGAACGAAACTCACTTGATGCCCGTGGATGCGATGCCGGTGGTGATGTAGCGCTGCAGAAAGATGAAGGCGCAGGCAAGCGGCAGCGCCGTCAGGGTCGTCATGGCGAGCATCAGATCGTAACGGACTTCGAACTCGCTCTGGAAAGAGTTAAGCGCCAGCTGCAGCGTATAGACCTCGCGGCGATTGAGCACGATCAAGGGCAGCAGGAAGTCGTTCCAGCGCGACAGGATCGAAAAGATCGCCACAACGGCAAGCGCCGGGCTGGAAAGCGGCAGGACGATCCTCCAGAAGATGCGCCACTCGCTCGCATGATCCATGCGCGCTGCCTCGATCAGTTCGTCAGGGATCGTCAGCATGTATTGGCGTAGCAGGAAGACGCCGGTCGGCGTCGCGACGGTCGGCAGGATGACACCCCAGAGATTTCCGACAAGGCCGAGTTCGGCAACGATGAGGTAAGTCGGCACGAGAACCACGGTGGCCGGGATCATCAGCGTCGACAGGATCGAGATCAAGGCGACGCTGCTGCCTGCGAAACGGTACTTCGAAAGCGCAAAGGCAGCCATGGAATTCATCACCAGCGTGATAATGGTCGCAACAGTGGTGATGAACAGGCTGTTATAGACATAGCGGCCCATCGCCTGGCCGGAACTTGCGACCAGGTTGCTGTAGTTTTCGGTCGCAAGCCGCACCTTGCGGACGGGGACCGCATCGGTCACGGCAACGGTGACACGGCCGGCACCAGGGTTGTCGGGATTGATCATCTGCGCATTCCTGCCAACACGGCGGATCTGCGCAAGCCGCGCCTTCGTGCCGTCCTTCAAGGTTACGTCGAAGAGCGGCAGCGGCTGCTCGAAACCTTCAACCGCGGCTGTTTCGCTGGAATAGGGCAGAAGGCTCGGGGGAAATTCCTGCAGATTGGCTTGCGTTTTGAAAGAAGACAGGACCACCCAGGCAACCGGCGTGAACATGATGAGCAGTCCAAGGACGAGGAAGCCATAGGTGAGCCAATCGGTAACGTCGAGCCTGTTGCGCCCGCGCCGGGCAAAGAGCAAGCCGCGCATGGGAGCTCCGGGTTTGGACAGGGCAACGTCAGCCATGTTGCGAATTCCTCGACAGGCGCAGCTGCAGGCCGGTGAAGATCAAGAGCACGACGCCGAGCAGCAGCGAGGCCGCGGCCGCAAGACCGAAATTGCGAGGCTGCACGGCGAAACCGACCTCGTAGATATATTGGACGATCAGCATCGTCGCAGATCCGGGGCCGCCGCCTGTCAGCACGTAGAGCTCATCGAAGGTCTGGACCGAGCGAATGACGCAGAGAACGAAGACGACGAGCAGGACGGGCTTTAGAAGCGGCAGCGTGATGCGCGTGAAGACCCGCCAGTTGGTGGCGGAGTCCATCTTGGCAGCTTCGTAGACATCGCGCGGGATCGACTGCAGCCCGGCAAGCAGAATGATCGTGTAAAAGCCCATATGCGCCCAGACGGTGACAAAGACCGACCAGAAGAAGGCGGTATTTGGAAATACCAGCCAGTTGACGGGTGAAAGTCCGAGCCAGGTCAGGATGCCGTTCAACGCGCCGTTGCGCTGCAGGATCCACTGCCAGGTCAAGGCCACGACGACAGGCGAAAGCATGACGGGAAAGAAGAAGACGGCGCGAAAGAAGCCGCGGCCGCGGATCTCGCGGTTGAGGCAGACAGCGGCAAGCAGCGCGACGCCGATCATGCAGATCACCTGGATCGGCACGAAGACGAGACTATTGCGGAGGGCCCGCCAGAAGAGATCGCTCGAGCAGGTGGATGCATCGAGGTAGTTGGTGCAGTCGAACAGCGTTTCGTAATTGCCAGAACCGATGAAGGGTCGCTCGCTCGGATAAAGGCGGTCGCTGCCGGTGATCGAATAGAAGATGTTGATCGCGACCGGAAGGAGCGAGAAAAACAGAACGGCGAGGAGGTTCGGCAGAAGAAAGACCCACGGCATGCGCCGGATGCCCAGGATCTTTTGCAGGCCCGTCATCAAAGGTTCGGCGAGCCTTGCCGGCAGGAGGATGATGCCGCCGGCAACTGTCGCAAGTCGAGCCCTTGTGGCCATACCGCTCTCCTTGCCGATCAGCCGGTCTATTGGCCGGCCGCCTTGATGGCGAGCTCGACATCCTGCTTGACACGGTCAAGTGCAGCGTCGACCTCCAATTCGCTGTTCAGGACCTGGCTGATGCGCGTCGTCAGTGCATTCATCATGGCACGCTGATAGCGCCAGCCCTGGAAGCGATAGGCGGCCGGCGCCATTTTCGGGATCTGGGCGATGAAGGTCGAAAGTGATTGTTGCGTGCGCTCAGAGGCGCCCGGATAGGTCACGCCATTTTCGATGAGTGATTTTGCCGCCGGAATCTCGACGGCTGCCGAGACGATTTCGGCATTGTTCTTCGACTGGGCGATATAGTCGATCAGCTTGCCGACCGCTTCGGGCTGTTTGGTATGCTTGAAGCCGACGAGCGCTCCACCGCCCGGCATGACGGTGCACGAAGAAGGCCCGCAGGGCGCAGGTGAAACCTGCCAGTCGAAGAGGTCCCCTACTTCCTTGTCCATCTGGCTGAGCGTCCAGGAACCGCCGAAGTAAAGCACGGTCTTGGCATTCAGGAAATCCGAGAAGAGTTCGCGATGCGTCGCGCCGCCGACCGCTCCCCAAAGGTCCATCGGCATTGTTCCGTCCTTGTGCCATGCGACGAACTGTTCGACGGCGTCCTTCAGCCCCTTGTCGATAACCGGTTTGCCCTGGTCATCGACCAATTCGGCGCCGTAACTGATGGCAAGGCTTGCAAAGCGGTGGCCAGAGCGGTCCATCTCCATGGCGTATTCGGTATTGGTCGCCTTGGCCACCTTGCGTGTCGCTTCTGCCCATTCGGCCCAGGTTGCGCCCTCCTTGGGAACCGGAACGCCCGCCTGCTCGAACAAGGTGAGATTGACATAGGCGCCATTGACGGTGAGCGTCGTCGGCATGCCGTTGATCGCCTTGCTCGTCGGATTGGAGCCACGCAGCCATTGTAGGGTCTGGCTGTATTCCTTCTCGAAATTCGCCGCGTTCACATAAGGCGTCAGGTCGAGATAGTAACGGCTGAGGCCGCCGAGGTCGGTGATGATCGCCGCATCGGGGCCCTCGCCGGATTCGAGTTGCACCGGCAGGCTTTCGACGAGCGACTGATAGGGAACGGTCTCGAGCTTGACCTTGACGCCTGGATTCTCGGATTCGTATCGTTTGACAACGGGATCCATGGTCAGGCAGCCGAAGCCGATATCGTCGCACAAAACGGTGAGTTCCTGCGCCTGGGCAATACCCGTCAGCGCCGTGGCTGCAAGCAGCGTCGAGGCCGCCCACAAGCCGATGCGGGTGCGTTTCATATCCAGATCCTCCAGCGATCGCGACGGGCCTCCCGCCCAGGGTGGCGATCTGCGATAAACTTGTCTGGACTTACCAGATTGTCAACCGGCGAGCCGAAAGATTTTTTGCCAGGACCATAGCTAATGTGGCTGGTTTGGCGCAGTTCCCGTTGCAAAAACATTCTTGACAGGTTCGAGCTTTGAGTGTCTGGTTTGACCAATTATGAGGAGACGAGAAGCCGCAGCTCCCACGGCTTTTGCAGGAGGACGAGACTAAAATGCCGAGATTTGCCGTCGTCGGAATCGATCATCCGCACACGTTTGATCATGTGAAGGGATTGCAAGCGGCGGGTGGAGAATTCGTTGGTTATTGCCCGAAGACCTCTGTTCCGGCGCTGCTCGAAAATTTCAAGAAGACATATCCGGATGCGCCGCAGATCGATCGCGAGACGATTTTCGCCGATCCGTCCATCGACGTCATCTGCATCTCCGCCATTCCGCGCGATCGCGCCGGTCTTGCGATCCGCGCCATGAGGGCCGGCAAGGACGTGATGACGGATAAGCCGGGCGTCACGACGTTTGCGCAGTTGGAGGAGGTCAAGAAGGCCGTCGCCGAGACGGGCAGGATCTTCTCGATCTGCTTTTCGGAGCGCCATTGCGTTCGTTCGGCGGTCAAAGCAGCCAAACTCGTCAAGGAAGGCGCGATCGGCAAGGTCATACAGACGCTCGGCATGGGACCGCACCGGCTCCAGCTTCCGACGCGGCCGGACTGGTTTTTCGATCCCGAAGCCTTTGGCGGCATCATCGTCGACATCGCCTCGCATCAGATCGACCAGTTTCTCTTCTATACCGGCTCGACGAGGGGCGACGTCGTCGCAAGCGCAATCGGCAACTTCGGCATGCCGGAGAAACCGGCATTCCAGGACTTCGGCGAGGTATTGCTTCGCTCCGACAAGGCGTCTGGCTATGTCCGCGTCGACTGGTTTACGCCCGAGGCGCTGCCGACCTGGGGCGACGGACGTCTGACCATTCTCGGCACCAAAGGCTATATCGAGCTTCGCAAATACATCGATATTTCCGGCCGCCCCGGCAAGGATCATCTATTCCTCGTGAACGGCGAGGAAAATACCTACATCGACTGCAGCAGCGAGAAGCTCGACTATTTTGAAGCATTCACCGCCGATGTGCGCGATCGCACGGAAACGGCGATGACGCAGGCGCACGTCTACGAGGTCTGCCGCCTTTCGCTTGAGGCGCAGGCCAAGGCTTCCCGGCTCGGCGGACGATAGGAGGAGATATCATGACGAAGAAATTGCGCGTTGGCGTAATCGGTGCGGGCATCGCGTCGCGCCATCTGATCGGCTACGACTGGAACAAGGATCTTTTCGACGTGCCGGTGCTTTGCTCGCTGGACGAAGAACGCGGCCGCGAACTTTGCCAAAAGCATGGCATTGGCGAGTATACTCAGAATGTCGACGACCTTTTTGTCCGCAACGATCTCGACATCATCGATATTTCGACACCGCCGGATTCTCATTTCGAACTCTGCAAGAAGGGCATCGAATCGGGAAAACATGTGATTTGTGAAAAGCCGCTCTTCGGCTCGATTGCCGACGTCGACGAGATGAGTCGCATTGTCGCGCGTTCCGGCGGCAAGAAACTCATGCCGATCTTCCAGTATCGCTACGGCTCCGGTCTTCAGAAGCTGAAGCTGCTGATCGAGCTTGGTCTGACCGGGCGCCCCTTCCTGACAACGATCGAAACTCATTGGTGGCGTGGCCCTGCCTATTACGAAGTTCCGTGGCGCGGAAAGTGGAAGAGCGAGCTCGGCGGCGGCCTGCTTGGCCACGCGATCCATGCGCACGACATGCTGAATTATGTGCATGGCGCCTGCGCCGAAGTCTTTGCCTATGGCGCGACGCTGGTAAACAAGATCGAAGTCGAAGATACGATGGCGCTTTCCGTCAAGATGCAAAACGGATCGCTGGCGGTCCTTTCCATGACGCTCGGCTCACGCAAGGAGATCTCGCGCCTGCGCTTCTGCTTCCATGATCTCGTCGCCGAAAGCATTCTCGAGCCTTATACGATGGGTCGCGATCCGTGGAGCTTCATCGCAGGCACCGAGGAGCACCAGAAGCGTGTCGACGAAGCACTGGCCGGCTACGAAGTGAAGGAAGACGGCTACACCCGCCAGTTCGAGCTGTTCCATCAGGCGATCGTCGAAGACAAGGAGCCGCCGGTGACGCTGCAGGACGCGCGCAATTCGCTGGAACTGGTGACGGCTGCCTATCATTCGCAGCGCACCGGCAAGCCGACGCCGCTGCCGATCACCGCCGAGCATCCGCTTTACCACTCGTGGCTTCCGGACGAGGAGCGGCGTATGGCCGCCAGCGCCTGAGCGCCAAACAGACATGCGCCACCCATCTTAAGGGTGGCGCCGCAAGGAGGTATCATGGGGGCAGCCGTACCAGCGCTTCGGCTTCAGGGGGAGCAGCGGCTTTATCAGATCGTCGCACGCCGTATAGCGCGCATGATCGAGGCAAACGCCAAGAACCCGGACTGGCGCATGCCTTCCGAACGCGAGCTTGCCGAAGAACTCCAAGTCAGCCGCCCGGTCGTGCGCGAGGCGGTTATTGCTTTGGAGATGCGCGGACTGGTCGAGGTCAAGGGCAGGGCAGGCATCGTCGTTTTGCCGGTTCGCGGCAATCAGGTCAATTTTGACAAGATCAGTGCGGATGCCGGACCCGGTCCCTTCGAGCTTCTGGAAGCCCGGCTTGCAGTCGAGGCGAGTGCCGCCGCCATGGCGGCCGAACGCGCCACGAACTACGATATTGCCGTGCTCGAGGACTGTATCGCTCAGATGGAGCATGAGACCGATGTCACCTTAAACAACGAAAAGGGCGACCGAGATTTCCATGTGACGATTGCGCGCATGACCGGAAATGCCATCATCGTTTCAATCGTCGAGGCGCTTTGGGTTCAGCGCGACGAGTCGCTGATGTGGAAAAAACTGCATGAGCATATCCACGCGCCAAGCGTGCGCCCGCTCTGGATCGGCGATCACCATGCAATCCTGACAGCTCTGCGTCTGCGCAATCCCGACGCCGCCTATAAGGCGATGGCGCGCCACATCCGCAACGTCAGTAACGAATTGATGGAAGCTGACGAAAGGGGACGATTTGCGCCGGACTTCATGCAGGCCGATGATGGAAAATCGCGCTAGCCGTATGGTCCCAACGGTCGCGCATGCGACGCACATCGGGTAGACCGGATGATTCCTTCCTTCGCCAGTCGCATGGGGGCGAAGTCGAAGAGTGGCGAGAGCCGAATGGTCCCACCAGAATACTTGTTCAGCGCCGAGTTTCGTCCGTGATTGTCAAGATTGTCGAACGCCAGATTTGCGATGTCACGTCTTAGATACGCAGCGATGCCGGCAAAGGGATCAGACGAGAATTGTTTCAGGATTGCCGACACAAGGCCGCCCGGAGCAGGAGGGGAAGATCGGCTTCGTGCGAAGCTTCGTTCAGCTCAAGGTGTTCGGCAAGTTTCCGGCGCGCATGTCTTTGTGGCATTAGATCCAACAGGAAGTGCGGCCAGTGACGACCGTATCGGTTTTCAAGGTCTACGGGATAGCGGATGGATAGGGCGCGATGGTCGCAAGCCGCCCTTCCATTGGCAAAATCGACAGAAGCTGCCTCAACAAAGTAATCAAAATCGTAGTCAATGACCGAGGCACCCGCATAGCCAGCTGCTTCGCCTTGGGGTTGTAGGGTCGCGGCCCCAGGCCATTCGCCATTAGCGCATTAATTGACGCATTAAAGATGGGGTGTTGCCGCCCTCCCCAGACGGCATCGCAGTGTGCCAGGATGTGGTCGGATAGGCCACAAAGCGGAGAGGACGGCACCGGCCAGCGGCCTCTGAAAGCGGCGCGCAAAAAGGCCTGACAGAAGACCGCACTCGATCACACGTTCAGACAGTCAAAAAACTTCTTGCGCAACGGGCGGCAACCACAGAAGGGGATTAAACATGCGCCTGACGTAAGAAAATCAACCTCCTGTGATGGTACAATAGAGAGCGCAGTGGCCAATGGAGGGCGGGTTTGGTCTCAATCCAAGTGGCTCGGCAGGACGCCAAGACCGCCCACGCCAGCCATAGCATCCGTGCCGGATTCGAGCCGCAAGAGGTACGTTTCCCGCACCCCCTTTCATCGCGCCGAACTCTCGGTGAGGCAAACGAGGAAAAGAACCTCCGAAAACGGAATGGCGGCCCCTCGACCGCTCTCTCACGGTCAGGATGGTTTGGCACCGAGCGCGTGCAGGATACCGCGCAGTTCCGCCAATCCGCGCATGCGGCCGATCGCGGGATAGCCTGGCGTGACGGTCTTGTTCAGGTCGTCCAGCATACGGTGACCATGGTCGGAGCGAAACACGATTTCGCCTTCCGGGCTGCGCTTGCGGTCCTCGGCCACGAGTTCCTTGAGAACTGCGACCATATCGACATCGCCTTCCAGATGTGCGCTCTCATGGAAGGAGCGGCCGTCGCCTTCGCGCTTGGTGGCGCGCAGGTGTGCGAAGTAAATGCGCGAGGCAAAGCGGCGGGCGATCGCCGGCATGTCGTTGTCGGCGCGCACTCCGAGGCTGCCGGTGCAGTAGCACATACCGTTTGCCTGTGATGGTACGGCCTCGAAAAGGGCAGCGTAGTCGTCTGCCGTCGAGGCAATGCGCGGCAGGCCGAAGAGCGAACGCGGCGGATCGTCCGGATGGAGCGTCAGCTTGACGCCGCGCGCTTCGGCGGCAGGTGTGACGGCCTGAAGGAATTCGATGAGGTGCTGGCGAAGCTTGGCGGCGTCGATGCCGGCATAGGCGGCAAGCTTTTCGCGGAAGCCGGGAATGGTCAAAGGCTCGGTGGTCGAGCCCGGCAGCGCCGAGGTTATGATGCGTGTGATCTCGGCGATCTCCGCTTCCGGCATAGCCTCGTAGACATCGCGGGCGCGTTGCCGGTCCTCCGCTGAATATTCCTTTTCGGCGCCCTGACGCTGCAGCACGAAGAGGTCGAAGGCAGCAAAGCGTTCGTGGTCGAAGCGCATGGCGGTCGCGCCCGTTGATATCTCGTAGTCGAGCTCGGTGCGTGTCCAGTCGACTACGGGCATGAAGTTGTAGCAGATGATCGGGATCCCGCAGGCGGCGACGGCTTCGAGGCTTGCAATCCAGGCCTCGATTTCGGCCTTGGCCTGGCCACCCTTGCGCTTGACTGCGTCGGGGATCGGAATGCTCTCGACGACGGACCACGTGAGGGACGAGCGGCCGGGCGGCGTATTCTCGATCATCGATTTGCGTTCGCCGACTTCGCTTTTCGTCCAGGCGCGGCCGATCGGTATCTGATGCAGCGAGGAAACGATGTTCGTCGCGCCTGTCTGGCGTACATCGTCCAAAGTGACGGGAGCCTCAGGCCCAAACCATCTCCAACCTTGCCGCATCTGTTTCCTCCTTGCTGTCTCGTTGTTTATGGGTTCTGCCGGCTGCTTCAGCAGAAATAATCGGGATAACGTGTGCGAAGCTCCGCGACGTCGGGAATGACGGCGCTCAGATGGTGAAGCATCGCGTTGCGAGCGGCGTTCTCATCGTGGGCTGCGATCGCATCGCGGATAGCACAGTGTTCGGGAACTACGTTGTCCATGCGGCCCAAGGCTGGAAGCGTCAGCCGCCGGGCTCGGTCGATCTGCACCTTGACCGTTTTCAGGATGGTCCAGATACCGGGATAGCCCGCGATCTGGATTATCGCCTCGTGAAAGGCCTCGTCTTCTTCATGGAAGCTGGACACGTCGCCGAGGGCGGCAAGCGCCTTCTGCCGGGAGATGATGGCATCGAGCCGGGCAATGTGATGCGGCTTGGCCATTCTGGCAGCACTTTCGATAGTCGTGCCCTCCAGTGCTTTGCGAACGACAACCGCTTCTGGGATTGCCGATATGGGGATACGCGAAACGACGGTGCCGGACTGCGGATAAATCTCCACGAGCCCGCCTTCGGCAAGACGAAGCAGCGCTTCACGCACCGGCGTGCGGCTGACGCCGAATTCCTCGGCGATTCGCTTTTCCTGAAGCGCAATTCCCGGCGGCATGCGCAGCGAAACGATGTCGGCATGAAGCCGCTCGAAAATCGCATCCGCCGCCGTTACGCGGCGAAGCTTCGCCGGTCTTTCCAAAAGAGCCGGAAAGTCGATCGCTTCGGAACCGGACGCCTGCCGCATGGACTGCCTGAAATGTCTTCGTTTGCATACTAGTATATCAATTGCAGCCTGTTGCCAAGGCGCGCCGAAAGGAGCGGCGCCGACAGCAACCGTGCACTGGCCCTTGCAGGCCTTCTGACTGCTGATGCGCATGATGCCGACACAGACGAATCACAGTACGACGCCAAGACCGAGAAGCACGGGGCGATCAGGTACTGAACCGGAGCGGAAACACACAGGTGATCGAACCCAGCACCGGCGCAATCGTGGGTGCTTTGAAATGCGAATGCCCAACCCTGTCGCGTAAAAGCACGAGCGCGGCGATATTGACGACGGCGAAGAGCGAATGCAGTTATTGTCGGACCCCTCTGAAAAGGAGGAGCATGAGCGGGATAGCGTTGGAGACGCTTGCGGATCAGCCGGGATGAAATCGGGTCATGGGACCGGTCTGCTCTTGCTTTTCATCGTCGGCGATATTCTCGGAACGTGTATTTATGCGGTGACAGGACGGGGCGCCCAATCTCTTGGCAACTACAGCGGGAAACGGGAAAGGAAAGCAGTATTTTGAGCGTTGGGCTTGAATTTGCTGCGTTGCAGCATTACCTTTTAATGGTCCGAAGCGATTCACCCTCCTCCCGAGCCGCTTCGGTCCGACGGGCAGCACTCCTCCTCCCAAGCTGCCAGTCATTATCGAAGCCCGGCGCACCTCCTCCCGCGCCGGGCTTTTTATTGCGAAGCGAACGCTTGCCGCAATGCCCCGGACGCAAGCTGGAAAGGGGCCGGCATCGCCCAGCAGCTTCGGCTATCCAAGGGTGAAGTACCCCTCCGACACTGTCGGTATACAAGGCTTGGCGAGTGCTTTTTCCCGGTGGATGCGGTATAGTGTTTTCTTGAGGGTTGTCCTGGGGAGGGCCCCCGATGGTTATTTCTTCCTGGCTGGAAAGCTTGGGATGTGGGCAGTACGCCTCGGCCTTCGAGATCAATGCGATTGACGCGGAGATGCTGCCGAAGCTGACCTCCGACGACCTTAAAGAGATCGGGGTGGCTCCCCTCGCGCACAGAAAGAAAATACTCGAGGCAATTGCTGGACTTGACAACGGCCAAGCGGCCCCGCGTCTTTGTCTTCAGGCGGATTTGACCGCCGTTCCTCCTCGTCCCCAACCATTGTCCGCGCGGCCCCGAGAGGCGGAAAGACGCCAGCTGACCGTGATGTTCGTCGACCTGGTGGGTTCTACTGGCTTTTCCACCCATCTCGATCCTGAGGAAATGGGCGCGCTGTTGCGTGAGTTCCAAAATGCCGTGGCGGGCGACGTCGTCCGCTTTGACGGCTACGTGGCGAAGCTGATGGGCGATGGCGTGCTTTGTTATTTCGGCTGGCCCCAGACCCACGAGGACGAAGCCGAGCGAGCCGTCAAGGCAGGTCTTGCGGTTGTAGAAACGGTCAAGGGCTTGTCGACCAAGGGCGGCCAGCAACTCTCCGTTCGTGTTGGGATAGCGACCGGTCTGGTGGTCGTCGGCGATTTAGTCGGGTCCGGCGCCGCTCAAGAGAATGCAGTTGTCGGCGAGACACCAAACCTCGCGGCCAGACTGCAAGCTCTCGCTGAACCGAACACGGTGCTGATTTCTGAACTTACATTCCGACTGACAGGTAAGCTCTTCGAGGTGAAGCGTATCCGTCCGCAGAAACTGCACGGTTTCGATACCCCCACGAATTCCTACCAAGTAATCGGGGAGGGCCGGGCGGAAAGCCGTTTCGACGCTCTCCACGCGGGAGGCACTGCTGCGCTGGCGGGGCGAGATCTTGACCTGGCCTTGTTGACCGAGCGATGGAATCTCGCGACGTCGGGGGAAGGTCAGGTTGTCGAGCTCTTTGGCGAAGCAGGGATCGGAAAGTCACGCATCCTCGAGGAACTTCGCGAACGGTTGAAGGAGGAGAACGTCACATATTTGCGTTATTTCTGCTCACCTTATCATACGCAGAGCGCGCTTTTCCCAGTGATTGACCAGTTGCTGCGCGCTGCCAGCATTTCACGGACGGATCCGCCCGAACGGCAGCTGGCGTTTCTAGAAGGAGTGCTTGCAGCGACCAATAATCCGCAGGAGGAAGTGCCGCTGATCGCCACCCTGCTGTCGATTCCCACGGGAGACCGTTATCCCAAACCCGATCTGATGCCGCAAAAGTTGAAAACGCGCACATTCGAGGTCTTGGTCGACCAACTGGTGGCCCTCGCGGGAGCAAAGCCTATTCTCATGCTGCTTGAGGATGCTCATTATCTTGATCCGGTATCGGCCGAGCTCTTCGATGTGATTGTGGATCGGATTCAAAAGCTTCCAATCATGCTCGTCGCCACATCCCGGCCGGAAGGCCTGGTTCGGTGGAATGGCCTTCCGCACGCAACTTTATTGACACTGAACCGATTGAGTCGTGCGCAGGCGGCCTCGATTATCATGGCCATGACAGGAGGAAAGCGTCTTCCACCCTCGGTTCTCGACCAAATTCTTTCAAAAACCGAGGGCGTGCCGCTTTTCATCGAGGAATTGACCAAGGTCATCTTGGAATCAGGCATGCTTAGCGACACCGGCGAGGATTACGAACTGTCAGGTCCCTTGCCTCCGCTTGCGGTACCCGCAACGCTGCACGACTCCTTGATGGCAAGGCTCGATCGGCTGGCGTCTGTCAGGGAGGTGGCTCAGATCGGTGCAGTGATCGGCCGGGAATTCAGTCACGAATTGCTGGCTGCTGCCGCTGGGCTGACAGAACCCGAGCTGGAGAGGGCGACTGACCAGCTTGTGGCCGCAGGCCTGGTATTCCGCCGTGGGGGAGGCGGCGATGTCACCTACGCCTTCAAACACGCACTGGTTCAAGATGCCGCTTACGGGAGCCTTTTATTGAGCCGACGCCAACAGCTACACGCGCGAATTGCACACATCATGGAGGAACACTTCCCTGAAAAGGTGGAAGCTGAGCCCGAGCTGCTTGCTCATCATTTCAACCAAGCCTGTCTTTTAGACAAGGCCGTCGAGTACAACGAATTGGCCGGACGGCGCGCGCTTTCGCGCTCCTCGATTTCGGAAGCCCTTGTCCGGTTCCGGAATGCCCTGAACGGATTGGCGGCCCTCCCGCCTTGCCAGGAGCGATCGCGGCGAGAACTAGCGATTCAGGTCGCGTTCGGCAGCGCGCAAGTGGCAGCGCATGGCTTTGCCGCACCGGAAACAGGAGCGGCGTACCTGCGGGCACAGGAGCTGTGCGAAGAGCTGGATGAGGTGCACCAGCTGTTCCCGGTCCTCTACGGCCTCTGTCTCTACCATCTCTATGCGGCCGAGCTTGCTGAAGCGCGTCGCGCCGCCGACAAGCTGCTGGAGCTGGCCGGTCAGAATAATGACCGCGGCCTGTCTTTCTTCGCCCATCGGGCGGCCGGTGTCAGCGCGCTTCCCGCGGGCGAATTTTTGCGTGCTCGCGCCCATTTGAAGGAAGCGCTGTCGCTTTATGACCCGCAGGAGCATCGGTCTGAAGCATTCGTGTATGCCTTTGACCCCCGCGTCGTCTGTCTCGACTACCTGGCCCGCACTCTATTGCCGCTTGGTTTGCCCGATCAGGCGATTGCGGCCAATGATGAAGCGGTGCGGGAAGCGAGAAGCTTAGGACACCGCAACAGTCTCGCCCTGCCTTTGTTTTTCGGGGGTGTCGTCCATCAGATACTAGGCAATCGGGAGGCTGTGAAGAGTCGGGCCTATGAACTCCTGGAAATCTCGGAAGAGGCGGGATTTCGCTTTTGGCAGGCAGGAGCAATGATCCTGCATGCCTGGGCAATTGCCGAGGAGGGCGAAACAGATCGTGGCAGATCCGATTTGTTGAGGGGTATTGAAGAGTGGCGTCGCACCGGGGCGAAGTATATGTCGCCGTACTTCTCGGCGGTTCAAGCCCAGATCGCCATGAAAGCCGGACATCCGGGTGCGGCCCTCACGCTCCTTGTGGAAGCACAGCAGGTCATCGAACGTACCAATGAGCGTTGGTTCGCGGCCGAGGTTTTCCGTCTTCAGGGAGAGGCCATGCTGCAAATCGATCCCGAACGGAAAACGATGGCTGCGGAGCGTTTCGGCGAGGCACTGGCCACTGCCCGAGCACAGGGCGCACGCTTTTGGGAATTGAGGGCAGCATTGAGCCTTGCGCGGATTGACAACGAAGTTTCTGCGCGTGAACAGCTTGCCCGAATTTGTGAAAGTTTCACAGAGGGTACGGCACTGCCAGACCTTAAGAACGCACAATTGCTAAGCGGACACACCGCAGGAGCAGCTTAGCCCACGGGAGGTGACCATGCCGGAGCCGAATATCCGCGAAATAGTCAAAGACGCTAACGACCGCTGGAATGCAGCTTTCAACAGCAAAGATTCAGCTTCGATAGCGGCTCTATACACCGAAGACGGAACCGTGCTGCCGCACACACATGCAATCGTAAAAGGCCGCACGGCAATCGCCGATTTCTGGGCCGGAATGATCTCGGCTGGGATCAAAGGCCACGGCATAGAATTGCTTGATGCCCAGGATGCGGGCGACATCGCATATTCCAGCGGCAAGTGGTGGGCGTCAGGTTTGGGAGAAGACGGGAAGGCGATGCGCTACGAGGGCACGGTCGTCACGATCTTGCGAAAACAAAGCGACGGTTCCTGGAAGACGTGCCTGCACACGTGGAACTGAAGCGGCTTCAGACGGGGCCCTTTCAGCGAATTCTCACCGGGTGTGTCGCTAGTTGACGCGTTTTGCCGAACGCAAGAGGAAGGCGCAGGTGCGAACCGGCGGTGCTTTCCGATCAATGGCCGTCCGTTGCCAGAACATTTGAAGGTACCGATCGGGACGAACCGATCGGCTGGAGCTGTTGCTCGAGCAGATCAAGGCTGTCGAGGCTGCCCGCGACGCCAGCACCGGCGATGCTGCCCACCTTGAAAGGCATCGGACCGGAATTTACCGCCGTGCTCTGGTCGCAGCGTTGTCGCGTCACGTCGACAACCGACGACAGGTTACCGCCCATGCCGGACTTGGCCGACACCTTGGCAAAGTGGCTCGGTCGGTCATGACCAGGGTCTTACAATCCGGCAATCCAAGGCTGCGGATGACGATGATCCAGATGGCCTGGTTGTGGGTGCCCCAAGCAGAACAGTGGCCGTCTCAAGTGCAAAAATGTCACCCTGACGACAGTCCCGCGTTGACCCCCTCCTCATATAAGCAAATGCCACCAACAGCAGCTTTCGGCCCGATTGTCCGAACGTCGCAAAAAAGTTTCTCCGTGCCGCTCAAAGGCTTCTGGAGTATGCTGTAGGCACGCGGTCCGAGCAGATGGAGGAGGAGCCATGCAGGTCGGTTCCTGGCTGCGCGATCAGGGCCTGGAACAGTACGAGGAAGCGTTCAGGCAAAACGACATCGATCCCGAGATACTTCGGGATCTTACCGCCGAAGACCTGATTGGGCTCGGCGTCATATCAGTAGGGCACCGCCGTAGACTGCTCGCCGCGATTGCAGCGCTGCGCGAGACCGTTCGACAGTCGCCCAGGCCAGGGGATACATCAGCCGCCACCGGGGCGGAGCGCCGCCAGCTCACCGTGATGTTTGTCGACCTCGTCGAGTCGACTGCGCTCTCGTTACGCCTTGACCCGGAGGAGATGAGCGAATTGCTGCGACACTATCAGGGTGCAGTGGCGGGCGCGATTGCGCGGTTCGAGGGACACGTTGCAAAGTACATGGGCGATGGCGTGCTTGCATACTTCGGCTATCCGCGTGCTCACGAGGATGAGGCCGAACGGGCCGTGCGGGCGGGGCTGGCGGCAGTCGAGGCAGTGCGGGATCTGCGACCACCGCACGGTGGGGCGCTTCAAGCTCGGGTTGGCATCGCCACCGGCCTGGTGGTTGTCGGCGAGCTGGTTGGTGAAGGTGCAGCGCGTGAGGAGACGGTCGTCGGCGACACGCCCAATCTAGCGGCGCGGCTGCAAAGTCTGGCCGAACCTGGAACCGTGGTGGTGGCATTCCGCACGCGGCAGTTAATCGGTGCTCTGTTTGATCTTGTCGAACTCTGTTTCGAGCCGCTGAAGGGTTTTCCCGGTTCAGTACGCGCTTGGCGCGTACTCGGTGAAAGCGCTGCAGAAAGCCGTTTCGAAGCCTTGCACGGGTCGGCGCTGACCCCGCTCGTCGGTCGCGACCATGAGATTGGGCTCCTGCTCAAGTACTGGGAAGCAATCAAGGAAGGCGAGGGCCAGGTGGTGCTGCTTGCGGGGGAGCCCGGCATCGGCAAGTCGCGCCTTGTCCGGGCCCTTCGGCGGCGGTTGGAAAGCGAACCGCATATGGCAGTCAGTCACTATTGCTCGCCGTATTATCAGAGCAGCCCGCTTCATCCGGTGATCGGCCTCCTGGAGCGGGCGGCCGGGTTCGCCGCAGGCGATGCCGCCGAAGCGAGACTGAGTAAACTCGAGGGGTTGCTTGCGCTTTCAACGGAAGATGTCGCCGGCGTAGCCCCTTTGCTCGCGGCGCTGCTGTCGATACCGGCGGGCGACCGCTATCGGCCTTTGGAGTTGAGTCCGCATCTGCAGAAGGAGCAGACGCTGGAGGTGTTAGTCGACCAACTCATGGGGCTTGCGGCGCATCAGCCTGTCTTGGCCGTGTATGAGGACGTCCATTGGGCGGATCCGACCTCGCTGGAGCTGCTCGATCTTGTGATTGACCGCGTGCAGGGCTCGCGGGTATTGGTGCTCATCACTTTCCGTCCCGAGTTCCTGCCACCGTGGCTGCGCCATGCTCATGTCACTGCGATGACGCTTAGTCGTTTGAGCCGACGGCAGGGCACAGCTATGGTCGAGAGGCTGACCGGTGGCAGGGAGCTGCCCGCCGAAGTACGAGACGACATCGTCGCAAAGACAGACGGCGTGCCTCTATTCGTTGAAGAGCTGACGCGGGCAGTGATCGAGACCAACTTGCTCAAGGACGAGGGCGACCATTATACGCTCGCCAATCCGCTGTCAGCTATCCCAATTCCAGCCACGCTTCAGGAATCGCTGTTGGCTCGGCTCGATCGACTGGCCTCTGCTAGGGACGTCGCGCAGCTTGCAGCCGCTATCGGACGAGAATTCTCACACGAGTTGCTCGTCGCAGCCGCGGCGTTGCCGAAGGGCGAAGTTGAGGATGCGCTGGCCGCCCTTATTACGTCGGGATTGGTGTTCCGCCACGCGATTTCTCCGCAGGTGACCTACAGCTTCAAGCACGCGCTTGTACGCGATGCGGCCTATGCGACGCTTGTGCGGACGAAACGGCTGCGCTTGCATGCCGCGATTGCCAGGGCGATCGAGCACCGCTTCCCCGAAACCGTCCAGGGGCAACCCGAACTTTTAGCCCGGCACTACTCGGAGGCGGGACAGCCCGCACTGGCGATCAATTACTGGCTCAGGGCCGGACAAGCCGAGATTGCACGCTCGGCAACGGCGGAAGCGATTACCCATCTGACAAGAGGGCTGGAACTGCTTGAATCCCTACCTGACGATGCCGCACGTTGGCGGCAGGAACTCGAGCTGCAGGTCGCTCTCGGCGTCGCCCTGATGATTTCCAAGGGTTGGGCAGCGCCGGAGGTCGGGCGTACCAACGCGCGAGCGCGCGAATTATGCGAGCGGCTCGGTGGCTCTAATCGGCTCTTGCCTGTCCTTTACGGGGACTGGGTCTTCCACGTCGTTCGCGCGGAGTTGGAGGCGGGGCGAAAGGCCGGAGAGGACCTGCTCCGTCGCGCCCGAGAAGAAGTGGATGTGTCGGCTGAGACCGTCGGCAACCGCATCGTTGGAACCGATGCCTTCCTTCGCGGCGAGTTGATCATCGCACGAAAATATCTGGAGAGGTCGCTCGCCCTTTATGACCCGCAGCAACACCGCTCGCTCGCCTTCCTGTTCGCCCAGGACCCCAGGGTATCAGGAATGTCCGTCCTATCCTGGACCCTGTTCACTCTTGGTTATCCGGAGCGAGCCCAGACGAGGAGCAACCAGGCGCTGACGGACGCAGCAGAACTGTCCCACCGCAACACCCTTGGCTATGCCTTGCTTTACGGCTGCATCCTGTCGCAGCTTCGCGGCGACCGGCGAGAAGCGCGGGAACGGGCAGATTCGCTGATCACGCTCGCGAGAGCGCAGGGCTCTCCACACTTTCTTGGGGCAGGCATGGTCATTCGAGGCTGGACGCTGGGAGAGACAGGCGAGTTACAGGCGGCCATCACGCAGGTCCAGGAAGGATTGGGGTCGTGGCAGGCGACGGGAGCGAGGTTCCTGGTTCCATTTTTCCTCAGCTGTCTCGCATACCTCGAAACCCAAGCCGGCAGAGCGAAGACGGGGTTGGATTTGCTGAGCGACGCGCTGGATCGGGTGCGCGGAACCGGCGAGCGGTGGTTCGAGGCGGAGCTGCATCGGCTGACAGGCGAACTGATGCTGCAGTTGCCGATGGCTGATCGAGCCGGGGTGGAAGCACGGCTCCGGCACGCGATTGAAGTAGCCAGAGCGCAACACGCCGATTTGTGGGAGTTGCGCGCGGCGACAAGTCTCGGCCGGCTACAGATCGCGCAGGGTCGAGGCGACGAAGCTCATGACCTGCTCGCACCCGTCTATGGCAAGTTTATCGAAGGATTCGCGACATCGGACCTGCAATCGGCGCAACGGGTCCTTTGCGAGGCCGACGGCTGCCGAGGGTGATCACAAACCTCGGCAGCTCAAGGGTGCCGGCTCCAACCAGCGTTCATGGACTATCAGGATCGGTCTTTGTTGTCGGTCGGTTCGAAACCGGCCTTGGCTTGAGCGCGGCGACACAGGTCCGAATATCTGCGTTTTTTTCCGTTTGGGAACGAATGAGAATTTCGTCTTTCCACCCTTTGCGCAGTTCCGGGTCATCAGGACAGACATGGCGCCATTCTCAAATATAGCCCGATCTCGACAGCTTCACGTCTTCAGGAAAACTTCAATGACCGGCACCGTGACAGATGGTCTGCGTACCGGCAACACGAAGCTGACGGCATCTTCGCCGACGGGGAACTGGCTGTTCTTCCAAAGCGTATTTCCGGATGGTTTGAGCCAGGCTACCTCGCTGCCGTCATGCAAAAACTGGGCATACTCGATCTTGCCCGCCAGCGCGTCGAAATGCAGGTGCCGGAACGGCCAGTTGAAGAGGTGGATGTAGAGCCGGCTGCCATTCTGCGTCAGCCTGCAGTCGATCGGCGCGGAGAATTCAGACTGGGTGCAGCCATAGATGCTGCGCCCATGCAGCGCAATCCATTCTTCGTAGGCGCTGAGCGCAGCCTTGGCGCGATGGTCAAGCGTGCCGCGCGCCGTCGGCCCGACGTTCATCAGCAGGTTGCCGCCCATCGCCACACTGCCGATCAGGAGCTGGACCAGCTGCTCGGGGCTTTTCCAACTATCCTCGTCTCGGTGATAACCCCATGAGCCGCTGAAGGTGTGGCACGCCTCCCAGGTCATCCGTTTGCCGTCTCGTTCAGGCCAGGCACGAGGCACATATTGCTCCGGCGTTACGATATCGGGCACGAGATCGGCGAGATCGAGCCGGTTGTTGATGATCGTATCCGGCGCGAGTTCGCGCACCAGGCGCACCAGTGGTTCGCTCTCCCAGTCCTTGTGCCCTTTGCCGACGAGGTCGCCCTGCTTCCACTGCGGGTAGGAGAAATCGAACCACATGACATCGACCCGACCGAAGTCGGTAAGCAGTTCGCGGACCTGCTCGCGCATGACGGCGGCATAGCGTCGAATGTCGCGCGCTTCATTTATTTTAACGGCATCGGGATGGTTGCGCTGGGGATGACGCGGGTCGATCGTAAAATCTGGATGGTGCCAGTCGATCAGCGAATAGTAGAAGCCAATCTTCAGTCCTTCGGCTCGAAATGCTTCCACGAACGGAAGGAGCAGGTCTCGTCCGTAGGGCGTGTTGGTCACCTTGTAGTCGGTCGTCTTGGTATCCCAGAGACAAAAACCTTCATGGTGCTTGGAGGTCAGCACGACATATTTCATGCCTGCGGCGCGGGCGCGCCTGGCCCAGTCGCGGGGATCGTAGAGATCCGGATCGAAATGATCAAAATAGTTCTGATAGTCGGCGTCGCTCAGCTCTTCGCGGCTTTTCACCCATTCGTGCCTCGCCGGCAGCGCGTAGAGCCCCCAATGCACGAAAAGACCGAAGCGGTCATGCACGAACCACGCCTTCTTTTCATCCGGTAAGGTCAAAGCTTGCAGGTTCTGGACATTCATCAAAAACTCCTCCTGTCTGTCGATCAGGTCGTCTCGCGGACCATGAGTTCTGGCTCGATTACGACCCCGTGCTGCTTATTCTTCGTGACGATACGGCTGAGTAGAAG
Source organism: Rhizobium gallicum bv. gallicum R602sp (assembly GCF_000816845.1). NCBI lineage: Bacteria > Pseudomonadati > Pseudomonadota > Alphaproteobacteria > Hyphomicrobiales > Rhizobiaceae > Rhizobium > Rhizobium gallicum. The sequence goes on along the minus strand of NZ_CP006880.1, from coordinate 2,409,378 downwards.
CCTTACGGCCGCTTCGCCCATCTCGCGCTTGTGCACGCGCAGGGTAGTCAAGGCCGGAGACATCAGCTCGGCAATCGGTATGTCGTCGAAGCCGACCAGGGCCATTTGCTGCGGTACGGTGATGCCCGCCGCCCGGCAGGCCTTCATGGCGCCGATGGCGTTGAGATCGTTGTAGCAGACAAGGGCGTCGAAGCCCGACTTCGCAGCTAACAGCTCTTCTGCCGCGATGCGCCCGCCGGCAACCGTTGGGTCGCAGTAGATCGGCTCGGGCGCCTGGAGACCGTGTTCGGCTAAGGTCTTGCCGATGCCGATCAGGCGACATTTACCGCCATAGGAATTGCGAGGACCGGCAATGATTGCAATCTTGCGCCGGCCACGCGCCACGAGGTGGTTGATCGCCCGCGAAGCGCCATGCTCATAGTCGGTCATTATCGTGCCGGCGACATCCTTCGGCGCCTCACGGTTGATAAGCACCGCTGCCCGATGTGGGCTAAGCGCCTTGTGCAGCGCCGCGTCCGGCAGTCGCGCGCTGCACACGATGATTCCATCGACACGATGCAACAGGAACGCATCGATTAACTCGGCCTCGCGCTTGCTGCTTTCCACGACGTTCGACAGCAGCAGATTGTAGCCGGCGGCGTTGGCCGCGTCTTCGGCACCGCGGATAATCTCGGGGAAGAACGGGTTGGTAATGTCTGGAACCAGAAATCCAATGGTTCTCGATCGGTCGGACCGCAGCCCGCGTGCGAAAGGATTGGGCCGGTAGTTCAGCGCGCTGGCAGCCGAGACAACGCGCTCGCTGGTTTCGGCACTGGCGCCGCCATGGCCATTCAATACGCGTGAAACAGTCATCGGCGACACGCCCGCCGCGCGGGCCACGTCGGCAATTGTGGTCTTCGATTCGAAATCCTTATGCCGGGTCAAATGCTCGTCTCTCTGCAAATAGATGGTAACGATATCGCACATATCTGAGTTCAAAGCCAAGCAAAAATATCGGTTATTCTAGGCGCGAGGAGAATCCATTTGACAGAAAATTACGGTAACGATAACGTAACTCAAGACAAAGAAGGACTAAGATAACGACAGCGTTCTGCGGGTTCACATTGGGAGGAAATGATGAAGCTCGTCCGAGATCTGCCACGGCAAGCCGCGTGTGCTGCCGTTCTCGCACTTGTTGTGGGCGCCGGCTGGGCCGGGGCTGCAGTTGCTTTTCAGGAGTCTCCGCAGCTCAAAGCGCTCGTCGATGCAAAAAAATTGCCTCCTGTTGACAAGCGCCTGCCGGCAAAGCCCCTCGTACTTGCGCCGCTCCAGTCGGTTGGCAGCTACGGCGGCACCTGGCGCACCGCCACTTTCGGCGGCGGCGACAGCGAGATCGAGCGCTCGATCGGCTATACCCGGCTTGTCCGCTGGAACCCCGAATGGACCGAGGTCATTCCCGATATCGCCGAGAGTTTCGAGGTTAATGCCGACGCCACTGAATACACGTTCACCCTGCGCGAAGGCACCCGCTGGTCGGACGGCGAGCCCTTCAGCGCCGACGACCTGATCTTCTGGGACGAGCATGTCCTGCGCAACAAGGAAATCACGCCCTCGCCCCCGGCATGGCTGACGGCAGGCGGCGAGCCAGTCAAAGTCGAAAAGCTTGGCGACTACAAAGTCGTGTTTAGATTCAAGGCGCCCAACGGCCTGTTCCTGATGAACATGGCCACCATCCGCGGCGCCGATATCCTTGCCGCCTCGCCGGCGCACTACCTCAAGAAATTCCACAAGGATTTCAATCCAGAAGGCATTGCCGCGCTGGTCAAGCAGGCCGGTGCGGCAGACTGGGTGCAGCTCTTCAACAACAAGATCTCGTTCCCCGGCCGCTGGCGCGATGTCGGCCGCCCGGTGCTCGACGCCTGGATGCTGGCCGCCCCCTATGTGGGCACATCGCAGGTCGTGGCCGAGCGCAACCCCTACTATGCGAAAGTCGACACCGCCGGCAACCAGCTGCCCTATCTCGACAAGGTCACCATCGACGTGATGGAGGACACACAGGCGATCATTCTGAAGGCGATCAATGGCGAGATCGACATGCAGAACCGTTTCATCGAGACCACGGACGCCCGGCCGGTCATCGTTCAGAATCAGGAAAAGGGCGGATACAGGCTTTTCATCGCGCGGCCGGCTTGGTCAAACGCCTTGCTTATCACGCTGAACCAGACCCACAAGAACAAGGTGCTGCGCAAGGTCTTCTCAGACAAGAACTTTCGCATCGGTCTCAGCCACGCGATCAACCGCGAGGAGCTCAACCAGCTCATCTACGCCGGCCAATCGAAACCATACCAGGCCGCTCCGCGTGAAGGCAGCGCGCTCTATGACGAGCAGATGGCGACCCAATACCTCAAGTACGACGTCAATCTTGCCAACCGGTATCTCGACAAGGCGGGACTGACGACTCGCGACGCCGAAGGGTACAGACTCGGGCCGGACGGCAGGCGGGTAACCTTCGCCATAGACGTACTGACGGGGAGTCCGATCCAAAGTGACGCGCTCGAATTGATCCAGCGCTACTGGAGGACCGTCGGCATCGATATGCAGCCGCGACCGACGGAGCGCTCGCTCATCTTCGCCCGTCTCCAGACCAACGAGAACGATGGCATCGGCTGGGTCGGCGGCGGAGGCTACGATTTTCTGGGACTGCTCGATCCCAAATGGTACTTCCCGCATGAATATGAATCGAGCTTCGCGACCGCCTGGGGTCTTTACTACCAGAACCCCAACGATCCGAATGCCGAGGAGCCGAGCGAGGAAGCCAAGAAGCAGATGGATCTGTACCGGAAGGTGCAGCAGAGTGCGACACTTGAGCAGCAGCTCGCGGCCATGAAGGAACTGCTCGCCATTACACGCGACCAATTCTACATCATCGGTACCAACCTCGAACCCGACCGCGTCGGGATCGTCAAGAAGAATATGCGCAATGTGCCCGACGTCATCCCGAGCACCTCTTTCTACATGATCCCCGGGCCGGTGAAGCCGGAGACCTTCTACTACGAAAACTGACCTTCCGAACCGGGCGGCGACAAGTCCTGCCGCCGCCCTTGTTTCGTGTCGCAGCAGATCTGCCCACATACACGGCAAGGAGCGAGGAAATGGCCGGATTCATGATCAGACGCCTGCTCTACATGATCCCGATGATGTTCGTGATTTCGATCGTCACATTCATCATCATCCAGCTTCCGCCGGGTGATTTCCTGACTGCTTTGACCGCCCGGCTGGCGTCGCAGAACGAAACCATCGATCCCGGGGTGCTCGCGGGCCTGCGCGAGCGCTATGGACTCGATCAGCCCTTGATCGTCCAATACTGGAAGTGGATCAGCGGCATTTTGCTGCGCGGCGATTTCGGGCAGTCTTTCGACTGGAACAAACCGGTCAGCGAGCTTATCTGGTCGCGCCTGAACCTGACGATGGTGGTTTCGCTCATCACACTGATCTTCGTGTGGGCGGTGGCATTCCCGATCGGCATCTATTCGGCAGTGCGGCAATATTCCGTCGGCGACTACGTCGCCACCTTCTTCGGCTTCCTCGGCCTTGCCATTCCAAGCTTCCTGCTGGCGCTGGTGCTGATGTATTTCAGCGCTCACTATTTCGGGCTGAGCATCGGTGGACTGTTCTCACCCGAATACATGAATGCGGCCTGGAGCTGGGGCAAGCTTTGGGATCTCATGAAGCACATGTGGATCCCGGTCATCGTGCTCGGCACCGGCGCGACGGCAGCGCTTATCCGCATCATGCGAGCAAACCTGCTGGATGAGCTTAACAAGCCCTATGTCGACATGGCGCGCGCCCGCGGTCTCAGCGAAACCAGGCTGCTCTTGAAGTATCCGGTGCGCGTGGCGCTCAACCCGTTCGTCTCAACGCTCGGCTGGGTCTTGCCGCATCTCGTTTCCGGAGCGGTCGTGGTGTCCATCGTGCTCAGCCTGCCGACAACCGGGCCGCTGCTGCTCAGCGCGCTCTTTGCCCAAGATATGTATCTGGCCGGCAGCATCATTCTGCTCATGAGCATCCTTACCCTCATCGGTACGCTGATCTCCGACCTGCTTCTTGCATGGCTCGATCCGCGCATCCGCAACGGTTAAAGAGGAGGCAAGCGCAATGGCCGATCAAACCGTGGCAACGGCCATCCCCGAGATTCGGCCCGCCAAGAACGCAAACGCTTCTGCGGGGCAATGGCGGTTGATCTGGTGGCGCTTTTGTCAACACCGGGTGGCTTTGGTTTCCGGCGCCGTCATCGTACTCGTCTATCTGATTGCCGCCTTCGCCGAGTTCCTGGCGCCGATGTCGGAGCAGGCTTACGATCCACGCTTCACCTATGCCCCGCCGCAGCGAATCAGGTTTGCGGGCTATGACGCCAACGGCGCGTTCCACATGCTCTATGTGAACGGCTACTCCGCCAAGGTCGACCCGATTGCACTCAGCCGTATCTACGAACCCGATCCGAACACGCTCATCCCTGTTGGTTTTTTCGTCAAGGGCGAGCCTTACCGGTTCTGGGGCCTGTTCGAGACGAACCGTCACTTGATCGGTCCGCTCGAACCGGGCCAACCCTTTTACCTCTTTGGTGCTGACCGGCTGGGCCGTGACGTGCTCAGCAGAACCATCCATGGCACCCGTATCTCGATGTCGGTGGGCCTTATCGGCGTCACCATCAGTCTGATCCTCGGCATTCTTTTAGGGGGCATATCGGGCCTCTACGGCGGTTGGGTGGATGATGTCATCCAGCGCGGCATCGAGCTTTTGAAGTCGATACCGACCATCCCGCTCTGGATGGGGCTGGCGGCGGCCGTTCCGATCAGCACCGACCCGATCGTTGTCTACCTCTGGATCACTGTCATCCTGTCGCTGATCGGCTGGACTGACATGGCACGCGTGGTGCGTGGTCGCTTCCTGTCGCTCAAGTCTGAGGACTTCGTTATCGCCGCCCAGCTCGACGGCTGTTCCAAGATGCGCATCATCTGGCGACATATGGTGCCGTCGTTCATGAGCCATATCATCGCCTCGGTGACGCTGGCGATCCCCACCATGATCCTGGCCGAGACGGCGCTGTCTTTCCTGGGCATTGGGCTCAGACCTCCGGTGGTGAGCTGGGGTGTCTTGCTGCAGGAGGCGCAGAACATCCTCGCTGTCTCCAACGCGCCATGGTTGTTCCTGCCCGGACTGGCGGTGATCATCACGGTCCTTGCGCTCAACTTTCTTGGGGATGGAATACGCGATGCTGCAGATCCCTATGAGTACTAAACGCATGCCCGCTAAAGAGCCCGACCGGAGCGCGGCGCCGGACCTGCTGATCGAGGTCGACAACCTCCACACCCATTTCTTCGGCAATGCGGGATTAGTGCGGGCGGTCGACGGTGTGTCTTTCTCGATCCCGCGCGGCAGGACGGTGTGCGTCGTGGGCGAATCCGGCTCCGGCAAAAGCATTACCGGGCGCTCGATTCTGAACCAGGTTCCACGCGGCGGGCGCGTCGTGTCCGGCGCAATCCGCTACAGGCCAGACGCCGGCAAGCCGCCGGTGGACATTGTCGCGCTCGATCCACGCGGCAAGGAAATGCGGGCGATCCGCGGCGCTCAGATCGCCCTGATCAGCCAGGAGCCGATGGCCGCACTCTCGCCGGTCCACACGATTGGCAATCAGATGATCGAAGTCATTCGCCTGCATCTGAACATGGGCCGACGCGAAGCGAAAGAGCATGCGATCGAGACGTTGGCGCTTGTCGGCATTCCCCGCCCGACGGAGCGTATGGAGAGCTACGCTTTCCAATTTTCCGGCGGCATGCGCCAGCGCGTCTGTATTGCGCTTGCGCTTTCCTGTCGCCCAAAGCTCCTGATCGCCGACGAGCCGACCACGGCACTTGACGTGACGACGCAGGCTAATATCCTCGACCTGCTTTCGACGCTGCAGGCCGACTTCAATCTTTCGGTGCTGTTTGTCACCCACGATCTCGGCGTGGTGTCTGAGATCGCCGATGATGTGGTCGTCATGTATCTGGGCAAAGTCGTCGAGACCGGCGACGTCGACACCATCTTCCACGCGCCGGCACATCCCTACACCAGGGCGCTCCTGCAATCGGTTCCGCGGATGCATGCCGGTGGGACAAAGCGGCTCCCGACCATCGAGGGCATGGTGCCTTCGCCCTTAGACCGTCCTCAGGGATGCGGCTTTCACCCGCGCTGCGCAAAGGCGGTGGCAGGGCTTTGCGATCGAAAGGCTCCCGAGCCGGTTACGATTTCGAAAGGCCACGTTGCAAGCTGCCTCCTGCACGGAGAGACCCGATGACGGCTGACGCACCCCGGCGACAGGACCCGCTGCTCCAATTGCAGAATCTCAAAATGCATTTCCCGATCCATCGAGGTGCATTCCGGCGTGTCGTCGGCCATATCAAGGCCGTCGACGGCGTGTCACTCAGCGTCGATAGCGGCGAGACGCTGGGCATCGTCGGCGAATCCGGTTGCGGAAAGTCGACGCTCGCACGCACCATCCTGCGTGTTTACCGCCCGACGGCAGGCGAGATCGTCTATACCGGGCGCAGCGGTGCGCCCATCGATCTTGCGACATTGTCCGGACCGGGGCTGAAAGAGATCCACCGCGATATCCGCGTCGTCTTCCAGGATCCGCAATCCTCCCTTAACCCGCGCATGCGTGTCATCGACATCATCGGCGAGGTGCTGAAGGTGAATGGGATCGCAACCGGCTCGGAACTGGTGGATCGGGTCGCCGAGCTGCTGCGCAGCGTCGGACTTCGACCCGAATTCATGCGCCGCTATCCGCACGCCTTTTCGGGCGGAGAAAGGCAGCGCATCAGCATCGCCCGCGCGCTGGCGCCCGAACCGCGTCTGGTGATCGCCGACGAGGCTGTCTCGGCTCTGGACGTGAGCGTCCAGGCGCAGACAATCAACCTGCTGCAGGATCTGCAGGAGCGTTTCGGGCTGACCTACCTCTTCGTGGCGCACGACCTTTCGGTCGTTCGTCACATCTGCGACAACGTCGCGGTCATGTATATGGGGAGGGTCGTGGAAAAGGCATCGACCAACGCCATTTTCGCCAGCCCTCGCCACCCTTATACCGAGGCCCTTCTTTCGGCCGTTCCGATCCCGGATCCACGGCTGCGCCGCCGAGGCCGCCGCATCCGGCTCGCCGGCGAAGTGGCGGATCCGGCGAACCCTCCTTCAGGCTGTCCGTTCCACCCCCGCTGCCGCTACGTTACAGACCTCTGCAAGAGCCACGTACCGCCACTGCGGCCAGTCAAGATGGATGGCCATTCCGTCGCTTGCCACCACGCCGAAACCTTGAAGCTCACCCCCTTCGACGAGCACGCACTTGCGGAGTTGCATTGAATGCCCGAACTCATTTCCCTTAGCGAGATCCGCGCCCGTCCGCTCGTCGACCAATCGTCGGCCACCCTGGAGCTGATTTATTTCGACCTTCTCAAGCTTTGCGCCGGCCGTCAGGAGCGAAGGCGGCTGCCGGCGCATGAAAGCCTCTATGTCGTGCTCTCGGGCAGGGTCGACATCGAAGTCGACGGCATTCGCTTCGAAGCAGTCGGCCAACGCGCCGACATCTGGTCAGGTGACGCGGATTCCGTTTATGCGCCCGTCGATGCGGAGGTCGTCGTCACGGCAATAAGCGAGAGTGTCGAGATCGCCGTCGCCGGTGGGATCTGCGAGAGGCGCTATGCAGCTTTCCGCGTCACGCCTGAAGAGGTCGACGCGGTCAATGTCGGCTCCTCGGAGACGCATAGTCAGCGCCGCATAGCCCATCTGCTCGGCCAACGCCAGAACGGGCGCTGCGGTCATCTCCTGGTGAGCGAACTCTACGCCGGCGATGGCTGCTGGTCAGGCTACCCGCCCCACAAGCACGACACCGAGTGCGGCGATGTCGAAAGTCGTCACGAAGAGCTCTACCATTACCGTTTCTGGCCGGAGACCGGTTTCGGTGGACAGATCGTCTATGAGGAGCACGGGCCGGTCGAGACATTCATGACCCGCAGCGGCGATACGTTCCTGCTCGACCGCGGTTATCATCCGACGGTCACCTCGCCCGGACACCGCAGCTATATCTTCACCATCCTTGTCGGCAAGCACCGACGCGGCCTTATCCAACGCTTCGACCCGAAGCATGAGCATCTGACCGGGGTCATTCCAGGCATCGACGCAATGCGCGCCAAGTTCAAATAGCCTCTTCGATCAACCAAGGAGATTGCGCGAATGCGCCAGCGCACACAGATAAATGTTGACGTGAGTAAGCCGGTGCGTCCTTTCAAACGCTTCTGGCGCGGCACGGGCTTTTCTCCCGCAGAACTGCTGCTGGAGCCGGAAATGCGCCAGATGGTCGCCTATCTCGGCGGCGTACCGCATGAAGGCGTCCGCTATCTACGCATTCACTATCTGCTCAACCTGCTGACGGTGATCGGAGGCATTGCAAACCCCAGATATGACTGGTCGCTGCTCGACCGCGCTCTCGACGTGATGGTCGAGCATCGGCTCAAACCGTTCTTCGAGTTGATGGGCAATCCATCCGGCATCTTTACCGACTATGAGAACATCGACCAGGTCAAGGCGTGGCGCGACCTGGTCACGGCGGTGGCGGACCGTTATGCCGGGCGCTATGGCATGGAGGAGCTTCGCAGCTGGTTTTTCGAGACGACCAATGAGGCGGACTCCGGCTGGTGGACCTACGGTGAGAGGGGCTACACAAACTACTACGATGCCTGCGTCGCCGGGCTCGACGCCGTCGATCGCGCCTTGCCGATGGGCGGTCCCGGGACCGCGCGCACGCTCTCGCCGATCTTTCGCGCCATCGTTGCGCACTGCGATAAAGGCGTGAGCTGCCTGACCAACGACGGCCCGCCGCGGATCGACTTCATTTCCATCCATGAAAAGGGCGTCAACGGCAGCATCGAGGATCTGACGCCCAACAGCAACGGCATCATCGACCGCACGCTGCTCGTCGTCGACTATTTGAGGCAGCATCATCCACGGCTCGCTGAATTGCCGATCGTCAATGATGAATGCGATCCGCAGCTTGGTTGGTCCGACCAACACTCGTGGCACGGAAGGGCCTATTATGCCGCCATCATCGGCAAGATCATCGAGCAGCACGAGCGCCGCATCATCGCGCCCAAGGCGGCCGACTTCACGTTTCTGAGCAACGATCACGCCTTCATCGGCGGCTGGGGGCAGAGAACGATCTTTGCTTACTTCGGACCCCGCAATTTTCGGCGGGCGCAATGGGAGCACAAGACCGATCTTAGCACGCTGGCAACTGACGTCGACGCCGCCCCGCCTTTCGAGCAGATCAAAAAGCCCGGCCTGACGTCGCTCGAACTGCTGGCAACGCTGGGCGATACACTCTGCGAGGCGACAGCATATCCGAAACTCGATCCGGATATAGACGGACTGGCCATCCTGCCTACAAAACTTGCCGATGGCGGCGCCTCGATCGCGCTGATCCACTCCGTCGATGCAATCACACAGTCCGGCCGCACGTCGGTGCGGCTTCAAATCGACGGACTGGAGCCGGGCCGTCATGGCGTTTGCCTGCTGCGCATCGACGATGAGTTTACCAATCCCATGGAAGTGTGGGAGGCGCAGCGCGACGAAAGCAATCCGCGCGGTCCGTGGGAGCCGGTCGGCGCGCCGCGCGAGCCCACCGCCGATCAGTTTGCCGAATTGCGGCGAGCCCAGGAACCTGCGCTTTTGCACCCGATCAGTATCGTCGACGCGCAGGACGGCCGGATCAGTCTCGACCTTGACGTGCCATTGCCCTCCCTCACGCAGATACTGGTGGTGCCCGACACGGGTGCGGCGCCGTCCGCTCCGACCGGGCTGACGGCGAGGCGCTATCGCGGTCTTGGAGAGCGGCCGCAACGGATGCTGTTTTGGGCCGCAGGCGATGCCCGTCCGGGCATTTTCTACGACGTTTTGACCAGCACCGATGGAAAGATCTTCGAGAAGGTCAATCCCGTTCCTCTGATCTCGACGGCCTACTTGCATGTATCGCCGCAATCGGGCGTGCGCTATGCCGTGCGGGCGCGCGACGCCTTTGGACGGGAGAGCCCGCTCTGCACCATCGGCGACTGATGCTGGCGCCGCGGGCGTTTACGCGCGTGAAGGTTTATACTTCGAAGGTGTAGTGACGCGCTTTTCCGGATCCCACAGGATGATCGGCGACGACGAATTTCAGAAGCAGCGATTGAGGGGCCGGCCAGGGGGAACCGGTGGCAAACTGGCACCGGGCTTCGTGATAGGCGAGGTCGGAAGCGAGCGCACGCAACGTGTTCTCGCCCATGCCTTCGTTGGCAAGATGCTTCAGCGTGGCGGCGTCATCGTCGGTCAAGAGCCCCGCCAACTGGTCACGGCGATCCAGCGGCAGGATGGCATCGAGCTCCTCGGCGCGTTTGAGCAGAACGCAGTCGGACGGGGATTTTATTCGCGATGTTTGGTGCCTTTTTGATGGATTGTTGAATAAAGTCCGGAAATCCCGTATTTTACGGAAAATAGGATATGCGCCATGACATCGACCGTGACTGCTGCAGCCGTATCGAAGAATTTCGGTGCCTATCAGGATGCCGCCGTGCGTGAGCCGGTCATTATCACCAAGAACGGGCGTCCGCGGACCGTGTTGATCGCCTATGAAGATTATATGCGTTTGGCCAGGCGTGACCGTCGCGTCGAGGCGACAACGGTGTTGAGCGATGCTGATATTGCTGCGGTCGAGCAAGCCGAAATGGAACCGGGTTCCGATCATCTTAATGCCGAGCTGACGACGGGCAAGCATGCTGCCGACTGAAACCAAAGGTCGGCTGGATCTTCCGCTATTCCTATCTCTGGTACTGGCAGCATCTTGAAGGACGGGAAGAGGGTGACAAGGATAGTCCGGCGCTCGTTCTGGCCATCGTTGCGGCCCTGGAGGACGGAACTCCGGTGGTGCGCGTTTTGCCAGTGACGCACTCTCCGCCGTCCAAACCCGAAGAAGCAATCGAGATTCCGGCAGCCACCAAGCGGCGCCTTGGATTGGATGACGAACGCTCGTGGATCGTGTTGACGGAGAGCAACCGCTTTGTCTGGCCAGGGCCAGATATCAGGCCGTCGGAGAATGAAAGCGGCTATTGCGGCCCTCTGCCGCCGGCACTGTTCGAGGAGGTCAAGCGCCGGTTTGTCGAACTGGCGCGGTCCCAGCGTCATCGAGCGACGGCCCGCAGCGAGTAGCCGCCGGTTCCTCGTCGGCATGAACATCAACTTCGCCATCGTGCGTGTCGTTTCAGAGGCCAATGGCCACGATAACTTACCTTTTTGGGTCAAAAGCTTACCCTTTTTTGCCAAAGTAACTTACCCTTGGCGCTTCAAGCCCGTTTCCTGGTTGGCGATCAGCCATTGCGACTCCGGTGTTCTCGCGCCACCCAATCGATCAATGTCATGGCTGTCGTCCATATGATCACGACGCTTTTCTTGTGATCGCGTCGCAGTTCGTCAATCCGGCGCAGATCATTGCATCGGCCAAACAGCCACCGGTATTGGCCGTGGCCAGGTGTCGGCTTTGCGAAGATTTTCCCGACGCCGGCGTGTTGCCGAGCGTTGCGGCGGGCCCTGGACAAATAAGCCTGGCAACTGCTTCCCTTTCTTTACACGATAGCAATTGCCGCTACAGTCTTGGCCGGATCACTGATATTCAGGCGAGGCGAGGATCGAGAGGAGTTTCATGCCATTGCGATCAAAAACCGGTTTGGCTGGCAGGGCGATGGCATGCTTGCTCCTGGTATCATCACCGATCGACATTGCCCGTGCCGACGACGCCAGCGCAACAAAGTCGGACCCGCGATCGCGCGCCAAGGAAATCATCGCGCGGCTTCTGGACCGCAGGAGTGATTTTCGCGATCGGAGGCTGCGCTTCGAGGAGGCGATGAGGGCCACGCCTGAGCCAACCCGGGTGCAGATACGCCAGGTCGATGCCGATGGCGTTGACGGCGAGTTGATCTGGCCCGCTCGCCTCCACCACCCGCTTGGCAAGCGGGCGATCCTCTATCTCCACGGTGGAGGCTTTTATGCCGGCTCCTTGCGTAGTCATCGCAACATCGCCGCGTCGTTCGCGAAGGCCTCGTCTGCCGATGTGCTGCTGATCGAATATCGGCTTTTGCCTCAGTACCGCTTTCCGAGGCAGGTCGACGATTCCGTCACCGCATTTCGCTGGCTCCTTGAATCCGGCTACGAGGCGGCAAACATTGTGGTAATCGGAGACTCCGTCGGCGGAACCTTGGCGCTTCAAATGTCCCTTCGCCAGATCGCCACGAACGGCGAGAAGCCCGCTGCCGTGATCGCTATCAGCCCGGTTGCCGATTTTGGGGGTGCGGGGGTTCCGGCGCATGGCGAAGACGAGGTTTCCGTCAGCCGCGAATGGCTGCAACAGGTGGGGAAGGAGTATGCGGGGAAGGGTAGTCCCTCGCTTCAAACGGTCTCGCCGATAAACAGCGATTATTCAGGTTTTCCTCCGACCCTGCTGCAGGTCGGCGAAAAGGAGGCTTTGCGGGGGGATGTCCAGCGTCTTTTCGAAAAGCTGAAGGCTGCAAATGTCGATGTGCGGCTCGACGTCGTGCCGGGCCTGTTCCACGAGGCGTCGTTGTTTCCGTTCTGGCTCGACGAAGCCAGGAGATCCAACCAGAAAGCGGCGGAATTTGGCATGTCTCATTTCGCCGATAGACCACGGCAATGAAACCGAGTTGGCGATGCTCCGACAGCCGGTAATGGCCTTCGTCCGCCAAGCTGGCTGGATCCTAGATCGCAAACGCCTCCTTCAATCCGAAGCTTTTGCGTTCGCGCAGATCCAGATCGGCTTCGATATGGGAAATATGGTGCACCATCAGGCGGCAGGCGGTATCGAGATCGTCGTGTTCAATAGCCGCAACGATATCGCCGTGCTCTGTGTGGCCGCAGCTCGATACGGTCGACTGACCGTAGAGCGCGATGACAAGCGAGGAGCGGGCGACGAGCTCTTCCATGAAGCGCTGCATGATGGCATTGCCGGAAATCTGTGCGAGCATTAAGTGAAAATCGCCGGAGGCCTTGATTTCCGCGCGTCGCGCTGATTGGCCGCGCTCGCTCATCAGACGGCCCTCTTCCAATAGAAGCTGCCTCAGATGCTGGATTTGCGAAGGTGTAATGCGCGCGGCCGCTTCGCGCAGGATTCCGGGCTCCACGAGCCGGCGGGCAGCGAAAATCTGACGGGCTTCGTCCGGGGACGGATAGGCGACGAAGGCGCCACGGTTCTTCTCGACGCTGACGAGGCCCTCATAGGACAGAGCCTGGAGCGCGGCGCGGGCAAGCGTGCGGCTGACGTTGAAGAGATTTCCGACATCGGCTTCGGAAAGTTTCGTACCGGGAGAAAGGCGCCGCTCGACGATCGCATCGCGGATGGCATCACGAATTTGCTGCGTGCTTGTCTCGGCTGAATCATCTGCCGAAAGAACGGCGTCAGAGGTGGACTTCATGAAATCGGATACCTGATTATCGCCCCGATGATAGACAGCTTCGGAAGAAAAGTTAAATGGAATTTGCGAGCAAAATACAGTCCAAATTGTATACGATTATCTGCATAAATTGCAGACAAAAGCCTATTTCCTGTGCAGGTCGATGAAAGACCCAGTTGGGCGCGCCCCTTGGATGTTCCAAAAAGCCCAGTGATTCTTCGGGTTTGACGCTGGCGACGAAACTGGCACGGCGGATGCATTGATCTTTCTCGAACAGGGGAAGACATGATGTCGAAAGCGGCGGAAATCGATATAGCATCCGTTTCGAAGGTTTATGGCGCGACGACTGCTGTGCATGCCATCAGCTTGAAGATTCCGGCTGGATCATATTGCTGCTTCCTCGGCCCATCCGGCTGCGGCAAGACCTCGACGCTTCGCATGATCGCTGGCCATGAAAGCATCTCGACGGGCGATATCCGCCTCGGCAATACGGTTGTGACCGACTTTCCTCCCGCCAAGCGCGGCACGGCGATGATGTTTCAGTCTTATGCACTCTTTCCGCATCTGGACCTTATCGACAATGTCGCCTTCAGCCTGAAGATGAAGGGGGTCGGCAAGGACGAGCGCCGGGCCAAGGCGCTGGAGATGCTGAAGCTGATGCAGATGGAAGCCTACGCGAGCAGGCGTCCGGCGCAGCTTTCGGGTGGCCAGCAGCAGCGTGTGGCGCTGGCGCGCGCGCTGATCACCGATCCGGAAGCGCTCTTGCTTGACGAGCCTTTGTCGGCCCTCGACCCGTTCTTGAAGATCCGGATGCGCGCGGAGCTCAAGAAGCTCCAAAAGACGCTTGGCATCACCTTCGTCCATGTGACGCATAGCCAGGAAGAGGCGATGGCGCTTGCTGACATGATTGTCGTCATGAATGAGGGCAAGATCGAACAGGCGGCAGCACCGCGCCAGCTCTTCGAACGGCCGGCCACGGCTTTCGTCGCCCGTTTCATGGGCGACCACAACGTTCTATCTGGTCGTGTCGTGTCTGCCGAAGGCGGCGTGATCACCCTCAAGGTGCCGGAAGGCCAGACATTTTCCGTGCGTGGTGAGGGCAGGAAGGTGGGCGATCCTGTCGATATCGGCATCCGCACCGATCGCGTCCGCCTCGAACGGCCGGCGGAAAAGACGCTCGGCTTCCACGGCGTGGTTTCCAACATCGAATATCGCGGCGCTTCGGTGAAGATCACCGCAGTCGGCGCGGGCAGTGACGACTTCACGGTCATCGCGAGCGACGGCGATTACTTCGCCAAACCCGTATCGATCGGCGATGCGGTGTCTTTGAGTTGGACCCTGGAGGATGCCGTCCTCCTCGGCCGTCCATGAATTTCGCAATCAAAAAAGGGGAACTGACATGACGACTGAAACGAAGACAACCAAGACTGAGAAGGGCATTTCCCGCCGTTCGCTTTTGAAGACGGGCGCTGCGGCCATCGGCGCAGCCGCCGGCTCAGGCCTGATCACCGGCTTTCCGACGATTTGGGCGCAGTCCAGCATCACGCTTCGCCAGTTCGGCACGGGCGTTTCCAACATCAATGCGATCGCCGAACAGTGCAAGAAGGACCTCGGCATCACGCTTGAGATGACGGCAACGGACTCGGACGCTGCTGCGCAGCGTGCCGTCACCCAGCCGGACAGCTATGACATCGCCGACATCGAATACTGGATTGCCAAGAAAGTCTTTCCGACCGGCGTCCTCCAGCCGATGGATACGTCGAAGCTGAAATATTTCGACAAGATCGTGCCGCTCTTCATCAACGGCAAGATGAAGCCAGACAGCGTCATTGCGCAGGGTACCGCACCGCATACGGTCGGCTTCGTCGAAGGCGCCGAATCCAAGTCCTTCGCCAAGGAGCCGACGAAGTGGATGACGATGGTTCCGACCATTTACAACGCCGACACCCTGGGCATCCGTCCGGATCTCGTCGGCCGCGAGATCACCACTTGGGCCGACATCATGGATCCGAAATTCAAGGGCAAGACCTCGATCCTGAACATCCCCTCGATCGGCATCATGGATGCGGCGATGATCATGGAAGCCATGGGCAACATCAAATATGCCGACAAGGGCAACATGACCAAGGAAGAGATCGACAAGACGATCGAATTCCTGATCAAGGCAAAGAGCGAAGGCCAGTTCCGCGCCTTCTGGAAGAGCTTCGACGAGTCGGTCAACCTGATGGCGTCGGGCGAGGTCGTCATCCAGTCCATGTGGTCGCCGGCCGTTGCCGCTGTCCGTTCCAAGGGCATTTCCTGCAAGTACCAGCCGCTCAAGGAAGGCTACCGCGCATGGGGCGGCGGTCTCGGCCTTGCCTCGCACCTCAAGGGCGCTCAGCTCGACGCCGCCTACGAGTACATCAACTGGTACACGTCCGGCTGGGTCGGCGGCTATCTCAACCGCCAGGGCTACTACTCGGCCTGCATGGAAACCGCCAAGGGCTTCATGTCAGCCGACGAATGGGGCTACTGGATCGAGGGCAAGCCGGCGCAGGGCGATATTCTCTCGCCGGAAGGCAAGGTCATGGAGAAGGCCGGCGCCGTCCGCGATGGCGGCTCCTTCGAGGCCCGCATGGGCGCTGTTGCCTGCTGGAACTCCGTCATGGACGAAGACCGCTACATGGTCCGCCGCTGGAACGAGTTCATCGCTGCATAAGCTGCTCGCCGCGTTCGTCTCCTCAACGCTCCAGACAGGTGGAGCGGACC
Organism: Rhizobium gallicum bv. gallicum R602sp; assembly: GCF_000816845.1. NCBI lineage: Bacteria > Pseudomonadati > Pseudomonadota > Alphaproteobacteria > Hyphomicrobiales > Rhizobiaceae > Rhizobium > Rhizobium gallicum. Next base: position 2,393,131 of record NZ_CP006880.1, on the reverse strand, counting down.
GGAGAGGTTGCGTCAGAAACGCCCTCCTTCTGCGCGAGGGCTGGGAAGGGGTCTTTCGGATCCCTTCCAATTTGGCTTCCGCGAATGTCTAAGAGGATGGCAGATGGCAACGATTGCTTCCGCACAACCCAGTGAGAAGGCTGAGCGCGTTCGACGTGGCGGCTTTCGCGTGCCGCTGGCTGCGATTTCCTATCTCCAGGCCCTGCCGCTCTTTCTGATCCTCGGTTTGTTCTTCCTGCTGCCGATTGCGATGATCGCGGTCGTGAGCTTCTGGGATTACGACTTTGCGGGGCTCTATCCCGCCTTCCTCACCATGAATTATACCGAGACGCTCGGATCATGGGTCACCTGGAAGATCTACCTTAACACGCTCAAATTCACCGTCATCGTCTGGGCGCTGACGCTCCTCATCGGCTTTTGGGTCGCCTATTTCCTGGCTTTCCATATCCGCAAGACCTCGACGCAGATGATCCTCTTCCTTGTCTGCACCGTCCCCTTCATGACGTCGAACATCATCCGCATGATCTCGTGGATTCCGGTGCTCGGCCGCAATGGGCTCGTCAATACGACGCTGATTGAGATGGGTCTCATTCCGCAGCCGATCGAGTGGTTGCTCTATTCCGATTTCGCCGTCGTACTCGCCATGGTGCACCTTTATACGCTCTTCATGGTGACGCCGATCTTCAACACGCTGATGCGCATCGACCGCTCGCTCTTCGAGGCGGCGCGCGATGCCGGTGCCAGTGGCTGGCAAATCCTCTGGAATGTCGTCATCCCGCTTGCAAAACCCGGCATGGCGATCGGTACGATCTTCGTCGTGACCCTGGTGATGGCGGATTTTTCGACCGTGCAGGTCATGTCCGGCGGCCAGAGCGCTTCGGTCGCATTGATGATGAAAAACCAGATGTCGCTGCTGCAGTATCCGGCCGCTGCCGCCAACGCTGTCGTGCTTCTGGTCGTCGTGCTGTTGATGGTCGCCGCCATCCTGCGCGTCGTCGACATCCGCAAGGAGCTTTGAGATGAACCATGAAAAGCGAAGCGTCGAATTCTATGTGCTCGCGGCCTTTTTCGCCGTCTTTGTGGTTTTTCTCTACGGCCCGCTCTCGGCGGTGCTGATCCTGTCGTTCCAGGGGCCGGACGGTGGTCTGACCTTCCCGCTGAACGGGGTTTCGGTTCACTGGTTCTTCAACCTTTTCGAAAAGCAGGCCGTTGGCGACTTCGGCGCATCCTTCAAACGGTCCTTTACGCTCGGCCTGATGGTGATGATCGTCACCGTCGCCGTCTCGCTGCTCGCAGGTCTTGCCTTCCGCCGGAAATTCCGGGGCTCGACGGCACTGTTTTATGCGACCGTTGCGAGCCTCGTTGTTCCCTCGATCATCATTTCGCTCGGCATCGGCGTCGTCTTCCAGCAGGGCGGTCTGAAGCCTGCCTGGTATTCCTCGGCTTTCGGGGCGCACCTCACCTGGACGCTGCCGTTCGGCGTGCTGATCATGTTTGCCGTCTTCAACCGCTTCTCTCCGGCCTATGAGGAAGCGGCGCGCGATCTCGGCGCAAGCTCATGGCAGACCTTCCGGCACGTCGTTTTGCCGATGATCCTGCCGAGCCTGATCGGCGTCGGCCTGTTCGGCTTCACGCTCTCCTATGACGAATTCGCCCGCACGCTGATGACGTCGGGCACCTACAACACCCTGCCGCTCGAAATCTACGGCATGACGACGAATGTCACGACGCCCGTGCTTTATGCACTCGGAACGGTGACGACGCTCTTCTCCTTCACCATTATCCTCGTCGCGCTCGGCATCATGATGATGCTCAGCCGGCGGCAGGCAAAGATCAAATGACATGCGCATATTGCTGGTAAACCCCAACACGACGGCCTCGATGACGGAAAAGGCTGCTATCGCCGCACGCGCCGTCGCTGCAACGGGAACGGACATCATCGCTGCCACGTCCCCGATGGGACCGGTTTCGATCGAAGGCCATTATGACGGGGCGCTGGCAATCCCGGGACTGCTGATGGAGCTGAAGGAGCGCCAGGGGGCCGGCTATGACGCGGCGGTCGTCGCCTGCTTCGACGACACCGGCCTTGATGCGGCGCGCGCCTTTGCCGACGTGCCGGTGCTCGGCCTTTGCGAATCTGCGGTAGCGACGGCCGGCTTCCTGGCGCAACGCTTCACGGTCGTTACAACGCTGGAACGCTCCCGCGTGCTCATCGACAATCTTGTCCGCCGCTACGGCATGGGCGGCCGGGCGAAGGTAAGGGCGTGCGACATCCCGGTGCTCGAACTCGAAAACGAGGCCTCTGGTGCCATCGGAAAGCTTCGGGCTGAAATCGAAAAGGCCCTTTCCGAGGATGGTGCAGAAGCAATCGTGCTCGGCTGTGCGGGCATGACCGATCTCGCGCGTGATTTGCAGGAGATCTATGGTGTTCCGGTCGTCGATGGCGTTGCCGCGGCCGTGAAGCAGGCCGAAGCGCTGGTATCGCTCGGGCTTTCGACCAGCAAGCGCGGCTCCTATGCCTCGCCGCTTCCCAAGGCCTTCACGGGCGCGATGAGCAGATTTGCGCCGATGGGGACGCCAAGCTGAGATGAGCATCTCCTTCGACTTTACGGCATTGAGCGAGCGCGAGCGCTACAAGCTGATGATCGGCACGATCATTCCGCGTCCGATCGCGCTGGTGACGACGGTGGATGAGGATGGCCGCATCAATGCCGCACCCTTTTCCTTCTTCAATTGCCTTTCGGCCGATCCGCCGATCCTGGCGCTGGGCGTCGAGAACCATCCGGACATGTCCTTCAAGGATACCGCCCGCAATATCCGCATGACCGAGGTTTTCACCGTCAATATCGTCTCGTTTTCAATCGCCGAGGCGATGCATGTCTGCGGAGCGAAGTATCCGCGCGGTGTCGACGAACTGAAGGAGGCGGGTCTGACGGCCATGCCCGGAGAAAAGGTCGGTTCGCCGTGGATTGCGGAGGCTCCTGCCGCCTTCGAATGCCGCAGGCATGTGACGCTGGAGCTTGGCAAGTCGCGCCAGGTTATCCTCGGTGAAATCGTCTTTGCGCACTATCGTGACGGGGTTGTCGATCCGGAGCGTTTTCATGTTGAACCGGGAGCAGTCGATGCGATCGCCCGCCTTGGCGGCGACCTCTGCTCCACCGTCCGCGACCGCTTCGAGATGCTGACGCCGAAGCTTTAGAGCGCCGGTCATTTTGCCAGAAGCAAGCCCTGCTCGTATCTCAAGACTCTGGCGGCAATCTGGAACCGCCCATTGCGGGATAAAGCCGAAAACAAGTCCGACCATTGCCGCTGACGGCTCTTTGATGTCGACCGGGCGAACTGTCTGACGTTATTCGCCTTTGTAGCCAATCATATCGTCACCTGGATGCCGAGTTCGACGACACGCCCGGTCGGCAGCCGGAAATACTCGGTTGCGTTGCTGGCATTGTGCGCGAGTGCGATGAACACCCGATCCTGCCACAGCGGCATGCCGCCTTTCTCGGACGGCAAGATCGTCCTGCGCGACAGGAAAAAGGTCGTCGACATGATATCGAATTTCAGGCCGAGCTTGCGCGCCAGGATAAGGGCGCGGGGAATGTTGGGGGTCTCCATATAACCAAAGGTGATGACGATGCGGCTGAAAAGGGGATGCAGGCCCTCAAGGAAGATTTTCTCGTCATCGGCAACATAAGGTGACGGGGACGTGAGAACGCTGAGGATGATATTGTGCTCGTGCAGCACCTTGTAGTGCTTCATGCTATGCAAGAGAGCAGTAGGCGCACCTTCGACGTCACTTGTCAGAAACACTGCAGTTCCCGGCACGGTTGATGGCCTTTTTCTTGTCAGATTGTCAATGATCATCGTGAGGGGGACCTCGTCTGCCCTCGTTCTAATTGTCAGCAAGCGACGCCCGGAAATCCAGGTTTGCATCAAGAACGCGGCGGTGAGGGCCACGGCGACGGGAACCCAGCCGCCTTGTCCGAACTTTGCGACGTTGGCGACGAAGAAGCTGGTGTCGATCAAGATCAGCGGAGCGATTACCATTAATGCAAGTGTCCGTCGCCATCTCCAGACGCGTCGCGCGACGACGAAAAGCAAAATAGCGGTAATGAGCATCTCACCGGTGACGGCGATGCCGTAGGCGGCGGACAGACCGCTGGAATTTCGAAATGTGATCACCAATGCGATGACGGCGACGAACAACAAGGCATTGATCTGGGGCATGTAGATCTGTCCGGCCTGAGTTTCCGAGGTATGGCGGATGCTGAAGCGCGGCAGAAGATTGAGATGCATCGCTTGGCGAATAAGGGAATATGCCCCCGATATGACCGCTTGGCTGGCAATGACGGTTGCAGCGGTGGCGAGAACGACCACAGGAAACTGCGCCCATTCGGGCTGCATTGCAAAAAAAGGATGTTCGATGTCCTCAGGATGGCTGAGGACATATGCGCCCTGACCGAAATAGTTCAAAAGCAGGCTTGGAAACACCAGCGCGAACCAGGCAAAGACGATCGGCTTGCGCCCGAAATGCCCAAGATCCACATAGAGCGCCTCTGCGCCGGTTACCGCCAGGAACACTGCACCCAGAACCGGCACCGAAATTCCAGCATGCGTGCCGAGAAATTGTATGGCGTGAAGTGGATTGATGGCCGAGAGGATCAAGGGCTGTTGGAGGATGTGCGCAAGGCCGGAGACGCCAAGGGTCAAAAACCATAATGCGGTGACGGGACCGAATACCGATGCGACACCGCCGGTCCCGAACCGTTGAACGAGAAACAGTACCGTTATGATGGCAACCGTGGTCGGGACGACCCAATGCGAAAGCTGTGGGGCGACCACCTCGAGGCCCTCGACGGCCGATAATACCGATATCGCAGGCGTTATTATTGCATCGCCCAGAAACAGCGACGCGCCGACAATGCCAAGCACAAGGACCCAAACCGGCCTGCCTTCAAGGCTCTCTCGAGCGAGCGACATCAGTGAAAGTGTGCCGCCTTCTCCTTTGTTGTCGGCTTTCAAGACGAAGCCGACGTATTTGATGGCGACGATGGCGGTCAATGCCCAGACGATCAGGGAAAGCAAACCGAGAATTTGCTTGCCATCGACCATTCCTGACACCTGACCGGAGACCGTCAGGGCTTCGCGGAATGCATAAATCGGGCTTGTGCCGATATCGCCGTAGACGACGCCGAGGGCTCCGAGCACGAGGAGGGGAAAATTCGCCGGTCGGTGATCGTTTCCGGCTTGGGGTCCGTTCCCGGGTGGCTTCGTCGAGGTCACGGTTATTTCCTGGTTGACGATCGCTGTTCCATAGCCGCCGACACGCCGCCGTCCCGCCGCCAAAGAAGTCCTCGAAGAGGAAACGACGCGAACGTGAAAAGAGATCCTTCCCTCGGATTGTCCTGGTGACGGTTCACCCGATCTGGCGCTCATAATCGCAGCTTCTGCGGTCAATGTCACGCCAGGGCAGCGATCCTCCAAGTGGATCAAGGCCGGTCGATGACGACCGAATGCGAAGCTCAAATGCGCAGGTGGCCAGGATAAAGCAAGGCACAACACATACTGGAATCAGCGTTAAGGATCACGCCAAATACCTGCGCCCATCGCACACGACCGCCATATGAAACTGATTTTTTGATATAAAACAAAATACTTGAAATAAAAAATTTCCGAGTCTAGCTTGCGGAAAAATCAAATTCAATGAACGAGGAAGATTCATGCGGGCAAAAGCCACCCTCAACCGGGAATTCACGATTTCGACCGTCGACAAGCGGGTCTACGGCTCCTTCCTTGAGCACATGGGCCGCGCCGTTTACACCGGGATCTACGAACCGGGCCATGCGAAGGCGGACAAGGACGGCTTTCGAACCGATGTTCTTGATATGGTGCGCGATCTCGACATGCCGATCGTGCGTTATCCGGGTGGCAATTTCGTCTCGGCCTATCATTGGGAAGACGGTATCGGCCCGCGGGACCAGCGTCCCACCCGGCTTGATCTTGCGTGGCGAACACGTGAAACGAACCAAGTGGGCATCAACGAATTCGCCGACTGGTCGAAGCTTGCCAACACCGAGATGATGCTTGCCATGAACCTCGGCTCGCGCGGCCTGAACGATGCCCGCAACTTCCTCGAATATTGCAATCATCCGGGCGGAACCTACTGGAGCGACCTGCGCGCCAAGCACGGTTACAAGAACCCGCACAATGTCCGTATCTGGTGCCTCGGAAACGAGATGGACGGTCCCTGGCAGGTCGGCCACAAGAGTGCTGCCGAGTACGGCCACCTCGCCAACGAAGTCAGCAAGGCCTTCAAATATTTCGACAAGACCCTGGAGACGGTTGTCTGCGGCTCGTCCAACGACAAGATGAAGAGTTATCCCGAATGGGAGGCGACGGTTCTCGATGCGAGCTATGACAGCGTCGACTACATTTCGCTGCACAAGTACTTCGGCAACGAAGAAAACGACACGCTGAACTATTATGCCAAGGCGATCGAGCTCGATCGCTACATCGTCACCATCGGCGGCGTCATCGACTACATCAAGGCGAAGAAGCGGTCGAAGCGCGACGTGAAGATCTGCTTCGACGAATGGAACGTCTGGTATCACGACCGCAAGGAAGACGGTGAGCGTATCGCGAGCTGGGATTGGCCGGAAGCGCCGCCGCTCCTCGAAGAACTCTATAATCTCGAGGATGCGATTTTCGTCGCTTCGCTGATCAATGTCTTCATCCGCCGCTCCGACCGGGTCAAGATCGCCTGCATGGCGCAGCTCGTCAATGTGATTGCGCCGATCCTCACCAAGGCCGGCGGTCCGGCATGGCGCCAGTCGATTTATTATCCGCTGCAATTTGCCTCGAAATACGGTCGCGGCACCGCGCTGACGGTGTCGTCATCCGGCCCGACTTACGACTGCGAGGTCGCGCAGGACGTGCCCTATCTCGATCTGTCGGCGGTGCTGCACGACGATGGCAAGACCATAGCGCTCTTTGCGATCAACCGCAGCCTCGACGAGGCGATGGACCTCAGCGTCGACCTGCAAGGCTTTAAGGGTCTCAAGATCGTGCAGCATCACGTCATGACGGGCGAGGATCTGAAAGCCAGGAACGCGGTCGAGAACCAGGAGCGCATCGTCCCAAGGCCGGGCACAGGTCTTTCCATCACCGACGAGGGTGCGCTCATCGGGGCCCTGCCGGCAAAATCCTATCATTTCATTCTGCTGTCTGTCGCTTCGGCGTGAACTGATTGCCATCGGGGCGGCGCAGGAGCCGCTCCGATGAAAACGACAATCGGGAGGATGCATGTCTGGTATCAAGCTGACGAATGTCAGCAAGTCGTTCGGCTCGTTCAAGGTCATTCATGGCGTCGATATCGAGATCGAACAGAGCGAGTTCGCGGTTTTTGTCGGTCCCTCGGGCTGCGGAAAGTCGACGTTGCTCAGAATGATTGCAGGGCTGGAGGAGACGAGCGGCGGACAAATCCGCATCGAAAACGACGACGTGACGCACAGGGAAGCCTCCAAGCGCGGCGTGGCGATGGTCTTCCAGTCCTATGCGCTTTATCCGCATCTGTCCGTTTTCGAAAACATGGCGTTCAGCCTGTCGATCGCTCGTCGGCCGAAAGCGGAGATCCGGCAGAAGGTCAAGGCGGCGGCGGACATTCTGCGTCTCGGTGACTATCTGGATCACAAGCCAAGCCAGCTTTCCGGCGGCCAGCGCCAGCGCGTGGCGATCGGCCGGGCGATCGTGCGCGAGCCGCGCGTCTTCCTTTTTGATGAGCCGCTGTCCAATCTTGACGCCGAATTGCGCGTAAAGATGCGCATGGAGATCGCCCGCCTGCACCGGCAAATCGGCGCGACCATGGTCTATGTCACGCATGACCAGGTCGAGGCGATGACGCTTGCCGACAAGATCGTCGTGCTGAAAGGAGGCGTCGTCCAGCAGGTCGGCGCGCCGCTTGAGCTCTATCGCGATCCGCAAAACATGTTCGTCGCAGGCTTCATCGGCTCGCCGGGTATGAACTTTCTGAAGGCAAAAGTCGTAAACGCGGGGCAAGGCTTTTTGCGGGTCGAGCTTGAAGACGCGCCCGGCCAGCCGTTCGATCTGCCGACGCGTACGGGTGTTGCTGCCGGCACCTGCGTTTATGTCGGCGTCCGTCCGGAGCATATCGGGCTCGGGGCGGGCGAAGGCACTGTGACGCTTGCGGCCGTGGCCGAGTTCACCGAGGAGCTCGGCGGCACCGGCTATCTGCACATACTGACTGCGAGTGGCGCGGAAATGACGGTCGAGTGCCGAGACAGCCGCCCGCAGCCCAAGGAAAAGATCAGCCTCTCTTTGAGGGTGCCCGAAATGCTGGCCTTCGACAGCGAAGGCAGGAGGCTCAGCTGATAGCCGCAATTCGGGTGCCTGAGCCCGGATTTCGGAAGTGAATGCAAGATGAGGATGCGGGCCTTGGAGGAGGTCTGCGGCCAAGACCGTTCCGTACCGCGGGATGGTCACAACCCATGAATTTATCGAGGAGGACCCGACATGAAAAGACTATTGAAACTGGCCGTTTCGGCGGCAATCGCATTGCTGCCTTCGGCAGCGGCATTCGCACAGACGGATATTACCTGGTGGGATTTCTTAAGCGGAGGTGACGGTATCCGCATGAAGGCGCTCATCAAGGAGTTCAACGATACCCACCCGGACATCAAGATCAACGCGACGACGCTTGAATGGGGCGTTCCCTTCTATACCAAGGTGCAGACGTCGGCAGCCGTCGGCCAGCAGCCCGACATCATGACCTATCATATGTCGCGTTATCCGCTCGCCGTCCCGACCGGCATCCTGCGGCCCTTCTCGGAGGAAGAGCTCGCTTCGGCCGGTATCAAGAAGGAAAACTACGTCGATGCTGCCTGGAAGCAGGCGACGTTTGACAACAAGGTCTATGGCATTCCCTTCGACGTTCATTCGATCGTCCTTTACTACAACAAGACCATTTTGAAAGAGGCCGGGCTGCTGGGCGACGACGGTCTGCCCAAGGGTCTCGAAGGGCTCGACAATTTCAATGCCGCGCTCGAGAAGATCAAGGCAACCGGCAAGGTCGAGTATCCGTTGTCGCTGCATACCGACGAAGGCGGTTCGATGTGGCGCGTCTTTTATACCCTGCTTTCACAGCAGGGCGCGAAGTTCATCGACGCAGACGAGATCCTGCCCGGCGATGCCGGCGTCAAGGCGCTGCAGACCATGGCGCACTGGGTCTCCACCGGCTATTCGCCGAAACTGATTTCCTATGAAGCCTCGATTGCGCTTTTCACCTCCGGCAAGGCCGCCATGCATATCAACGGCGTCTGGGAGGTGCCGACCATGGTCGACCTGCAGAAGAACGGCAATCTCGGTTTCGAATGGGGTGCCATCGAAATCCCGAACCTCATGGGTACGCAGGCGACCTGGGCGGACTCGCACTCCTTCGCGATCCCGAACAGCGATTCCAGGCCGATCGCTCCGGAGAAGGTGAAGATCGTACTCGAGATCATCAACTGGATGAACGAGCACAGCATCTCCTGGGCGAGCGCGGGTCACATTCCGGCCTATAAGCCCGTGACCGACAGCAAGGAATTCAAGGAAATGCAGCCGAATGCAACCTATGCGAAGCTCGCAGACACGGCTGTCTTCGATCCGGTCTCCAAACTCGCAGGCGTCGCAGGCCCGATCTACGAAGCGACGCAGAACTTCGTGGTTCCGGCATTGAACGGGCAGCTCGAACCGGAAGACGCGATCGAGCAGATGCGCGAAGAACTGCAGAGCCAGATGTGAGAATTCGCCGGCCGGAGCGACCCTCCGGCCGGCGTTTGCGCTTGAAGGAGATGCTTAGTGTTCAGCAGCGAAAGACGAGGCAAGACGCTGACGGCGATCATCATGATCGCCCCGTTTCTGACCGCCTATCTGGTCGTGTTTGCCTACCCGGTCTACAAGATGTTTGCCTTGAGCTTCACCGACGCGCCACTGATCGGCGTGGGGCAGTGGGTTGGCTTCGGCAACTATGTGAAGCTTTTCGGCCAGAAGCTCTTCTATACGTCCGTATGGAACACCGGCTATTTCGTCTTGTTGACCGTCATTCCGAATACGCTGATCGGCCTTGGTCTGGCGCTGATGGTCGTGCGGCTGAAGGGCTGGCTGCAGAGCCTGATACTCGTGCTTTTCTTCATTCCCTATATCCTGCCGGTTTCTGTCGTGACCCAGATATGGCAATGGGTGCTCGACCAGCAGTTCGGCATCGCGCAGTACATCATCGAATTCTTCACCGGCAAGCGCATCAGTGTTTTCCGAGATCCCGTCTGGGCCATGCCGATGGTGGCCCTCGTCACGGTCTGGTGGACGAACGGCTTCAACCTTTTGCTTTTCATCGCCGGCCTGCGCAATATTCCGCAGGATTATTATGAGGCTGCGATGCTCGACGGTGCGACGCGCCTCCAGTGCTTCCGCCGCATCACCTGGCCGCTGATCTGGCCGGTCACGGCGCTCGTTCTCACGCTCCAGCTCATCCTGCAGCTGAAGATCTTCGACCAGGTCTATCTGATGACCGAAGGCGGACCGTTCAATTCGACCTACGTGCTGCTGCAGCTCGTTTATCGCGAGGCCTTCCGCCTCAATCATGGTGGTGTCGGCTCGGCGGTCGCCGTGATGCTCTTCCTGATCATCGTCGTCGTTTCGGTGCTGCAATACCAGCTTCTGCGCGTAAGGGGGCGCTGACACATGCCCGGCAAGACCATCGGCAACGCGCTTCTTCTCGTCCTGACCCTGTGCATCGCCTGCATGTGGGCATTCCCGATCTATTGGGCGATCGTTACATCGATCAAACCGGAGCAGGAGGTGGTATCGAAAACGACCTTCATTCCGGACGTCTTCAACTTTTCGGCCTATTACTTTGCGCTTTTCAATACCAATCTCGCCACTTGGTACATGAATTCGATCGTGACGTCGGTCACGGTCACGATCGTCGTGATCGTGATCAGCGTGATGTGCGCCTACGCGTTGTCGCAGATCGTCTTTCCGGGCCGCAAACTGCTCTACGGCATCATCCTCGCGAGCTTCATGGTGCCGTCGCAGGCTCTTGTGGTATCGCAGTTCGTGCTCATGCACCGGCTGGGCCTGATCAACACCTGGGGTGGCATCATCCTGCCGCAACTGATCGTTCCGGTGGTCGTCATAGTCTACAAGCAGTTCTTCGATTCCGTTCCAAAGGAACTGCGCGAAGCGGCAAAGCTCGACGGCTGCGGGGAATTCCAGATCCTCTTCAAGCTTTATCTGCCGCTGAACTGGGGAATTACCACGGCACTTGCGATCATTACCTACATCATGGCCTGGAACGCCTTCTTGTGGCCCTTCCTTGTCACGAGCTCGGAAGACATGATGACCGTTACCGTCGGCATTACCCAGATCAGCGATGCCTTCGGCGTCAAATATGCCCGTGACATGGCCGTCGCGATCCTCGCCGCCATGCCCGTCGCAGTTGCCTATCTGCTTTTCCAGAAGCGCGTCACACAGGCGCTGATGCTCTCTTCGGGCATCAAGGGGTAGACGAGTGAAGAACACCTTTCGGGCCGAGGTGAGAAGGCCCAGCCGGTCCGCGGCAGCTCTCCCGAGACGCGGGCCGGCACCTATAGAAAAGGCGGCGACACCGGCAACCCTGCATGGTATCAGCGAAGTACAGCCGAGAAAGACTGGAGAACCAGTAGTAGAGCATGGAGACTAAGCTTCTAACCGTCGATCCGATGAAGGATGCCGAAGTCGTACAGGCCCTCGGTTCACCGACGCGTATCGAAATCCTCAACCTGCTGCGCCAGAAAGGTCCGTTGAATGTGAACGACATCGCCGGTCACATGGGCTTGCCGCAATCGACGGCGGCGACCAACTTGAAGGCGCTGGAACAGGCAGGGCTGATACAGACGCAGACGATGAAGGCGACGAAGGGTAATCAGAAGGTCTGCTCCTGCATCTACGACGAAATTCTGATCCGTTTTGACGCCAGTGGCACAAAGTCTGCGGAAGACGTCGTAACCGTCAGCATGCCGATCGGACTTTTCACGGAGTTCGAAGTGGAGGCGCCCTGTGGCCTGTGCTCCGTCAACAATGTCATCGGCATGCTGGACGTGCAGGAAGTCTTCCTCGACCCGCAGCGCATGCAGGCCGCACTTTTATGGTTCACCCGCGGCTATGTGGAGTACAAATTTCCGAACAATGCCAAGGTCACGGGCCGAAAGATCCGCAAGGTGGATTTTTCGGCGGAGCTCAGCTCCGAGACGCCGGCGACCAATGCCAACTGGCCATCCGACATTTCGATCTGGGTGAATGGCATCAAGGCCGGCCACTGGACGTCACCGGGCGATTTCGGCGACCGGCGCGGCATGTACTCGCCGGCTTGGTGGAAGCTTAGCGGCTCGCAATACGGCAAGCTCAAGACCTGGACGATCGATGACAAGGGAACCTGGATCGATGGTGCGATGGTCTCGACACAGACGATTGCCTCGCTCGGCATTGCCGATCATCATTCCATTCGCTTTCGTATCGGCATTGACGAGAAGGCGGACAATCCGGGCGGCATGAATATTTTTGGCAAGGGCTTCGGTGATTTCGACCAGGACCTGGTGATGTCGATCTATTTTTGAGCAAACCACGGAAAAGGAAGAAGCTCGCCTCCTGTCATGTCGGCGAGCCCCATGAATGTCATCGACTTGGTCGAGTTCGGTGACAGCAGACAAACGCCGCTTTCGGCAAAAAGTTCCCCGCCTTGAGCGCGCGATCGATGCCGGCGTGAAGAAGAATGGGCAAGGCGTTGAGACCGGTATCGAGCAGATGTGTATCTGGGGACGTCGGAGAAGAACGGCGATATCGTACATCTACACCTCAAGCGACTGGAATAATCGCGAACCGGCCAGGTTCATGCCGTTTCCCTTCAGAAATTGCGGTGGCGCGCAGGTCAGTGGATGCGCTAAGAAAATGATTCAACGGGAGTTTTACCCTTGATGAAGTCGAGCCTCGATCATCTGCCGGAAAAGAAGCAGCGCGAACTGGCGCGTGTTGTCGAGATCATTCATGAGGAATTCGAGAACGCGTTGAAGGGAGGGGAGGCGGAATTCAAGAAGAAGGGCCGCATCTGGAAGATCATCCTCTTCGGCTCTTACGGTGCGCCGTGAAGGCGCGGGAGGTTATCATGCAATAAAGGCAACCTCCCAAACTAACTGGTTCTTGACCGGTGACTGGAATGTCACCCCTCTACAGAGAGTAGTAGACGGAAGGGGATCGAAAAGCTCGGCCGGGTGTCGCCGGCGGAGTGTCATCAGCAGATCGATCTTAAATGAAACGGATACGGCCCATCAGCCGTAGGCCGGGCTACCGCAGTGTCTATGGTGAGGCAACGAAGTGAGTGCTGGAAGCCTCTGTATTTACCGAACCACGCCCTTACATCGTGATGGCGAGAGGGCCAAGCAATCTGAAGCGGCGGGGCTTGTAATTCTTCGCTGCTGGATGCGCCGAGGGCGCACCCGAGGAAGGGGCACTCTCCATAACCTTTCCTCCCGCATTGTCAGGGGTAGAGCTCACCACCTACCGACACAAAGGTTAGGAACCGGAACACGGGAACTCGGATCGCCCGCCCAGCAGGAACTGGGCTAGCCGCGACGGCCGGAGAAGGACGAACCCGAGGGCGGAGCTTCCGTAGTAGTCGGAGTGCGGGAAAGCCGCGCACAGGGCGAAGGGAAGCAGGAAGACGATAGACTTGCACGACGGAGGAAGGATCTGTGGACATGGATCGCCGGGCGGATCTCGCCTGGATACTCGGCGTTCAGCGCAAACTCTATCAGTGGAGTAAGGCACATCCCGACGAAGGATGGCGCGATATGTGGGGTTGGCTAACCGATCCGCGCACGCTGCGCCACGCCTGGCGACGCGTCGCCTCGAACAAAGGTGGACGAACAGCTGGCATCGACGGGTTAACTGTGGGTCGCATCCGGAAAAGGGGCGAAGATCGCTTTCTCAAAGAGTTGCAAGCCGAACTGCGCTCCGGCGCATACCGGCCCAGCCCGGCGAGACGCAAACTCATCCCAAAGCCCGGAAAACCGGGGCAATTCCGGCCCTTGGGCATCCCCACGGTCAAGGATCGCGTCGTGCAAGGCGCCATCAAAATACTTCTGGAGCCAATCTTCGAGGCGCAATTCTGGCGGGTCTCCTACGGGTTCCGGCCCGGACGAAGCACGCACGGCGCCTTGGAGAATATCCGGGCGACTATCCAGCCGCGCAAGCGCGACGGCGATGGTCACCGGACCCGGCTGCCGTATCCATGGATCATTGAGGGGGACATCAAGGGCTGCTTCGATAACATCAACCATCACCTTCTGATGAACCGGGTTCGCTTACGCGTGGCCGACCGTCGGGTGGTCAGGCTGATCGGACAGTTCCTGAAAGTCGGCGTCATGGCGGAGGACCAGTTCATCCGCACCGAAGCCGGCACTCCTCAAGGCGGGATCATCTCACCCCTGCTGGCCAATATCGCGCTCAGCGCGATTGAGGAACGCTACGAACGGTGGGTCGAGCACCGCAGCAAGATCCGAGCACACCGGCAAGGTGATGGAGTGGCAGCGGCGCGGGGTGCGCGGCAGCGAGATGACAGAGCTGGGCTCTGCATCTGCTATCCGGTACGCTACGCCGACGACTTCGTGGTGATGGTGTCGGGTACGGAGGACGATGCCAAGGCGGAAAAATCCGCACTGGCCGAACACCTCCGCCTGACCACGGGCCTCGAATTGTCGCCGGAAAAGACAAGGGTTACGGCTGTGACGGAGGGATTCGAATTCCTTGGCTTCCACGTCACGATGCGATGGGACAAACGCTACGGCTACGGCCCCCGCGTTGAAATACCCAAAGCCAAGGCCGCCGATCTGCGTCGAAAAGCCAAACTGTGCACCACACGAAGAACAGCGCGCAGTCTTGGCGAAACACTCCAGGAAATCAATCCCATCCTGCGCGGATGGGCGAACTACTACCGTTACTGCGCCCGAGCCGGGCGCGTCTTTACCGATCTCGATTGGTATGTCGGCAAAAGGCTCTGGCTCTGGTTGCGGCGGAAACGCCCAAAGACGCACGGACGCAACATCTTGCGGGATCATCGTCTCCGCAGTCTGCGGCGTCCGACACGGCGGCTCTGGCGCGAAGGCCACGTCGAACAACATCTGCTCGCGTGGACCTCGGTCTGCCGGTACCGCTACGATTGGATGGACTCGCCTGACTTTGCCATGTCTTCTGGAGAGCTGGATGCATAACGAAAGATGCACGTCCGGTTCGGCGAAAGGCGACTAGAAACCGACTGCCGAGAGGCAGCACGGCGCTAGTCGCCTATTCTACCCCGCGGCACCTGGGTTGATGAACCCCATACGATGAAAGGATACCGTTCGGACTACGATATCCTTATCATCGTCAGCACGAAGAAATCGACCCATCCCGAATATTGGTATGCTGCCAAGCACCGGTTGATGCGCGACCGGGGCATAAAGACTCTCGTCAATCCGATCATCCATTCACGGCGCGAGGTTGGCGACGCCCTACATCAGGGGCAGCATTTCTTCTCGGATATTCGGCGAGATGGCATCGTTCTTTATGAAGTCGACCAAGAGCCGCTTCCTGTGGCGAAGATTTTGGCTCCAAGCGCTGCTCATGAGGCCGCCGCTCGACATTTCTCCGAAAAATTTTCAATGGCGAAGAATATGGCGAGGCTAGCGGACACAGCCTACAGGGATCGTATGCTGAACGAGGGCGCGTTTTTGCTTCATCAGGCAATAGAGCAGTCTTATTCTTGTCATTTGCTTGTCATGACGAATTACAGTCCCGCATCTCACAATCTAACGTTCTTGCGAGGTCTCGCCGAGGAGCAAACGCTGCAATTAGCAGAAGTCTGGCCGCGGGACCGCGCCCGCTACGAGGCTTGGTTCAACGTCATCAATGAAGCCTACGTTAAGGCCCGATATTCAAGCCACTACAGCATCACGGGAGAGGCGTTTGAGTGGCTGCTAGAACGCACTCGATCACTTCAGAAGGCTATAGAGGACCTGTGCCAAGGACGAATTGATCAGCTCAAAATTTTAGCGCTGAAAGCCCAGTGACGAAGGGCTAGCACGCAAGCGGACGCCAAATCAATCAACCATCGATAAGCGATAGTGATCGTTCGCCGCGTCCGCGATGTTCGAACCCGGGATATTCGCTTTGGCACGATCATCATCGCTCGATCACCTTTTCAGCAGACTTTCCACCACCTCGGGGCCGAGAACCTTTTCGAGGGCTTTCACCCCGTTCTTGGGCAGTCTCGATAGGCCGCTGACGATCCCCTCTTTCCACGCATCCCCTCGCTCCCATGCTTCTTCCCAAGCATCGGCCAGCTCGTCGCCATGGCGCGTCTCCACGAGGGCCTCGAAGAGCAAGGCGGCCTGCGACAGGTCCTTGTCCGCCTTCACACGTCCTAGCGTGTCCGTGAGCCTTCTGGACGACACGATCAGCTTGTGGACGGCATACCTCTCGGGAGCCGGGACGAGGACGTTCACGCCTTCGCGGAAGAGAAGCACCGTGCGAACGGGCTCGTAGATCAGGTAATCGAGGAAACGCAGGTTTTCCGCCGACGCGCCGCCGAGGGCAGGCATGGGAGACGGCTTGCCCGTGTATTCGTCCGATCCCCGGTTTCCCGTCAGGAACTCCACCCGGTAGCCCTTCGCATTCTGGAAGGCGACCACTTTGGCTTTGTCCGCCTGGTGCGGAACCGCTCGGAATTCTGGATCGACTGATTGAAGGATTTCGAGGATCGGCGGCAGGCTGTCTTGGACCCCAGCCGAGACCGCGAAATCCTGCGCGAAATCCGCGTCGCCTGTTTGCATTACAGCCGAGGGCAGCCGAACGCCGAGCATCCCCGCATAGGTGCTGAATGCCACCGACTCGATCAGGACGGCCCGCAGCCGGAACAATCCGGCGTCGGCGAGGGCCTTCGTGACGTCGCCCGCAACGGGATCGGGACCGGGGAGGCCAGCACGTCGCAGCGTGCTAACCATGCGCCTCCGCTCCCGGATGTTGTCCTTGATCTCCTTGTGGGCCTTCACCCGCTGCGTGATCGCCTCGTCGGAGTGTGGGCCGACATAGCTTCGCTTGTCCTTGCTCTCGGGGGTAGGGAGATCGAAATACCAGTAGTCGCGATCTTTGACGGTCACGGTCACGAACCATCCCTCCAAGGGGAAGTCCGCCGCGAATTGCGGATCGAGCGTCCGCTGCGTTAGCTCCGCGAACATCGTCCGGTAACTGATGTCGATCTCTCTAAACATTGACGTTTCCTTCTCGAGTGCGGCGGCCCTCTCGCCGGCAAGTTCGGTCATCAGCTCTTCGAAGCGCCGTTACCTTCTGCGAATGACATCGTCTTCGCTCATCTCACACACCGCCGTTATAAGTGTCTGCCAAGACCTTATAACTATGCTCGCTGTGTCAACGTTATAAGTCTCTGCCAAAAACTTATAACGGGTGGCTGCTACGAAAAATCCCGGAAAACCGGGGTTAAAGATGGTTGTCGTGTTCAATTAGTCCGATGGCTGATCGGCCCGCTCGTCGGCGTAGTCCAATGTCATCGGCAGCACAGCGTCGTTTGCCCGGAACCTTTCGATCAAGCGCCAGCTATTAGTGTCTGCCAAAACCTTATAACGGGGTGCGGGGAAGCTTGCGCGCGTAGCCGAAACCATCCATCGTGTCGCAATTGATGACCACACCGACGCTATCGCGATGGTCTGCTCTATTAGACGAGGCGGTGGAAGAGAAATGGCGTGAGGCCGCCGAGGCTTATTCTGCCGCGAAGGCGCGTGTCGGGGCGTTCGAGAAGGAAGTAGCTGTCCTGCAGCGGTTGACTGTAGCATTAGAGACTGCCCGGTCCGAAGCCCGCGAACTCTGTCTCAAGCCCGACATGGCAGAGCGGGGCCGCTTCTCAGACTGCTCTTCGACGACGTTTCCATCACCTTCGATGACAAGACGCTTCTGCCGCAGACTATCTTGCGCAACGGACAGGAGGAGGACGTCGATCGTCTGAGCGGTGGTATGCGTGAGCAGCTCTCTGTGGAGACACGGCTCGCCTTTGCGAGGCTTCTTGCGCGCGACGGACGACCGGCGCCGGTCATCCTTGACGACGCGCTCGTCTATTCGGATGACGATCGCATTGAGAAGATGTTTGGCGCACTCCATCGACAGTTGAGAGACCAGCAGATCATTGTTTTTCCTGTCGCCAACGGGCTTTCCAGAAGCTCGGGAGAAACATACTCCACATGTCAGAGTGGCAGCCGAGGCTTTGATCAGCAGCTCTGATTTATGGAATGAAATCAATGCTTCGTGGGCGAAGCGTTGTGTTACGCACTTCATGCAATTTTCTTATTAGCACTTTCTGGCCTCGGAGCACTTCTGGTTCGAGTCCTTTCAAGGCGAGGAGTTCGCCTCTCACCCTGCCTTTATAGTAGCCGCTTTACTCCTGGACACATAGACTGTCGCAGCGCCTCCGAAGACAGAAAATCATGATCGCAGCTTACATTGACGAATTCATCATGTTTTGCGCCGGCCTGTGGATGACAGCCGTTGGCTTTGAGTATCTGCCGCTATCAAAGAACCCGCGCAACAGATTGCCCGTAGTTCGCCACTTCAAGTGGATGGGTCCCCTGCTACTCGCGATCGCCATCATTCTGGCCGCCGCTGAACCAATGGCAGTCGACGCTTACTGACACAGACTCTGAATCACCGGCCATTACAAATAGCGACTGCGGGACATCAAGGGGCTGACGCTATAGTGCGTACGAAACTGAAGCGTCAGGTATTCGGCGCTTCCAACTCCGGTCACGCTCGCGATGTCGCCAGGTGCGAGGCGCGGTTGCGGGATAAGCGCGCGGACGATGGCGACGCGCTGAAGCTGGCCGCCGGACAATTCGTGGGGAAATTGGCCTTTCACTTCTTCAAGGGTCAAGCCGACCTGCATCAGGGCGGCATCCGCCATCCACTCCGCCTGCCGCCGGTCTGGACGATTTCCCGGCGCCGACAGATTGCGGGGCCGTCTCGAAGATAACGCTTCATTTTCTTCCGCCTGATCATGCCGGATACTTTTTCTGCGGCTTTGCAGACGATGCCGTTTGCCACCTGGTTACCAAAAAACCATAATTGCCTCACCTAGATCATACGTCGACAACAGGCATAAAGAATTGGATCAACGCTGAATGCGCATACCCAACGTTTTTCTCGGTGCATTTCTTGCAATCGTACAGTCCGCATATGCTGAAGTCGCACCACCGCCTCTTTTGAAGCCGCTGACGCGACAGGCGCAAGCCGCCCAGTTAAGTGCGCAATTTCTTACGCGGTATAGCTACAGGCCCATTCCACTCGACGACACCTTGTCGGCCAGGGTCATGGATCGGTTCATCAAGTCACTTGATCCCGACCGTATGCTCTTCCTGCAAGCGGACATCGACAGGTTCATGTCTGACCGCAGCGCGTTAGACAATGCGATAGAACGGAAGGACTTGAAGATCCCATTTGCCATCTTCAACGCCTATGAACAGCGCGTTGTTGATCGCATGAACTACGCGCGCAACTTGCTTAAGCAGGACTTCGACTTCGGCGCACAGGAAAACTATTCCGTGCTGCGCGAAAAAGAGCCTTGGCCACAGTCGGAAGCGGAGAGCAATGAGCTTTGGCGCAAGCGCGTCAAAAGCGACTGGTTGCGGCTGAAGCTGGGCGGCAAACCCGACGCGGTTATTCGCGAAACGCTCGATAAACGTTATGAAAACACGCTCGAGCGCGCTTATAAGTTTAAAAGCGACGATGTTTTCCAGTCGTTCATGGACGCCTATTCAACGTCGATTGATCCACACACGGACTATTTCGGCGCGGCCGCTTCAGCCGACTTCAATGTCTCGATGAAGCTTTCGCTGTTTGGTATCGGTGCTGTGCTGCAGGAACGCGACGACTACACGACGATCCGTGAGCTCGTGCCTGGCGGGCCGGCGCAGCTGTCCGGCAGCCTCTCGGTCGGAGACCGCATTACCGGCGTTGGTCAAGGCAAGGATGGGGCGATCAAAGAAGTGGTGGGCACGCGCCTTGATGAAGTCGTGCAGATGATACGCGGGAAAAAAGGCTCCGTCG
The DNA here is from genome assembly GCF_000816845.1 of Rhizobium gallicum bv. gallicum R602sp. NCBI lineage: Bacteria > Pseudomonadati > Pseudomonadota > Alphaproteobacteria > Hyphomicrobiales > Rhizobiaceae > Rhizobium > Rhizobium gallicum. The sequence continues at coordinate 2,372,959 of NZ_CP006880.1, read as the reverse complement.
TGCGGTTGGACATCCTGCCGGCAGACGCTGGAGCAGATGGCACGCATCGCATTATCAGCCTGGTGCGCGATAAAATCAGTCTCGATAAGCAGGCTGCCAGGAAGGCTGTGCTGTCCGTGAAGGCGGGCGACGCCACGCGCAAAATCGGGATCATTACTTTGCCGGTATTCTATGAGGATTTTGAAGCCAAGCGCAAAGGAGACAAGGATTACAAAAGCGCAAGCCGCGACGTCGCCAAGCTTCTCGACGAACTGAAGCAGGAAAAGGTCGACAGTGTTCTCATTGACCTGCGCAACAATGGCGGCGGTTCATTGGACGAGGCGATTGATTTGACCGGTCTCTTCATCGGCAATGACCCGGTTGTTCAGCAACGCAGCAGCAACGGCAAGATCGAAGTCAAAAGCGCTGAGTTTGCAGCGCCTGTCTGGACAGGTCCGATGGGTGTCCTGATCAATCGCGGCTCGGCGTCGGCTTCGGAGATTTTTGCCGCGGCCATCCAAGACTACGGTCGAGGCGTGATCGTCGGCGAACCCAGTTTCGGGAAGGGCACCGTTCAAACCGTCATTGATCTTGACCAGACGGTTCGCAACAGCAAACCTGAATTCGGGGAGCTGAAAGTGACGATTGCCCAGTTTTTCCGGGTCAACGGCGAGACTACGCAGCTGCGCGGCGTGAAGCCTGATATCAGCTTGCCGGGCCTTTCCGATCCGACGAGCTTCGGCGAGACCAGTTATGACAATGCGCTGCCGTGGGCGCAGATCAAGCCCGCGAACTACGCTCCCGATGACACGGTCAAGACTTTGCTGCCGACATTGCAAAGCCGCCATGATGCGCGGGTTAAGGGTGATCCGGACTTCCAACGTCTGCTGCAAGACATTGCCGACCTCAAGGCGCAGCGCGAGAAAGGGGTTGTTTCCCTGAATGAAGCGGAACGTCGCAACGAAGCGACTGCTCGAAAAAATCGGTTCAAGGCTCGAGCGCAGGCAAGCGATGGCGAGGATCCTGGTGGAGATGATGGTCTGGAGGCAGATGAGCGTAGCCTGAGCGCTGCTATTGCCATCGAGAATGCCCGCAAGAAGGCAAAAGACGTCCTGCTGGACGAGGCCGTCGCCATTCTTGCAGACGAGACGGATTTGCAGGAACACGTCGTAGAGGCAGCCACAAAGCAATCGGGAGACGCGAACGGAAAATAAGTCGCACCGACCGGGGCAGCGGTATGGGAAGCTTCGCAATCGTATCTTCCGCAGCGGCATGATAGCAGAGGAAGTGCAGCGCGCGACGCCATGGCCTAATCTAATGCGCCGAAAAAGCAGGCAGGAATGCGTAACGACGATATCTTTACGACAGTTGTCATCATCCCATTTTGTCGGAATCGCCGTTGATCAGGCGTAAAGGCTGAAATAAATTAAATAAAAACAATGCGATGAGGACTGTCGTCGGGTTTGAATAATATCACCGTTATGTCGGAAACCCGCGTGAAGATCACACGCGCGAAATCGCCTTATCTCCCGCTTCGCGGGCGAAAGCCTTGAGATCAGTATCACCCAAATCGATCTGCAAAGAGATAAGACAGCATACTACCAATTATACAGTGATGCACCTCTTGGAACGCCGAGAGCAACAAACTTCCTCACATCAAGGAAGGCGCCAGATAGAATCAAATTTGACCGGCCGATCAGTGTCAGATTGCATTCTTATTCGCCGCTGCGATGAATCAAAATTCGTTCGGGTTCAGTCTCGCCCACAGATCAATTCCCGCGAGCCGCCTCAGGTAGCCTTCTAACGCTATTAGCGGTGGCCCAGCGACGCTGAGGACAGCGGTCCCCTCCCACGAAGTTTGTCGGATTAGGGTCGTCAATTTCCGAAGCGTGCTGTCTTATTTCTTTCCAGCCAGAGAATATCAAGTGAACCGTCGGAATAGTGAAGCGGTTGTGCATTTGCACAGCAACCTGGCCTGACTCCCACCTGATTCTGCTGCCGCGCTTCACCTTTATCGACAGGGCAGGGAAACTACCGTCGATCGGTGTTTTTACGTGAGCGGCACACACGAGCTCACGGCTTGGCGGTTGTATTGTTCACCGCGAATCCGAATGTCGTCGCGGGCAGCCTCCACAGCACAGGATTTTACGGCCGAAGCCGTACACCAGCTGATTGTCCTGCGGCCTTTCTAACAAAGATGGTTGGAAGGTTTCGCCGCTGGCGTGCCACCATAGCCGCAAGCAGAGAATGCCGGCCGTTTCGTCGCCATTCTTTCACACGTTTTGCAAGCATTATTTATTGACAGTTGCATCTTTAAGGCCCTGTTTTCAGTAGGTCGGAAGTTCGATTCCTTTCAAGGCGAGGAAGCTAACCCGGCATCGTCCTCCATGCCAGCTGCGGTTTGGGCTTATAGCTGCTTCGCGTCCCCTTCATAAGTCTTCGTTTATGCCGGCGAGCCGATCTACAAGTGTACCGGATTCCCCTGTGTAACCGCTCACATTCAACGTCACCATATCGTGCCCGGCCATCCGGGGATGTTCGGCAATGGCCTGTGTGAATGCCACGCCCTCCATGACTGAACGCTGTGCGGCTTCGTACAGAAGATGATGTGCGTGGTGACGGCCAATACGATCCGAGAGCTGCATCATGGCTGCTTCGGACACAATCAGGCCATTTGTGATCCCGGCGTTCTTGCTCATTGCCTCGACATGCACGTCCAGGCCATCGATCAGTCTGTCGAGTGTCGCTGCGATCGAAGCGCCGAGGATCCCGACTTCGGGGATTGCGACGTCGCTGACGTTCGAGGCTGAAGAGTCACCTTCGTCCATCCGCACCATCGAGCCGACTACAAGGGGAAGGCGAGCCGACGTCATGCGGCAAAGGCTGATCAGCATTAGGGCTGTGGAGGGATTGCGTTTCTGCGCCATCGTCGAGCTACCCACCTTGCCCATATGGAAGGCTTCCTCGATCTCGCCAATCTCAGTCCGCTGCATAAACACAATATCCTGCGCGATCTTTTCAGCCGTTCCAGCGAAAAGGGCCAAGGCACAGACATAATCGCTGACGCGGTCGTAAGAGGATCGCATCGGCAAAATCGCGGGTTCCAGGTCAAGGATTGCGGCCATTTCCGCCTCCACGGCCGGTCCTTTTTCCCCCATCGCGGCAAACGTGCCAATGGCGCCGCCCAAGCTTGCGACGAAGGAGGACTTCAGTCGGTCCTGTAGACGCTGGCGATCGCGGCGGACTTCTTCCAGCCAGCCGGCTACTTTGAAGCCGAAGGTCATCGGTAGAGCGTGCTGACCGTGGGTACGGCCGGCTTGCAAGGTGTCGCGATGTTTGGTCGCCATTTTCGACAGCGCGCTCTCAATCCGGACGAGACTGCTATCGATCAGGGCGTGCGTCGCCTTCATTTGCAGGGATGCGGTGGTGTCGAAGATGTTCTGCGTCGTCGCACCCCAGTGGATGTATCCAGCAGCAGGCTCACCAGTGAATTCTTCCAACTGGCGCAGAACCGGAACAAACGGATGCTGGGCATGGGAAATTTCACAGCTCAGACGTTCGGTATCGAAGCGCTCGTGACGGCAAGCTTCTTTGATGACAGGCGCCACGTCGGCTGGAATAACGCCCAGTCGCGCTTGCGCCTCTGCTAAAGCAGCTTCAACGTCCAACCAGGTTTGGAGGGTCTGGATATCACTCCAAATTTCCTTCGCTTCAAAGCTGAACCAGTAGCGCGTGATGAAGGAGTCGAACATTCCCACGGTCATGATATATCCGTCTTCTGACGATGATGAAGTGGCGCTCTGAGCGCGTCGGAGCGCCGTTGCTTTCACTCTATCGAGATCGCCGAATCCTTGACGATTTGACGATAGATCTCAGCTTCCTTTTCGATGAACCCGGTGAATTCACCCATCGGCATCGGCGCCGCTACGAAACCACCGTCGGCCAATCGTTTTTTGACGTCTGCATGTCCAAGGGAAGCGACGATAGCGTCGCTAATTTCCTTGGCGGCAGCAGTGTCGGTACCGGCCTTGACGAAAATGCCCTGCCAGAGAGGGAGGGCGAGCCCGTTAAATCCTTCGATTTCCGTCAGGGCCGGGACGTCGGGAAGCGCGGCTGAGCGCGCCGCGCTGGTTACGGCGAGAACGCGGACTTTTCCTTCCTTCACGAACGGAAGTGCAGTCGATGTCGTAAAGACGGCCGAATTCAAAAGCCCCGCCAGAATGTCGTTCGAAACCTGAGCGCCGCCTCGATATGGTGCGTGGAGCAGCTTTACGCCTGCACGATGGCTGATCATCTCGCCCACGAAGTGCTGGGCAGTGCCGATTCCGGGTGTGCCATAGGTGATGGATTCAGGGCTTTCCTTTGCCGCGGCGACCAGATCCCCCAAGGTTTTATATGGGGAGTCGGCGGGCACGGCGATCGACATGGACGTCAAAGCGGTACGGCCAACAGGCAGCGTCGCTTCTTTCCAGTCAATGCCGACCGACTTGTTGAGCATCGGTACCGCGACAGTGTCATGGCCACCGTAATAGAGCGTCGAGCCATCTGCCTTGCTATTGACCAGTTTTTGCAACGCGATCATTCCGCTGCCACCGGTGGCATTTTCGACAATCACGGATCGTCCGAGTTTCTTGGAAAGTTCCGACGCCACCACGCGGGCAGCATAATCGGCACTTCCGCCAGCGGAGTAGCCTACGAGCAAGGTCATCGGACCCGAGCCCTGGGCCACTACATGCAGCGGCATGGCGGTAAGCGCGGCCACGGTGGCCATGGCAGTTAGAAAGCGACGTCGGAACATATAAGCCTCCCTTGGCAATTAGCAATACAATTTGTATTGCTCTTCATTCCTCGCAATGTTATGTACAGCAGGCTTGATGGCAGCTCAAGCGGCAGAGTTAAAATAATTCTTGCCGAATTGTATTATATTGTAATAGGAGTCGTTGCATGGGAGAGACCAGTAAATTACAGTCCTATCTGAGATCCGTCGCCTTGGCGGCGGAGGAGGGAGATCGCTTGCCCACCGTGCGGCAATTGATGCGCGACTTTTCGCTTAGCCAGCAAGTCGTCCAACGCGCGGTCAACGATCTGAAAGCAGAAGGGCTTGTCGATGCCCATGTCGGTCGCGGAACTTTTTTCACAAAGAGCAAGCAATCTGACGTGGGCGTATCTGTGCCGAGCCCGTCCAGCAAAAAGCATGATAACGCGCCTCGCAGCGTCATCATGCTTCGCCGATCCTCCAGTAATCTGCGCGGCAGGGTGGTCCTTGAATCTTTGCAAGATCGCTTAAACAGTGATGGGCATGTCACGCTCGAAGTCGGATATTCCGATCCCGAACATGCCAAACAGGTACTCCACACGCTTCCCCGTTTTGATGCTTGCATCGTCCAGAACTCTTTCGACATCATGCCTGTCGACATGATCTCTGCCATCCGTCGCAAAACCGATACGATAATCGTCGACGGCGCCTGGTTGGTCGGAACGGATATAGACGCCGTCGGCTTTGAATGGGGACAATCCGTTGAAACTGCCGTGCGCCGTTTGGTGAGTTCAGGGCACGACTGCATCCACTACATCACCACCGCAAGCTTTTTCCTTGCGAACGAGATGGGCCTCCATCGGTGGCGCAATCTTCGCGAGACCGTCGAACTCGCAGATGTCATCCGGCCTGAAATCAAAATCCCCAAGCTGCCCGCCAAAGACTACGAGGAGGCGGCCGTTGCTGCGCTCGTTTCGGGGATCTCTGAAAGCCCGAACTCCCAAGCCCCGGCGGTCGTCGTCTGGGGCGTCGAAGACGGCGCTCGGTTCAAGAATCTTCTGGAACAAGAAGGGCTCGCAATCCCTGCCGATCTTTCGGTGATCTTGCTGGGGCGCACCGACCTCGATCCGGAGGCGGGAGGCTTCTTTCATATGGTCGGCTACACCACCGCTGACCAGGTTGATGGCGTATACGGCCGTCTGATTGAGCGCTGGCAGAAGCGAAAGGAGCCTTACGGGCTGCGGCTGCTTCCCATGAGAGAGCGAGAAGGCCTGTCAATCGGCGGCCCCCGCTCGAGAGAGTAACTCACTATCTGGAGGATGACGGATGATCCGCATACGGGGAGAAAAGGACCTTGGGATAGGGGTAATCTACCTCACCCTTGGACTGGTCGGTTTTGCCGTCGCCCGAAACTACAGTTTCGGCACGGCTGGCGGCATGGGGCCGGGGTATTTCCCGACGATCATTTCGTCGCTCTTGATCATCTTCGGCCTCGTCACGATCGCCAAAGGCTTCGTGCGCGATGGCGAGCGGATCGGCACGATCAATTGGAAAGCTCTGACACTCGTCACGCTTTCTGCATGTGCGTTCGGCTTCCTGCTGGAGACCACCGGTTTGGCTGCCGCATTGACCGCTCTGATACTCATCAGTGCGGCTGCAAGTGAAAGGTTTCGCTTCGAGATCCGACCACTCATCGGTCTCGTAGCGCTCAACATTTTCTGCCTGGCCGTCTTTGTCGAGGGGCTGGGACTTCCTATGCCGATCATCGGCGAATGGTTTAAGTAGGGGCCTTGAAACATGGACATATTCGCAAACCTCTGGCTCGGCCTCTCAATCGCTGGCACGTTCTATAACCTGTTCTATTGCCTGGTCGGCGTATTCCTGGGAACTGCAATTGGCGTACTGCCCGGTCTCGGTCCGGTGGCGACGATAGCCATGTTGCTCCCGATTACGTTCGGGCTTCCCCCTGAATCTTCGCTCATCATGTTGGCCGGAATCTATTACGGGGCACAGTACGGCGGTTCGACAACTGCTATTCTTGTGAACCTGCCTGGGGAGCCATCCTCAGTCGTGACAGCCCTCGATGGTTACCAAATGGCCCGCCAAGGTCACGCCGGTCGGGCGCTATCGACGGCCGCCATCGGATCATTTATCGCGGGAACCATCTCTACCATCCTGATCGCGGTCTTTGCCCCGGCGCTCGCGGCGGTTGCCTTGCAGTTCGGTCCCGCCGAGTATTTCTCGCTGATGGTTCTGGGTCTGATCGCCTCGATTGTGATGGCATCCGGGCAGCTTCTGCACGCTCTCGGCATGATCCTTGTGGGACTGCTGCTTGGGATGGTCGGAACCGATGTCAATTCCGCGGTGCCACGATACACGTTCGGAATGACCTCGGTAGCCGACGGCCTGAATTTCGTCGTTATAGCCATGGGTGTTTTCGGACTTGGCGAGATCATTGCTAACCTGGAAGACGAGACCGATCGTTCAGTCGTGACCAAAAAAGTGACCGGCCTCATGCCAACTAAAGAGGATTGGGGGCGCATTATCGCGCCCATCCTTCGCGGAACGGCTCTAGGATCTCTGCTTGGGATCCTTCCGGGTGGCGGCGCGGCTCTTGCCTCGTTTGGCTCCTATGCTCTTGAAAAGAAGATGTCGAAGCATCCAGAGCAATTCGGCAAGGGGGCGATCGAAGGCGTCGCTGGTCCGGAGTCCGCCAATAACGCGGGCGCTCAGACCTCTTTCATTCCAATGCTGACGCTTGGACTCCCTTCGAACGCCGTGATGGCGTTGATGATCGGCGCCATGATTATTCAAGGTATCCAGCCCGGACCTTCGGTCATGACTGACCAGCCGGAACTGTTCTGGGGGCTGATTGCCTCGATGTGGATTGGCAATCTCATGTTGCTGGTGCTCAACCTGCCACTGATTGGACTTTGGGTCCGGATGATCGCTATTCCGTACCATTTTCTGTTTCCGATCATCATCCTGTTCTGTACGATCGGGGTGTTCAGCGTCAACAACAACGTCTTCGACGTCTATGGAATGGCTCTGTTCGGTGTGGCTGGCTACATCTTCCGACGGCTCGATGCGGAGCCGGCACCGATGTTGCTGGCGTTCATCCTTGGGCCGATGATGGAGGAATTCCTGCGTCGAGCCCTTCTGTTTTCGAAGGGCGACGCGACGGTACTCGTGACCAGGCCTGTGAGCGCTGGGTTGCTTTTCGTCGCTGCCGTTCTCCTGTCCGCCGTGCTGCTCCCAGCCATCCGCCGGGGCCGCAAGGTAGCGTTCCAAGAAGATTGAATGCAGGTTTCTACCTGTTTGCAGACGAGCCGGCGAAGTTCCAGAACTCGGCGCCGCTGTAGCCGTTAGAATTTACGCTGGTATTCGGCTAAGTCTAACAATGGGACGTCACCAAGCCATGTAGGGAGAGCGATGGGCGACACCGCTCCATCTCCCCTGCCTCAGGTCGTTAGATTGCGTCGCGGATGCGGCGGCGATTTCAGCCAACAGAAAGAGGGAGATGGCTTCTGACGGCCGAAATGAGGCCGGAGGCGCTCTTGGCCAATGTGCCGCTAAACGGCAGCTATCTCAGAACGGGGCCGCGAAGCGCGGGTTCGTAGGTTCTGATCCCATCAGGGCGGGGGGGGCGTGCCAGGCTCGTTTGCGGCTGATCGAACGGAGCCCACGGCTCCTTAGAGACGTGGGCTAAGTCGACTAGGCGCCGGCTCTTTCTCGAAAAGTGGGACGCAGCGCCAGCGCGCCATCGCCGCCGAGAACGACCGCTGCCAGGCCGACGATCCATAAGGCCGGGAATTCCCATCCGCCATTCGGATTGGTGAAGAAAAAGCCAGCTGCGCCGTGAACCGAGACGATCCCACCGAGCAGAATTGGGAGTAGTGCCAACGCGGCAAGCCGCGCATAAAGCCCTACAATAAGGGCGATCCCCCCTGCCATCTCGAGAGTCATCGTCAGATATGCGAGGGCAGGAGGCAGTCCAAGGCTTTCGAAGTATTGCGCTGTTCCGGCAGGCGTGAAGACGAAGATCTTCAGACCTCCATGGGCGAGGAACAGCAAGCCAAGTGCTAGCCGCAATATCAAGAAAGCGTAAGGGGCGGTGCGTTGATCGATCAATGGGATCTCCTGTAGATTGTGAGGGTTGAAGGGACTGCAGCTTCAGAGGACAATTCCACAGCCCGAATGCAGGCAGACCGAAGCAGGGGAAGGGCAGGGCGCCGGTGTAACCGGCACCCACACGGAGCTTAACGGTTACTCGTGTGTATCTCCTTCGAAATCCAGGACGCCGCCGACCGGGACGTATTTCTGCCCATCAAACTGATAGAGCTGAAGTGCCTCGATCGGGTATAAGTCCGATTTCTCTTTGGTCGAAATCTTGATGCCGTCGAAAAGCAACGGGTTCTGCCAACCGTCCATATTTTGGACGACGTTCATCAGTTCCTCCCGAGTCGGTTCTTTAAGCTTTTCAAGCGACTGAATAAGCGCATCACCGATAGCGTAGCCGGTCTGGCCGATGGTGTTGGCGAAGACGAAGTTTACTTTGGCCGCCTTGATGGCATCGAGATAGCGATCGACGCCTTCATCACCGGACTTCTGGTCGCTAATGATCGGCTTCAGAAAGTCCGAGGTGATGATGCCTTTTGCGTTTTCCAGGCCAACGGACTGGAGTACCGGATAGGCAGACGAAAGATTGGTCACCAGGGTCAACGGTTTCCAGCCGCTCTCGGACTGGAAGCGGATGGCCTCGCCGCCCTGGCGAGGAGCGGCGATGACAATCAGCGTATCGGCGCCAGATGCCTTCAGCGTGTTGAGCTGAGTCTCGACTGTCGGATCCTGGGACGTCACGGGTTGACGTTCGAGCACCTTGATCGTCGAATCCTCGATCGCGCGGTCGAAGGCCTTCATGAAGGTTTGGCCCGTTTCCGTATTCAGATACAAAAAGGCGACCTTGGCGTCGGGCTTGTTGTTTTCGAGATACTTGGCGAACGCATCCGCTTCGGTCGAGAACGATGGCACAAAGCCAACCTCCCACTCGGGAGCGTTCAAGGAGACAACCCCGGAATACATGAAGACGTTCGGAACCTTCTTCTGGGTGATGTAACGTCCGATTGCGAGGTTGTTCGGGGTGGCAGCCGTGCCGACCAAGGCGAAGACCTTGTCTTTTTCCACCATCTTGCGGACATTCGCCAATGTGCGCTGCGGATCAAGGCCATCGTCCTCGATGACGAGTTCGATCTTGCGTGTCTTGCCGTCGCCCATCTTGACGCCGCCTTCGGCGTTGCCCTGCTCGATACGCGCCCGAATGCCTTCAGCGACACCCCCGACGACTGCGACCGGACCCGTGAGTGGTCCTGTCACACCAATCTTGATCGTGTCGTCGGTGATGCCTGGCGACGGTTCCGCGGCGCCTGCGTGGGAGGCTGCGAGCAACGCGGCCGCGCCCAGCTGCATCTTACATCCCTTCAGTATAGAGATCAGTCTCATTTCAATTCCTCCCAGTTCGATGGCGGGCATTTCAGCCGGCCGCCCTCCGAAAAATCACCGAAAGCCATTTTTCGATGAAACCAGTCACCCCGTTGCGTGCGACCATCATGATGAGGATCAGCGCGAGGCCGTAAATCAGATTGCCGAGGCTCAGGTTGATGTCGGATGCCCAACTCGGAACGAACACCATGAACAGGCCGCCGACGAAGGCGCCGACGATGCTGGTGACGCCGCCAACAATGCTGCCGATCACGATGTTGATCGACAGGATCGCCAGGAAAGACTCCGGGCTGATGAAGCCGCTGACGATCGCGAACACCCCACCGCCCAGTCCCGCGAGCGCCGAGCTGACCGCGAATGCCCACAGTCGAGCACGCGTCAGGTTCACACCGAGCGCTTGGGCAATCTGAGGGTTGTCGCGCTGCGCCCTGAGAGCGCGGCCGACATCGCCGGACAGCATTCGGGAGACAAGCAAGGCACCGACACCAGCGCAGGCCAGCGAGATGAGGTAAAGCCACAGCTCCGGGGCATCCGCCATGACATCAGGCATTTCAGGCGCGTCGATGGGAAGCCCGGACACGCCTCCGGTCAGGCCTCCCATCTTGAGCAGCAGTTGTGGAAAAGCTGCTGCGATCCCGAACGTAACAATGGCCAGCTGCAGACCCTGGAGCCTGAGCGCCGGAAGGCCGATGACCAGGCCGACTGCGGCGGCGACTGCAGCCGCGACCGGTAACGTAGCCAGCGGGGAGACGCCGTAGGTGGCGTTCAGGATCGCGGTAACATAGGCTCCGACACCGAACAACGTCCCTTGGGCAAGGCAAATCTGCCCGGCATATCCCATCAGCAGGTTCAGACCGAGGATCGCGATGGCATAGGCGATCGCTATGGCCACTTCCTGGAGAGCGTAGGCGGGGGCGGAGACCGGGATCAATATCGCGACGATCGCGAAGAGACCGAACTTGATCGCGGTTGAGAGGAAGACGTCTCTCATAGTTTTGTCACCTTGTAGGAGCCGAACAGGCCGACGGGCTTGACGAGCAGGATGATCAACGTCAGCGCGATCGGGACCGCGATACGCATGTCGGCTCCGATGAACGAAAGGTAACTTGCACCCAGGCTCTCGGCGACGCCAACCGCAAGGCCGCCGACGATGGCGCCCAGCGGACTGTCCCAGCCGCCAAGGGTCGCGGCCGCCAGGCCATAAAAGAGGATTGGCGTCATCATCGTCGGGCTTAGAAACAGGCGGGGTGCGATTAGAATCGCAGCGAGTGCACCGATGACGGCCGCGAAGCCCCATCCGAGCATCAACATTCGTTCGACATTGACACCGACGAGAACGCTGCGTGTATGGTCGAATGCGGCTGCGCGCATAGACAGGCCAAGCTTGGTGAAGCGGAAGATAAAGCCCATCGCCAGAGCAATCGCCAGAAGGATCGCGAGCGTCCCGACGGCGGAGGCAAGCACGCGAACGTCGCCGATGCTAAAGCCGCCATGCGGGAAAAGGCTTGGGAAGGAGAGCTGTTCCGCCCCCCAAATCCACATGCAGGCAGCCTGGAACAATACGAGGATGCCGAGCGTGATGACGACGATTGCTTCCACAGGAGCGTCCATCATGGGTCGGATGATCAAACGGAATGTTACAATCCCGGTGGCGAATGCCGCCGCGAGACTCACAAGAACGGCGATCCAGAGCGGCACACCCCACTGCATCAGTTGCCAGGCTCCATAGGCCGAGAATGTCGCCATCTCGCCCTGGCCAAAATTGACGACGTTCGTCGCCCTGAAGATGAGGACGAGCGCCAAAGCGAGGGCGGCGTAGATAGCACCCGTGGTCAAGCCGCTGACGACGAGCTGGAAGAAGAGGCTCATCAGGCGACTCCCAGATATGATTTCTTGATGTCTTCATTGCCGATCAGGTCGCTCGCCGCGCCACTCGCGACGACCTGCCCGGCCTCTATGACAAAGGCTATGTCGGCGTATTGAAGGGTGGTATCGACGTTCTGCTCGACGACGAGCAATGTCATTCCCGCCTCTTTGTTCAGGGACTTGAAGATCGCCAGGATTTCCTGCGTGATGGACGGCGCCAGCCCGAGAGACGGCTCATCGCACATCAAGAGTCTCGGCCTAGACATCAGCGCGCGGGCCACGGCGAGCATCTGCTGTTCGCCGCCGCTGAGGTTTCCGGCGAGTTGGTTGCGCCGTTCCCGCAATCTCGGAAACGTCTCATACCAGCGTTCCTTGTCTTCCTTCACTTGCGAGCGGCTGCCCACGATGGTCGCGCCGAGTGACAAGTTTTCTTCCACGGTGAACTCGGTGAAGGTGCCGCGACCTTGCGGTATGTGCGCGACGCCGCGTGCAAGGCGCGTCTGGGCGGAGATCTCGTCGAGGGCTTTGCCGGCATAGGAAACTGAGCCCTTGAACGGCAGCAGACCCGAGACCGCGCGCAGCAGCGTCGTCTTTCCGGCTCCATTGGAACCGAGCAAGGCAACGAATTCGCCTTCGCCAACCGAGAACGAACAGTTAAACAGAGCCTGCGTCTTGCCGTAGAAAACGGACAGGTCTTTGATATCCAGAAGGGTCATGCCGCCTTCCCGAGGTAAGCGGCGATCACCGCATCGTTTGACTTGATTTCGGCAGGCGTTCCCTCGGCCAGGTTACGGCCCAGGTGGAAGACAACGATCCGGTCGCAAAGGCTCATCACCAAGCCCATGTGATGCTCGATAAGAAGGATGGAGAGATTGCGTCTGCGCCTGATCCCGTCGACGAGCTCCCCGAATTCGTGGACCTCGCCGTGGGTCAGTCCGCCGGCGGGTTCGTCGAGCAGGAGTATCTTCGGCTCCGCGGCCAGTGCCCGGGCAATTTCCATGCGCTTCTGCAAGGGATAGGGCAGCGAACCGGCCGCACGGGCGGCAAGGTCCGCCATGCCGACCTCCTCGAGCACTGCCGTTGCCTTTTCGCGAGTATACCGCTCCAGCGCCCTTACGTGGAACGGGGCGAAGATTGCCTTTCCGAAATTTCCGCCAAGTCGATGATGGGCGCCTAGCATGACGTTTTCGAGGACCGTCATCGATGCATAGATGCCCAGATTCTGGAACGTCCGTGCGACGCCCATTCCAATCATGTCGCGCGTTTCCACGCCTTCGAGCGGCTGGCCGTCGAGCATGATCGATCCAGTTGCGTAGTTTACGAGGCGGGTTGCCGCGTTGAGAAAGGTCGATTTTCCGGCGCCGTTGGGCCCGATCAGACCACAGATTTCACCCCGCCTTACGGAAAGCGACACGTCTGTCAGCGCTTTTACGCCGCCAAACTGCACGGACACATCCCGCGCCTGGAGCACCGGGCGCACCTCTTCGATGCTGCTGTCGTTCACTGAATTCCTCCCTTCCGAAGCGGCTTCTCCTTTGTCCGTCAATTTCTGTTGTTGACAGCCAACCCCGCTTTAGATACCAATACGTATTCGAAGACGTTGCGGTATGTCAAGTCTCAATCTTATTCGATTGCTTCCCCGAAACGTCTAGAGATGCGTGCCCCCGGCTGGAGACCGGCGGCGAGATTGGCGACAACTCCCTAAGCGGGAGTGCTGGGAGGAAATCGATGACGGGATCACACACCGAACTGACGGGCGAAAACCTCTACCGGGATCCGTATCCCGTCTATTCGCGTCTGCGCTCAGAGCAGCCCGTGGCATTCTTTGAAGGAACGAAGGAATATTTCATCACGCGGTTCGACGACTGCCGAACCGTCGGCGGCAACGACAAGGTGTTTGGACCGTCAGGATCGACAGACCGCCCGGAAGCCCGCGTGATGGGCATGCCGAACGTCCTGACCATGTCCGGCGAGGACCATCAATGCCTTCGCGAAGGCATTGATCAGAACCTTACGCAGGAGCGCGTGCGCTCTTTCGTTGAGGGTCTGACACGGCCGGTCGTGCAGCGTTATATCGACTCCATCAAGAAGAATGGAGAAGCGAACCTCACTGTCGAACTCTTTGAACCGATCTCGGTGCGCTGCATCGGCGACGTCATCGGTCTGACGGAGACTCCCAACGAGACCCTCGTCGAGTGGTTTCACGCCATGGCGCTCGGCTTGCAGAATGTCAGCAATGACGCGGCAATCTGGAAGCGGCTCGATGATGCGCTTGCAGAAATCGACAGGCAGATGGGCGATCTTTATCAAGCCTGCCTCACCAAGCCCAACAATTCCCTTCTCAGCCACGTCATGTATGGCGGCATGCAAAAGGGCGAGGTCCGCAGCTGGGAAGAAATTTCGCCAACCATGCGCGTCATCATCCTCGGCGGCCTGCAGGAGCCGGGCCACGCCGCGGCTAATGCCTGCGCGGGTCTTCTTTCAAGTTCCGATCAAGCGAAGATCATGGCCGAGCAGCCGCAGGAAAATGCGATGCGCGCCTTCGATGAGGGCCTGCGCTGGATCGCTCCGATCGGCGTAACGCCACGCGTCGCCAGAGAGGACTTTGAGATCGCGGGGACTGTCATTCCGCAGGGAGCGTCGGTGGCGATCGTCATGGGCTCCGCCAACCGCGATGCGACCCGCTTCGAAGACGCCGACAAGTTCGACATGTTCCGCAAGAAGAAGCAGCACCTGTCGTTCGGCTTCCGCCCGCATTTCTGTTCCGGCCATTTCCTGTCGAGGGCCATGGGCGAGATCGCACTGGCGGAGGTATTCCGGCAACTGCCTGAACTCCGGCTTGACCCCTCGCGCGAGATGAAGGGCAAGGGTTGGCGGTTCCGCGGCATCTCCGATCTGCCCGCGAAGTGGAACGCATAATGTCGCTCATCATCGACTGCCACGGCCACTTCACCACGGAACCGCCGGAGCATCATGCCTTCCGAACGGCGCAGGTCGCTTATGCGGAAGGCAAATCCTTAGAGCAGCCCATCTATCCTGCCATCCCGGACAAGCAGCTCCATGACATCATCGAGGCAAACCAGCTGAAGATACAGCGCGAGCGCGGTTCGCATGTGACGCTCTTAAGCCCGCGCGCCTCCGGCATGGGCCACCACGTTCCAGGTCTGGCAGTGGCCAAGGACTGGTCGCGTCTGTCGAACGACAATGTCGGCCGGATCGTCGACATGTTCCCCGACAACTTTGCTGCCGTCTGCCAGCTTCCGCAGACCGTCGACGGCGACCTTTCTGCGGTCATCGACGAGTTGCAGCGATGCGTCGAAAACGGCTTCGTCGGCTGTAATCTCAATCCCGATCCCTCGGGCGGACGGTGGAGCGCCCCTCCGATCTACGATCCGTGGTGGGACCCGATGTGGGAGGCCATGGTCGCCCTCCAGGTTCCCGCGATGATCCACGTGTCAAGCTCCTGCGAACGCTGCCTTCACATGACGGGAGCGCATTACATCAACGCCGACACCGCGGTATTCATGCAGCTCATCCAGGGAGATCTGTTCGAGCGTCACCCGGAGCTCAAGCTGATCATCCCGCACGGCGGCGGGGCTGCCCCTTACCATTGGGGCCGTTACCGCGGACTGTCGATCATGCTCGAAAAGCCCAGCCTCGACACGCATCTGATGAACAACCTGTTCTTCGACACCTGCGTCTACCATCAGGCAGGCATCGACACGCTATTCAACGTCGTCGACGTCAAAAACATCCTCTTCGGCTCGGAGCTGCTCGGCGCGGTCAAGGCGATCGATCCCGAGACCGGGCATCCGTTCGACGATACCAAGAGATACATCGATCAGCTCGCGCTCGACGACGACCAAAGACATGCGGTCTTCGAAGGAAACGCGCGGCGAGTCTACCCGCTGTTGGACAAGAGACTACGCGAGCGCGGCCTTTGAAGCCTCGCAACTATCAGGGAGAAATCAAATGGCTTCGAGCCAACATCTGAGCCTCGCGGGCGGGGCGCAAGGGTTCAACTGGCTACCGATCTTCGTCGCCGAAGAACTCGGCATTTTTGCCAAACATGGGCTGTCCATCGAATACAAAAAGATGGGTACCGTCGACAAGGCGACCAGTGCCGTACTCGAGGGTGAAGCAGACCTCGCCATCACGCCGCCGGAAGGCGCGGTCGCCGACTTCGTCAAGGGCGGCGAATTGCGTGTGATCGCTTCGAACTCGAACCGCCTGCCGATGTCGCTCGTCGCGCAGCCTTCGATCAAGTCGATCAAGGACCTCAATGGCAAGAAGGTCGGTACGTCGTCGCTCACCGAAGGCACCGCGATCTATACGCAGATGCTGCTCGCCAGGGATGGGCTGCATTATCCAGGAGACTATGAATTCGAACTCGCCGGCATCCACACCAAGCGCTGGGAAGCACTCCAGGCAGGAGAGATCGACTGCGCGCCGCAGCCGGCACCCTGGAATTTCCTGGCCGAGCGGGACGGCTTCAACCTGATCGGCGAGATCAACGACGTCATCCCTGAAATCGTCTTCGCCGCCGTTATCGGCCGCAAGAGCTGGCTTGATGGCAACCGCGACATCGTTATCCGTTTCCTGCGGGCGCTCATCGATGCCTATGCGATCACCAACGATCCCAGTCGAGAAGATGTCACGCTTCCGATTTTCCAGCGGATCACCACGAAGGACGACGCCGATCTTGCGACACATGGCCTTCGCTATATGCGCGACATGGGTATGTGGCCGAGTGACCTGGCCATTCCACAAGCTGCGATGGACACCACCATCGACCTTATGATCCGCGCGAACCTGCTTGACGAAGCCGCCAGGCCTCTAGCGGGGGACGTGTTCGATCGCGGTCTCCTCGAAGCTGCATCCAGCTAAGCGATCTGTTGAGGCGCGTTCCATGGTCACACCAGGAGATTTTCGATGAAAGTAATGACAAAGACCCCGCGGACTGACCGCGAAATATGTGAGGCGCTGGGTAAGCTCGGCGTCGCCACGGTTCATGAAGCTCAGGGACGGAAAGGGCTGCTGGCGCCGCACCTGCGTCCGGTAATCGACGGCGCGCGCATCGGTGGCACGGCGCTGACCTGCGAGGTTCCGCCCGGCGACAACTGGATGATTCATGTGGCGCTCGAGATGGCCCAGCCGGGGGACATCCTGGTTGTCGCACCGACCTCACCATGCACCGACGGCTATTTCGGCGACCTGCTCGCCACCTCTTGCAAGGCTCGAGGAATTCTAGGTCTGGTGACCGACGCCGGCGTCCGAGATGTGGCTGACCTGCGCGCGATGAAGTTCCCGGTATGGGCCAAGGCCATATCGGCGCAGGGCACCGTCAAGGAAACGTTGGCGAACGTCCAGGTGCCCGTGGTCTGCGCCGGAGCATACATCGAACCCGGCGACGTCATCGTCGCCGACGACGACGGTGTCTGCGTCGTCAAACGCGGCGAGGCAGCTCAGGTGCTTGAGAAGGCCCGCAAGCGACAGCAGATGGAAGACGAAAAGCGCGGCCTTTACGAGTCCGGCAAGCTCAGCCTCGACATCAACAACATGCGTGTGCAGCTCGAGGCGAAAGGCCTGATCTATGAATAGGGCTACTGAACTGCGCATTCCTCGCCGCGTCGTCACCGGCATCAGGAACGGCAAGTCGGTGTTTGTCAGCGATGGCCCGACGCCCAACGCCCACGCCTACGATTCTGTGCCGGGACATTTGACCTCGGTTCTTTACGCCACCGGCGCGAAACCCGCCCTGCCGCAGGACCATGCGGAGCAGGCACCGCCGCAAATGCTGATCACGCCTGAGCACGGCGCGACGAAACTCATGATCGTCGTCTTCCCGCCGGATTCGGTATTTGCGACCGTCGATCCAGCCTCCGCGTTCGAGGAGCAGGCCGTCCACATCCCCGGCCTGATTCAGGCATTCGAGCCTGACGCACCGGGCATGCACACCACCGACACAGTCGACTACGACATAGTTCTCGACGGCGAGGTCTGGCTCGAGCTCGACGACGGCGCTGAAACCTTGCTGAAGCAGGGCGACGTCGTGGTCCAGTGTGGCACCCGCCACGCCTGGCGCAACAAGGGCGACAAGCCTGCCACGATGTGCTTCGTCCTCATCGGTGCCGAAAGAAGGTCGTGACATGACACCGGACAACCTCACCCGATCTTTCGACTGCGTGATCGTCGGCGCCGGACATGGCGGTTCGCAGACGGCGGCCGCACTCAGGCAGTCCGGCTTTACGGGAAGCATCGCGCTGATTGGCGCTGAACCGGAAATTCCCTACGACCGCCCCTCGCTTTCGAAGGACTACCTGGCCGGCAAGAAGACGTTCGACAGAATGCATCTGCGCCCGCAGGATTTCTGGGGTGCGCGTGAGGTTGAATTGTTGCTTGGCCGGCATGTGAGCGCGGTCGATCCCACGGCCCGCACCGTGATGACCGATCGCGGCGAGTATTTCTCCTACGGCCAGATGGTCTGGGCCGCCGGCGGCGATCCGCGGAAGCTATCCTGTCCCGGCAGCGACATGGCAGGAATTTTCTATATCCGCAGCAAGGCGGATTGCGACGCCCTGATCAACGTGCTTCCGGACGCCCAGAGGATCGTGATCATTGGCGGCGGTTACGTCGGCCTGGAAGCGGCGGCAGTGTTCCGGGAGATCGGCAAGGACGTGACCCTGGTCGAGTCCCTTGACCGTGTGCTGGCCCGTGTGGCAGGGGAGCCAATATCACGCTTTTACGAAAACGAGCATCGGGCGCGCGGCGTCGACATCCGCCTCAACAGCAATGTTGCTTCTTTGGAGGGCGTGAACGGCCGCGTCTCGAATGTCATTCTTGCATCCGGGGGGAGGATTGCAGCCGACATCGTCGTCGTCGGAATCGGCATCATCCCGTCGGTCGGCCCTCTGATCGCCGCCGGAGCTGAGGGCGCAAACGGTATCGATGTCGATCCGTTTTGCCGTACGTCCTTGCCCGACATCTATTGCATCGGCGACTGCGCCCGCCTCAAAAACGGTGCGGGTATCCGCATTGAATCGGTGCAGAATGCGACCGATCAGGCGACCACCGCTGCCAAGGCTATCTGCGGTGAGCTCAGGGCATACGACGCAATGCCGTGGTTCTGGTCCAATCAGTACGACCTGAAGATGCAGACCGTTGGCCTCAATTTCGGCTTCGACAGCGTTGTCACGAGAGGTGATCCCGTCTCCCGAAGCTTCAGTGTCATCTATCTGAAAAACGGAGCAGTTCTCGCCCTCGATTGCATCAACTCACCACGCGATTACGTGCAGGGGCGAAAGCTTGTCGACAGCGCGGCGAGGATCGATCCCGCCGCTTTGGCGAACACATCGAGACAACTCAAGGAAATCGACCTCGTCACCTCGTGAGACGTCAAGGCGCAGAAAAGTGGAGGAAAAATGGCTACCATATCAGTACGAACCCGGGACGGAGAGCTCCATAGCTTCGAAGGACGGGTAGGCGCCTCGCTCATGGAGAATATCCGGAACGGTGGGTTTGATGAACTTTTGGCGATGTGCGGTGGCTGCCTGTCCTGCGCAACCTGCCACGTGTTTGTCGAGGAGCTTCCGGCGAGCGCAAGTCTACCGATTCCCTCTATAGATGAGACAGAGCTGATCGAGGGATCCGATTACCGCCAGGAGAACTCCCGGCTTTCCTGTCAGATACCGTTCGATGAGACACTCAGTGGTATCGTCATCGGAATTGCACCCGAAGACTAGAGGGAGGTCCCTTTCGGACAGAGGATGTCGCACGCTAATCTCGCAACAGCCCGGGCGGTTGAACAACGCCCGGGTAACGGACCCGGCGACAGCTGGGTGTGACTGACCCTATGCTCTCACATTCATGCTGTGACGACGGGTGCTGCCTCTGAGATATGGTAATGGGAAGGCGTCCTTTCCCCGCAATTTGCGACCGGACGACACGGCGCAATAGGCTCCAACCCTCGCCAATCAGGCACCGTGAAATAACCTCTGCAGTTTTTGCGTTCGTCGCCGACCAAAATTCCGTGTTCGCATCGCCGTCGGATTATTGCCAGTTTACGACAATTGCGGATCTGCATCGTGGTCGGTTCTAGATCTGCTCAGGCTCGAGGAGATTTCCCTCTGGATCGCGAGCATAGGCAATGAGAAATGGCTTATCCGCGGTCCCAAAGTCCGTGACTTCTCCAATTTGCGCGCCTCCCGCTGAAGCAATCAGAAGCCCCTCAAAGGGTAATGTTGGCATTTTGCTGCCGAATTGCTTGAGCTGTCGCCGCAACCGGAATGATGAATGGTGAGCCGTCCTTACGATTCTGCAATGCGGCAGTTGGATCGCTATCGGGTTCTGGCAATCCGCGCATTGCGCTCCCGTGGGGAGTGAAGCCGCCATGCGGGCAAAGCATCCCACCCTCCAGGAAAAACGAGAACGGGTCAGTTGATTATCGGCAGCAGCTTGTTGATCGAATCCTTTGCATCGCCGTAATACATTCGAGTATTTTCCTTGTAGAACAACGGGTTCTCGATGCCCGAGTAACCGGTGCCTTGGCCACGCTTGGAAACAAACACCTGCTTGGCTTTCCACACTTCCAGAACCGGCATGCCGGCGATCGGCGAATTCGGATCTTCCTGTGCGGCCGGATTGACGATGTCGTTGGAACCGATGACGATGACGACATCCGTATTCGGAAAATCGTTGTTGATTTCGTCCATTTCCAACACGATGTCGTAGGGCACCTTTGCCTCGGCCAGAAGCACGTTCATGTGGCCGGGCAGGCGGCCAGCAACCGGATGAATGGCGAAGCGTACGTCCTTGCCGGTTGCACGCAGCTTCCGGGTAAGCTCGGAGACTGCACTCTGCGCCTGTGCGACCGCCATCCCGTAGCCGGGCACGATGATGACTGAATCGGCATCGTTAAGGGCGGCGGCAGCGCCTTCGGCGTCAATCGCAACTTGTTCGCCCTCGACAGCCATCGCCGGGCCAGAGGCATTGCCGAAACCGCCGAGGATCACCGACAGGAACTGCCGGTTCATGGCTTTGCACATGATGTAGGAGAGGATTGCTCCGGAGGAGCCGACGAGGGCGCCGGTGACGATCAGAAGATCGTTTCCGAGCAGGAAGCCGGTCGCAGCCGCTGCCCAGCCCGAATAGGAGTTGAGCATGGAAACCACGACCGGCATGTCGGCCCCGCCGATCGCCATGACGAGATGCGCGCCGATGATGAAGGCAATCAACGTCATCAGATAAAGCGTCCATGAGCCGGCACCGCTCATGTAGAGCAGCAAGAGGACGAAGGAGGCTGCGACCATCGCGCCGTTGAAGGCATGGCGGCCGGGCAGGATCAGCGCTTTACCGCCGATACGGCCCGAAAGCTTGCCATAGGCGATGATCGAACCGGTGAAGGTCACGGCACCGATGAAGACTCCGAGGAAGATCTCCACCTCGTGGATGATCTGTTCGGCATGCGTCGCGAATTCATGCACCGTCATATCGGAGTTAAGGCCGATAAAGACCGCGGCGAGGCCGACGAAGGAGTGAAGGGCCGCCACGAGCTGCGGCATGCCGGTCATTTCGACACGCCGCGCCATGACCGCGCCAATGACCGCACCGAACACGAGCATGCCGATGAGCACCGTCGAAAGGCCAACGCCCGGCCCGAAGACCGTCGCAATGGCGGCGATCGCCATGCCGACGATGCCGTACCATACGGCGCGCTTGGCGCTTTCCTGGCCCGAAAGCCCGCCAAGCGCGAGGATAAAGAGAACCGAAGCCGCTATATAAGCGGCGGTCTGGATACCGATAGACATTGTAAAATCCCCCGCGCCCCGATCAGGACTTCTGGAACATGTTCAGCATGCGGCGCGTCACCATGAAGCCGCCGACGATATTGATCGTCGCGATCGCCACGGAAGTGGCCGCAAGAGCGGTCACCAACCAACCGCCCGCCGTGATCTGCAAGAGCGCGCCGATGATGATGATGCCGGAGATGGCGTTGGTGACGGCCATGAGCGGCGTATGCAGCGAGTGCGAAACGCCCCAGATCACCTGGAACCCGACGAAGCAGGCAAGTGCGAAAACGGTGAAATGGCCCATGAATGCCGGCGGCGCAAAGGCACCGATGAGGAGCATGGCCAGCCCGCCGACGATCAGAAGCCCGACCTGATTTCGCGTCGCAGCCTTGAAGCCGGCGGCCTCTGCGGCCCGCTTTTGTTCAGGAGTCAGCTCCTTGGCCTTTTCCTTGGGTTTCTGCGCCGCGATCGCCTGGATCTTGGGCGGCGGCGGCGGATAGGTAATTTCGCCCTGGAAAGCGACCGTCGCACCGCGGATCACGTCGTCTTCCATGTTGTGGACGATGACGCCATCCTTCTTAGGGGTCAGATCCGTCATCATGTGGCGGATGTTGGTCGAATAAAGCGTCGACGACTGTGCAGCCATGCGGCTTGGGAAGTCGGTATAGCCGATGACGGTGACGCCGTTGTCCGAGATGATCTTCTGGTCCGGTACGGTCAGGTCGCAATTGCCGCCGCGCTCGGCGGCAAGGTCGATGATGACCGAGCCCGGCTTCATCACGGCCACCATGTCGGCAAGCCAGAGCTTCGGCGCGTCGCGGCCGGGGATCAGCGCCGTTGTGATGACGATGTCGATGTCAGGCGCGATTTCGCGGAACTTCTTCAGTTGCGCCTCGCGGAACTCGGGCGAGGAGGGCGCGGCATAGCCGCCCATCGCAGCGCCGTCTTGCTGCTGTTCCTCGAAGTCGAGGAAGACGAATTCCGCGCCCATGGATTCGATCTGCTCGGCGACTTCCGGCCGCACGTCGAAGGCATAGGTGATAGCGCCGAGCGAAACGCTGGTGCCAACCGCGGCAAGACCGGCAACGCCCGCACCGATGACCAGGACCTTGGCCGGCGGGATCTTGCCGGCGGCCGTCACCTGGCCGGTGAAGAAGCGGCCGAAATTGTTAGCCGCCTCGATCACGGCGCGATAGCCAGCGATATTGGCCATGGAAGAGAGAGCGTCCATCTTTTGGGCGCGAGAAATGCGCGGCACCATATCCATGGCAATCACGTTGGCACCGGTCGCTTTCGCCTGGTCCAGAAGATCTTTATTCTGTGCCGGATAGAAGAGCGAGATCAGCGTCGTTCCGCTCGAAAGCCTCGCCACTTCGCTCGGTTCCGGCGGCCGCACCTTGGCGATCACGTCGGCGCTTGCAAAGAGCATTTCGGCGCTGTCGACAACCGTCACCCCGGCAGCACGGTAGGCATCGTCCGAGAAGCCCGCACGTTTGCCGGCGCCGGTTTCGATGGCGCATCGATATCCGAGTTTCTGAAGCTGTCTGGCGCTGTCGGGCGTCATTGCAACGCGCGCCTCTCCTTCGAGCCTCTCTCGAGGCGATCCTATCAGCACGTATCCCTCCTTGATTATAGAAAGTCACTTGATGTCTAAGCGACGCTTGGTGTCGGTGCGGCTGAGGCCGAACCAATGAAAACCTTCGCGTCGCAATCTGACGATTGGCCTCAATAAATCACGACGCCGCGGATGCTTTCGCCCTTGTGCATGAGTTCGAAGCCCTTGTTGATGTCTTCGAGCGGCATCGTCTGGGTGATCATCGGATCGATCTGGATCTTGCCTTGCATGTACCAGTCGACGATCTTCGGCACGTCGGTGCGGCCGCGCGCGCCGCCAAAGGCGGTGCCCATCCAGCTGCGGCCGGTGACCAGCTGGAACGGGCGGGTGGAGATTTCCTGGCCGGCACCGGCCACCCCGATGACGACCGACTTGCCCCAGCCGCGATGGCTGGCTTCCAGCGCCTGGCGCATCACCTTGGTGTTGCCGGTGCAGTCGAAGGTGTAGTCGGCGCCGCCGATCTGGTCGGCGCCACGCTTCGTCATGTTGACGAGATAGGGCACGATGTCGTCGCCGACCTCCTTGGGATTGACGAAATGCGTCATGCCAAACTTTTCGCCCCACACCTTGCGGTCATTGTTGATGTCGACACCGATGATCATGTCGGCACCGGCAAGCTTCAGGCCCTGGAGAACGTTGAGGCCGATGCCGCCGAGGCCGAAGACGATCGCCGTTGCGCCGATCTCCACCTTGGCGGTGTTGATGACGGCGCCGATGCCGGTGGTGACGCCGCAGCCGATGTAGCAGATCTTGTCGAAGGGAGCGTCCGCATTGACCTTGGCAACGGCGATCTCGGGCAGCACCGTGTAATTGGCAAAGGTCGAGCAGCCCATGTAGTGATGGATCTTGTCCTTGCCGATCGAAAAGCGGCTCGTGCCGTCCGGCATCAGCCCCTGGCCCTGGGTGGCGCGGATCGCCGTACACAGATTGGTCTTGCGCGACAGGCAGGACGGGCATTCACGGCATTCCGGCGTGTAGAGCGGAATGACGTGGTCGCCCTTCTTGACCGAAGTGACGCCCGGGCCGACATCGACGACGATGCCGGCACCCTCATGACCGAGGATTGCCGGAAACAGGCCCTCCGGATCGGCCCCAGACAGCGTGAAATCGTCCGTGTGGCAGATGCCGGTCGCCTTGACCTCGACCAGAACCTCGCCGGCCCGCGGGCCTTCCAGCTGCACGGTCATGACTTCCAGCGGTTTTCCAGCCTGAACGGCAACGGCGGCGCGAACGTCCATTTAGAATTTCCTTTCGATGAAAACCAAGCCCGCCTCGACGGAGCATTGATCAATGTCCAATGTCGGAGGAATAGGGAGCGAGGTGGAGTAGCCGCGCCCGGACAAACATAGCGGGAGCAACCGTGATCGAGTTCGCAATCGTGAAAATCGTAGCTCTCCCTCAGGTCGGCGCGGCAACTTCTTCAACACCCTCCAGCCGCACCGGCCTTCGTTAACATACCGAAACGCATCTGCATACTAAAAAGTATCTTTAGTAACGCCCGATGCACCAATCGGTCGATCACCAGATTTGGCCGGTCGCGAGCAGCCTGAGGTCCCCTCAACGGAAAAGGCGTCGCGATAATACGACGGCGCCTTTGTCGGGAGGCGACCTGACGGTCTTGTATTATCCCTGGTGTTCGCGACCTTCCACCTGGATCACGAGATCGACCTCGTCGCCGATCATGCCGAGTGCAGCCTTCATGCCGAAATCGCTGCGTTTGACTTTGGTCGTGGCGCTGAAACCGACAACGTGGCTCTTATCCCAGGGGTTCTGGCCTTCCTTGTTGAACGTGACGTCCAACGTCGTGGATTTCGTGACCCCCGCTATCGTCAGGTCTCCGACGATCTGTCCCTTGTTGCCGGTCGTCTTTTTGAACTCCTTGCCGACAAAGGTGATCTCCGGAAATTCGGTAGCATTGAGCCAGTCGGCTCCCTGAATGTCCCCATCACGCTGCTTGTTGTTCGTCGAGATCGAAGCGACGCTGACCTTGACATCGAGGCTGCTGGCGTCTGGCTTGGAAACGTCGAAATCGAACGCGCCGGAGAACTCTTGCGCGACGCCGATCACTTTCGAGAATCCCAGATGGTCGATGTAGAACGCAATGCCCGAATGGACCGGATCGATGTCGAATTTCGCAGCCCGGGCGGGCGACACTGCGCCAGCGAGCGCCGTCATCGAAAGTAGCAATGCTGCAAGTCGGTATTTCATTTTCATTCTCCTCCTGGTGTTAAACTGGAAAGCTTGATCCATAATCGACCAATGCGATGGCAAAGGCCGCGGCGGCCGGCAGTGCAGCCAAGACGACATGGATGAAAAGGCGCGGAAATGGCCGAGACAGCCCGAACATTTGGTAGACACGCTCCGAAAATGCCGGCAGCACGACGCAGAGAGCGAGAGCCGCAAGTGCGATGAGATCGGCTTTGCGTGTGATCAGCACGACGGTATCGGCAATGGCGATCATGCCGCCCAAGGCGCCGATCGACGAGGCGCCGCCAAAACGGAAGGCAGGTTTTGCGGCGTGGATGACCAGGATTCCGAAACATCCACCCGCAAACATCAGGCAGAGCTGAAACGAGGAAGACGATGCGCCCAGAAGGGCGATCGGTGCAAAGCCGAGAGCAAGTACGGCAACGATGCCGCCCCGCTTCACGTCGTCTTCTGCGCCCGTTGCCCGGCGCAAGAAAACCATCCCCATGACCGCCACTCCGGCGACGGAGGCGAGCGCCACTTCCCAGGACGCTGTCCCCAATCGCGGCGCACCGACATAGAATGCGGCCGCGACTGGCTGCAGCAGCGCGAGAAAGCGCACGGCGCGTGGGGCCGCTATCTTAGCGGCAAAACCGATCGCCGTCCCGACAGCGATCACGTAAAACACCTTGTTGACCGCACCGACAGGCGGGAATGTCGGCACCTTGTTGTAGGTGAGCCAATAGGCTGCCACCAGCGCTGCGGGCATCAGGAGGTCGGTGAGACGGGCCAGGCCGTGCCAACGCATCAGGCTCGATGCTAAAACGCCGACCAGCGCCAGGGCGAGCAGGGACGCGACCAGCGCCTCCTGCGGGGAGTTGCCAAATCCAAGCATGCAGTGATTTCCGAACTGTGAGTGTTTAATGGCGCGTCGCCGACGTGTGCGACCTGCAAACCGGGCAGGTTCTTACCCTCGGGCTTACGCGCTCCGAAAGGTTGTTATCGCGATGACTTTGTCCATGATCCCCCCATAACCCGCTGCTCCTCAACAGCGGTCGCCACGTGCGGGTTAAATACTATCTAGTTTTCGAATACTAGATAGTTTCTGGATTAACGCTAGTCTTTGAAATTGACGATGTCAAGTTGCTTTGCGAAGAGACCTTTGTCTTTCGCACGCACACAAAATTTTTGGCGTAAAACCATAGGTCATGCTTAGCGCACGCGCTGGCGCCGTGCGCTTCTCACGGCATTTTGGCCCGATAATTTAGGCTAGGCAGTGGCCCGCGCGGCTGGCGTTGCCGCTCGTGAAGATCGGTACATTTCCCGCAGCACGACCCGGACCATGTCCCCGGATGCCCCGTCCTTGAGGAAGCTCGAAATACCGCCATAGGTGAGTTCAAGAACGATACCGCCGATGTAGAATGGGCTCGCCGGCGGCTGCAGAACAAGGTTCAGCTTGTCGATCAGAATCTTGCCGACACCT
Source organism: Rhizobium gallicum bv. gallicum R602sp (assembly GCF_000816845.1). Classification (NCBI taxonomy): domain Bacteria; kingdom Pseudomonadati; phylum Pseudomonadota; class Alphaproteobacteria; order Hyphomicrobiales; family Rhizobiaceae; genus Rhizobium; species Rhizobium gallicum. The sequence goes on along the minus strand of NZ_CP006880.1, from coordinate 2,345,786 downwards.
TCCCACTGATCCCTGAACAGTTTTACATGCCGGTCTCCAAGTGTGTGGTCATGCTGGGCCATTCGAAGAAGCTCTATCGCCAGCATGCCCCACCGGCGGTCGTCGCCGCGGTCGTTAGCCCACGCCGCCAAGACATCGATCAGTCCCATTGGGTCATCGTGTTTTCCGAGAAGCTCGGTTAGCTGAACGACGTCGCCACCCGCGTTGCCAGCAAGAAGCTGTAAGAAGATATCTTCCTTGTTGGCGAAATTCGAATAGAACGCCCCCTTCGAGTAGCCTGCCTCTTCAGCGATGCGTTCAATCGAAGCCCCGGCATAGCCGTACCGTGCCATGACTTCATAAGCGGAGGCCAAAAGCTTTTCCTTTGTTCGAGCCTGACTTTGCTCACGTGTCAGTCGTGCCATTCGCGAATCCGTTTCGTGCGTATCCAGACACCGAGGCGTACCTCAAAGGTGGTCGTCACACAAGAGCCGTTAGAAGACAAACGAGTGCCCAGAAAATCGGATACTCGGGACCCATCTTCTGCCAGCGCCAATTTTTGCCATTGATTTTCACAACTGCGTAGCCCGCGCCCAGCAATACCAACACGCCGAAAAGGGCTGCGACCCGGGGGTATATCGAGAAAACCATGCCAACGGCCGCGCACACCTCCGCAACCATTGTAAGCCCAACGAACAGCTTCCCAGGCCTAAAGCCAGCCGCTTCAAATGTTCCGCCAGCCTTCTCGTAGTGCAGTCCCTTGCCGATGAGATGAGGAATAAACCAGGCGCCGCAGAGAATGCGGAGCCAGTCAATCAATACGAAGTCCATGTCTCCTCCTTGAAGCGACCTTTGCCGCGTTCGCGAGGATAGTTGACAATCCCCGCTTGCTTTTTCAGATACTAAACGGTATTCACAATCCATATAGGATGTCAATACGTTGCGATCTCTGAGTTTGGGAGGGTAAAGCTTATGGAAATGATGCGTGCTGCGCGCCTGCATTCCGTTGGTCAACCGATGAGGATTGATGAAGTTGAGCGGCCGAAGGCAACAGGAAGCGACGTCGTCGTCCGCGTGAAAGCCTGCGGAATGGTTCCGAATTTGGCGAACGTCCTGGCCAACTGGGAAACCTGGTATCCGCAGATGCCACTCCCGCCGCGCCCGGCAATCCATGGCCTCGATCCCAGCGGGATCGTCCATGAGGTCGGCCCTCAGGTCGTCAACATCAAGCCTGGCGACAGGGTGTATGTGAACCCGGGTCGATTCTGCGGCACTTGCCACCATTGTTCGTCGGGCAAGCCGCAGGCCTGCGAACATTGGACCCTAGGCGGCTACTTCGGCTACAATCAGAAAAGCCTGGAGATGTTCGCGCGCTATCCTTACGGCGGCTTCGGCGAATTCATGCTCGCTCCGCAGGCGCAGGTTATCAAGATCCCCGATAGTATGAGTTTCGTTCAAGGCTCTCGCCTTGGTTATCTTGGCACCTCCTACGCCGCCCTCAAGAAATGCGGGCCGCTAATGGGCAAGACCCTGATCATTAACGGCGCGACCGGCACGCTGGGGCTCGGGGCCACGCTGTTCGCGCTGGCCATGGGCATCGCAAAGGTCTTCGCCGTCGCCAGGGGCGAGAAGCTCCTTGAGCGGCTGAAGGCGATCGCTCCCGACCGGATCGTCACCTTTTCGAATGTCAATGGATCGTCGGGAAGCTTCGTCAAAGAGCAGACCAACGGAAGCGGCGCCGACCTCATGCTCGATACGCTCGGCGCGAAAGCACCTCTCGACTCCATGCTGGACGCGATGGGCGGCGTCAAACGGGGCGGTCGCGTCGTCAACATCGGCGGAACGTCTGGACCTTTGCCTGTCGACGTCAAGTGGTGGATGGACGAGCAGATGGAACTGATCGGCTCCGTCTGGTTCACTGCCGCGGAAGGCATGGAAATCGCCGCAATGGTCGAGGCGGGCATCATCGACATGTCGGTCATGTCGCCAATGGTGTGGCCGTTGGAAAAGATCAATGAGGCGATCTCCGGCGTTGGGAAGGACGAGGGCGGGTTCACTTACTACGCCGTCGAACTGTAAGGAGGCGCCAATGGCTCACAATTACCGGGTCACGGTGGAGCGGCTGGAGGGCGACGTCCCTTCCACTGCCGACGAAGCTCTCGTTTTCCAAACCACCAATCACGACGACCTGTTCAAAATCATCTCGGCAGTTCGCCAAAAGCAGCTGCTGCCTGACGATGAGACGGCGGAGTTCACCATCGGATTGAAGCTGTTCGCAGAGGTTCTCATGAGGCACCGAGCGGATACGCCCTTCAAGGAACTGTTCCCGCATATCGGCAGCTTTATGAAGTCTCTGAAGCGCTGAAACCGCTTCCGTGCGGACTGCGGCGCAACCGGAGGCAATTGAGGACTATGACATGAAGACAATTTCGCTCGAACGGTCGTATGGCGGAACCCAAGGTGTCTACGCCCATCGCTCCGACACCTGCAACTGCGATATGACCTTCGCCGTCTATCTGCCGCCGCAAGCGCAAGAGCGTCCGTGCCCGGTGGTCTGGTATCTGTCGGGACTGACCTGCACCCATGCCAATGTCATGGAAAAAGGCGAATACAGGCGGGCCGCTGCACTGCTGGGACTGATTGTCGTCTGTCCTGATACAGGCCCCAGAGGCGACGACGTACCGGACGATCCCGGCAATTGGCAGTTTGGAAGTGGCGCCGGCTTTTACCTCGACGCGACATGCCCGCCGTTCGATGTGAACTACCGCATGTATTCCTACGTCTCGGAGGAACTTCCCCATCTTATTGCGTCGGAATTCCCGGCGGACATGGACCGCCAGGGCGTGTTTGGACATTCCATGGGGGGCCATGGTGCGATTACGCTCGCCCTGAAGCATCCCGATCGCTTCCGCAGCTGCTCTGCATTCGCGCCAATTGCGAGGCCCACGGTGGCTGGGTGGTCTCGACCCGCCTTCGAGCGTTATCTCGGCACTGACGAAGGCGCCTGGCGGCAGTACGACAGTTGTGCGCTCATCGAAGATGGCTTCCGTTTTCCCGAGCTCCTCGTCGATCAGGGCGCGGCAGACGCGTTCCTCGAGGACGGGCTGCGTCCCTCTGAGCTGCAGAGAGCCTGCGAGCAAGCGGGCATTCGCCTGAACCTTCGGATGCAGGAGGGCTATGGCCATTCCTATTATTTCATTTCGACTTTCATGGAAGACCATTTGAAGCGGCACCCTGAGCGGTTCAACCGCTGATCTGCCGCAAAGCCGTCAGAAGGCCGGGCATGGTGTCCGGCAAAACCGAAGGAAGAAGCAATGGCAAATATCGGCATACACCCCCATCTCGATGGCGGATTGAAGAACGGTGCGGTGCCCTTTGCGGGAGGCACGCTGGTCTGCGAATGCACGAAGAATCCGGTGAAAGTGAAGATCATGGGCGATATCGCCCACAATCACGCCTGCGGCTGCACCAAGTGCTGGAAGCCAAAGGGCGCGGCCTTTTCGATCGTTGCAGTCGCTCCGTCTGAAAACGTTGAGGTGATCGAGAATGGCGACAAGCTTGCCGTCGTCGACGCCAATGCCCTCATCCAGCGGCATGCCTGCAAGGAATGCGGCGTTCACATGCATGGACCGGTCGAGCGCGAACATCCGTTCAAGGGTCTCTCGTTTCTGCATCCGGAGCGCTTCGAGGAAGAGCGCTGGGCGGCCCCTGGTTTTGCGGCATTCGTGTCTTCCATCATCGAGAGCGGTTCCGATCCGACGCAAATGGACACTGTCCGCGCTCGCCTTCGCGAGCTGAACCTCGAGCCTTACGATTGCCTCTCTCCCAGCTTGATGGATTACATCGCCACTTGGACGGCGAAGACGAACGGCGTTCTGGCAGCATAGATGATCAAGAGCCGGGCCGCCGCCAGGCATGCTCTTCGATCAGTTCGCGACGATGACACAAGACGCGATCTCCGGTCTCGGTGTCGCTCTTCTTCCGGATTATCTCGCCGGCAGTGAAATCGCCGAAGGACGGCTGGTGCCGATCTTGGAGAGATCGGTGCCTGGGTCGGGGGTCTATTGGTCGGTCTGGCCGCAATCGCGTGCCAATTATCCGCTGCTGGAGGCTTTCCGCGCCTGACTGACCACAGAAGTGCGTCGAGAATTCATCGAATTTTCGGAGCGGACTGGAGAACGCATGCAGGGTTCTTCGGCGGAGTGACTAAGCCTCGTTGCAATCCCGGAGGCCGCCAATGTGTCCAAGATTATGTTGCGGGCCTTCGACCGCTACAGGACGCAAACGCGACGATGGGCGCCCACAAAAGCAACGGATCCACCATAAAATCCTTCGCAAATCCAAGGTTCAGTGAATATGTCCGCAGGGGGCCGCACGCTCCGAGGTTTCCCGGAATCGCATGGCGCCCCAGCACTCTCTTCGCCTGATTCCTGGCGTCGGCAGGCCGGGCGCGCAACGATCGACTGTTTAAATTAGTCCGAAGAGCAATCCATCCTTGGCAGTCGCTTTATCGGGGCCATTCCGCCCCCTTCATCAAGATGGTCCTACCGCCTTGTCCGATTTGGAATTGCATCAGGTCTTCGCCGATCACGAGTTCTCCAGTATAGCTCTCACGCACTTGCGCGACGACTTCATCCCAACTCGGAAGACCATTCTTGCCCGGCAGCAATCCCTGATGAGAGAAGACGACAAGCTTAGCTGCGGACTCCGCAAAAACCTTTCCCGCCTCGCGCGGCGTCGTGTGGTGGTCAAGAATTTTCTGATAGACGGGATCGTCGAGCATATCCTGCGGGGACGCCGCGAACTCGTGGATCAATAAATCCGCGCCTTTCGCGTTTGCAACGACCTTCTCGTCGTATTTCGTGTCGCCGCTAAAGACGACGGAATGTCCGTTGTAGTCGATGCGATAGCCAAAAGCCGACTTAATCTTCTCCCCGTGGTTCACGGGAAAGGCGGTCACCCTCAGTCCGTTCTTCTCGAACACCAAGCCGGCCTCGATCTCGACCGCATTCACACCCATTGCTTCAGCCTTCAGTCCTTCGTCGGCGGAACGGATTGCGGAATCTGCGGCGAAGAACATCGAGAGGCCCCTAGACATCTCGGCGGTCCCTTTGGGTCCGTAGATGTTCAAGCCCGACTTTCTGCCGCCAATGAGCTTCCAACCCAGATAACCCGTCGCGAGGATATCCGGCAGGCCAGTGATGTGATCGGAATGGAGGTGTGTGAGAAAGATCGCCTCAATGGCTCCAGGCGACACGCCGGCTTGGAACAGGCGTATTCCAGCGCCCCTGCCACTGTCGATCATAATGTTCATGCCACCGGCCTGTACAAGATTTGCAAACCCGAACCGCCTGATGTTGAATGTGGGAGTGCCGGTTCCAAGTAAAGTGACTTTCAGGTCATCGTCGGTAGGTGCGGTTGACTGAGCCCACATGGGCGATCCGCTAGTAGCGAACGTGACGACCAAAGTCAGCGCGATGGCGATTCTTCTAAACATACTCTCCTCCTCCAATTACGACTTTTGAACGAGGTAGTCGCGGCCTCTTTTGTGAGTTTTTCTGTGAAGCAGAAGTCGTCGAACTGGTTTGTGTGTAGCGGTGTCCCAGGCTCTCCTCCACTTTCAGATACCAAGTAGTATTCATAAACCCAGCAGTATGTCAATGCGTCGCGCTCAATGAGGATGGCAGGACTCTCTATGCAGAGCTCGCATCCGCATGTTACGGGCGGCATTCCAATCGACGGGGTTGCGGATTTTCACGCTGAATCGAGAAGAGCGCCTGTCGCTCGGTCAACCGCTCGCTGCGCTTAATCTGCCGAGCCAATCCTGCGGCGACATAGTCCAAGGCACGTCGATAGAACCGAAAAGGCGCGAGATGTATAGGTATATCGTCGCCACCGCACTGGGAGAGCGGCCCAAAAGCGAGCAGGTGGGCTTTTGGTAACTGTCGAGTTCGTTCCTTGGCAGATCGATTCGGCACTTTGATATCGCCCATTGTTTGGAACCTGGAAATCCAGGCAGTTACCCCATGGGAGGTCAAACGAGCCTGAATGGCAGGCGCAACTGAGAAATCCAATAATGCAGTGAGCACTCGGTACTCGCGATTTGGCGCGAGGCTTATTGGCATGCCATCAGCTGAAAAGCCGACGGAAGTCTTGCCGAAACTGCCCAAACAGACGTCGGTGACCTTCTCTCGTCAGGCCAGTTATCGCTAAACCACCAGAGCCGCCGGCGCGAAGCGGGAATTGATGCGCTTAACTGCGTTTCGTCGATCTCTTCGATGCGGTCAGCGGCACACGCATATCAGGCCAAGACCGGGAGGCCGCAATCGGCGCCAGCAGCGGCGCTGACAGCCGCTACTCTGATCAGAGGCTTGCTTATGTCGCAGGCATCAAGGAGCTCGATCAAATCGGCAGATCACCGTTGCGATTTTCGATGGTCTCATCAGTCACTTATGTCCACAAACTTTCTGGCGTAAGAATATCAAACGGAACGATGCGTTGTTCGATAGAATGCGCGTCGCGGCGATCGATTAAGCGAAGCATGACGTCGACAAGCTCGGCTGGCATCTTGTCGAGGGGATGGCATAGCGACGCTGTGATCAACCCCTCGCTCAGTCCTTCGAGCGGCCGCATCCCCAGTTCCTCAGGTGGCATCGCGAGAACTGCTTTAAGCAATGAAGGCGACGACTGCGGCAAGTTGATCGGATCATCCGGATCAGTCCAGCGAGGTGATGTTCTGGCGGAGCATCCTTGCAAATTTCTTCAGCCCATTTTGCTGAAGCGCGTCGATGAAACCTTCAACCGTTGGCGTTGTCTTGCGCAGATTAAGCCGCGCAAGTCTGACACTCGAAAGAAGCGCCTCGGGAAACGTATTATGAAGGTCAGCCAGGAAATCATCTGGCGACTTGCTCGTCACGCCGTAAGGCCGCAGGTCTCGTCGCGGGAAATCCTTGAGGTTCCATGTGACGATGGTAGAAGCTTTTCCAACAATGGCAGCGGCGAGTACATGCCGATCGTCATGGTCAGCTAGTTTAAGATCCTCGATCAACGGACGATAATTCACCACGTCCGCCTCCGGGAGGACGGCCTTCATACGGTCGCGCGTGAGCTCCAGGCGTTCCATGGGCAAACCCGGAGTGTTAGCGGCGAGATTGCGCATCCACTCGCCGTGGATATCGTCGGTCCAGCGCGCCTCGACAAGGCCATCAAAGGCGCACTGGATCAGGACATTCCGCAGATGAAATGGATAGAGGACGCAGGCATCATAGACCGCGACAGGCGGTTTAGAGGCCATGGGTCTGGATCAGGTCCTCGGTATCTTCGGCAAGCGCGTCAACCGCCGCTTGACGGACGTCGAGCCTGGATTTCAGCCCGAGCACATCCTTTAGAAGAGCACGGCGGTGTTTGCCCACGTAGCGGAATGGCAGATCGCCCCGATCCATGCGCAGGACGACGAGGGGACGAGAGATGCCGAGAATAGCCGCCGCCTCGGTCGGGCTCAGTTCTTGATCTTCGGCCAGCACGGCAACACGTTCGCCGCGCAGCATGTGCGCCAAAAGCGCCTCAACTGCCGCGGCGGCCGAGGGCGGTATCGAGAGCGTCTGTTCCTTCCCGCCTTCATGACGAACATGAAGTTCCAGCCTGTCGCCTGCGCCCAGTTTCGGCAGAGGCGAGGCTGCCTTGCGATCGCGATCCGACAGTCCGGCGAAGTGAACGATTTGGCTGGCCATGGCGATATCTCCTGATATCGCCAATATAGTGCCCACAGCCGGTAACTGCAATAACTGAAAGTTTGCGAAATGCGATTGAGTTAAGGGATTTGGCCGTCTGACCGAAGCCGCTCAGAATTTCATCGCTAAATCAAATATCTAATCCATTGGACGGCGTCGCGATAGGTTCGAATCCTTTCAAGAGCTTCAGGATTTGCAGGTTATGCTTTCGATCGCACCATGTTCGATCGGTTCATCAAAAGGCCGCCTCCCAAGCAGAAGGTCGCCAGCAACTCCGACATCGCAATCTTCATAGAGAAACGAAATGCTGCAATCTGGAACATGCGGGTCTGTAGTTCGACTCCTTTCAAGGCGAGAGGGGGCAGCGTTGTGGTCGGGTCGAGGGCTATACCATCTTCGTCCGCTCCTGTGGTGATCAATGCGGCGCTCTGGATGACATTCCTCTGTCGCTGTGCCGTTCGGGTCAATCCCGGCACGGAACCGCGGAGGCTATCTCGATATCTTAATCGACCGTGCCTCCACTTACGTCGATAGCGCCGATGATCGCCCCATTCAGGAGACGGAGGAAATCATCTGCCACCGTTTGTGCGGCCTCCTTGCACGGTGTGCTGTACTGGCGCATTGTCTCTAAGGCTGCCTCAAAAAGATGTGATTGATTTCAACAGGTTATGACTCCTTCGGATTTGCGAGACTCGATGGAGAACACAATGGCCTGGACCAAAATCACCCGCCGGCAATATGCCGGTGCACAGCGCCCGACATTTAGGATCGCGACGGTGCTCCCGATCTCCTGAGAACCATCCGCCACAGGTGACCATGGTTGCTGCATGTCTTCGCCGATGGTGGCTATGCCGGCTCGGACGACGCGAAAGGCTTTGAGGTTCTGTCGCGTCGATGGGGGATCGAACGGAACTTCGCCTGGCTCGGCAGATGCCGCAGGTTGGCCAAGGACGTCGAACGCTCCATCGCATCATCCGAAGCGTGGATCATGATCGCCCACATCCGTCTGATCACACGACGGCTGGCAAGGTGTGGATATCGTTGAACGCTTTTCGAAACCGAATCTAAGGACGCTGACCGTTATAGCCAGTCTTACTCGTCTGACTTGGGGGTAGTAGCTGTGGATAGGGAGCGATCCCGTCGCCTCAGATGACCCGGCCGCCCGTTCAATCAGCGGAAGATTTTTGCAGCCAATGCAATAGTGTTTTGTTTCGCTCCCGGTTCATCCCGAGTGGATAGAAATGCATAACGTTGTCTCGGAGTTGGAGAAAAGAAGACGGTGATGCAGCCGCACCCGGCCAGCTGCCAAACAGACCGCTCTTGGTCACCATGAGGAGGAACATATGAAAAATCGTGTATTGAAGGCGGCGTTGCTTGCTGGTTTGGCTGTCTCGGCCACTCTGGGCTTTGCCGGAACTGCTCTGGCGGATGGGGAGAAATACGTTCTCATCCATCATTCGCCTGACAGTGAGACGTTCTGGAACACCGTGAAGAACGGTGCCAGCTTGGCCGCCGAAAATGTCGGAGCGACCGTGACCTTCCGCAACCCGCCGACCGGCGACCTGGCTGACATGGTGCGCATCATCCAGCAGACCGCCGCCGAAAAGCCGGACGGGATCATCGTCACTATTCCCGATGTCGAGACGGTCGGCGGCGCCATCGAAGACGCGGTTGCCAAGGGCATCCCCGTAGTCACGATGAACACCGGCACGGCAGAAGAATCCAAGAAGCTCGGCGCCCTGCTTCATGTCGGACAGCCCGAATTCGACGCAGGCAAGGGTGCCGGGGAGCGCGCGAAGGCCGCCGGCATCACTTCGTTTCTCTGCGTCAACAGCCTCTTCCCCAACATCGCGGGGCAGCAGCGTTGCGAGGGCTTTGCGGCAGGCCTGGGTGTGCCGCTCGGCGATCAGATGATCGACTCGGGTACCGACGCGACCGAAATCGCAAACCGTGTGAAGGCGTACCTTTCCAACCACCCGGATACGGGCGCTGTTCTGACTCTGGGGCCGATGACCGCCCTGCCGACGATCAAGGCGCTCAAGGATACCGGTTTGGCCGGCACGATCTTTTTTGCGACCTTCGACCTCACTCCGGAGATCTCGCAGGCGATCAAGGATGGCGTCATCAACTTCGCCATCGACCAGCAGCCGTTCCTTCAGGGCTATCTGCCGGTGATCACCCTCACCAACGACCTTCGCTACGGCGTCCTGCAGGCGAACTCGGTGTTGTCCGGTCCCGGCTTCGTGACCAAGGACAACCTGGCTCTCGTCGAGTCGCTCGCCGGCAAATACCGGTAAGCGAACGACCTCCGTTTGGAACTTACGACAGCTTCAGGGTATCGCAATGACCACGACAATCGGCGCTGACGAGCGCGTTAAACACACGTCAACTGTCCGCCGGGCGCTCGTCCGTCCCGAGCTTGGAGCCATGGGCGGCACCATCGCGGTGTTCGCATTCTTCATCATCCTTGCCGGCAACACGCAGATGTTCGCCTTGGACGGGATCATGAACTGGAGCACCGTTTCGGCGCAATTCGTCGTCCTCGCTGTCGGCGTCTCGCTGCTGATGATCACCGGCGAGTTCGATCTCTCGCTAGGTTCGATGGTCGGCTTCTCCGGCATGATGTTCGGTCTGCTGGCTGTCTATGTTGGCTTGCCTGCGTGGGCGGCCATAGGCGTCACCGTACTAGCTTGCGGTCTGATCGGGGCGATCAATGGCCTGCTGGTCATTCGGACCGGACTGCCTTCGTTTATCGTCACGCTGGCCTTCATGTTCATTTTGCGCGGCTTGACGATCTGGAGCGCGATCACCTTCAATAAGCAGCCGGTCGTGTCGGGGATTGCCGATATCTCCGCAGGTGATCCCGTAGCCTGGCTTTTTGGCGGCAAGGCACTCGGAGCGCTGTTCGCATGGCTCGGAGAGCAGGGGTGGATTGCGACCTATACCCGCGGCACCCGAATGGGACAGCCGATCGTTGACGGCATCCCGATGTTGATCATTTGGGCTATCGTTATGGTGATCGTCGGCCAGTGGGTGCTCACCAGGACTAGGTTCGGTAACTGGATCTATGCGGCCGGTGGCGACCCTCAGGCTGCGCGGTATATCGGCGTACCTGTCGCCCGCGTAAAGGTGGCGATGTTCATCGTTGCGGCGTTGTGCGCCACGCTCTTGGGAATTTCCCAGGCGGTGGAGTTCGGCTCGGCTGCCTCCGACCGGGGCATGATGAAGGAGTTCGAGGCAATCATTTGCGTGGTCATTGGGGGTGCTTTGTTAACGGGCGGATATGGCTCCGTTATTGGCGCCGCGCTGGGGGCCGTCATCTTCGGCGTCGTGCAGCAGGGTCTGTTCTTTACCAATGTCGAGAGTTCCCTGTTCCGGGTATTTCTCGGATCGATCCTCCTCGCCGCCGTTATCGCCAACACTTACATCCGCCGCGCGATCACCGGAGAGCGATGATGTCCGCACCAATTCTTGAAATGACCGATATCCAGAAGCACTTCGGTCACATTATTGCCCTCTCGGGCGTGTCCTTCGATGTCAAGGCAGGCGAGTGTCACTGCCTGCTCGGCGATAATGGCGCGGGCAAATCGACGTTCATCAAGACGATGTCCGGTGTACATGCTCCCACGCACGGCGAGATGAAAGTTGAAGGCGAGCCGGTCCACTTCACCAGCCCCCGGGCGGCGCTGGCCGCGGGAATCGCAACGGTCTACCAGGACCTGGCAATGATCCCGCTGATGAGCGTGAGCCGCAATTTCTGGCTTGGCCGCGAACCCGAAACCGGCTTTGGCCCTTTCAAACGGATCGACTTCAAGAAGGCCGATGCAATCACGTTCGAACAGATGCGCGAAATGGGCATCAACCTGCGTGAGCCCGGACAAGCCGTCGGGACGCTCTCGGGCGGCGAGCGTCAGACGGTGGCAATCGCTCGCGCGGTCTATTTCGGCGCCAAGGTTCTCATTTTGGATGAGCCGACATCTGCCCTAGGCGTGCGTCAGACGGCCAATGTCCTGTCGACCATCGACCGTGTGCGGAAGAAGGGGGTAGGGGTGGTGTTCATCACCCACAACGTCCGACATGCCCTTGCTGTCGGCGATCGCTTTACCGTCCTCAATCGTGGCAAGACCCTCGGCACGGCCGATCGCGGCCATATTTCCTCCGAGGAGCTTCAAAGCCTGATGGCAGGCGGGCAGGAGCTCGCCGAGCTCGAAGCCTCGCTCGGAAAGACGGTGTAGCGTTTCCGATCGAAATGCCCGACCGAGGGAAAAACACCATACGGTTGAGGCATAGCTGGCGAGGTGGATGACATCGCTCGTCACCTCGTCGAGGGTGCAGTTCAACAAGGTTTGACCGCCCCCGAAGATTTGCGGGTTTTTGGAAGGGATGACCGTCAGTGGCGCCATTCCGTCGTTTCAGGGAGAAGGAAATGACCTACGCGATCGGCGAAAGTGCTGAATTTGGTATCGCCTGCCTGGGCATCACGCATCCGCACACCTCGGGACGCGTGAAGGCATTTCAGCGCATGCCCGGAGCTCGGCTGATGGGAGCGTACGACGACAGTCCGCTGCTCACCCCCTTCGTCGACGCTCTCGGGCTGGAAGCCAGAACAAAGGAAGCGATCCTCGCCGATCCCGGCGTCCACGCGGTCCTCGTGCATCCCAAGAGCCACAGCATGGCCAACCTGACCATCGAGGCGCTTGAGGCCGGCAAGGCCGTGTTGTGCGAGAAGCCAGCGGGACGGGGGTCTGCCGATACCGCCCGGATCGTCGAGGCCGTTGAGCGGACGGGCGGACTGTTCCAGGTTGGTTACTGTTGGCGTTTTGCTCCTTCGGTGGACAAGATGCAGGAGGTTCTTTCGAGCGGCCGGCTCGGCAAGGTGCTGCAGGTGAGGGCGCATGCGGGCTGCTCGCACAATGAAGCCGCCACGCCGCACATGAACCAGCCCGGAGATATTGGCGGCGCAATGTTCGTTATTGCCTGCCACCTGATCGATCGGATTCTGCTCCACTTCGGCGTGCCCCAAAGCGTGAACGCGCGGATTACAAAATTCGCATCGGCTTTCGGGAGCAACTCCCGCGAGGACGCCGGCGGTGCGATCCTCAATTATGCCGACAAGCTCGTCACCGTCGACTTCATGTCGTGGGATCCTCTGTCCTGGACCGAAAGCTGGGATCTGTCGGCATATGGAACGGAGGGCATCATGCACTCTTGTCCCTTGCCCTCGTCCTACAAGATCTATGACAGTGGCAGGAACGGGTTCCAGCAGGGTTGGACGGAGTGGCGTGAGACGAGCTTTCCGGAAATCTGGGCCACCAAGAAGACCGTGTACTCGCCGGAGATCGCAGAGATCGGCAACCCGATCTACTTCGACCGGGAGGCAGCAGCTTTCGTCGGGTCGCTGAGGTCTGGGTCGGCCGCGGCCGTTTCGGCGACACAGGCGCACAACGTGAACCACTTGCTCGAGGCCCTGTTCAAGTCGTCCGCTCTGTCCGGCGCCGAAGTGGAGGTCGCCGTCTGAGTCCAACAATTACCAAGCCCGGGGTCTTCGGCATCGGGCTTGTGTGGTGCACCAGGCCGTGGCGCGGAGCGCCGTGATCGGGCTGCCTTCTCATCATCGATTTCGTGCCGTTCGCGAGCGCAAAGTCGAAAGGAGAAGCCACATTCGACTTCGTTTTGAAACCTATTTAGCTCGCGTCCTCCCAGGCGCATCAGCGAGGCAGCACCCCTCGGGGGGCGTGCAGCCTCGCTCTTTTTTGGGGAGTTTGAGCATCGTCCTATGGACAGGTTCTCCGCTGCTCCGAACGCGCATGCGAAACTGACCGTACAGTCTTGCCGGGCCGAAATTTGTACCTTTGATTTCTGGCCGGAAAACGCTACCGAAGCTGCTAAGCACTCTGTCTGGAAAGGCGAAAGAGTTCACGGATCAGCACCGTTATTTTGATAGGAGTCGTGAGCGGTCTCTTCAACCGTGTCATGGCTAGGAACCATTCAGGTGTGCCGCAGCGACAGCGGCACACCCCGGCGTCATTTCATCTAGGCGTTCAGTTGCACGAGGATCTTCATCTTGATGCCGGACGGATCGAGGAGGGGCTGGAATCCCTTCTCGATGATATCGTCGACGGAGATCGTTTCGTCGATCAGGCGCTCTACAGGCAGGCGTCCGCTCTCGATCATCGAGTAGATCCTTGGCCACAGCGTCGTCGGATAACACAGGGACCCCTGCAGACGAATGTCGCGGGTGATGAGGTCGAACGGAGTGAACTCCACCTTCGCATTTGTGAGCCCAATAAGGACCACCGTCGCCTGCGGGCGGACCGCCTTGATGCAATCGGTTATGGCGCGAGGATTGCCTGCACACTCGATGGCGGCATCGAAGCCGAGGCCTTCGAACGTGTTGTCGCGGGCGAACTGCCCAAGCGAAACTGCGGTGGGATCCACCGTGACGACCGTGATACCAAGGTTCTCGATGCGCTCGCGCCGGGTAGCGTTGGGTTCGCTCACGACGATCTTGCCGGCGCCAGCGACGTGCGCCGCCATGACGGCGAGGGCGCCGATCGGGCCGCCGCCGGTGATCAGGATCGCCCCCCCAGGCTCCAGGCCGCTTCTGTCGATGGCCGTCACCGCAACCGCAGCAGGCTCGACCATTGCACCCTGTTCGTAGCTCAGCCCGTCCGGCATTTTCACCGTGGCGTAGGCCTTCATGACCGCATAATCGGCAAAGCCACCCCAGTTCCAGGTCAGGCCGGTGGCAGCGCCCCGCGTCCCCAGGAAATGCAGGCCGCGTACCCCGAAGTATCCGTCGGCCGGTCCCATGTGGGGCTGGATCGCAACACGGTCGCCAGGACGCAGGTGTTTGACGTCTGCGCCGACAGCTTCGATCTCGCCGCTGAGTTCATGCCCCAGGATCGCCGGGATGGAGGCCCCGGAAAAGGCGTTCGGCACGTCCGAGATGAAATGTGGGCCATCGGCGAACTCATGCAGGTCGGTACCGCAAATGCCGCAGAACTTGTTCCGAACGAGCACCTCGTCCGGTTGGAGCGCCATTGGCTTGTCGATATCTTCGACACGTACATCGCCTTTGGCATAGAAACGAGCTGCTTTCATTTCGAGGTTCCTCCTACAATAGTGGTCGACCGCCTGGCCGTGGAAATCAAATGAAGCACCAGCGCCGCGGCTGGACCAGCAGCGCCGGCAACCACCACTCCAAGCCAACCCTGGCTCTCGAACGCCCAGACGCCTACGCTCGCACCAAGTGCGCCCCCGACAAAGAACATTGCCATAAACAGCCCGTTGAGACGGGAGCGCTGTTCGGGATGAGCAGAGAAAAGTTCACGCTGGCTCATCACCAGAGAGACCGGCACGGCGCCGTCGAGCACGATTGCCCCAAGCGTCAGGACGATGACACCGATTGCGCCGCCGGATGCACCGAATGCCACGATGACCCAGGCCAGAACCCCGACCGCGAGGGCGATCGTCGTACCGGGAATGATGAGTCCGCGATCGGCAATCTTGCCGGCAACGGGAGACATGGCGGCGCCGCTCGCTCCCGCGAGCGCGATCAGACTGACCTGCAAATGGTTCATTCCATAAGCCGACCCGAACAACAGCAAGGGTAGCGCGGTCCAGAAGAGCGTATAGGAGTAGAACATGAGGAACTGGTAGGCCGCGCGACGCTGCAATAGCCGGTTGTTCGTGGCCGCAGAGAACAGGGATCGGATGATGCCGGCATAGTTTGTCGTACTGTCCGGCTTCCGAGGCGGCATGCGCCGCCAGATCGAAACGGCCGCGAGGACGCAGACGACCGCCGCCAGCCCGAAGACCGATCGCCATCCGAGCGCGCCGGCGATCAGCGCGGAGACGGGCCGGGACAACATTATGCCGGTCAGGATCCCCGCCATAACCCGCCCGACAACCACGCCTTGTCGCTGCGGGTCCGCCAGAGCCGCAGCGTAGGGCAGAAGAATTTGCACCGATACCGAACCAACGCCGAGCCCGATGGATGCCAGCAGAAAAACGATGTGCGATTTCGTGACGGCCATTGTCACGGCCGCGATGAAGCCGATGGCCAGCACCGAAAGCGCCAGTCGGCGGTTCTCGAGGATGTCTCCGAGAGGGACGAGCAGCAGCAAGCCGCAGCAGTAGCCCAGCTGGGTAAGGGTGACGATCAGGCCTGCCCGCTCGGGTGACAGGCCTAGAGCGGCGCCGATTTCGCCGACCACAGGCTGCGCGAAATATAGGTTGGCGACGATCGCGCCGCAGACGCCCGCGATGATGAACTCGAGACCGCCCGCGATTCGAGCGGCCGAACCAGAGGGGGTCATGTCAGACGATGGAGCGGACAGAGCCGCCATCGACGCCCCAGACGGAGGACGTCACATAGGACGCCAGATCGGAAGCCAGGAACACGACGACGTTGGCGACCTCTTCCGGAGTGCCGAGGCGCTGCAACGGCAGCTGGCGAAGCTTCATCTCGTGCTCGACGGCAGCATGCGGTTCCATCTTGTGATACTTGCCCATGGTCTCGGCGAACCCGCCGGGCTTGTCCCAGAAGGGCGACCAGATGGGACCGGGCGCCACTGCGTTGACGCGGATCTTGGGTGCTTCTGCGCGAGCCAACGCCTTGGTCAGGGCGAGAATCGCAGCCTTGGAAACAGAGTAGTCAACGGGAACCGGTTCGGGCTGGCGGGCGAGATCCGAAGCGTTGTTGATGATCACGCCACCATTTTCGCGGAGGATCGGCAGCGCCTTCCGGATTGCCCGAACGTAGCTCATGAAGTTGAGCGACAGGGTCGACTGCCAGGCATCATCGTCGACGTCGTCGAAGCTGCGAACCGCGCCGGCGCCGACATTGTTGACGAGTATGTCGACATGGCCGTCGAGCGCCTCCAAAAGCTCGCTCATGCCGCCATCGACGCCATTCGCGGTCGAAAGATCCGCCTCCGCGGTTATCGCCGCGCCATCGTGCTGCCGTACCCGTCCGGCCACTTCGTCGAGGCCTTTGGCGTCGATATCGAGAAGGCCAACAATCGCGCCCTCCTTGGCGAAGGCGAGAGCTGTAGCGCGCCCGATACCGTTGGCCGCCCCGGTGATTATGACCTTCTTGCCGCTGAGCCCAGATTCCATTTTTTCCTCCTATAAAAAATAGCTCTCAGACTGAGGCGCCTTCGGCGCCGGTCCGGAAGTCGAAGCCGGTGGTCAGCCCGCCGTCAGCAATGATGTCCGCACCCAGCAATGCGGACGCCCCGTCGGACAGAAGGAAGAGAGCTGCACGCGCAACTTCCTCGGCCTCCAGGATCCTCCCTTGCGGTTGTCGGTTGGCCCGCGTCGCGACAAACTTCTCGGTGTCGGTCGCGCTTTCGGCGTGGCGCTTGAAAAGTCCTGCCATCATGGGCCCGGGGCTCAACACATTGATGCGAACGCCCTTGCGGGCATGATCGAGAGCCGCCGTTCTTGCCAGTTGGCGAACCGCCGCCTTGGAGGCGTTGTAGATCGCGAGCTGCTGCTCGGCGAGGCTGGCATTGATCGACGCGACTGCGACAATGGATCCGCCGCCTGCCGCCTCCATGCGAGGGATGAGCGCCGCCATTCCGAGCGCCGTGCCAGTTAGGTTGACGGCCATCACCTTGTCGATGGTCGCCCGGCTCAAGCTGGGAACGGCGGCCACGTCGAGGATCGCCGCGCAGGACACAAGGCCCAGTGAGCCAGGGCCGGCGCTATCGATGGCCGAGGTCACGCGATCCCAGGTTTCGCTTTCGGCAATGGACGCGGTCACCTGCTGGTAGCCAGCCCGTCCTTCGAGCTCCGATGTCGCGGTGTCGACCCCGACAACGCGGCAGCCCTGGGCCAGCAAGAGCCGTCCCACATCGAGTCCGAGGCCGGACGCCGTGCCGGTGACAACAACAGTATCGGGAAGCGAGAATTGAATGGATGGCATAACCTTACTCCATAACCGGGGGGGAGCCGGCCCAAGCCCGCTGAAGCAAGCGTTCCAACGGCTCACCTTCGAGCGGACGCGGGTTCCAGTAGGGATTGGAAAGGGCGATCGAGCAGGCTTCCGAAATGCCGTCCTCCGGCATTCCGATATCCTTCAACGCTCTGCGCGCACCAACGGCGCCGGCGAGGTCGTAGAGCGCGAGGGCAGGGTTCTCGGAACCCAGAACGCCGCGAAGGCGGTCGATGACGTCGGGGATGGCCGATGCATTGTAGGCGAGGGCATGCGGTAAGACGATCGTGTGCGTCTCGGCATGGGGAAGATCGTAAGTACCGCCGAGTGTGTGACATAGCTTGTGGTGCAGCGACATGCCGACCGCGCCGAGGCAAACGCCGGCAAGCCATGCGCCATACAGAGCCTTGCGTCGAGCGTCCGTGTTACCTGGATCGAGGCTAATCGCCGGAAGCGCTCCAGCGAGAGCGGCGATCGACTCGCTCGCCATGAGGTCGATGATCGGGTTCTTATCCCTTGCGTAGAGAGCCTCGACGGCATGCGCGATTGCGTTGATGCCGCTCGTCCCTGAGAGCGATGCCGGCAGAGACATGGTCAGGTCAACGTCATAGATCACGACGTTCGGAAGGACCTTCGGCGTCGTGACGGTCTTCTTCACGCCATCCGCTGTTTCGCCGAGGATCGGGGTCATTTCGGAACCGGAATATGTCGTCGGAATGATGATCTGCGGAAGACCGGTGCGCAACGCCAGCGCCTTGCCCAGACCCGTGGTTGATCCACCGCCGGCGGCAAGGATCCCGTCAGCGCCAGTCTCCGCGGCGACCTTCATCGCTTCCTCTGTCACCGCGACAGGTGTGTGCATCGTGGCGCCGCTGAAGATACCGGCCGCCTTGTCTCCCAACCGGGAGGAGAGCGCCTCGGCCAGTTCCACCTGCTGGGGTGTGGACAGGACCAGCACTCGCTTGAGGTCAAGTCGTTCGACCTCGGACGGCAGGCTTTCGATCGTGCCTGTCCCGAAGACAACACGCGACGGGTTCGCGTTGTAGACAAAACGGTTCGATAGGCTCTGCATCTTCTTACTCCCGGTTGTCGACACGCAGGCTGAATGGATGGATGGAAATTGCCTTCCAGACATTGGCCTGATTGAAAGGGTCGGCCCTGTTGAAGGCTTCGACTTCTGCAACGCTCGAAGCATCAAAGACGAACAAGGAACCAATCATTGTGGTCCCGTCGGGAGCGAGAAGAGGACCGGAGATCACGGTCTTAACGCTTCCCGCCGCAAGGTATGCCCGGTGCGCAGCATAGTTTTCGAGGCGCCGCTCGAGGGCGTCCGGAAAATCGACACAGTGAACGGCAACGTGCATCGTCACTCTCCCGCGTTTGGTGTGTAATCAACCTGATAGCGCTGAACCCGAACCCCCTGGAGTTCATCACGGATTTTCAGATGCGCTGGGTGTTCCGCGTAAGCGGCGAGCGCCTCTGCATTCTCGAATTCCGTGTACAGCACCACGTCGCAAGCATAATCCACGCGGCTGAAATCGACGCCCACTTCGACGTGAAGAAGGCCCGGTACGACACCCCGCAGCGCTTCGAATTTCGTTTTCACGGCTTCGATGGACGCGGTCTTTTGCCCCGCGGGATCGGCGAGAAGGTTCCACATTACGATGTGCTTCACCCGAGCATCGTTTCGCATATCCATAGTTCGGTCCATCTCTTTCAGCATTCGAAACGTTTGGCTCGGCACATGTTCGCATTTGCTCTTCACGCGATGAACTGTAGATTTGCCAAAAGTCTTTTTCACTGGGGGCAAAAATGAGCGTCAGGAGTAAAGTCGACCGTTGGGCCGAGATCGAGTTTTTTGTAACCGTTGCTAGCGAACTCAGCATGACCCGTGCTGCTGATGTTCTCGGTGTCTCCGTGTCGAGCGTGAGCAGAAACCTCATGGCTCTCGAACGAAGGCTTGGAATCCGCTTGATTCAACGCTCGACCCGGAAATTGAGCCTGACGAGCGAAGGCGAACAGTTCTTCGTCAATGCCAAGGAACTGATGGCCAGCTGGGATGAAGCCGAAGCAGGCGTCGCGTCCAGAGCGCATGCTCCCACCGGCCGACTGAGGATCGGAGCATCGTTGTCGTTTTCATTGCTTCAGCTTATGCCCGTCGTGGAGCTGTTCCGGAACCGATACCCAAGTGTTCTGGTCGAAATAGTCGCATCAAACCGCTACTATGACATCATCGAAAACGGACTGGATCTGGCCATCCGATTGAGACGGGTAGAGGCTGACAGCTCGATCACCATCCGCAGGCTTGCAAGGTGTCGCCGATTGCTGGCGGCCTCTCCTGAATATCTGGAGCGGAAGGGCATCCCGCAACATCCAAACGACCTGCATCAACACGATCTTATTCTGTACACACTCGCCGATAACTGGAACGAACTGCACTTCAAAAAAGACGATCAGTCCGTGAAGGTCGAAGTCGACGGCATCATTAACGCAAACGACGGACAATTAATCCGCGAAGCAGCCCTGAAGGGCCTCGGGATATTGGCGCAGCCAACCTACATCATTCAAAATGACCTTGAGGCCGGGCGTCTGGTTCGCGTTCTGGATGACTGGCACCTGCCTGTATTGACCATGAATGCCGCCTTTCCGACGAAGGCGTTTCTCCCTGCCCGCACGAGGCTGTTCCTTGATTTTCTGGTCGAGCATTTCCGCACCCATGACTTCGAGGCGGTGTGGATGAGTTGAAGCAAGGTGCTTTTTGCGCCGGGTGCAACACAGTTTCCAAAGACCGGCGCTTTTTCCCAATGATGCCAGGGATGTATGACGGATCGATCACGCTGGGGTTTGCCAGCCTTGCCTATGTAAGAAAGGGACTATCATGGCCGCGGGTGTTGAACTCCTAATTTCGTATTTCGCCATATCTGGCGACGTTCACCCCTTTGGACCCACCGAAATCAGCCCGCTCCCGTTCAAGGATCGCGTGGAAGCTGCCGCGCGTGCCGGTTTCGTAGGCTTTGGCCTTCATCCTGACGACGTGACGGCGACGAGGGACCAGATCGGCTATGCCGAGATGCGCCGCATTATCGAGGCCAACGGGATCAAGTATCTCGAGATCGAGGCCGTCGTCGACTGGTACAAGACGGGCGAGGAGCGCGCCAAGGCCGACCTGCTTCGCGCCCAGATTTTCGAAGCGGTGAACGAGCTCGGCATGCGCGACATCAAGGCGCTTCCCGGCTTTGAGGGAGGCGAACCCAACATCGAATTGATGGGCGAAGAGTTCGGCAAGCTTTGCGACCAGGCGGCGGCCACCGGAACTGAGGTCGTCCTGGAAATCATGCCCTGGTCCAACGTCCGCACGATCGAAGCCGGCGTCGGCATCATGGAGGTCGCGAACCGGAACAACGGCGGCCTGCTGCTCGACATCTGGCACATGGCGCGCGGGAACATCCCTTACGCCGACATCAGCAAGATTCCGGCGCACTTCATCAAGGCCATCGAGATCGATGATGCTTTGCGGGAGCCGCCTGTTGAGAATATCTGGGATGACACTATCCATCACCGGATGCTTCCGGGCGAAGGGGAGCTGGACGTGCCGGCCTTCCTGCGCGCAGTAAAGGCCGCGGGCTATGATGGCGTCTATGGCACCGAAGTCCTTTCGGCGGACCACAGGAAGCGTGGTCTCGATGAAATGGCTCGCCGCGTTTTCGAGTCGTCCATGGCTCAATTCGCCAAGGTCTGAGGGCGCTCTGGTGCCCACAGCACGATCCACCGTGATCGTGCCGGCCGCCTTGGCGTCGCTTGCAGACACTTTGCCCGCTGCGGGTTCCGGAGTACGACTACACACCGCATTGGGCTGGACTAGCAACCCTCGCTTCCGCAGCATTTACTGACGAACGTTAGGGAGGACCGACCATGATCCACTATTTCTCAGAAGAAAGCTCGGTCGAAACGGTCAACGCCCGCATGGGTGGCGAGGTCTCGCCGCGCATGGCGGAGGTAATGGCTTGTCTGGTCAAGCACCTGCACGCCTTTGCGAAGGAAATCCACCTGACGCAGGCGGAATGGGAGATCGGCATCGACTTCCTGACCAAGACCGGAAAAATCTGCTCGGGCGAGCGCCAGGAATTCATCCTGCTTTCTGACGTGCTGGGCTTTTCCATGCTGGTCGACGCCATCAACAATCGCCGTCCCGCAGGGGCGACGGAGAACACTGTCTTCGGACCGTTTCACGTCGAGAATGCCCCCGTCCGTGAGATGGGCGAGAACATTTCTCTGGATGGGAAGGGCGAGCCCTGTTTATTCGAAGGTAAGGTGATCGACCTTCACGGTAACCCGATCGAAAGGGCATGCGTCGATGTCTGGTCAGACAATGCCGATGGCTTCTATGACGTGCAGCAGCCAGGCATCCAGCCCAAATGGAACAACCGTGGCCGCTTCCTCACCGGCGAAGACGGTGCCTATGCCTTCCGCGGAATCAAGCCGACCTCCTACCCGATCCCGAACGACGGGCCGGTTGGAAAAATGCTCGGTAAAATGGGGCGCCACCCCTATCGCCCCGCACACATGCATTTCCTTGTCACCGCGCCGGGCTTTCAGAAGCTGGTGACTCACACATTCGTCGGGGACGACAGCTATCTCGAAAGCGATGCGGTCTTCGGCGTGAAACAGACACTGATCGCGCCGTTCGAGCGGCTTGACGGGGCCGATACGCTGTGGCGGTCGCCATTCGATTTCGTGTTGACCCCGGTGTGAAGGACGCACCATCCCGAACTGACGAAACACTCTACCCCAGCGTACGCGAGCAGTTGGCGAAGACCTTGGGGCCGGTACGCGACATGCTGTGCCATGAACTTTCGGTCGATGTGCCCGCCTGCCAGTTCGCCATGCTGCCCGTGTACGCCGTGCTGGATCCGCGCGTCAACGTCGAGCTCTCGATCATGCCCCGGGCGGAGCGCACGCGTGACCTACTCATGTCTGTGTGCGCCAAGGTGGAGGAGGCCTTGGCGCAATCCGCTTGCGATGACACTAAGGCGCAGAATATTGCGGCCTGATCCGCTTTTGCTGACGCAACGCCTCGACCAGCTCGCCTATGTGTCGGTTGCGAGATTCAGCCGGTAGCGCGTCGCCTTGCGCTCGCCGGTGCGTAGCAATGCGCCCTTCTCGACCAGGTCGGCAAGGTCGCGGGTTATAGTCGAGGGCGGAGCGCCGGTGATCGTGGCGTAGTTGCCGGCGCTCAAACCCCCGGTGAAACATTCAGGCCCCTCGGCCAGCATGCGAAGAAGGACGTTCTCCTGTCGCTCGTTCAGCGCGCCACGCAGCCCGTCCATGAAGCGCGTCTTTTCGATCAGGAAGCGGACCAATTCGTCCGCTGACATCTGGGCTTCGAGCGCCCGATCCGCGAACCATGAGAGCCAGTCATCGATGACGAGCGTGGAGCTCGCCGCCTCCAGCATCGCGTAATAGTCCTTGCGGTGTCTCAGCAGCGATTTCGATAATGCGCTGAAAGTCGGGGTGGAGATCGCTCGTGCAAGTGCGTTTTCGGCGATCGCACGGCCGATACGGCCATTGCCGTCCTCCACTTCCAGCGCATCGTCGGTGCCTATGTCGGATCGGCCCACGGTGCCGGCCAGTTCTACTCCCGGGCCGTCACCGAGGCGCGTGACGCCACCGCCAAGGGATCTGCCGACGCCCGCGACGAGGATCTCGACGGTCCCGTCGGCTATGACAGCGCTGCCCAGCGCAAGCGCGAGTTCGCAGCCGACATGGGCGTCCATGCGCATGCGCTCCGGATGGCTGCCGAAGGCACTGTGGCCGCCTACGAGCAGATCGTAGGTGAAGCCTGGAAGCCTTTCGATCGTCCGATCGACAAACCCGGTGAGAGGCTCGACCGCAAGGCCGCCGCGGCGCAGATGTCGGCCTTCGATTGAGACCGACCTGGCGGAGCTTCGGCTCCCCTTCATCGTACCGGGAACAAGCCGTCACCTCACGGGCGGCGGCTTTCGTGTGTCGACATCGCGGTGAAGTCGCATCAGAAGAGGTGAACGAGAAAGAAATCGATGCGAGAGGCAGGCGCTATCGTGGCCCGTCCCTTCTGTCGCTCCTGCAATCGGCCCTCCGCGACGGGGCCGCGATGGGCGCGGCCTCCTCGAAAAAAACGGAGGTCTGGAACATGACCAGGAAATAGCACGACCCATGCCTCTGCGCGGAGGCACTTGGTGGGTAAATATATTCTTCGAAAGCGATATATTGGAGTATCGCAATATGAGTTTCACTGCTTCCTAACAAAAAGAAATGGGAACTAAGCGGTCGCAAATGGCGACCTGCTCTACGAAGCCGGCGAACCGGAACATCCCAATACTGTGATCGGGCCGAGCTTAATATTCGGAGCGCCGACGAGCTCGCTTGGTCACGATCGCCATTTCCTCACGGCTCTCTCGTTGGTGCCGTATCGCCGTGCAAGCGCAGCGGTTGAAGCTTCGGATAACGGTGGCTCTGCTCGAACGGTGTGCGTGGTCTTGGCGCTGCCCGTGAAGAAATTGCCCATAGAAACTCCCTCTGTGATCGCGACAAGAATACGCCATCACACCCCGGGACTAAAACGCCCAGTGTACGAGGGTGAGCATGGATATCTGCAGGTGCGAAAGCCGAGGGATATGTAATTCTCGACGCCGAAGGCGTTGACATTTAAGCGCCAGCCGTATGTATAAAGATTACAACATGGTGTGAGATGAAGTGAATGCTAGCGATCCTCGCAGACGATCTGACCGGCGCGCTAGACTCGGCAGCGCCGTTTGCCGGCCGGGGTCTCTACACGGAAGTTGCTCTTCATCAGGAAGCTATCGCCGACATCGTGAAGAGCGCCCCCGACGTCCTTTCAATTAACCTTGATACTCGTGAGATTAGTCCGGACGAAGCGCGGGCAGCTACCGCTGCCGTCGTCGCTCTGTTGCCGGCGGGAACGCGGTTGTTCAAGAAAGTCGACTCGCGGCTCAAGGGCAATATCGCCGCCGAACTTGACGCAATACCTTATTCTCGGGCCGTTGTTGCACCGGCAATTCCTCAATTTGATCGTTTCGTCGACGCCGGCAGAGTTACAGGTTTCGGTGTCGCTACGCCGATCGACATTGCCGACAGGCTTGGGGCGCATGCCGGTCGTGCGAGTGCGCCGGATACCCGTTCGTCCGCTGACATGGAGGCCGTTCTCCAGATTGCAGAAACCGACGGCACAGACCTATTGGTTGGCGCGCGTGGCCTTGCCGAAGCACTCGCGTGCCGGATGACGACGATGGCCAAGGCGCAAGCGGCAACCATCCCGGCCGGCCGGATCACCTTTGTGATCGGCTCGCGGGACCCGATCACGCTTGCGCAGGTCGAGCACTTGCGCATGAACTTGGCCTTACAATATTTGCCAGCCCCGAACGGTATCTTTAACGGATCCCCGGCAACCGATGCCGAATTAACGCTCCTTCAGGCGACGCCAGGCTCAGAAGGCGTGAGTCCGAAAGCCGTGGCGGATGCGTTGGCCGAGGGCGTGCTAGAATACCTTGTCCGCAATGACGGTACACTTCTTTTGTCTGGAGGAGCAACGGCGGAAGCAGTGCTGCGCCGACTTGGGCTGTCGCGAATGCGGCTGCATGGCGAATGCCTGCCGGGTCTCGGTCTAGTGTCCGCAAATGGACGTTGCATCATTGCCAAATCCGGCGGATTTGGTCAGCCGGACACGTTGAAGAACATTGCAGAAATGGTGCTGCGGAAGGCGGGTTGAGATATGGGACTGGAAACTGGAACCGTCCGAAGGGGGCTCGCCGATATCGTATTCGAACGCATGCTGCGCGCCATCAAGTCTGGTGCCTACAAGCCCGACGAGCGCCTGCCGACCGAACATGATCTTGCTGCAGAATTCGAGGTTTCTCGCCCGGTCATCCGCGAAGCGCTGAAACGCCTGCGGGACCAGAGCCTGATCTATTCGCGTCGCGGTGCCGGCAGCTTCGTCCGCTCGGTCGGCCTGCGAAATCCGCTCGGTTTCGGCCAGCTGGAAAATGTCGCCGACCTCCTCAACTGTTACGAGTTCCGCCTGACGATGGAACCAACAGCCGCCGCGGCCGCCGCAATCCGCCACGATGCCGACAGTCTGAAAGCGATCCGTCAGGCGCTGGAACTGCTGCGCGATGCCACGAACCGCCAATCGCATCGTGAGGACGCTGACTTCCAGTTCCATCTCGCCATCGCCCGCGCCGCGCAGAACAACTACTTCTCCACTGCCATGGAAGCGCTGAAGGACCACATTGCTGTCGGCATGAAGTTCCACGGCGCCTCGATCAAACGAGAAGCATCCGGCCTGTCCCGCGTGTTCGCCGAACATGAAGCGATTGCGACAGCCATCGCCAACCGCGACGAGGACGAAGCGCGACGCTTGATGCTGGAGCATCTGAAGGGCTCGCGTGAAAGGCTGTTCCAGTCGTCACATCAGTAGGGCGGTTGGCAGGTCCCCTCTGGCCTGTCGTCGCCCTTCGGCCCCATCACGAGGGGGCGGTCACCGCTTGCCTCAATTGGGCCTCGACTATTCGCCCAGATTAGCCCTCCAATACGATCCACTTCCCAAAAACAAAAAAGCGGCGCATCACTGCACCGCCTTCACCCTCAAGGCTGGCGTCTCAGAAGCTGGCCCGATATATTCCCAGAACGTCATCGACGCTCATATCGGCCGGGTTGTTGTCCATCAGGCGGCGGATGGCATGCGCATCCGCGGCAAAGCGCGGCAGGTCGGCTTCGGTCGCGCCGTGTTTCGCCAGTGACATCTCGATGCCGAGATCGGCACAGAAACCAATGGCCTCTGCGCGCAGGTTCGCCTGCGAAAGACCGTGACCGAGGCCCAGCGCCTGCGCCACCTCTGCGGTCTTTTCCTGCGCCACTGGCTCGTTGAAGGCGAGCACGTGCGGAAACACGATGGCATTGGCGAGCCCGTGTGGCAGGTGCAATAGCGTGCCGAGCGGATAGGCGATGGCATGACCCGCCGCCGTATTTACCGGGCCGAGGCAGATGCCCCCGTAATAGGACGCCAGCATCAGCCCCTCGCGGGCTTCGTGGTCGGATCCATCCCTCACAGCGCGGGCGAGATATTTGCCGACGAGGTGAAAGCCCATGCGGGCAAAGCCGTCGATCATCGGATGCGCGCGCTTGCTGGTAAATGCCTCGACGCAATGGGCCATGGCATCCACGCCGGTTGCAGCGGTCACGGCCGGCGGCACCGAATAGGTGAGTTCCGGGTCGAGCACGGCAAGATCGGCGATCAGATGCGGGCTTTCGACCGCAATCTTGGCGCCCTTGATCGGGTCGGTGATTAGCGAACGGATGCCCGCTTCCGAACCGGTGCCGGCCGTGGTGGCGATCTGCGCCAGACGCGTGCTGCGTCCTGCTACCTTGTTGGAGCCGGCGACATCGGCCAGCGTCTGCTCGCTGTCCCAAAGGGCAGCGAGCAGCTTGGCAACGTCCATGACGGAACCGCCACCGAGACCGACCACCAGATCCGGCGTTGCCGCACGCGCCGCTGCCAGCGCAGCGTCGAGCGTTGCAATCTCCGGCTCGCCGGGAATGGCATCGAACACGGCGACCTTGCCCGGCAGTTTCAGCCGGTCGACGAAGCCCGCGGTGATCGGCGTAGCGATCACCAGCGTCGAGGAAACCTCTCCGGCCCAGGTGCAGACCTCGCCGATCGTTCCGGCGCCGACGATAAGCCGTTTCGGCTGATGCAGGATGATGACGGGAACGCTGCTCATGCCTGCTCTCCTTTGCCGCCTGCAACCAGCTTGCGGGCGTAGGCGATGGCCGACAACATGTTACCGTGGTTGGCAACGCCCTTGCCGGCGATGTCGAAGGCGGTGCCATGATCGACTGAGGTGCGGTCGATCGTCAGGTCGACGGAGACGTTAACGGCTGTATCGAAGGCGACGAGCTTAATCGGGATATGGCCCTGGTCATGATATTGCGCGACAACGAGATCGAAGCCGCCGGAATAGGCCCGGTGGAACACCGTGTCGGCCGAGATCGGACCATAAGCATCGATGCCTTCGGCTCGGGCGGCGGCCACGGCCGGCGCGATCTGGTCGTCATCCTCGGTGCCGAACAAGCCGTTCTCGCCGCAATGCGGGTTGATGCCCGCAACCGCGATGCGCGGGCGCTCGTAACCGGTGCGCTTTAGGTGGTCGTTGCCGGCTTTGATGGTCGCCAGCACCCGCTCCTTGGTCGCGCGACGGATCGCCTCCTGCAGCGAGACGTGGGTGGAAACGTGGATGACCTTCAGCTTCTCGGACGCCAGCAGCATATAGGCGGCTGCCGATTTCGTCAGGCTGCGCAGCATGCCGGTATGGCCGTCGTAATGATGGCCGGCAAGGTTTAGCGCTTCCTTGTTGATTGGCGCGGTGACGATGCAGCCGATCACCCCAGCTTCGGCATCGCGGACCGCCTTTTCGATGAAACGGAAAGCCGCATCACCGGCGACCGGCGACAACTGGCCCCATGGCAGCGGTGCACCTTCGATCGGCAGATCAACGACATAGGGCGCAAGATCGATATCGACGTTCAGCGCCTTGCGGGCCGCTTCCAGCGTCGGCAGGTTGCCGTAGATGCGGGTGGCGGCACGGTCCGCGTCGCCCATTTCGGCCAGCGCCCGCACCGTGATTTCTGGTCCGACGCCGCACGGGTCGCCCATGGTGATGCCGATGATATTGCTCATGATTATTCTCCGGCTACTGCACTGGCCCAGCCTGGCGCCAGACGAACGTATTTGATGGCGCGCCTGTAGTATGTATAGGCGATGTGAAGACTGCCGTCGGTTCCCTCGAGCAGCCACGGATAGGACATTTCCTTGTTGTGACCGTCGATCGAATTGTTCGACAGGCAGGTGCCCAGACCTTCCTCGATGATGATTCGTTGCGAAAAACTCTTTGCCCCGTCATCGGAAATGCAGACGCTGACCGGTGCGCGCGGCACGCCCCAGATCGGCACGCAGCCGCCATCCGGGTTAGCATCCGGCCGGTCGTCGTGCTCGCCCAGCTCGTCGTAAAGCGAGGCGCGGCGATCTGTGGACATGTCCGCATTGATCGGGTTGCAGATCATTGCGATGCGGCCATCTTTCAGGCGGATCGCGGCGATCGACGAATTGTTGTTGGGCACGTCGGTCGCCTGCGGCACAGACCACGTACGCCCGCCATCGGCGCTCTCGGTACGATAGACAAAATCCGCCTGCCTGCGACGGAACACGGCGGCAAATTTTCCGTCGCCAATGGACACCGGACTCATGTGTACGCAGCCGATCGAGTGCTCAAGATCTTCCAGACGCCAGGTCTTGCCGCCATCTTCGGAAACGCCGACGGCGGCGTGGTCATGGCTGCCGTTCCACTTCTGGTCCGGCCGCTGGATGCAGCGAAAGATCGGCAGAAGCCAAGCGCCATCGTCGCGAATCGTCAGCGGTGCGCGAACGAAACAGCCCCGCGGAAGGTCGAGGTAACGCCCTTCGCCCGCTGTCAGCTTTGTCTGATCGGAGGCATCGCGCGTTACCTCAGCCATTCGGATGCGGCATTCGTCCTGATTGCCGGAAGGTTGCGAGGTATGGAACAGAAACAGGCCGCCACCGGGGGCCGCAAACAGAACCGGGTTTTGCTCGGAATGGTCAGGATCGAAACTCAGCCGCTGCGGTTCACCCCATCTATCTGACCCCGCCGCCAGAACCGAAGCAAAGATCGAGATATCCGACTTTCCTTCCAATGTGCCGCCGAACCAAGCACAGATCAGGGAGCCATCCACCGCGAGGTGCAGGAAGGATGCGTGGTTCTGGATCATCGGTGAGGTCAGCATGGCCTCGTGTCGTCCGTTTCCGGCGGCTTTCACTGTGCCGGTCATGACGGTGGCAATCTGTTCAGGCGTCATCGGGGTCTCCTCTTAACACCATGAAAATCACCAAAATAGAAAAGTTGTCAAGTTTGAAAAACTCACACATTTGCCGTTGACGATCCGAATTATCGACACATGTATTTGAAATTAATTAGTTTTCTGTGGGCCAATTTTGTACAAAATGATAGTTCCGAATATTTAATTTGACAAACTTGCCCAGAAATCCGATGGTCTGCGCCAGCTCGCTCATGGCGACGAAAAGGACGGAGGCATCCCGACCGACGCACAGGGGCCTCAAGGAGGAATGACTTTAGGCCGCACAGCTAAAAGGCCATTGACGAGATGAACAGCAAGCGGTGCGATCTGCACCCAAAGGGAGGAGAATGACATGAAAACCTCGCACCTATTTGGAGCCATTCTGGGCTCTGTCCTCGCACTCGGTACCGGCATCGCTCCGGCACAGGCCGCGTCGAGCGAAATCAAGATCGTTTTGCCGGAAGAAGCCGACTTGCTCGAGCCCTGCATGGCGACGCGCTCCAATATCGGCCGCGTCATCATGGAGAATGTCAGTGAAACGCTGACCGAGCTCGATGTGCGCGGTAAACAGGGCGTCATGCCCCGCCTCGCTGAAAAATGGGAACAGACCGGCGATGGCGCCTGGCGTTTCCAGTTGCGTCAGGGCGTAAAATTCTCCGACGGTAAGGCCTTTGGCGCCAAAGATGTCAAATACAGCTTCGATCGCATTTTCAGCGACAAGAACGTCTGCGAATCCCGCCGTTATTTCGGCGGCATGAAGTTCGACGTGAAGGTCGTCGACGACAACACCATCGATTTCAAGGTCGAGCCGATTCAGCCGATCCTGCCGCTGTTGCTGTCGCTCGTCACCATCGTTCCGGAAGGCACGCCGCTGGAGTTCGTCCGCGAGCCGGTCGGCACCGGCCCCTACAAGCTGTCCAACTGGACGCCTGGCCAGCAGATCGTTCTCGACGCGCGCGACGACTATTGGGGCAAGAAGCCCGCCGTCACCAAGGCCACCTATCTCTTCCGTGCCGATCCGGCCGTCCGCGCCGCCATGGTTCAGGCTGGTGAAGCCGATCTCGCTCCGTCGATCTCGCAGGTCGAAGCCACCAACGACAAGACCGACTTCTCCTATCTCGACAGCGAAACGGTGTATCTGCGCATCGATGGCAACATCGCGCCGCTCAATGATATCCGTGTCCGCAAGGCGCTGAACCTCGCCATCGACCGTCAGGCCTTCATCGGCACGCTCGTGCCACAGGACGCGGTCCTGGCAACGGCTCTGGTGCCGCCGACGACGCTCGGCTGGAACCCGGACGTAAAGGTTTTCCCCTACGAACCGGATCAGGCCAAGAAACTGCTTGAAGAAGCAAAGGCTGACGGCGTTGCGGTCGATACCCCGATCACTGTTGTCGCCCGCACGGCAAACTTCCCGAACGTGACGGAAATTATGGAAGCCATCCAGACACAGTTGCAGGACGTCGGCTTCAAGATCGACCTGCGCTTCGTCGAGGTGGCCGAGCATGAGGTCTATTACTCGAAGCCGTTCAAGGAAGGTCGTGGTCCGCAGATCGTTGCCGCCATGCACGACAATTCCAAGGGTGACCCGTCCTTCACCATGTTCTTCAAGTACCACTCGAAGGGCACCCAGTCGGGTTACTCCGATCCGAAGGTCGATGATCTCATCGCCCGCGCTTCGGCCGCCACCGGTGATGAACGTGCAAAGCTATGGTCGGAATTGATCGCCTATGTCCACGACGATCTCGTCGCCGATGTGCTGCTCTTCCACATGGTCGGTTATTCCCGCGTGTCCGAACGTCTGGACTTCAAGCCCAGTATCGCCACGAACTCGATGCTGCAGCTCTCCGAGATTGGCATCAAGAACTAACCCCGGACCATAATCTGAAGGGCGACCCAACCGCCCCAATCGAAGCAAAATGGGCGGCGGTCCTGCCGGCGTCCATTCCAGCAAGATCGAGGTCACCATGCTCACTTTCATTCGCAAGCGCGCCTTCGCCAGCCTCATCTCGCTCGTCGGCCTGCTGGTCATGGTCTTCTTCCTGTCGCGCCTGACAGGCGACCCGGCTTCCCTGTTCCTCCCCGTCGAAGCATCCGCCGAAATGAAGGCCGAGTTCCGTGCACTGCACGGCCTCGACCAGCCGCTTCTCGTGCAGTTCGGCCAGTATGTCGGCAATGTGGTGACCGGCGACCTCGGCGAAAGCCTGCGCAAAGCCCGCCCGGCACTTGATGTCGTTCTCGAAGCCTTCATCTGGACGCTGTGGCTCGCCATCATCACCATGACGCTGGTCACCGTCGCGGCTATCGTCGTCGGCTCGCTTGCCGCCTTCCGCACCGGCGGTTTCTTCGACCGGTTTTCCTCGATAGTGTCGCTGATCGGCGCTTCCGTCCCTGATTTCTGGCTCGCCATCGTCGCGATCGTGGTCTTTGCCATCCAGCTGTCCTGGTTGCCGACATCTGGCACAGGTACGCTGTCGCATTGGATCCTGCCGATCTGCGTGCTGTTCGTACGTCCCTTCGGCATCATCGTTCAGGTGGTGCGCGGCTCAATGATTTCGGCGCTCTCTTCCGCTTACGTGAAGACGGCCCGCGCCAAGGGCGTCAAATCCGGGCCGATCATCTTTGTCCACGCACTGCGCAACGCCATGCTGCCGGTCATCACCGTCATCGGCGACCAGGCCGCCAGCCTCTTGAACGGCGCAGTCGTCATCGAGACCATCTTTGGTTTCCCCGGCGTCGGCAAATTGATGATCGACAGCATCTTGCAGCGTGACTTCAACGTCGTGCTGGCGGCGATCCTCGTCACAGCTTTCGCCATTTTCCTCATGAACCTCGTGATCGATCTCGCCTACGCTCTGCTCGATCCGCGCATCCGCTACTGAGGGTCTACATGACCATGGCCATCCCATCTCACACGACCGACAACACCGTCGCCGCCGAGCCAAGCGCCTTCGTACGCATGGCGCGCATGCTATGGGCGGACAAGTTCGCGCTCTGCGCCGCCATCTTCCTTATCTTCGTCATTGTCATGGCGATCATCGGCCCGACCATTCTCCATGATCTCGCCACCAAGCAGAACCTGCGCGGCCGTAACCTCGCCCCATTCGACTTCAGCCGCGAATGGTTCATGTGGCTCGGCGCCGATGCGCTGGGCCGCCCGCTCTGGCCACGCATCATCGTCGCCACTCAGAACACCATCATGGTCGCTGCCGGCGCCGTGCTGATCTCGTCTGTCGTCGGCACGCTGCTCGGCCTGATCGCCGGCTTCGCGTCGGAGCGAACCAGTCAGATCATCATGCGTCTTGCCGACGTCATCATGTCCTTCCCGTCGCTACTGGTCGCGGTGATCGTGCTCTATATTCTCGGCTCGTCCATCCTCAACCTGATGCTGGTCCTTTCGATCACCCGTATCCCGGTCTATCTGCGCACCACCCGAGCCGAGGTTCTGGAAATCAAGAGCCGCATGTTCGTGCAGGCCGCCCGTGTCATGGGCGCATCGTCCAAGCGCATTCTCTTCCGCCACATCCTGCCCGTTGTTTTCCCGACGCTGACGACGCTTGCCACGCTTGATTTCGCCTATGTCATGCTGGCGGAAAGCGCGCTTTCCTTCCTCGGCATCGGCATCCAGCCGCCGGAAATCACCTGGGGCTTGATGATCTCCCAGGGCCGCCAGTACCTCACCAATGCCTGGTGGCTATCGTTCTGGCCAGGTCTGGCGATCATTCTTACTACGCTCTCGCTCAACCTTCTGTCCAATTGGCTGCGTATTGCGCTCGACCCCGTCCAGCGCTGGCGTCTGGAAATGAAAGGACCGAAAAATGGCTGATCATCTTCTCGAAGTCCGCAACCTCTCCGTCGACTTCCACACCGTCACCGGCACCGTTCACGCCGTGCGCAACATCTCCTACTATCTCGACCGTGGCGAAACGCTTGCCATCCTCGGCGAGAGCGGTTCGGGCAAATCGGTATCGTCATCGGCGATCATGAACTTGATCGACATGCCGCCGGGCAAGATCACATCCGGCGAGATTCTTCTCGACGGCAAAGATCTGCTGAAAATGTCGGCCGAAGCCCGCCGCGAGGTGAACGGCCGCCGCATCGCCATGATCTTTCAGGACCCGCTCAGCCACCTCAACCCGGTCTATACGGTCGGCTGGCAGATGCGCGAGGCGCTGAAGACCCACGGCATCAGCACTAAGCAGGCACAGGCCGAAGCGCTGCGCCTTTTCAAGCGCGTTGCGCTGCCGGACCCCGAACGGGCGCTCGACAAATACCCGCACGAGTTTTCCGGCGGTCAGCGCCAACGCGTCATGATCGCTATGGCGCTGGCGCTGAAACCCGACCTGCTGATTGCAGACGAGCCGACCACCGCACTCGATGTAACCGTGCAGGCGGAAGTGCTAGCGCTTCTGAAGGAACTGCAGCGCGAAACAGGAATGGGCGTTCTCATCATCACCCACGATCTCGGCGTTGTCTCGGAAGTCGCAGATCGCGTCGTCGTCATGGAAAAGGGCCAGTTGGTCGAAAGCGGCACGGTGCGCGACGTCTACCGCAACCCGCAGCACGCCTATACGAAAAAGCTGATCGCCGCCGCCCCCGGGAAGGGCGAAATGCACGAGCCGGAAGCACAAGGCGAACCGATCCTCAGCGTCAAGGACGCCCGCAAGTCTTACGGCGACTTCGAGGCGCTTAAGGGCGTTTCCTTCGACCTCAAGCAGGGTGAAACCGTCGCCGTTGTCGGCGAAAGTGGCTCGGGAAAATCGACGCTTGCCCGCATCCTTTTGCGCCTGGAGGAGCCGGATGGCGGCACCGCTTATTGGAAGGGAAAAGACCTTTTCACCATGTCGCCGGGTGACTTATTCAAGCTGCGCCGCGACCTGCAGATGGTGTTTCAGGACCCCACCCAGTCGCTCAACCCGCGCATGACGGTCTATCAGCTGATTTCCGAGGCCTGGGTCATCCACCCGGAAATCATGCCCAAGGACAAATGGCGCGAACGCGTTGGCGAACTGCTCGGTCAGGTCGGCCTCTCTCCGGAGCACGTGGGGCGTTACCCGCACCAGTTCTCCGGCGGCCAGCGCCAGCGTATCGCCATCGCCCGCGCACTAGCGCTCGAACCGCAGTTGATCGTCTGCGACGAGGCCGTGTCAGCGCTCGACGTGTCGGTACAGGCGCAGGTGATCACGCTTCTCGACAAGCTGCGCAAGGAGATGGGCATCGCCTTCATCTTCATTGCTCACGACTTGCCGCTGGTGCGCGATTTCGCCGATTACGTGATGGTCATGCAGAAGGGCGAGGTCGTCGAGCTTGGCACCGTCGCGCAAGTCTTCGACAACCCGCAAAAGCCCTATACGCAGGCGCTTCTCGCTGCCAGCCTCGATCCCGACCCGGACGTGCAGGCCGCAAGCCGCAACGCCCGCCTCGCAAGCGTTTCCTGATATTGATACCGGGGTAGAATGATGACCAAGAAAGCTTTCGTCGCAATAGTGACATGCTTCAACGACGACGAGACCATCAATTACGAAGCCACCCGCGCCCAGGTGCGCCGGCAGGTCGCGGCCGGCAACAACATCATGTGCGCCGGGACCAATGGTGACTTTTCCGCACTCACCCACGGCGAAAAGGTCAAGCTGCTGGAGGAAGTGGTCGATGAAGTCGGCGGTAAGGTCGATGTCATCGTCAATGCCGGTATGCCCGCCACGTTCGAAACCCTGCAGCTGGCGAAAGAATTCGACCGCATCGGTGTCAGCGGCATCGCCGTCATCACCCCCTTCTTTATCGCCTGCGCGCAGGATGGCTTGATCCGCCACTTCTCGACGGTGGCAGACGCCGTCAACACACCGGTCTATCTTTACGACATCCCGGCCCGCACCCAGAATCACATCGAGCCGGAAACTGCCCGCAAGCTGGCCACCCACGGCAACATCGCCGGCATCAAGGATTCCGGCGGCGCGCAGGAAACCTTGGCTGCCTATCTTCAGGTCTCCAAGGAAGTCGAAGGTTTCGAAGTCTATTCCGGTCCCGACCACTTGGTCCTGTGGTCGCTGCAGAATGGTGCTGCCGGCTGCATTTCCGGTCTCGGGAACGCCATGCCGGACGTCTTGGCCGGCATCGTCGGTGGCTTCAACTCGGGCGATATCGCAGAAGCCGAACGTCAGCAGGAAATCTACACCGCCTTCCGCACAGACCTCTACGCCCACGGTTTCCCGCCGGCCATGGTCAAGCGTGCGCTCTACCTGCAGGATTCCTCTGTCGGCGCCAGCCGCCAGCCGGCCTTGCTTGCCGATGCCGAACAGGACAAGAAGATTGTCGAAATACTGAAGAAGTATGATCTACTATCGGGTCAACGTGGATAAAATCGTTGCTGCATCAATGCCGCTAAGCCGCCGAATGTAAGGAGACCCCTTCTTATTAACGCACTGATCCTCCAAAAACGGATCGCTTTTTTGATTGGAGTTTTGCGCGCTAGATTGCCGGCTGGGAACAGGAGCGGAAGCGATGAGAACATCGAATTTTTCGGACCCCCAGAAGGCTTTCATTCTCAAGCAGGGGGTGATCACGGCGTGCCGGTGGCGGAGATTTGCCCGCAAGGCAGGGATCCAGCCAGGGCTGCGATGGACAGGAAGCCCTGTGGCATCTGCAACCGTCTTTCGCCAAAGCAGACTCAAGCGGCACCGCCGGTACATTCTATTTTCAAGTGCGACATGCCAAAATCTCCAAGGTGAAACCATTGAAATCATTGGCATGTCGCACTTGGCGTAGATTCTCCAAGTGTCTGAAGATGCATTAAGTCTGGCGTGGTCAGAGCGCCGTGCCTTCGGGATCAGGCCGATCTCAATCCGCACGGTCATCGTTGTTCCGCGGACAAGAGTGGCGGGAGCGCTGAGATAGGCGTCCAGATTCTGTTCGGTCCAGACGATCTGCGACTGGACGAGCGCCTTAATAGCGCGCGCCCTCGACGGACCCGGCCTTTCGTCCGACGACGCCCGCGAGCGAGGGGCCGATCTTCTCCTGGCCGTTCACCGAATGACAGGCGCTGCAGCGGGCAAAGAGCTTTTCTCCCCGGCTCGCGTCGCCATCCGCGGCAGCGCCGGAAGGACAGAGTGCTAGGCCGGCGAGCATGAAGACTGCTGCAGTTTTCATTACCTTCATGGCGGGATTGAACCTTTCGTTTGGATTCCGGATCGAGCGACACGTACAGCCAGGCCCTCGGTCATTGCTGCTGTGTCCAAGCGCCGAAACTGCATAGCGCTCGGTCTCTGCGAGGCGTTAGCTCGTTCCTGTTGAATTCTTGCCTGATACTCTGGAAATCAAATTAATGTGATAATGCTGGTGTACTCCCTTCGTATAGAAGATAGTCGGGAAACCAGTTCGATGGAGAGCATTTTTGGCCCACGCGGAGAGTTTTCAGGATCAAACGGCTGGCATTCGTTCGCGGATTCTCGACGTGCTGGCGCAATTGCCGTGGGATGGCATCAATTTCAAGCACGAGATACCGGGCCTGTCGCTCTATCGCGTCGTCGAGCCTGCCGGACCCTTCTTCACATTGTATCAACCCAGTCTCTCGGTGATCATCAGCGGGAGCAAGCGCGTCCGTGTCGGGGACGAAACACTTGTCTATGATGCGTCACACTTCTTCCTCACGACCATCGGCCTGCCGATGACCGGCCAAATCTGTGAGGCGAGCAAGGTGGAGCCTTATGTGGCTGGCCAGTTGCGCCTGGATCTCGAGGCGCTTCGGCGTCTGATTGCCAACCACGATCTGCATCCGACGGATACATCCGACCGCGACCGCGGCGTCGTCGTGGGTACGGTTACGCCGGAACTTTACGACGCCTTCGGGCGATTGATTTCGCTGGCAAATTCGACTGACGATATTCCGTTCATGGCGAACCATATTCAGAACGAAATCTACTACCGACTCCTCACAGGTGAACATGGTGCGCGCCTGCGCCGCTTTGCGCTCGCCGGAACGAATAGCAACCGCGTGGCAAAAGCGGTTGCCTGGCTGAAGGAGAACTATGCCATGCCTCTTCGCGTCGAGGCGTTGGCGGACATGGCAAACATGGGCGTTTCGACGCTGCATCATCATTTCCGGGCCATGACCGCCATGAGCCCGCTGCAATTCCAGAAGCATCTGCGGCTTCACCATGCGCGGGAACTGATGCTGTCTGGCTCGCTGGATGCGGCGACCGCGGCGCTCAAGGTTGGCTATGAGAGCCCGACGCAGTTCAGCCGGGAGTATCGCCGCATGTTCGGTCATCCTCCTCTGCGCGACGTCAGGGCCATCCTCAATGCCGGCGATTCAGCCAGCCGCAGCTCCGTCGGCTAGCGCCATCACCGGCCTTTATGGCCGGTCTCGGTCCGTCCGAAAATTCAATCCTGCAAATGGCAGAAATAATCTATGCGACAGGATCGGGCAATAATCCGACAGGATCGACTCTATCAGGCTTCAATATCGTCTTATAAGCTTGCCCGGCAGATGACGATCGTCAGGGAAGCGCGGACCGGTATGGCCGGGGCCGGCGCTCCGTGATGGCGCGTCATAACGCGAGGAGAACATCATGGTGACTTTGACGATCAACGGCAACGAACATCAGGTCGAGGCCGAGGCGGATATGCCGCTTCTCTGGGCAATCCGCGATCTCGTCGGGCTGACAGGGACGAAATTCGGTTGCGGCATGGCGCAATGCGGCGCCTGCACCGTCCTGCTGGACGGCGCGGCAGTGCGTTCCTGTCAAACATTCGTCGGCGACATTGGCGACGCGAAAGTGACGACCATCGAGGGGCTTTCGGGCAAGGTGGCACAAACCGTGCAGACGGTCTGGGCCGATCTCGATGTGCCGCAATGCGGCTACTGTCAGTCCGGGCAGATCATATCGGCGACCGATCTGCTGACGAACAATCCAAAGCCCACCGACGACGATATCGACGCCGCGATGACGGGAAATCTCTGTCGTTGCGCCACCTATCACCGAATCCGTGCCGGGATTCATGAAGCTGCCAAGCGTTTGGAGGTCTGAGCGATGATCCCGAAACTGATGCAATCCCTGGTGCTGCCCGTGGCAAAGACGCAGGCATCCCGCCGGCAGTTCATGCTTGGCGCGCTCGCGGCCGGTGGCGGTGTTGCCGTCGGCTACCATATTCTGGCTTCGTCGCCTGCCGCCGCGAGCGAAACTGCGGCGGATGCAAACAAGGCGGCTGCCTTCACCCCTTATCTGACGATCGACGGCGACGGCAGGGTCATGGTTCTGTCGTCCCAGTTCGAAATGGGACAGGGTTCCTATAACGGTCTTGCAACGCTCGTTGCGGAAGAACTCGACGCCGATTGGTCGTCCATCGATGTCCAGGGCGTCGCCGGCAATGTGAAGGCCTATGGCAACGTCGCCTTTGGCGGCGCCATTCAGGGAACGGGCGGGTCCACCTCGATGGTCACCTCCTGGGAACGCTATCGAAAAGCAGGCGCGGCGGCGCGCGCCATGCTGGTGGCCGCTGCGGCATCCGAATGGGGTGTGCAGCCGGCGGAGATCACCGTCGAAAACGGCGTGCTGGCACATCCGTCCGGCAAGACCGCCGGCTTCGGTGCGTTTGCCGCCAAGGCCGCGGCCATGCCCGTGCCGGCTGATGTGAAACTCAAGCAGCCGGCCGACTGGAAGCTGATCGGCAATGCCAAGCTGAAGCGGTTCGACAGTGCCCGCAAGACCAACGGAACCGAGCAGTACACGATCGACGTCAAGCTTCCCGGCATGCTGACGGCGGTGATGATCCATCCGCCCATGTTCGGTGCCAAGGTCAAGTCCTTCGATGCCGCCGCGGCGCGTGCCGTCAAGAGGGTCGTCGATGTGGTCGAGACGCCGCGCGGTATCGCCGTCGTCGCTGAGCATATGTGGGCGGCGATCAAGGGCCGCGAAGCCGTCAAGGTCGTATGGGACGAGACGGCGGCGGAAAAACGCGGCACGCCCGAACTCATGGCAATGTACAGGGATCTCGCGGGCAAGGCTCCCAAAGCGGTCGCCCGCAAGGACGGCGACCCCGACGCGGGCTTTGCGGCGGCGGCCAAGGTCATCGAGGCGACCTTCGAGTTCCCCTATCTGGCGCATTCGGCGATGGAACCGCTCAATGCAGTCGCCCGCAGGAATGACGACGGCACGCTGGAAATCTGGGGCGGGCATCAGTTCCCCGACGTCTATCAGATGCTGGCCGGCCAGATCGTCGGCATCACGCCAGACAAGGTGCAACTGCATGTCATGAAGACGGGCGGCAGCTTCGGCCGACGCGCCGTGTTCGATGGCGATGTGGTCGTCGAGTCCGTCTATGTCGCCAAGGCTATCGGGTTCCGGGCGCCGGTGAAGGTGCAATGGACCCGCGAGGACGACATGCGCGCCGGCCGATATCGCCCATCCTATGTCCATACGCTCAAGGCCGGGATCGATGGTGACGGAAAGCTCGTGGCCTGGAGCAACCACATTGTCGGTCAGTCCATCATGGCAAAGACAATGTTCGAAGGCGCGATCCAGAACGGCGTCGACCCGACTTCGGTCGAAGGGGCGAACAACCTGCCGTATGCCATTCCCAACCAGGCGGTCGGACTGACGACAACCGACGTCGGTGTACCTGTCCTGTGGTGGCGTTCCGTGGGTTCGACGCATACGGCTTTTGCCGCCGAAACCTTCATCGACGAGGTCGCCGAAGCGGCAGGGCGTGATCCGATCGAATACCGCTTGTCGATGCTCGATCCGCAATCGCGCCACGCGGTCGTACTCAAGCTCGCAGCAGAAAAGGCCGAATGGACCAAACCGCTGCCGAAAGGCCGTTTCCGCGGCGTTTCGGTTGCGGAAAGCTTTGGGTCGGTGGTTGCGCAGATTGCGGAAGTTTCGACCGACGACAGTGGCGGCATCAAAGTCGAACGCGTTGTCGCCGCCGTAGATTGCGGCTTGGCCGTCAATCCGGACCAGGTCCGCGCCCAGGTCGAAGGCGGTATCGGTTTTGGTCTCGGCGCCATTCTGGGCGAGGAAATCACCTTGACCTCAGGCAAGGTCGATCAGGGCAACTTCGATACGTACACGCCGCTCCGGATCGATGCGATGCCGGTGGTGGAGGTTCACATCCTTGCCTCTGCCAATCCGCCCTCGGGTATCGGTGAACCGGGCGTTCCGCCGATCGGCCCCGCGGTTGCCAACGCAATCTACAAGGCGCTGGGCAAGCGGATTCGCGCCATGCCCTTTGCCAAGACACTTAACGCATGATCGCACATCCCCGGCCCGGCTCGCTCGGCCGGGGATGTCGTTTCCAACCTCGATCTTCGGAGAAGAAGGGCCACAGAGCCGAGCCGGGTCCGCGGTTCTGATCTCATCCACGCGTTTTTCTACTCCACGGTAAGGTGTCGCCGGGTGCTATTTAAGAGTCGTTATCTTAGTGCCGTCGTTAATTAAGCGAAAGCACACTTGCTGCTGCAGGAGGTCAGAGCACGGCAACTGGGAGGCCTGGCTAGACTTTTTCCTTACCGGGGTGGCTGACACTGCCAATCAGGCGTTCGATGCAGCAACTCACATCGTGGACGTCTTCAAGGAGGATCGCGAGCGTATCACCACCGAGAGCGACCGGGCTGGTTCAGCGCTTCGCATCCACGACCTCTTTCAGCAGAATCCATTTCTAACAGCGAATCAACTTGTTCAGAGGGCTGGCCTTTCTGCACCGACGGTGAACGCAGCGCTCGCGGATCTCGAGCGCTCTGGCGTTGTTGAGGAGGTGACGGGCCGAAAACGCGGCCGGGTGTTCAGCTATCGGCGCTACCTCGCGATCCTTAGTGAGGGCACCGATCCATTGCCCTCGACTATCTTAAAGATCGCAACGGGAACCGCTCCGCGAGCTCTGTCAACCAAATCACAACTACGCGGCTTCCCACACTTGATTAAGGATTTTGGCTGCCAGGGCAGACTTGTCCTGCGGCAAAACCCCTGAAAATGGAATTTCGCACATATCAAAACACTGGACCCGAGTTCTTCGACACTTTCACGACTTGAAGTCATCAGGGCAATGTCATTCCCGCGCTCGCGCTGTGCTTAGAAGCGGTTCGATCGCATGAGCAAGGTAAGCGCTCATTTGACCGTCCGAGGCGTTCCTGTCCTATGTCACGCTGATCGCGCCCGGAGGAGGGTCGCCTGCCGGGGTTCGCGGAGATCTCCTCGTCCGCCTGGTTGTGACACCGACGTCTAGGAACGGCTCCTCAAGACCAAAGCGATCGTCGACATGACCCTTCGCGAGCATGCAGCTGCACGTGCCTGCTCGCAGTTGGCCGTCATGTCGTCGATGGCGGATGTAGTCTTGTATCGAGGGCGAAGGCCTCCTGGAACTTGAGCGCATACGCGCCTGCCGCAACGCTTGCCACGAAAATGAGATTCCAGCTGTGCGTCGATACCGCGCTCGGGATCGTGATAAAGCGATGCCGCCGAAGCAGATCGTCGCCGAAGGCTTGCTGACCAGCACTCGGGATACCCGGACGCAGCCAATTCGGATTGGGAACATTCGCAGGATCGACGACATGCACAGCGGCGATGTCGGTGATGACGGACGCCGTCAGCATATGGGGAACCATGTCGAGTGCGCGAAAACCCTTGTGAACGGCGACCTCGAGGATCGCCGTCGACGGGTCGATCGAACAGTAGACAGCTCGAACGCCTTTGCTGTTCCAGCGCCCCCCGACCCGGTAGGCGCCTTCGCCGCTATCCCATGTCGATGCAAAGCTTGCCTGATCAAGCCGCCAGGCAATCAACTCGGACCCGCCGAGCGCGATCGGCAGTGGCGTCATGCATAGACGCCGTATTCAAGCCGTTCGAGATAGTCCTCGACCAGTTCGACGCCGGCGGGCGTGCCGAGAAGATCGATCGGACGGCGTTGGTCGAGCCCAATCGCCGGACCCTCCAACCATTGTTCGGCCTCCGCCTGCGTTCCGAAGACATCCGTCGCCTTTGCCAGGATCTCGGCAAACTTCCAGGCCCGGCCGCTCTGCTCCTGGCTCAGCGGTTTGGAAGGCGCATCCTTGCGGCGCTGCCAGGTCCGCAGGCTCATGCCGACGGCCTTTTCCAGAGATTGGGTCTTGCCGATAAACACCAGCTGCCCAATCAGATGATCGACCGCAGACGTCGGCAGGCCATGCAGCAGGAGCTCATGCGCATCGAGCGCACTCGTGAGCCGGCGCGACAGGATACGGGCGCCACCAAGTAGCGCCGCAACCTTCTGCAGTTCCCCGGCTGTACCTTCAGGAAGGATATTTTCCGCCGCGACCACCATCGTGCATCTCCGTGTCATCTGTCGTTTTATATATGACAGTTGACGTTGCCTCCTTCAAGA
The DNA here is from genome assembly GCF_000816845.1 of Rhizobium gallicum bv. gallicum R602sp. NCBI lineage: Bacteria > Pseudomonadati > Pseudomonadota > Alphaproteobacteria > Hyphomicrobiales > Rhizobiaceae > Rhizobium > Rhizobium gallicum. Next base: position 2,302,859 of record NZ_CP006880.1, on the reverse strand, counting down.
GTGCAAGCCGTATGTCGTCTGCGCAGCGAATATGGTGAGGTGGTCGTGCCACGAAAACCTCTTTTCCCAACAACGCGGTGCTGGACGCGCATGGCTCTCAGCTGAAGGCCCGAGCCCGGACGACGAGCGAGGCCGAAGCACGCTTTGCTATCGCACTACCGTGGAAAGCTATCGACTGATCGAACCCTACGGACTTGATCCGCTTGAAAACATGCCTGATGGCGGCACGCTGCTGCATATGAAGGCGCGGACCCGCACATGATGGATCCAGCTCTCGACTGCCAAGCGTTCAGTTTCCGTCGGGTGCCGGATAATCGGGCTTGAAGTCAACCGACGAATGCCCGTTCGACAACATAAGTGGCCGGCGCATGGTTGGCGCCTTCGACGAGCCCGAAGGATTCGAGAACCGTCTTGCTGTCCTTCAGCATTTCCATCGAGCCGCAGATCATGGCGCGGTCCTGCGTCGGATCGAAGAGCGGCAGCCCGGTTTCGCGAAAGAAAACTCCGCTGCGGATGAGATCGGTGACACGGCCCATGCGGGGGAAGGCTTCGCGTGTCGTCGTCGTATGGAGGCGCAGTTTCTCGCTTGCTGCTTCTCCAATCAGCGGATCGTTTTTAAGTCCGTCTACCAGTTCGGTGATGTAGGTGAGTTCGGCGACTTCTCGGCAGGTCTGCACGAGGATTACTTCCTCGAACTTCTCATAGGTGTCTGGATCGCGGATAAGGCTCGCGAATGGCGCGACGCCTGTTCCGGTCGAGAAGAGGTAGAGCCGCTTGCCCGGCAGCAGGGCATCGAGCACCAGCGTACCAGTCGGTTTCCTGCGCATCAACACCGTGTCCCCGGGAATGATCTTCTGCAGGTTTTCGGTGAACTGCCCGCCCCGCACCTTGATCGAAAGGAATTCGATCTCCTCGTCCCAAGAGGGGCTGGCCATCGAATAGGCGCGGAATATCGGCTTTGGCGCATTTGGCAGGCCGATCATGACGAATTCGCCGGAGCGGAAGCGAAAGCTTGCGGGCCTGGTGATGCGGAAATGGAACAACCGATCGGTGTAGTGTTTCACCGCCGTCACCGTCTGAGCAAAGATGTCTGCCGGGGCTGGAGATTTCGGCCTGTCGGCGTCCTCATTCTCTCCTGCGCCGGTTTTGCCGGTCGATTGCGTGGTCATTCGGGTTTCCCGTTCCATCGACAATAATTTGTTTGTGTACGAATGAAATGGAAATCCGAAACGGCGCTTTTGTCAATAAAGGATTTGGGCTCGACAGAAATTTCCGGCAAAGTTAGCATTCGTATGCAAATTGGATCGCCGAACCGTGCCGCAGATAAATTTCGCCGGATCCGGCGTGCAACAATCAAGGAAGGGGACGAAAATGGCTGATGTAGCGGGCGGAAACGAAAAGGCTGGCAGGCTGGTCATCAAGAATATCGGCCTGATCCTTTCCGGCAAGATCGAGCAGCCGATCCTCGACGGGGACTGTATCGTTTGCGACGACGGAATTATCACCGCAGTAGGCTATGAGAAGGACATCGACACGGAAGGCGCCAAGACGATCGTCGACGCCAGGGCGACGACAGTCGCCCCCGGGCTGATCGACAGCCACGTCCACCCGGTGATCGGCGACTACACACCGCGCCAGCAGCAACTGAACTGGATCGACTCGACGCTCAACGGCGGTGTAACGACGATGATCTCGGCTGGCGAAGTGCACGCACCCGGCCGTCCGCGCGACATCGTCGGCCTCAAAGCGCATGCGATTGCCTCGCAGCGGTTCTACGAAAATTTCCGTCCCTCAGGGGTCAAGGTTCATGCCGGTGCGCCGGTCATCGAGACGGGCATGGTCGAACAGGATTTCAAGGATCTGGCGGAGGCCGGCGTCAAGCTGCTCGGCGAAGTCGGTCTCGGCAGCGTCAAGGACGCCGCCAATGCCAAGCAGATGGTGGCCTGGGCGCGCAAATACGGCATCCAGAGCACAATCCACACTGGCGGTCCTTCGATTCCCGGCTCGGGCCTGATCGACAAGGATGTGGTGCTGGAGGCGGATACCGATGTGGTCGGCCATCTGAACGGCGGGCATACGGCGCTGCCGGACGACCAGATCGTCTGCATCTGCGAGCGCTGCATGCGGGGTCTGGAGATCGTTCACAACGGAAACGAGCGTGCGGCGCTGCTGACGGTCAACACGGCGCGTGAACTCAAGAAGCTCGATCAGGTCATTCTCGGCACCGATGGACCGGCGGGTTCCGGCGTGCAGCCGCTCGGCATCCTGCGCATGGTGTCGTTGGTCGCAAGTCTTTCCGACACGCCGGCGGAGGTGGCCTTCTGTTTCGCCACCGGCAATACGGCCCGCCAGCGCAATCTCGACTGCGGCATCATCGAGCCCGGCAGGACGGCCGACTTCGTCATCATGGACCGGGCCCAGCATGCGCCAGGCGCGACCCTCCTCGAGTCCGTGAAGCTCGGCAACCTGCCCGGGATCGGCATGACAGTCATCGACGGCGTAATCCGGACACAGCGAAGCCGCAACACGCCGCCGGCCACGGCGGTGCCGGAGATCGTCTTCGGCCGGTATGCCCAGTATGGCTGACGCAGCGCCGGTCTTCACTCAGATCGCCGCAGCGCTTTGACGTGCCGAGTGGTTCATGAAAGCAGGTAACTTGATTGATATTGTCGCGTTGCTAGGCAATCCCATCTTGTCTACATTCGGCGCCTTAACCGGGATGCTCTCCCATACCAGCTTCTCCACACGTCACGATCAGACCACGCTTCGCACCGTCTTTCCTGTCGGGGCCCCGAGTGAGAAAAGGCGTGGGCGGGTTTTCGCAGGCACCACACCTTAACCTTCTAGATCGTTCACATTTATGATTTTTGGGCGGAATGGATCAAAATCACCGTGATCTAGCGCAGTCCGTCCTTGCCTTCGATCTCGTCCACCTTCAGGCCGCCGACGCGGGCAAAAGGCCGGCCGCTGTCCGTGACGGCGACGGCGACCATGATCTCGTCGGCGCGCGGGGAATCGTTAAGGCTTACCTCCATGCCGTCGAAGTGTGAGCGGACGAAGGCTGCATCCTTGTGGCCGAGGGGTATGTCGAGTGTCTGGCCAGGCCCGCCACGCTTCTTCGACGACGGGACCAGGGCCGCGCCTTTCTCGACGGCGGCGCGAAGCGGCTTGCCCATGGCGGGATGCAGTAGGGCGGCGGCATGTTCCAGCTCACCGTTCTCGCCGACCATGGCTGCCTTGCCGTAGCTCTCGGCCTTGGAGGGCTCAATGCCCAGTGCCACCACACATTTCTCTCCCAGCAGGCCGCCGAGTTCGGCGCCGATATCGATCAGCGGCGTCAGGTCCTCGACATAGCGTCCGGCAAAGGGGTTGCGGATAACCGCAATTGCGGCCGCCTTGCGGGTCGGCGGCGAAACCGTCCGGCCCATTTCAGAATGGGTTTCCTCGAGAAAAACGGCGAGCTTACGGATTTCGGCTTTCATCTCAGTCCATCCTCTCCCTTGATGTCTTCTGCTTTTAGTCCGCCGACGCGGGCGTGAATGCGCGCGCCGGTGGTCATTACCAGCGCCAGTACCATCTCGTTAGCGCGCGGTGCGTCGGCAAGGCCGACCTCCATGGCGTCGAAATGGCTGCGGACATAGGACGCATCGATATGGGTTACGGGAACGTCTAGCCGCGTGCCGGCGGCGCCGACTTTCTTCGTCGAGGGAACGATCGCCTTGGCGTTACCCAATGCCTCGCGCATGGCATAGCCGCCCGGCACATGCCATAGGGCGCCATGTTCCACTTCGCCGGCCTGACCGACAATCGCGCCCTTGCCATAGCCCTCGATCGCGCCCGCGTTGCCGCCGAGCGCTTCTATCAGCCGCCTCGCCATGTCGAGGCCGAGAGGCTCCAGATCCTTCATGAAGCCCTGAATATCCTCATGATAGGCGCCCGCGAACGGATTTTCGATAACGGCAAGCACGGCGCCGCGCTTCAGCGGCTTTGCAGGTGGCGTGCCGCCTTCATGGCGGATTTCCTCCACCGCCGTAAGGATTTTCCTGATCTTTGGTTCGGCCATGGCTGACGTGCTCCGTTGCGATGATTGTGTTTCCGGTGGAGTCCTGATCGCACGCCATTGCCAGGCGCCCCTGATCCTGAAGAAAAAGCGCGGCTCTTTCGATGAAACCGAGCGCTATGAAGCGCTCAGCTTCCGCGCCGCCGCGTGACAGAGCTTCCTCGACCTCGTCGGATGCCAGCCTGCCGCAATTGCGCACGACGAGCCTTGTTCCGAGATCGCTGTCGTCGCGGACATCGACGGCGCGGACGCGTTCGATTGCAGGATGGCCGGGAAGATCGACGGCATTGGCGATGAGCGTCGCGGCGGCATCCGCCTCGGCTGCGGTGCGGGCAATGACGGTAACGGATTCGGCAATGCCGAGCGAGAGGCTGCGGCCCCCCCTGCCGCTGGTGGCGATACCGCGGCTCTGGCAGGCGCCCTTCAGCTCGAAATGGCCAAGTGAAACATTGTCTAGCCGGGCGATGCGGACACGGAAGGAGGCGTCACCGTGGAGATGGACAGCGATGTCGCCGCCATTGTTGACGTAGATCCGGGCCGGTCTTTCGACTGGTGAAAAAGCGGCAACCATTGAGTCTAGAATTTCCTCCGCGACGGCGCCGGCAACGGCGGCCATCGGTGTTATGAAACGGTATCGCGAAAGCGGCTTCACTGCCGCGACCATCCGTCTGGCGACGCTTCCGCCGGGATCGGACATGTCCGGATCCGCTTCGGTGCGAAGCAGCGGCAGCTCCGACGTCAGCTCCTCAAGCACCGTTTCGAACCTCGCAGTTGCGACCTCGAAGGCACGGGCGCGCATATCTGCCGCGTTGCAACGCAGGCGAGCGCCGTCATCGGCGCCGATGACGAGGTCGATCGGGCCGTGCTGCAGGTGCAGCCTGCCACCTGATCCGTCCTGATCCGGCAAGTATCTCGCCTGAGGACCCAAGGTCGTCACTCCGTTACTGTCCGTGTCATGCCTGCCACTTGAAATTTTGGCTTTCGGTTGGCCAGGGTGCGTCCTGGCGCTGAGCGACCTTGCGTTCCGCCACCTTCAGCGCCTCCTCGATCGGTACCACCGCTTCCATATGGCCGCCGAGCGCACGGTAGTCGTCAAGCCGCATAGTGAATTCGATTGGCGCGACGAGTGCGGGGGTCGGCACGTAGCCGAAGGAATTGGCCGGCATCTGCGTCACGTCTGCCATCACGGTAATGCCGCCGCCGGGCCAGACATAGGCCGGCGCGCCACCGCACGACACGTAGGTCAGTGCGTCCTTGACCGAGCGGGTGAGTTGCACCGGATTGCGCGTGACCCCTGCGCGCAAGCTGCCTCCGGCGCCACCCATGAAAAGCACCGAGCAGACGGCCGGCTCGCAATTTTCGGCGATTTGCTCGACCGATAAGCGGATATCTTCGGGCAGGCTCGTCTGGAGAGCGGGCACGAGGTTTTCGTCGAGAATGTAGTACCCATATTGCTCACCCGTGGTGGAGACCATCAGGAGGCGCAGGCCGGGATAGGCGGTCTTGGGATCGAACGCGCCGAGAATCGAGAGCGGATCGGAAATGTTGGTGCCGCCCCAGCCGGTGCCGGGCTCTGCCACCTGGAAATAGCGACCCGGGGTTGAACGGCGGCCCTTGATCCTGATGCCGGTCGCTGGGATGTCGAGCACGCGGCCAGCCTGGTGTTCGGAAAGAACGCCGGTGATGTGGTCGTCGACCACGACAACCTCGTCCACATGCCGCGCCCATTGCTTGGCAAACATGCCGATCGTCGCCGAGCCGCAGCCGACGCGCATTCGCTGTTCCTCGACGCCGTTGATGACCGGTGCCGTACCCGCCTTGACGACGATCCCCGCGCCGCCGTCGATCGTCATCGCCACGGCCTCACCGTTGCAGAGTCGCAAAAGTGCGTCGCACGTGAGGCGGCCCTCCTTCTTGGTCCCGCCGGTCAGGTGATGGACGCCGCCGAGCGAGAGCATCTGTGAGCCGTATTCGCCGGTCGTGACATGGCCAACCGGCTCGCCTTCAACGCGCACGGCAGAGGTCTCAGGGCCGAGATAGCGGTCGGTATCGATTTTCACCTTGGCGCCGCAGTAGCTGAAGATGCCTTCGGTGACGACCGTCACCATGTCGACGCCGCCTTCTCGCTGCGAGACGATGAAGGGGGCAGGCTTATAGTCCGGGTAGGTGGTGCCGGCGCCGACGGCGGTGACGAAGGAGCGCTTCGCCTGAACAAGATCGCCGTCCCAGTCCTTGTCTTCGGCGCCCGGCAGGAAGGAAACGAGCTGGCCGCCATTGTCCTTCCGGTTCTCGATGATCGTTAGGGGATCGACGCGAATGAGGTCGCCGCCGACATTGGCGTAGCGATCGCAGGCGCCGGATCTGCCCTCTGAAATGTAACACATCACCGGGCAGGCATCGCAGCGGATCTTGCCATCTATTGTGCTTTCGCTCGCTTGTTTGACCATTGGGATTTCCCGTCAGTTCTTCACTGCGGCGCGGATCGCCGCCATCACCTTCGCCGGCGTCGCTGGCAGGTGGTGGATGCGCACGCCCGCAGCATCGCGAATTGCGTTGAGGATCGCCGGCGCAGTCGGGATCAGTACATGCTCCCCGAGCCCCTTGGCGCCGTACGGTCCATGGCCGTCCTCGACCTCGACGATCAGGGTCTCGACGGGCGGAATGTCGCCGAAGGTCGGGATGAGGTAATCGTGCAGGTTCTCGGTGCGTCCCGGAACGAATTCCTCCATCAGCGCAAAACCCACACCCTGAGCGATGCCGCCCTGGATCTGTCCCTCGATCAGCAGCGGGTTGATCGCCCTGCCGACGTCATGGGCGGCGGTGAACTTCCGCAGCTTAACCGTGCCGAGCGCCATGTCGACACTGAGTTCGACCAGTTGCGCGGCATAGCCGAAGACCGCGTAGGGATGGCCCTGGCCGTTCTCGTCGAGCGGTCTTGTCGGCGGGTCGTAGCTTTCCTCGGCCACGAGGACGTAGCCGTCCGCGTCGGCAGGCAGAGCTTCGCCAAGATGAACCGTCCGGCGCACCTCGCCGTCGGCGAGGCGGATGACGCCGTTGTCGATCTTAATCTCGGCATCGCCCGAGACATTGCCGAGCCTTAGGATCTGTGTTCTCAGCGCTTCGCCACAAAGCCTAGCGGCATTGCCAGAAACATAGGTCTGTCGGGAGGCGGAGGTCTTGCCGGCATCGGGCGTCAGGTAGGTATCTGGACCGACGAGCATGCAGGCAGAGACAGGCACACCCAGCGCGGTCGCGAAAATCTGGGCGATAACGGTGTTCGAACCCTGGCCGATATCGGTTGCGCCCTGGTGCAGGACGATGGTGCCATCGGCGCGAATGCCGGCTTTGATGATCGAGGGATTGGGCAGCGAGGTGTTGCCGCAGCCGTACCAGCCGGACGCGATGCCGATGCCCCAGCGCAGCGGGCTGCCAGAACGTTCGGCTTCGGCGTTGCGATCCTTTGCTTCCGGGCCGGCGCGATCCCAGGCGGGTTGCAGGGCCTCCAGACAGGCGCCGATGCCCACGCCCTTGTCGAAGATCTGGCCCGTTACCGTCGGCTGGCCGTTGTCGAGCGCGTTAAGAAGGCGCAGTTCCAGGCGGTCCATGCCAAGTTTCAGCGCCAGTTCGTCGAGCAGGGACTCCTGTGCCATTGCCGCCTGCGGCACGCCGAATCCGCGGAACGCGCCGGATGGCGGACAGTGGGTGTGGATCGCCCTGCTCCGCGCGCGATAGTTCTCGATCAAGTAGGGGCCGGAGGCGTGCACCGGCACGCGGTTGGCGACCGTTGGCCCCCAGGAGGCATAGGCGCCGGTGTTGAAATCGCCGTTGAACTCAAGCGCAGTGATCTTTCCGTCTCGCGTCGCACCGATGCGGATTGTGATCTCGCTGGGGTGGCGCTTTGTGGTGGATTGCATGGATTCGGTGCGGGAATAGGCCATGCGCACCGGCCGGTTGGTGAGCCAGGCGGCAAGACCGATATAGGGCTGTATGGAAAGATCGAGCTTGGAGCCGAAGCCACCGCCGCAGGCTGAAGGCACCACGCGCACAGCCTCCGGCGACAGTCCCATGATCTCGGCCATGCTGTCGCGGTCCATGAAGGGTGCCTGCGTGCAGCCATAAATTTCCAACCGATTGCCGATGCGGATAGCATAGCCGGCTTCCGGCTCGATATAGGCGTGTTCGACGAAAGCGGTTGAAAAATCGCCCTCAATGACGATGTCGGCGGCGGTAAAGCCGGCTTCGACATCCCCACGCTTGACGAAGCCGCTGCACATCACGTTGCCCGCGCGGTTCCCGTGGAGGACGGCTGCCTCCGGCAAAAGTGCTTCTGCGACAGTCATTGCCGGCTTGCGCTCTTCCCAGCCGATCGGGAAACACTCCAGATCGAGTGCGGCGATCGCGTTCGCCTCACCGACAACGGCCGCGACGGCCTCGCCCCGGAAGCGCGCCACTTTCTCGGCAAAGACCGGCTGGTCGGCAAAGGGCGGGATGACGCCGAAGCAGTTCTTGCCGGGAATGTCCTTGGCCGTCAGCACCAGCTCAACACCGGGATTGGCGTCGCGCCAGGCCTTCAGATCGCCGAAAGCGAAAGCCGCATGCGGATAAGGCGAGCGGACGACGCGAAGCGACCACGCATCGTTGGGTGCAACATCATCGCCGAAGGCCTCCCGGCCCATGACCTTTGCAAGCCCGTCGATACGGGCAATGGCCGCGCCGACGCCGCCGTCGGTTAGCGTTGCGGGTCTTTCGAGCGCGCCGCCGGCATCCAGGATCGCGTCGATGATCTTGCGGTAACCGGTGCAGCGGCACAGCACGCCGCCGAGCGCATCCTGAACAACGGTCTCGTTCAGCTGCGTACAGGAGCGCAGCAGCGCGGTTGCCGTAACGATTATGCCCGGCGTGCAGATGCCGCACTGGGCGGCGCCGTGCCGCTGGAAGGCTTCGGCGAGACCTTTTGCGACCGCATCCGTATCGACAAGCCCACGCAGCGTCTCGACCGCACGGCCATTGGCCTGCGCCGACGCTGTGGTGCATGAGCAGACGGGCTCGCCGTCGAGCAGTACGGTGCAGGCGCCGCAGTCGCCGGCGTTGCAGCCGATCTTGACGTCCTTGCAGCCGAATTCCTCGCGCAGCGTTTCGGAAAGCCGGCGCGCGGGATGGACATGGGCAGCGACGGCTTCGCCATCGAGGGTGAAATTAACTGCAACGGCATTCGCCGCGATCCTAGCTTCAGCGATCTGGTTCATGCCGCAAGCTCCCCGGCTGTCGCAAGCGCTGCGCGCAAAGCGCGGCGGAGCAGCTCTGTTGCTGCTTCGAGCCGATAGGCGCGATCGGCGCGGATGTCGTCGATCGGCGAAAGGACGGAAAGGTGACGTAGTTCGACGACTGACGCCAGGATCTCGCCGTTCAGCGGCTGGCCCGCAAGCTCGCTCTCCAGTGCCTTAATGCGGCGGGCGATCGGCGAGCATGCACCGACGGCGATTCTCGCCCGCGCGACGCGGCCCGACCCGTCGGCTTCGAGCAGAACGGCAACCATGGCGATGGAGATCACCAGATATCTGCGGGCACCGAGCTTGAGGAAGGCGGAAGCGGCGTTCCGGTGCGGCACGAGAATGGCAGTTACCAGTTCGCCGGGGCGCATAACAGTCCTGCGAACGCCCGTTATGAAGTCAGACAATGGAACGGTGCGGCGCCCCTCGCATGAGGCAATTTCGACCTCGGCGTCGAGCGTCAAAAGCGGCGGTACGCCATCGGCGGCCGGTGAAGCGTTGCAGACGTTGCCGGCGATCGTACCGGCGTTCTGAACCTGCAGCGCACCCACTTCGCGAGCAGCAGCCTGCAGACCATGGAAGAGTGGGGGAAGGTTTGCGCGCGCCACATCGCTCCAGGTGGTAACCGCACCGAGGCGCCAGCCATCGCCTTCCCTTCGGATTGTACGAAGCTCGTCAATACGGGAAATATCGATCAGATCGCGCGTGGCCGGGCGGTCGCGAAGGGCAGGGTAATAGTCGGTGCCGCCCGCTAGCACGTCATGCTGGCCAGATGCGAGAATCGCGACGGCCTCCTCGCAGCTCCGCGGAGTGTAATAGCGCATCTCTGTTCCCAATTTTTTATTTGTATACGAATAAGTATCGGATGACATCCCTACGCTGTCAAGCGCGCTTTTGGAGTGATGCCCAAGCTTGACGGGATGAATATGGGCGTTACTACAATGATTTACGCCCAGTGTTACAGTGGATTTCCCGATGGGGCTTTCCTTTGGCACCACGTTGTCGCATAAAGTCAAACGGGCAATTCGGCTAAACTCGGAAAATCAGGTGCCGACGAGACGGTCAATCGCATCGAATGTTGCCCGCAGTTCATTTGTATACAGGCAAAATTTAAGAGAAAATGCGAGAAGACCGAGCCGTGGCGGAGAAGAGAGAAAAAAAAGCAGCGTCGGTCGCACCAGAGGCGCCGCGCGACTACGTACTGCACGAACAGATCGGGTTTTTTCTCCGTCAGGCGAACCAACGCCACGTGGCGATCTTCGCGAGCCTTATCAACGACAAGCTGACGACGACGCAATGGGCGGCGCTGACCAAGCTCAAGGAAATCCAGCCGTGCTCGCAAAACAGGCTTGGCCGGGAAACGGCGATGGACGCGGCGACCATCAAGGGAGTTGTCGATAGGCTGGTCAAGCGCGGCTTCGTCAGCACCCTGCCGGACAGCAACGACGCGCGCCGGCTCGTCCTGTCGCTGACCGAAGACGGGCTCGAAGCGATCTCGCACAATGTCGTGGCAGCGCTTTCGGTTTCGGAAAAGACGCTGAGCCCGCTGACGGCGGGCGAGCGGCTGATGCTGCTGGAGCTGCTGCGCAAGATCTGCTGAGGTCAGGCGATCCCGACATATCTGTCGAGCAGATGCGGGTTACCACGAAGCTCGTCAACCGGAACCGTCGCCTGAACCCGGCCGTTCTCCACGAAGGACACGCGATCGGCGACCGACAGCACGGCATCGACGCGCTGCTCGACCAGCAGGATCGCCTTGCCCTGGTCGCGCAGTCTTAGTACCACATCGCGGATGGCGGCGATCATTGAGGGCATCAACCCCTCGGTCGGCTCGTCCAGCATGATCACAGACGGATCGATGCACAGGGCGCGTGCGGTAGCGAGCATTTGCTGCTCGCCACCGGAAAGCGTTCCCGAGACCTGGTTGAGTCGCTCGCGCAAGCGGGGAAAGAAGGTCAGTGCCTGCTCGAGAATATCGCGCGAGGTCTTGCGCGTCATCAGCCCGATCTCGAGATTGTCCCGGACGGTAAGCTCCGAAAAGAGCCGCCGGCCCTGCGGCACGTAGCCTATGCCGTGCCTTGGCACTTCATGGGCGGGAAGGGCATTCAATTCCGTACCGGCAAGCTTGATGCTGCCGGAACGTGCCGGCAGGAGACCCATGATCGCCTTCAGCGCGGTGGTCTTGCCGGCGCCGTTGCGGCCGAGCAGGCAGAGCACCTCGCCGGCACCGACCGTTAGAGAGAAATCCTTCAGCGTCTGGCTGGTGCCGTGATAGACGTTCAGGCCGGTAACAGTCAGCATGGATCAGGATCCCAGATAGGCCGCCTGCACGGCGGGATTGGCACGGATGGCTTCCGGCGTTCCGCTGGCGAGGATCTCGCCGGCGTTGAGCACGGTGATCGTATCGGCAAGCTGCATGACGACGGGCATGTTGTGCTCGATCAGGAGGATCGTCGCAGTTTCCGCGATCTCGCGGACGAGGGCGCAGAAATTCTCGATCTCGCCGTCAGAGAGTCCTTGGGTAGGCTCGTCGAGTATCAGCAGTTTTGGTTCGAGGGCAAGGCCCATCGCGACCTCCAGAAGCCGTTGATGGCCGTAGGAAAGTTCGCCGGCCCTGGCGGCTGCACGATCCTGAAGTCCGACGCGCCGCAGCGCGAAATCGACCCGCTCGGCAATCTGTTCACTGTGCAGCCGGGCGAATGGCACTTTCGCGCGGGTGAGTGCGCTCTGGGCAGAGAGCGCGACGTTTTCGTAAGCACTGAGTTTGAAGTAGACGCTGGTGATCTGAAACGTATAGGCGATACCTTGGCGTACGCGCTTGAAGGCGGGTTCGCGCGTGATGTCGCGGCCGAGGAACTCGACGCTTCCTTTGCTCGGGGCGATGCGGCCGGAGAGCAGCGATACGAAGGTCGTCTTGCCGGCCCCGTTCGGGCCGATGATCGCGCGGATCTCGCCGACCTGCAGCTCGAAATCGACATTATGGACCGCTTTCAGCCCTCCGAAATTCCGACTGAGGCCCTTGGTGCTGAGTAACGTCAAGGCAGCCATGATACCCACCTTTCGCGGATGGTCCCGACGATGCCCTTCGGGAAGAACAGCACCAGTGCGATTAGCGCCAGACCGGTTACTAGCAGATAGGCGGCGGTGTATTCGCTGGCGATATCGATCATGTAGAACATGGCGACGGTGCCGAGCAGCGGCCCGAGAACGGTGCCTGCGCCGCCGAGCAAAGTGAAAAGCAGCGCGTCGATCGAATATTGGATCGAGGCGAAGGACGAGCCGACATAGGCAAACAGTAGTGCATAAGCCGAGCCTGCCATCGCAGAGAGCGTGCCGGAGATCACCAGCGCCTTCAGCTTGATCCGGAACGTGTCGTAGCCGAGCATTAGGGTGCGCGGCTCGTTTTCGCGGATCGCAATCAATGTGCGGCCGGTCGTTCCGCGAACAATGGCGAAGATGACGACGGTCGTCAGCGTCAATAGCGCCAGTGCGATATTGTAACGGACGGTGGGATCGGTGAGGTCGAAGCTTGCGCCGAAAAGTTCGAAGCGGCGGGCTGCATCCGGCATCACCAGACCTTCGTCGCCCCGGGTATAGGTGGTAAAGTAGAGGCTTGCGAGATATGCGACCTGCGCGAACATCATAGTGACGATCATGAAGGCGACGCCGCTGGTTCTCAGCGAGATCAGCCCGACCAGCAGCGATGCGAGAAAGCCCGAGCCAGTGCCGGCAACAAATGCCGCCGGTACGCTCCATCCGAGATGATAGGCTGTGAGCCCCGCACCGTAGAGCCCGGCGGCGAAGAACAGTGCATGACCAAGGCTGAGCAGCCCCGCATAGCCGAAGAGCAGGTTATAGCCCATGGCAAAGACTGCGAGCACCATTATGCGGGCGATCGCCAGGTGGTGGTAAGCCGGCAGGACGAACTGCAGAACGAAGAGCGACATGATGACGAGCAGATGAAGCCCGGCGGCCTTGGTGAAGCTTGGTGACGTCATCGTGCCCTCGCTCCGAAAAGCCCCTCGGGTTTGAAGACCAGGACAAGCGCGACCAGCAGCGTCGAGATCATCTTGGCGAGCGTCGGCGAGAAGAAGACGGAGATGACGCCGTCGCTGAGGCCGATGATCAGCGCGGCGATGACCGTGCCGCGCAGGCTCCCCAGGCCGCCGATGATGACGACGATGAAGGAAAGCAGCAGCGGATCGAGTCCCATCAGGTAATGCGCCTGCCGGATCGGCACGATCAGTACCGCCGCGATCGCAGCGAGCATGGCGCCGGCGGCGAAGACATAACCGTAGACCTTGCCGACCGGGATCCCGAAGGCCTGCGCCGTTTCGCGATCGAACTGGGTCGCCCGCATGATGAGGCCAAGCCGCGTTTTCGTAAGGATGTACCAGCAGATGCCGAGCAGCGCGATCGCGGCGGCTATGACAAAGAGATTGTAGCCGGAATAGCCGAACCACGGGAACTGGACGCGGAAGTAGAAGGGCGCCTCGACCGGGCGCGCATCCGGGCCATAGGCGATCAGCACCGTCTGCTGGATGACATAGAGCATGCCGATGGTGGCCACGATCGTCGCTTCCGGATCATATTCCAGCCGCTTTAGGATCAGCCGCTCGCAGGCATAGGCGATTGCGCCCACCAAAAGCGGGCTGATGACCAGCGCCAGAAAGAAACCCGCAGCCGGATTGGACGACAAGAGCGATGCGGTCCACCAGGCAATGACGGCGCCCAGCATGTAGAATTCGCCATGCGCGACGTTGACGATCCGCATGACGCCGAAAACCAGGCTCAAGCCGAGAGCCGTCAGGGTCAGCACCGCCGCCTGTAGCAGGCCTTCGAGCGTTGCCAGCAGCAAAAAAGGGCCAAGATCCACGACAATGTCCTCTGCAAGGGGTTATGCCAGCGCCTTGCTCGCGAATGCACAAATCCAGCACCCCGCGCAACGCCGCACGTTTGGCCCTCCCGTCGCCTTGCGGCTCGGGCCGGACCCGAGCACAATCGGCCGCGACGGGATTGCTCTTAAACAGCCGCGGCCCTTTAGCCTTTGCAGGCTAGAGGGACATTTTCGTGTAGTCGGCACTGACCTCGTAGAGGCCGTCCTCGATCGCCGTCCTGTGGACGAGTTCAAGGCGCCCGCCGGTCACCTTGGAAATGTTCTGGTGACCGTAGCACTGGTGGTTCTTGCCGTTGAAGATCTTGTCGCCCTGCGGATGTTCGCGGCCCTCATCGAACTTCTGGATCGCCTCCATGGCCTCGATGAAGCCCTGCTTGTCCTTGGGCGTCTGGCCCTCATAGCCGCTGGCTTCCATCGCCTGCTTGATGGCAAAGAGCGACTCCCAGCAGCCGAACATGTGGGAATAGGTCGAGATGTCCTTGGGATCCGAGGCGCTGGCGCCATTGGCGTCCACGCCGACCATCTCGCGGTAGAACTTGTCGTACTCTGTCTGGTCCTTCTGGGCGTAGCGCGGATTGCCTTCCCAGAAATAGGTGCCTTCCAGGAATTCGAGCTGCGGCGTCGCAAGGTCAACCGCCTCAAGGCTGTCGATGAAGCCGAAGATCTGCGGCCGGGTGGAGCCAAAGAATTGACCGAGCTCCTTGACGAAGGTGAGCACCGCCGGGCCGACCATGACGTGGTAGAGCACTTCGGTGGAGGAGGAGATCTGCGGCAGATAGCGGGTGAAGGAGGATTCGGTCGGAGGGATGGCGATGAGCCCCGCGACCTCGCCGCCCTGCGCCTTGATCGCCTCGGAAAAATAGTCGCGGTGATCGTGGCCGAAGGCAAAGTCAGGGAAGATCATTGTGACCTTCTTGCCGAGATTCTTGGAAATCCAGGGCGCCATTGCGATGACCTGCGAACGTACATCGGTAATGCCCGGCTGGAAGACATAGCGATTGAGCTTGCCGGAAGCTACGTGATGGCCCTCCGAGACGACGACATAGGGCATCTTCAGTTCGCCGGCGCGCGGCGCAGAGCCGATTACCACATGCGAAAAGAGCGTGCCGTACGCCACGTCGACCTTGTGCTGCGTCGCGAATTTCTCGACGACTTCGGCGCCGCGCTTGGGATCGGTGCCGTCATCCTCGATGATGACCTCGACCGGCCGTCCGTTGATGCCGCCGCCGTCATTGATGACCTTCACGGCGGCCGCCGTCACGCGCTCATACCAGCGCCCGTAGGAGGCACCAATGCCGGTACGGTGGAGCTGGAGGCCGATCTTCACCGGCTCTGACGTGCCCGCCTGACTGTAGCGAACGAAGCCGGGCATCGCCTGCAGGGCCAGGCCTGCACCTGCGGTAGCACCCATTGCCTGCAAGACCGAACGTCTGGAGATGCCCTTTTGGGGCTTGATAATGCTGTTGGACATTGTTGGTTCCCCTGTGCTCAAAGCGGACGTCTGCCGTCTGTTTATACCGTGTCAGATCGTTCGTTTGCCAACAAATCACGAGAAAATGTAATTGACAAGGGTCACGCGTCTGCGCTCCTGCATGGAGGTTGAACAGCCCGTTCGCATCGCTGATTTCGGGCTCTCGACGATCGTTACGCCCGCCTCGCCCATGGCTGCAAGTTGGTAGTCGCCCGAGCCGCACAGACCAATACTCCGGCTAGCCGGCAACGTGACGCTGAGCTTGCAAGCCCGCAAAGGCGGTGTCGAGCAGCCTGAAATCAGTCGCAAGCTCGGACAACACGGCCTTGCGGGATGCCGTTCACCAAGGAGAACCGCCATGATCGATCGGTGTTTCGCGGTCGTTCTGGAGGAGGGCGAAATGGTTGCCGATCAAGCCTTGCGGATCACGATTCGCTCCTCTCAGGCATGCCAGCGTGAACTGTCGCGCAGTCAAGGAGGCAATGATCCGGTGAGGGCACCTGCTCGCCGTTGGGCGATGCGACCATGCGGCAGGCGCCACCGTCGTGGTTGCTGGCAAAGGACGAATGGTTCGCAGGCTGCCGGTCCACGGCGAGAACCACGCTTTTTCATGGCGCCACTAGCTCTTCGAGCGTGAAGACGACCTCAAAGCCACCCGCTACCGAAAGATTGCCGCCAGGGCAGATACCGCTCTTAAGGTCGATGACGTGCGGGGCTGATCCGAAGGCCTTGCAGCATGCGCATTTTCGAGGTTCGGCATGGACATTCGCCTTTTACTTGTGTTCGTATGCAAACGATAATCTTCGGGGGCGGGATGACGATCAGCATTGCTTGGTACACTGGATCCGTCGCGCGCGGGGGCATTGCAGCGATCCTTCCGGTTTTGCAAAAAGGGGTGGCCCTTGCCGCCGGTAGTGTGGTCCTGGCCGTCTCAATTGCTTGCCCCGCCTTTGCCCACGGCAGCGAACGCGGTTTCGTCATGCTGCTGCCGACCGCTTATTACCGAACAGGCGGGGCGCTGGCGGTCGCGGCCTCCTTCGTGACGCTCGCCATCCTGCCCGCGGCCTGGTTCAAAACGCTCACGCGGGCTGAGCTGAGCTGCGCGCGGCTGCCTCGCGTACCCCGAAATGCCGCCAGTCTCTTCAGTTTCTCGCTGCTCGCGATCCTTTTTGTCGCTGGCCTTTTCGCCACGCCGGATCCGCTGGAAAACCTACTGCCACTGATGGTCTGGACGGTCTTCTGGGTCGGGTTCACACTTCTGCAGGCGCTTTTCGGCAATCTGTGGCCGTGGCTCAATCCCTGGACGGGGCCACTTGCGGCACTGAGAAGCATGACGGGCAGCCATCTCGCACGGACGGCGCTCGTCACTATGCCGAAGACCGCAGGCTATCTCCCGGCATCGTTGATGTTCCTATTGATTGCTTGGTACGAACTCGTTTCCGTCGCGCCTGACAATCCGCCGGAATTGGCCATCGGGGCTGCGATCTACTGGCTTTTCAATCTCGTTGCGATGATCGTTTTTGGGCAAGGCGAGTGGATGCGGCGGGGAGAGGCGCTGTCGGTCTTCTTCCGCTTTGTCGGCACGGTCGCTCCGTTCTCGGGACGTCGAAGACAAGGCCGCCGTTGGCTCGTGGTCACATGGCCTGGCCGGCGCTTTGTCGTCGGGCGTCCGCTATCCGTCAGCGCGACGCTATTCGTTCTTTTGACGCTTGCCACCGTCTCCTTCGACGGGTTTTCGAAGACCTTCACATGGCTCGGATTTGTTGGCGTCAATCCGCTCGAATTCCCCGGCCGCAGCGCGATGATGACGGTCAATACGTTCGGGCTTCTGGCGGCATTTGTCGTGCTTGCCGTCGTCTTCTATCTCACGGTATATCTGGGAAACCGCGCTGTAGCTGTGCCCCGCGGGATGACACTTAAGGCTTCTGCCGGGCTATTCGTTGTCTCCATCATTCCAATTGCGATCGCCTTTCACGCTGCCCATTACCTGACGGTTCTGCTTGTCAATGGCCAGTATTTTGCCGCGGCGATATCCGATCCCTTTTCGCTTGGATGGAATTTGTTCGGGACGGCGCATTTGCACCCGACGACATCTTTTCTCAGCAATCTGGAAAGGGTTTCGATCCTCTGGACCGTGCAGACTGTCATCGTGGTGGCGGGGCATATCGCCGGCATGATGCTCGCCCACATGGTCGCAATCGAGCACTTCGGCACAACCAAACGCGCCGTCCGCAGCCAACTTCCTCTCGCAGCAGGGATGGTCTTTTATACGGTCTTCGGCTTATGGCTGCTGTCGACGCCAGTGGCAGGATAGAAAAGACAGTGCCCCGTCTCCATCGGCCTTGTTGAGCGCCAAGCGCGCGTCGTCGGCGACGTCCAGGCCGGCTCGCCGCTGAATTCTTCCAGTTGGCGGCTACACAATATGGTTGATCGCCGCCGCAAAGCTGGCCGGCGTCAATCCGGCGACGGGCAGGACTTGAGATAGCTTACGACGGCATCGGCGATCATTCCGCGGTGCCGGTCGATCGTCTGGCTTTCCGAGAGATCCCGCCTGAAGATCGTGCCGAAGGTATAGCGGTTCGAGACCCGGAAGAAGCAGAAGGCGCTGATCATCATGTGGACATCGATCGGATCGGCCTTGCGATGAAATACGCCCTGTTCGAAACCACGTTCCAGGATTTTAGCGATCGTCTCTATGACCGAGACGTTGAGGTCGCGGATGGCATCCGAGCGCAGCATATGCGTGGCGTGATGAATGTTCTCGATGCTCACCAGCCGGACAAAATCCGGGTTGGCCTCGTCGTGATCGAAAGTCGTTGCGATGAGCGTGCGCAGGGCTGCTTCCGGCTCAAGGTTCGAAAGCTGAAGGTCGGCTTCCAGCGAGCGGATCTTGCGGTAGGACTGCTCCAGCACGGCGAGATAGAGACCCTCCTTACTGCCGAAATAGTAATAGATCATTCGCTTCGAGGTACGGGTCTTTTCCGCGATCGCATCGACGCGCGCACCGGCGAGGCCATGGGTCGCGAACTCCTTCGTCGCGACGACGAGAATATCCGCCTGCGTCCGCTGCGGATCGTTCTTTCGTCCGTTTTCAGCCCGCTGCGCCATCTCTCTCACGACCCTATTCCCTAAACCGCTGTTTCCAATCGTCAAAACGGAAGCCTGAACGTTGGAAGGCTGCCATTTCATGCACGCTCGACGACAAAGTCATATTCACCTTGCACGTCCGTTTCAATAGATCACCGCTTGACATTCGAACTAGTTAGTACATTTTGAAGACGAGGCAACTTGCCCCGGAGGAGGGGCGCGAGGTCACCGCTCAGATGCACGTCCCCGCGCGGCTGACGGACGTCGGAAGATCCTGGATCTGTTGCCCACGCTTTGGGAGGAGCGGATGACCCGCATCATCGATTTCTATTTTCTCGTGCTGAAGGCGACGATCGCTCTCTTGCTGGCAGGCATGGTTGTGCTCGTCTTCGGCAATGTCGTCCTTCGCTATGCCTTCAATCAGGGCATCACGTCATCCGAAGAGCTGTCGCGGATGTTCTTCGTCTGGCTGACATTTCTCGGCGCGGTCGTCGCAATGCGCGAGCATGGCCATCTCGGTGTCGATTCGGTGCTCCGGCGCCTGCCACCCACGGCTGCCAGAATGGCTGCACTCGCCGGGCATGCACTGATGCTGCTGGCGACCTGGCTTATGATCAGCGGTGCCTGGACGCAGACCCTGATCAACGTCCATGTGGCAGCGCCGGCAACCGGGATTTCGATGGCCTTCTTCTACGGCGCCGGTCTGGCGTTCGGGATCCCGGCATTTCTCATTCTCTTGTGGGACGCGTTCGCGATCGCCACGGGCCGCATCGATGTCACGACGGTCGAACTTGTCCGCGACAGTGAGGAACAAGTCGCGCTCGAGGATCACGATCCGGCACTTGCCAAGCTCGTGACAAAGCATTGAGGGGCGGGAAATGACTGTATCCATCTTCCTCGGAGCGCTTCTCGGTCCCATGGCGCTTGGAGTGCCCATCGCCTTTGCCCTGATCATCAGCGGCGTTGCGTTGATGATGTATCTTGACATGTTCGATGCGCAGATCGTGGCGCAGAACGTGCTGAACGGCGCCGACAGCTTTCCGCTGATGGCGGTGCCTTTCTTTCTTCTTGCCGGCGAGGTCATGAATACCGGCGGACTTTCTCGCCGCATTGTCGACCTTGCCATGGCGATGGTGGGCCATGTCCGAGGCGGCCTCGGTTTTGTCGCCATCTTCGCCGCCTGTGTCCTTTCGAGTCTTTCCGGCTCGGCCGTTGCCGATGCCGCGGCCTTGGGCGCGCTTCTTTTTCCGATGATGCAGAAGTCCGGACATGACCCGGCGCGCACCGGCGGCCTCCTCGCCTCAGCTTCCGTTATCGGGCCGATTATTCCTCCGTCGATCGGTTTCATCCTCTTCGGCGTGGTCGGCGGCGTTTCGATCACCAAGCTTTTTCTGGCGGGAATTTTCCCGGGACTTATGATCGCAGCCGCACTCTGTGTGACCTGGCTGATCGTTTCTCGAAAGGAGCAGTTCGCACTTCCCCCGAAGCAGAGTGGCGCGGTGCGTCTTAAAGCCTTCATCGACAGCATCTGGGCCCTGATGCTGCCGGTCATCATCATCGTCGGCTTGAAATTCGGCGTCTTCACGCCAACCGAAGCAGGCGTCGTTGCCGCTGTTTATTCGCTCTTCGTCTCGATGGTCATTTATCGCGAACTGCCCCCCGCGAGACTGTTTCATGTCTTTGTGGCGGCCGCCAAGATCACCTCCGTCGTCATGTTCCTGGTTGCCTGTGCAGCGGTTTCCGCCTGGCTGATCACAGTTGCCGACGTGCCCGGCGAGCTCGCGGCCCTGATCGAACCGCTCATGGACAATCAGACCCTTCTCTTGCTCGCCATCATGGTGCTGATCGTCGTCGTCGGAACCGCCATGGACATGACGCCGACCATCTTGATCATGACGCCGGTCCTGATGCCGATCATCAAGCAGGCAGGCATCGATCCGGTCTATTTCGGCGTGCTTTTCATCATCAACAATGCGATTGGCCTGATCACGCCGCCGGTCGGCACCGTGCTCAATGTTATCTGCGGCGTCTCGAAGCTCTCGATGGAAGAGTTGATGAAGGGCGTCATGCCCTTTCTCATCGCCGAACTGATCGTTCTGTTTCTGCTCGTCCTGTTTCCGCAACTGGTGACCGTTCCGGTCTCCTGGTTCGGACACTGATCGCAGTTTCGCCGGCAACGGCGAACGAATTTCAACGCGGCCGGAGGGAGATGCCGGCCACAACCTGGGAGGAAGACATGCTGAAGATATTGACGAAGCTGGCATGGGGATTGGTGTTGCCGATCGCACTGCTGGCAACTGGCCCGGCCATGGCCGAGATCGGCGAGCACCAGCTGAAATTCGCCTCGGCGAACAACAAGGGCCATCCCCAGGTCATGGGAATGGAGAAGTTCGCCGAGCTCTTGAAGGAAAAGAGCGGCGGCAAGATCGAGGTCAAACTCTTTCCCGGCGGCGTGCTTGGCGGCGACGTTCAGACCGTCTCGGCGCTGCAGGGCGGCGTGATCGAAATGACGGTGCTCAATGCCGGCATCCTTGCAAGCAACGTCAAGCCGTTCGGCGCCGTCGATCTGCCCTTCCTCTTCAATAGCGGCGAGGAAGCAGACAAGGTGATGGACGGACCGTTCGGCTCCGGCCTGATGAAGCTTCTGCCAGATACCGGCCTCGTTGGTCTTGCCTATTGGGAGCTCGGTTTCCGCAACCTGACAAACAATCGCCACGCGGTCACCAAGCTTGAGGACATCAAGGGCCTTAAGATCCGTACGATCCAGTCGCCGATCCCGATCGAGCTCTTCAACAGCCTTGGCGCCAACGCCGTTCCGCTTCCATACACCGAGCTTTATACGGCGCTCGAAACCGGCACTGTCGACGGCCAGGAAAATCCGGCTGCAAACATCATCAATGCCAAGTTCTTCGAAGTGCAGAAGTACATGACGGTGACCCGCCATCAGTACAATCCGCAGATCGTGCTCATCAGCAAGAAGTTTTGGGATGGGCTCAACGATGAAGAAAAAGCTCTCTTCCAATCGGCCGCAACCGAGGCACGCGACTATCAGCGCAAGGTTTCGCGCGAGATGGACGTCAAGGCTATCGAAGAGATCAAGAAGACCGGCATGGAAGTCAGCGAACTGAGCCCGGAAGAGACGCAGAAGCTGCGCGACGCCGTCAAGCCGTTGATCGACAAGTTCAGCCCTCAGATCGGCGCAGAAACGGTCGCCCAGCTCATGAAGGAACTCGACACCGTTCGCGGCAAATAATCAGAGGACCAGGCCCGCTGCTGGGGGCCTGGTCCTTTCTCATCGGAACCACGGAAAAGACGGATGGCCGAAACAATCATAAGACCGCTAAAGGCCGGCCTGATCGGCGCCGGCATCCAGGCGTCGCTGACACCCGCCATGCATATGAAGGAGGGTGCCGCCCAGGGTCTGAACTACGAGTATGAACTGATCGACCTTAACCGGATCGGCGCTTCGCCAGCCGACCTGCCGAAACTTCTGGCTGAGGCCGAAGCTCAGGGCCTTGCCGGCCTCAACATCACCCATCCCTGCAAACAGATCGTCATCTCTTTCCTGGACGATCTGTCATCCGAGGCGCGGGCTCTCGGAGCCGTCAATACCGTCCTTTTCAAGGATGGGCGGCGCTATGGACACAATACCGATTGGTGGGGCTTTGCCGAAAGCTTCCGTCGCGGGCTGCCAAACGCCGATCTTTCTTCGGCCGTCCAGCTCGGTGCTGGCGGCGCAGGCGTTGCGACCGCTTATGCAATGCTCTTTCTTGGCTTGCAGAGGTTGGCCGTCTTCGATCGCGAAGCGCAACGTGCTGCCGCCTTGACGGAAACAATGGCGCGGCTCTTTCCCACCGCTTCCATCATCGCCGGAAGGGATCTGGCATCCGAGATGGGCCAGGCAGCCGGCCTCATACATGCAACGCCGACCGGAATGACGAAGTATCCGGGCACCCCCTTGCCGCCGGAACTGCTTGAGGATCGGCACTGGGTCGCCGAGATCGTCTACTTCCCCTTGGAGACCGAGCTGCTGAGGCAAGCCAGACATCGCGGCTGCCGGACGCTCGATGGCGGAGGCATGGCGGTCTTCCAAGCCGTTGGCGCCTTTCGTCTGTTGACAGGACGAACGCCGGATGCAGCTCGAATGCTCGCGCATTTCAAGGCCATGACCGAATAATGCATTCGACACACAAGGGAGCAGGCCGATGAAGACGTCTATAGCGACCGTATCGTTGGGCGGCGATCTCCGGGACAAGCTCGAAGCGATCGCCAAGGCTGGTTTCGATGGCGTCGAGATATTCGAAAACGACTTCCTCATCTTTGACGAAAGCCCTCGTCAGGTCGGCAAAATGGTGCGTGATCTCGGGATGGAGATCACACTATTTCAGCCGTTCCGTGATTTCGAAGGCATGCCCGAGCCGCTTCGCAGCCGCACATTCGATCGCGCCGAGCGCAAATTCGACGTCATGCAGGAAATGGGCACGGATCTGGTACTCGTCTGCTCCAATGTGTCGCCGGCATCGCTTGGCGGTCTCGAGCGAGCCGCGGCCGACTTTCATGAACTTGGCGAGCGCGCGGCAAAGCGCGGGCTGAGGGTAGGTTACGAGGCGCTGGCCTGGGGGCGGCACATTCACGATCACCGCGACGCCTGGGAGATCGTTCGCCGTGCCGACCATCCCAACATCGGTCTTATCCTCGACAGCTTCCATACGCTGTCGCGCAAGATCGATGTCAACTCGATCCGCTCGATCCCGAAAGAAAAGATCTTCATCATCCAGCTTGCCGACGCGCCCCTGATCGACATGGATCTGCTTTTCTGGAGCAGGCATTTCCGCAATATGCCCGGAGAGGGCGACTTGCCGCTCCTGGACTTCATGAAAGCCGTGGCGGCAACCGGATACGACGGGTATCTGTCGCTGGAGATTTTCAACGATCAGTTCCGCGGCGGCTCGCCCACGGCAATCGCAGTGGATGGCCGGCGATCTCTGATCTATCTCGGCGATCAGGTAAAGCGGCAGGACCCGGAAGGCTCCTTGCCTGTCCCCGCGATGCCGCCGCGCGCCTCCGTCGAAGGTATTGCCTTCGTCGAGTTCACGGTCGACGAGGACGAAGCGCCGCAGCTCGAAAGGTTGATTGCAAGTCTCGGTTTTCGAAAGGTTTCGAGACACAAGACCAAGAGTGTCACAGTCTTTCGCCAAGGCGGTATCAATCTTGTCATCAATACCGAACAGAAGGGCTTTGCCGGCGCGTCATACGCAGTCCACGGCACGACGGCTTATGCTGCCGGCCTGATGGTCGACGATGCGAAGGCGGCAGTCGAACGCGCCGTGGCCCTGGGCGCCGAGCGCTTTCGGCAACCGCTCGATGCTGGCGAGATCGAGATGCCGGCCGTACGCGGTGTCGGTGGCGGCATCCTCTACTTCCTCGATCCCAAGACGGAGCTCGCCCGCATATGGGAGATCGAGTTCGATCCGGTCGAAGACACGGCAGCGCCTGAGCCTGTCGGGCTGCAGTCGATCGATCACATCGCCCAGACCATGAAATATGAGGAATTGCTCACCTGGCTGCTGTTCTACACATCGATCCTCGATGCTCATAAGACGCCGCTGGTCGACATCATCGATCCGTCCGGCATAGTGAGAAGCCAGGCCATAGAAAATGCCGACGGGTCGCTGCGCATCACCATGAACGGTGCCGAAAACCGCAACACACTTGCCGGCCACTTCATCGCCGAAACCTTCGGCTCCGGCATCCAGCATCTGGCCTTCAAAACGCAGGATATCTTTTCCGCTGCCGCTGCCCTTTCCGCAAACGGCTTCGTAACCCTTGCGATCTCGCCGAACTATTATGACGACCTGGAAGCCCGTTTCGGTCTGGACGCGGAATTTGCGGAACGATTGAAGGCGAACAACATCCTCTATGACCGCGACGAGCATGGCGAATATTTCCAGCTCTACAGTCCCACCTACGGTGAAGGTCTGTTCTTCGAGATTGTCGAAAGGCGCGGCTATCGGGGATACGGTGCGGCAAATGCCATTTTCCGCATCGCTGCGCTCAGAAAGCATCTGCGGCCGGCGGGCGTACCGCGGACCTGACGGCAGGCTTACTGATCTTTGCGAAAATACTGGTTAATCTAGCACGCTTTCGTGTGGCGCCCAGTCGCTCGGCGGCCGTGGCAAGGTCCTGAAAGATCCGTCCAAATCAGAGCCATATTCCAGGGTTGTCGGATTCTCTCGTTGTCGAATTACGCCTCTACGCATTGCCGATGATGGTTATTTCCGCGCCAAGCCGTGCGCCGCTCCTTTCGATCGTCGACCGCGTCCCTTTACCACATCGACCGCGCTGTCGTCTTGAGACACGACCTTCCCTTGCCGTTGCTCGTCATAGGGAGACTGGACGATCAAAAGACGAAAACCTAAAAGAGACTAAGCCCAAACCCGCCTCTTGAAGGAGGAGAAATGAAACGCATCGAGATGGAGGTGAGCGGCGGTTGCCAGTGCGGTGCCGTGCGCTATCACGCAACCGCTATGTTTGACAATTCACATCTCTGCCATTGCCGCATGTGCCAGAAAGCCTCGGGCAACATTTTTGCCGCGCTCGTCGCCGCGCCCGATGATGCGCTTACCTGGACACGCGGCAAGCCGAGCGTCTGGAAGAGCTCGGAGCGCGTCGAGCGCGGCTTCTGCGCTAATTGCGGCACGCCATTGTTCTTCCACCACCTCGAAAACGGTCGCACCAACCTGATGATCGGATCGCTTGACGATCCGCACGCCTTCTCGCCGCTTGCCAATACCTGCACCGAGAACATGGTGGCATGGTTCGATGCGATCACGGGCATAGAAAATACCGGTGCGACCGAAAACAACGGCGCCGACTGGGCCGCGGCGATCAAGGAGAGCAACAACCAGCACCCCGATCACGATACCACCTCATGGGCGGTGAGGGGGCGTGATGGGTGAGTCCTATCCCGGCGGTTTCCGGTGAGGCGCTCTCCGTTGCCGCTATTTCGAAAAGCCGTCGTGCCGGAAACCAACGACAGCGACGGATTGCTTTCACGATGATGCACGCAAGGGTGCCTGAAGGGCTGCTCTTTAGCTAATTCGTGCCTCGAAGCAGCCCGTCATCCTCCGCCCCTTAACAGCCGCAGCGCTGACCTTGCCGCCAGCTAGGGCAAGTGGGAAATCTGAGAAACTGTGGGCCCCTCGCCAGCGAACTTCGTCTACCGACCAGCCATTTCCTGACGATCTTTTGCGCACAGGTGGCTCAAGCATAGGGCAGACGTTTATGGCTGCGCAGATTTCAATCGAGCACGAAGCGAGCAGCTCGCTCTTGATGAGCGCGTTCAGACCGCGACGGAAAAGTGAAAGCGCCGTTTTTCGAACGCGTGTAGCGCATGAGTTTGAGCTCGTCGAAAGGCGTTCCTCTTAACTTTAGGGCTGACTAATGAACGATTTGTGATCGTCAGGCGTTATCCTCACAAGGAGGAAGATGACCATGAAGAACATGAACAACAGGCAAGTGCATGTGCCAGGCCCGCACGATCGTGACGTTGCCGATCACTGCAAGAAGCTTGGGGTTGATCCGGCAGAGGAGCGCAAGCTATTGCGGCTGCTTGGCAAAAACGCACCCCTTCATGAGATTCGGGCGAACGTTTCGCCGAAACAGCCGCGATTCCGCTGATCGATGTCCTTTGTGCCTCGGGATCGGCGACGAATGGCTGAGGCTTGCGTTGCCATCGCCGGTGTTACCGAAGGAATCGTCAGACCCCGCGCTTGTTGCCCCACAGAAGCACATGTAGTTGCGGCAGCACGCGCGCCTCGAACCACTGATCTTCCGTTACCTTGTCGATTAGCCAGAGCATCCGGTCCATGATGCCGTCGATATCGACGCGTGCCTCTTCGTCTGTGGGCAGGGGTGGCGTATGATTGCCGGGTTGAAGATAAACCGGAAGCGTCGGGTATCGTGCCGCGGCGGTCCGGGCAAAGAGGTAATCACCATCGTCGAACACAACGAACTTCAGTGCAAGCTGCGGCTTTTCGGTAGCCATTTTCAGGCAGGTCTCGAACGCGCGCCAGTCGGTCTCCATGCCGCTTGACGGCGGCTTCGGGCTAAGGACCAAAACGTCGAGATCGGCAAACCAATTCTTGGCAATGCTGCCTTGGCTTTCCAGCGCGAAACGGAAACCCTGGCTGTGTCCGCGCTCTATCAACGGCCCGAGCGGTTGGATCGCCGGATTACCTCCTGATAGCGACACCGTGAGCGGTTTGTTGCCTGATAGCCGCAAGACCTCCTCCCAGACATCGTCGACCGACATCGGACGCCATTGATCGCGGTACTCGCCGTCGACGGCATGCAGCGTATCACACCATGAGCAACGGTAATCGCAGCCTCCCGTCCTGACAAAAACGGTCGGAAGGCCGATCAAAACACCTTCTCCCTGGATGGTGGGCCCGAAGATTTCGCTGACGCGGATCTGGGCCTCACGGGCGACGGTCATGGCCGGTATTCCGCCCAGGTCTTCGGCGTCTCGCTGACGCGCACTGCCGAGGTTTCCGGCAGGCGATCCTTGCACCAATCGTAGAAATGCTTCGCCAGACACTCAGCCGTCACCTGATCATGACCGAGGACCTCGTTCAGGTGTCGATGGTCGAAGGACTCGTCAATATAGGACTTCAGCGGCGCAAGCTCGTGGTAATCGCGGACAAATCCGTGGCTGTTGAGGGTTGCTGCTGAAAGTTCCACCTCCACGACGTAATTGTGTCCGTGAAGGCGGCCGCATTGATGGTCGGCGGGCAGAGTTGTGAGCCGGTGCGAGGCGGAGAAATGAAATTCCTTGGTGATGCGGAACATTATTTCACCTCTTCGGCAGCAAAGCCCGCGGTTGCGGCCACCCAGAAGTCCGCGTCCTCGTAGTCCGTCGGATCGTCTATGCCGGCCAGATGGAACGCTTCGCGCCGTTCGACGCAGGTGCCGCAGCGGCCGCAGTGGCGCGAACCGCCCTTGTAGCACGACCAGGTCTCTGCGAACCGAGTGCCGTTCCTGGCGCCATCGATTACGATGTCGGCTTTCGAGACGGTGACGTAAGGTGCAAAAAGTGAAACGTTGGCATAGCCGTCGAGCGCCTGGTTCTGCATGTCCTGGAAGGACTGGATGAAACCTGGCCGGCAGTCCGGATAAATGAAGTGGTCCCCGCCATGCACAGCGACTGCGACCGCGTCGGCCTTCTGCGCCGCCGCAAGCCCGAAGGCAATGGCAAGCATGATGGCGTTGCGGTTCGGAACGACGGTCGCCTTCATCGTCTCTTCGGCATAATGTCCATCCGGAACATCGATGTCGTCGGTCAGCGCCGATCCCGTCAGATGGCTGCCTATGTTCGTGATGTCGATGATCTGATGGGGCACACCGAGGCGTTTGGCGCACGCAGCCGCGAAATCGAGTTCCTTGCGGTGCCGCTGTCCGTAATCGAAGGAGAGAAGGCCAATGAGTTGGTGTTCCGCGGCAACCTTGTGCGCAAGCGAAACGGAGTCCAATCCGCCGGAGCAGATGACGATAGTTTTCATGATGGTTGATCCCTTGTTTTGACCGGGTGGGCTGCGACCGGATTACGGCAGCGCTTCTAAAGCAATAAACCCAGCTTGTGAAGGGTCCCGGCTGGAAAGTTTATTAGCATTATCTTGCGTAACGAAGGAACGAAGCGCAAAATGCTGCCACGGCGGAACGGGGCTCCGCCGCCTTGGGGAGGAATTCATGGACAACTTGAACCTTACGACCCTGCAGAAGGGCCAAACGGCCATGACTGACGTTGCGCTTGATGCCTTCGCGGCAGGTCTGCGGGGCAGATTGCTCACGGGAACGGACGCCGATTACGACGAGGCGCGGGCCATATGGAATGGGATGATTGACCGGCGGCCGGGTCTCATCGTGCGCTGCGCTGGTGCTGCCGACGTTATGAGATCCGTCCGGTTCGCGCGCGAAAACAATCTTCTTTTGGCGGTCCGCGGTGGTGGGCACAACATCGCCGGCAATGCTGTCTGTGAAGGCGGCCTGGTCATTGATCTGTCGCCGATGAAATCGGTAAGGGTCGACCCGGGCACACGGCGTTTGCGGGTCGAGCCGGGCGCAACGCTTGCCGATGTCGATAACGAAACACAGGCTTTCGGGCTGGCTCTGCCGACCGGGATCAATTCCACGACCGGCATTGCCGGGCTGACACTTGGTGGCGGTTTCGGCTGGCTTACACGCAAGTTCGGCCTGACCATTGATAATATCATCTCGATGGAGGTCGTAACCGCTGAAGGCAAGCTGGTACGCGTGAGCGAGAACGAAGAGCCGGATCTGTTTTGGGCGCTGCGCGGCGGCGGCGGCAATTTCGGCGTCGTAACTTCGTTTGAGTTCCGGCTCCACGATCTGCCGGGCGAGGTTCTGGCAGGTCTGGTCGTTCATCCCTTTGCCGACGCGGAAATGGTGCTCAGGCAATATCGCCAGGTGCTCGAAACGGCGCCGGACGAGCTCACATGCTGGGCGGTCATGCGCAAGGCACCGCCGCTGCCTTTCCTGCCCGCCGAATGGCACGGCAGGGAAATCCTTGCACTCGCCATGTGCCATTGCGGCGACATCGAAGCGGGCAAAGTCGCTGCCGCGGCGCTGCGTGATATCGGCAATCCGATTGCCGATGTTGTCGGTCCGACACCTTTTGCCGGCTGGCAACAGGCATTCGACCCGCTGCTGACGCCAGGTGCGCGCAACTATTGGAAGAGCCAGGATTTCGCAGAGCTCTCGGATGCGACGATTGCAGTTCTCCTCGATGCCGTCCGCAAGCTGCCGGGGCCGGAATGCGAGATCTTCATTGGCCATGTGGGCGGCGCAGCGGGCCGCATCGCAGTG
The DNA here is from genome assembly GCF_000816845.1 of Rhizobium gallicum bv. gallicum R602sp. Taxonomy (NCBI): domain Bacteria; kingdom Pseudomonadati; phylum Pseudomonadota; class Alphaproteobacteria; order Hyphomicrobiales; family Rhizobiaceae; genus Rhizobium; species Rhizobium gallicum. The sequence continues at coordinate 2,273,190 of NZ_CP006880.1, read as the reverse complement.
GAGGATACGGCTTTTCCCCAGCGCAACTCGCATTTCGTCATGAACGTTCATGCGCGCTGGCGCGAGAAATCGATGGACAGCACGTGCATCGGCTGGGCACGCGAGCTATTCGAGGCAACGAAGAAGCACGCCATCGGCACAGCCTACATCAATTTTATGCCGGAGGATGAAAGCGATCGTGTTGAAGCGGCCTATGGCGGCAACTACAAACGTCTGACGGAGATCAAGCGGCGTTACGATCCTCAAAATCTGTTCCGCATGAACCAGAATGTGCAGCCACAGGCGGAAATGCGCGCCGCCGGCTGACCGGTGAGCACCGGAATGGATGAAACGCCAGGTGCCGCTGTAATGCTGATCATCGGCGGCACCAAAATTACCTGGGACCGCGGCGCCGTAAGTGCCGGGGCGAAATCCGGCTTTCGGGCCGGTGCGCGACCGCAACTGCTTCAAAATGACGGTTTCAATTTTAATTTGCAGCCGACCGATATCTCCCTCTAAAGTTATAAAATCTCAGCCGTGCAGCCAATGAAAAAGGCGGCAATGGAAGACGCATCATCAGCCTTCGAGCGGATTCTCGTTGCCCGCCGCCTGCGCGATTTAACCATACGGTCATTCATCTTGATGACATGCACTGGGAGCCCGGCCGCGTCGGCATTGCTCGCGGCAGGGTTCTTAGAGACAAAAGGGCCACGGGGGCGGCCCAAGCCGACAGCTGGATCATGGAAGGTGTCTACGGCCAGCTCGTGAATATGGTCCTTGATCGGGTGACGACACTCATTTGGATCGATCTGCCAGAGGAAGAGTGCGTCGAGAGTTTCAAAGAAAGGGGTATTCAAGGCGGCGAGACGAGAACGCAATTCGATGACCTCCTGAAATGGGTGGCCGAGTACAGGATTCGGACGAACAACTGGAATTCATTTCAGGTGCACGGGCGATTGTTTGCAGAGTTCTCCGGTCCAAAACTCCTGCTATCCAACCGTCAGGCGGTCACAGAATTTGCCGAGACTTTGACCGTGTGCGTCGGCGAGGCCATCGATGAGTGATGCTGTGTGTCTGCGGACGATGAACGAAAAATATGCGGATCGTTTAGATCCTATGAGGAGAGCGGACAGCGATAAGCGCTGTTGCAAAGTGAGGTCGCTTAACCCTATTTTATGGAAGTGAATTAAGGACCTGAGCGTTGACACAACCCGCAGCCCATAAGGTCCGCTTCAAATTTATCACGCAATGTCCAAGGGATGATGGCTGCGGCGTTTTCGTCTTGCAGATGCTGACGGGCAAACCCTACGACCAAATTGCCAGCATGATCGATTGGGGCGATCAGACCAATCATTACACAACGTGGAAGGAACTGCTTGGCGTCCTAACCGAATTGGGCTGGCATACTGGCGGATTATGCAAGGCAGTGAGCTGGGCCGATGTTTGCGGGGTAGCGGTCGTCCATGTCGAAAAAGACCACTTTATCCTCTACGACGCCAATAACCGCATTTTCTATGATCCTGGGCAATCAGATGGCCCCGATCGGTATACCCGCCTCGTTCCTATGAGCTTCCTTCCAGTGCAACCGCCAGCGAATAGTGCATAAATCTAGGAGTTGCGCGACAGATGGCCCGCTTTGCGGACTCAGCGGTCAGATTCAGCGGCCGATGACATATCCGCCGCCGCCGCGACAATGGCGCGCCTCAACCAGATGTGCCTGGGGGTGTCCTGCTGACGCGCGTGCCAGGCGAGACTCATCGTGAAGCTGCCAAGATCGAGGGGCGGCGGCCGCGACACGAAGCGCCTCATGTCGGCGGCGGATCGCGCCAGGCTCGACGGCAGGGTCATGATCAGGTCTGAGCGGGCGGCTATCTCCACCGCTGCAAAGAAGTTCGGCACGCGCAGCTTTACCCTTCGCTTCCGCCCCATGCGCGAAAGCACCTCATCGACGGGTGCAGGCCCGACGCCGGTGATGCTGACCACTATATGCTCAAGCGCCAGAAAGCGGTCGAGGGTGAGTTTTCCGATAGCGGCCGGATGATCCGCGCGCATCAATGTCACAAGTTTTTCGTCATAGAGGCGGCGGCGGTGGATGCCGGCGGGTGCTTCGTCGATGAGCGCGACCATCGCATCCGCGTCATCGTGCTCCAGCGCTTTCATTCCGTTCGCGCCTGGCGCGACGATGTCAAGATCAACGGACGGTGCCTCGCGTGCGAGGCGGGCGAGCAAATGCGGCGCGAGCGCGGCGGCCTGAAGATCGGGCATCAGAAGCCGAACTTGACCCATCGCCGTCGCGGGATCGAACGGATTCGCCTCCAGCATCTCGCCGATGCCGGCCAGGAGTCGGCGCAGAACGGGGCGCACCTCCTCAGCGCGGGCGCTAGGGATGTAACCGCCCGGCCCATCGACCAGGAGTGCATCCGCAAACAGCGCGCGCAATCGCCCCAAAGCACGGCTTGCAGCCGGCTGGCTCATGCCGAGCCGGTGGGCTGCCCGTGTGACGTTCATTTCGGTCAGCAGCGCATCGAGCGCTACTAGCAGGTTGAGATCGATCTGCCGTAAATCCGTTTCACGCATACTGACTATATACCGCATGCATTGGACGCATGGAAATCCCCCGTCTATCGTCTCTCGATCGACCAACCAATGGAGAAGAAGTCATGTATGTTGTGCTTGGAGCAAATGGGCGCGCTGGTGGCGAGACAGCGCGCGCCCTCATCGAACACGGCGAGGCCGTGCGTGTCGTCGTGCGTCACCCGGGACAGGGTGAAAAATGGACGGCTCTCGGCGCTGCGGTCGTCGTCGCGAACATCGAGGATACCGAGGCCTTAGCCGATGCGCTGAAAGGCGCGTCGGGCGCGTTCCTGCTCAATCCGCCGCCGGTGAGAGGTGATCCGTATGCACGCACGGACGAACTCGGTGCTGCGCTCGCCGATGCCGCACGGCGGACGCATCTGCCCAAGGCCGTCGTCCTGTCGTCGATCGGAGCGCAGCATGCTTCGGGCACTGGCGTCATCGCGACCCTCAACAGGTTCGAGGCGCGGCTTGCCGGCGTGGCACCGGCGATCGCCTTCCTGCGATCCGGCTATTTTGTCGAGACGTGGAGCGAGGTGGCAGGAACCGCCGTGTCTGAAGGCCTGCTCCCGACCTTCCTCGAACCCTCTCAGGAGATTCCAATGGTGAGTACGATCGATGTCGGGCGCACTGCGGCAGCCCTGCTCCGCGAGGACTGGACCGGGAAGCGCGTCGTGGAACTGGCCGGACCGGAAGACTGGAGCGCCGGTAATGTGGCGTCGGCCTTCGCGGAAGTTCTCGACCGCCCAGTGGTGCCGATGCTGGTCCCGCCGGAGGGTCGCGCCGTGCTTCTTGCCGAGGAAGGCGTGCCCGAGGAGGTGGCGGGTGCGCTTCTCGGTATGTATGAGGGCATCGCCAACGGCCTGTTCACGCGCCAGGACGGCAGCGAGCACCGGCGCGGCACGATCTCCCTGGCAGCGGCGATAGAGCGCATTGTCGCAACGGTTGAACCAGCCGATCGGTGCTCTGCGCCCCAGTAGTTGACCTTAGGATGTGCGCACCACTCTCCGGCCCGGCCTTTCCAACAGCTTGGAGCGTGCAAGAGCCAGGTGCAGTCAATGGTGGCTTTGGGCCGAGCGTGGTCATGGCGCAAATGCGCCATGTGTGGACGGCTCCGGTTTGGCAAGAGTTTTGTAGACTTTTTTGCACATTGCTGGTCGGAGCTGCCATGTGTCCGGCCTTTGGATGCGGCACAGAAACAGGCCGCTGGCCATAATGCTCTCCGCGGATTGGGTCCCGGTCAAAAGCCCGCGCTCGAAGCGCCTGGCGCATAGTGGGTTGTCCCTCTCCTTGGGCCGACTGGCGTAGGTGCGTTATAAGTCTCCTGCTCTTACCAAAGACGTTCACGACGCTTGCGCCGTGTTTCACCTTTCGGCGGTGACCGGGATTGCTCGATAGGGTTCGTTGCGGCTCATCATCGCCCAGGCAATCCGCGCTATCTTGTTGGCGAGTGCTACCGCCGCGACCTTTGCCGAACGGCGCTCCATCAGTGAGACCAGCCAAGGATGGCGGGCGTAGCCCAATAGCTTCGCTCTCTTGATCACCGCCAACGCGCCGACCACCAATAGCTGCCTCAGATATCGATTCCCGGCCTTGCTGATCCCACCGAGTTTCTCCTTGCCTCCACTAGAGTTTTGTTTCGGGACTAAGCCAATCCAGGCACTCAGATCACGACCGGAACGAAAGACGCTGGGATCGGGAATACTGGCAGCCAGTGCTGTTGCCACCAATGGACCAACACCTGGAATTCCTTCGAGCTTACGACTGAGTTCGTGAGCGCGGTGCCACCTCATGATTTGCCGATCCATTTCCAGTATACGCTGCTTCAAGAGGTCGACTTGGTCCGCTAAAGCGGCAAGACATAAACATGCCTCCGCCGGTATCTCAGGTTTCTCGCCCTTCCGAATGAGATGGAGAAGCTCAAGCAGTCCATTACGACCGATCCCCGCAACAATGCCGAACTCGGCGAGATGGGCGCGAACAGCATTGATGGTCATAGTCCGCTGGCGAATGAACAGCATGCGGGTCCGATGAAGCATCAGGATCGATTGTTGATCGGCTGTCTTGATCGGCACAAACCGCATGTTCGGCCGTGTCACCGCCTCGCATATTGCCTCTGCATCCGCCGCATCGTTCTTGTTGCGTTTGACGTAAGGCTTCACATAGCGCGGCGGCATCAGCCGGACCTCGTGCCCGAGATTTGCCAGCTCTCGACCCCAATGATGCGCGGTTGCGCAGGCTTCTATGCCCACGAGGCAGGGTTTGAGGCTCGCGAAGAACTGAAGAACAAAGCGGCGCTTCAACTGTCGGCGGATGACGACCGTGCCGGTCGCGGAAATGGCGTGCACCTGGAACACCGACTTAGCAATGTCGAGTCCAATCGTGGTAATCTCTTCCATGGATGGCTCCTCCCATGCGGTTCCTGAACAACACCGCAAATATGGCACATCGCGATGCCGGCGGAGGAGCCATCCACAGCATCAAGAGCGGGCATCGGCTTCTGCAGGAGTGCGTGCCCATTTTCCGGCTGGGTGACGGGTCTTCGTTGCTCGGTTGTATCCGTCAGAACCTCTCGCCTTCGATAGTTTAAGCCCTCATCCGGGGAGTTTTGGCGAACACACTAAGACCGAGCCATTCCTGCATGTCGCGCGCGAGCGCCCTGTCCCCTTCAAGTTTCAGCGTTTCTGCATCGGTTTCCTGACGTATGGTCGTGAGGCCCATCCAAATTGCGGTCATCGAACGGAGCGACCCTTCAACGAGAAGGTCTACATCATAGCCCGGATCGAAGTTACAGAGATCGACTTTTCCGTTTTCGACCACAAGCCACCAGCTCTTTTGCGCGGCCGAAAGCTCCGGGTACAGAAACTGTATCGTACAACGGCGGGGCGGAAGTCTTCTTGTGTCGAGGCTCCGCCGCATGTCCCACATGAGCAGAGAAGGGTCGAGATTCTTCAAGGAAAGTCGCGATTCCATCCACCGTTGAGCCCAATTTCCAAGACCTATGATCAGAGGTCTCAATTCTTCGCCCGCTGCCGTGAGCTCGTATTCGGACATACCGTTCGCACTCCTTGTCACCGTGATGACGCCCGATAGTTCCAGTTCTTTCAGTCGTTTTGACAAGAGTGCCGGGGACATTTTTGGTAACCCGCGGCGCAACTCATTAAAGCGCGTCGATCCGCAAAGGAACTCGCGAACGACCAAGGTCGTCCAACGCGAGCAGAGGATTTCCGAGGCCATTGATACTGGACAGAATTGCCCATAGCCGTCACGCTCTACCATAAGGACCTCCACCGCGCTGGATCAGGCACGATATTGCAAAACAACCGGTCCGCCAAATGCTCCTTGCCTGGCCATGCGGAGGCGGCGTTCAGTACAGTTCGTGTACTAGCCGCAATTGTGAAACGAGCGCAGAGTCTCAATCCTCACGAGATAGGAGACATTGATATGCTCGGGCTTACAGAACCAAAACGGAACCTTGACGGCGGTCGGACCATTGTCGAACTAACCAATTCGGTCCTGCCCACCATTGCGCAACGTGCCGCATCGATCGACGAGAGCGATACTTTCGTCGGCGAGAATTACGCGCTGCTAAAGGAATCTGGCCTCGTTCGGGCAGGCGTTCCAATCGAGTTGGGCGGACTGGGCGCGGAAGTGCCCGAACTTTCTGAGATGCTCAAATCCATTGCTCGTGCATGTGGGTCGACCGCGCTTGCCTTTTCTATGCATACCCATCAGGTCGCCATTCCCGCCTGGCGCTGGCGGCATCAAAAGGTGGCGGCGGTGGAGCCGCTCCTGAGACGTGTTGCATCGGAGCAAATCATATTGCTCTCGAGCGGTGGATCGGACTGGATCGGCGGATCGGGCAACGCCATGAAAGTTGATGGCGGATACCGGATCACCGCGCGTAAACGCTTCACTTCCGGCGCTGCGGCAGGAAACATCCTGATGACCGGTGCTGTTTATGAAGAACAGGACGGCGCGCGCTCCGTCATTCATTTCGGCGTTCCGATGGCATCGCCAGAGGTTTCGATAGAGGATACGTGGCGAACACTTGGAATGAGGGGAACCGGGTCAAACGATATCATCATCGAAAACCTCTTCGTGCCGGATGCGAGTGTCGCATTTTCCAGAAGTGCGGGACAATGGCATCCCGTATTTCAAGTCATCGGCATGATTGCGTTTCCTCTGATCTACGCGGTCTATCTTGGCGTCGCCGAGAGCGCCCGCGACATCGCAGTCAAGATGGTCCGAAGCAAGGCCAATAGCGACCATCTGATCGAGTTGGTCGGGCGCATGGAAACCTCTCTGAGGGCCGCACAGATCGCGCATCGCTGGATGTTGGAGGTGGTTGCTCGAAACGAACCGTCCGCGGAAACCGTCAACGAGGTTATGATCGGCCGTTCCTTGGTCGCCCGGCACGCTATCGAAGTCACGGAGCTTGCAATGGAGGTCGCAGGTGGCGCGGCATTCTATCGAGAGAACGGGCTGGAGCGCTGCTTCCGTGACATACAGGGCGCGCGCTATCATCCGATGCAGCCCGGAGCCCAGGCGCATTACGCGGGTTCATTCGCACTCGGACTTCCCACGGAGAACATTTTCTAGCTCCTGGCGCAACGACGAACTCCGCGGAATCATAGGATAGGTGGGCTCTTATGTTCGGCCACAGAATTCTCCTGGCAAAGCCAGAACAGGACCAAGCAAAAATCCAAGCATGGCGAGATGATTAGGGACAATCAAGCGCTGGGTCTTCACATCCACTTGCTCGTCCGCAAGACGAAGAAGATCGGACCCAAGCCGGCACCGTTCATCTATTGTGGCGTGGACGTTGCAAAAGTCAGGAAAACAAGTGTCGCTTTAATCGGGAATTTCTCGACAAAAGAGAACCACAATATGGAATCGATTATCGAGATTGGGGAGTCGTGGGCGGAGCTTCGCGTTGCGCTGTGGCCGCATCACTCGCTCGAAGATCATCGAGCTGAGTTGTGCCGGGCGTTTCTTTCAGAAAGTGGAGAAGCCGTCGCGTTCATCGCTCGAAATGCTGCGAATGAAGCTGTCGGGTTTGCTGAGGCCACTTTGCGACATGATTATGTGAATGGATGCAGCAGCTCGCCGTTCTATTCCTCGAAGGAATTTATGTCCGGCCCGTTGACAGGCGAAAAGGTATCGCGCGATTGCTTCGCAATGCCGGTGCCGATTGGGGGAAGTCGCTTGGGTGTGTTGAGTTTGGCTCTGACGCGCTGCTTGAGAATTCAGCCAGCCATGCGCTCCATACCGCTTTAGGATTTGAGGAGACAAAGCGCGTCGTGTTCTTCCGAAAGCCACTGTAGGCCGGTGTTGCCCCTTCCACGAGGATGGTTCGCCGCACAAATCCTGCAGACCGTCTGAAAACCCCGTCGGGGATTCCTCACGTTAGACTGCCGTGGTAGCTTTTGCCATGGCGCATCTTTCAGGAACAGACCGCTCCCAATTGCTGCTTCTGCGGCGGCTGGGAAACGTCCGCGGGGAGTTCAGCCTGACGGCGCTCGCCTACAACTCAGGAGAGCCATCTCCATCGTCGGTGTGCCGGGCCTGATGGCCGCGTTGCGGACATAAAACGCCCCATTTTGCGTTGTTCTCGACCCAAAATAAGCGCCACTATGCCCATGAACGCCACCATCGCACCCGAAAACGGAAAAGCTGGAAAATTGGACAAAACGCCGCCGTCCACGCCGAAAATCAACTACTTTCCATCACTCGAAGAGTTCTCGGACGGTCTGCCGGGCTTTTGCGACACTCCGGTTTTTCTGAAAGCGTTCGGGGGGCCGCGCCGCAAAACTCTGTCGCAAAAGTTGGAGTTTCGCGGCGGATTTTTGCGACGGCCAAATCCAGACGTCCTCGACTCGGCTATGAAAAGACGCTTGACGCCGACACGCCGATTAGAGAAGCGCCGTTGGCCCGCCTCCTTCGTCGTTACCAGGCGGTACGGGCAGTACCCAGCGCGAACGTAAGCATGGAAGATACATGAGCGACGTGGGTTTTCACCGATACGGCACAGTTCCCTGGACAGCTAAGTTTGTGCTGTGCCAGGTGTTTTAGCAGTTCCTCGACATTGCGCTTCTCGGTAAGCGGGAATGTAAAGGTCATCCAAGGCCCTCCAAACAGCAGACTTCGCCAGCCATTTAAGATCGGAATTCATTCGCACTGCAACAAGAATGTTTAAACAAAATCATTAAAATCGATTAGGATTTGAATTCAAGATTTTAAAATCGATTTAAGAACTCATGGACCTGAGAAGCGACCAACTCAGCCGCACCACGGTCGCGGCGTCGGCGGGCATCTGGTTCCGCTGCACACGAACGGCACGGCCAGACCCTCGCCAATCATGATACTGCCGACATCCTGCCCGCCTGCATAAAGAACAGCACAGGAGCGACCATAGTTGCATCTGTCAGTTCCTTCGCTCCCTGGCGTGCACGCGCAAGGAACCCTATTGAGTTTGACCGGCCCGGCTGCCACCAATTCCTTGAGCCGAGCCGTTGCGCGGTCTCCGAGTTCCCTTTCTGGTGTACAGCGCGGACTGAAAACCTCGGGCGCGTTGTAGCCGACGAGCCGGGTGCCGTTCATCTCGCCTTCGACATGGATCGTATCGCCATCGGTGACCGTGAACCTCGATGACGCAAATTCGTTCTCGGCCGATGACGGCACCACGCTTACCGCATCGAACTTGCCGCCGGTGACAAACTGGAAGCACGCAATGACAGCCAGAACCACCAACGCGACCAGGAACCTCTTTTCGCTCCAACTCAGGCGGTACGAATGCCGCCTGGTAAATCTCGGTCGACGGTAGCTGGGCGATCGGCGATGACTAGACGGTGACTTCCGTGGCTGAAATTGGACGACGTTGGAGCGATTTCCGAGGACCTCGAAGACCTTTCTCCACTGCTTGTCGGTGAGAGTGAACCTGTCGCCACTGCGATCAATGCGAGCCAGGATGTCGGTGAGGAACTTTCGCTGCCAGCCATTCAGATCATGGCGATGCAATGCGACCTCGATATCCCTTCTGAGGTTGTTGGCTGTTTCCATTTGAGCACCCGATACCGTTTGCCGGACTTTAGAGCGCAAACAGCTAAGGGATGCTTTCAGCGGCAACTTGGTGCCGGAGGTAGGACGCCATGCGCTGCCATGAATGGAGTCGACGCCTGATCCGATTGGTGCCTTGAATGTTGAACCCGATATCCGAGGCTCGATACCGAAAAGAGGGAGACGACTACCGCATGTGTGATCTCTATCGCATGGACGATCGCGACTGGGTCAACAAATGGGCACAGGATGTCGAGAGCCTGATCAACCTGATGCCCGCATATCAGATCAATCCGGATCAATGGGCACCCGTCATCCGAAATACATCCGCCGGCCGCAATGGTGCTGGCTCTGCCTCGGCTGGGGTTGCACTGGCTTTGATCCGCGAGGATGCCTCGTCCGCTTGGGACCGACTGCGGAAGCTTGGCCTTGGCCGGATTGCGCCAAAAGTGGTCTCCCGAGTATGGCGACAAATTCACGTGTCTGTTACATCGGCCACATAGGCGGAAATGGCTGAATGGAGATACGAAATGCCTGTATTAGAAGTGAAGCTCGACCCTAACGAAGGTGACCGCGAGGCAATCCTAAATCCCCTGCTTGCCTTTAATGATTCGAAGGCTGGACAGGATGGTTACAAGCCGCTTGCAATTTTACTGCGCGATGATGAGGGCGGAATCCAAGGCGGCCTATGGGCGAAATGCTATTATGACTGGCTGTTCGTCGAGCTGCTTTTCGTGCCCGAAGTTATGAGGGGCCAGCAACTGGGGGCGAAGCTTCTGGCTCAGGCGGAGCAATGGGCCGAAGAACAAAGCTGCGTCGGGATTTGGCTTGACACATTTAGCTTTCAGGCTCCGGGCTTCTATCAAAAGCAAGGATACTCTGTGTTCGGAACGCTGGAACGATATCCCCCGATACACACCAGAGAATATTTTTGCGAAAGTTGCTTTAGCCTTGTACGCAAAGTCCGCTTTGGGCCGAGTAGCGACGAACCGTGATATCTTGGGGCCGGCCCATCGCGGGCGACGAGGTGGGAGGTGCGGCGGAGACTTGGTCATGGAAACCGCCGCATTGCGTGCTAGTAACCCATGGAACAAAGGCATTCTGGTCGGTCGGAAGCGCCCGCTTCAGCCGAAGAACGTGTGGTCGATCCGCGTCCGGCTTGAAATGAGCGGGGCGATCCGGGAGCTGGCGCTCTTTAATCTAGCCATCGACAGCAAGCTCCGCGCTTGTGATCTCGTTAAGCTGAGGGTTGAGGACCTCTGGTCAGGCAGTTCGATCCGCGACAGAGCTACCATAATCCAGAAGAAGACGAAGGGGTCCGTCCAATTCGAAGTGACGGAGCAGACGAAAAGCGCGCTCGCGGCGTGGCTCCCGTTCGTTCGAAGGAACGGCGGCAGCTATCTTTTCCCAGGCCGCCGCATAACCTCGCAGCATTTGTCGACAAGGCAGTATGCCCGGATTGTTCATCGATGGGTTGCGTCCATCGGGCTGGAAACCAGCGCCTACGGCACTCACTCGATGAGGCTACCAAGGCCGCGCAGATTTACAAAAAGACGGACAACCTTCGTGCTGTCCAAATTCTGCTCGGTCACACGAAGCTCGAAAGTACCGTCCGATACCTTGGCATTGAGGTAGATGACGCGCTACGGATTGCTGAACAGATTGAATTGTAGATTTTTGGCCATCGGCGGCGGCCGGTGGTCGCCCCCGCGCCAACACCGGTCATTCTGCTTGCCGACTACAGGCGACGCGGAAACGCTCTGACCGCCTGCGCTCATGCTTTAAGGCGTTGAGGGTCAACCTGGACATTCCGCACCTGTTTGTAGCCATGCGGTGATCAAGGCGGCAAAGGTTTCTTGAGAACCCGGCGGGGCGGGGCGGCCGTCCCCCGGATGCCACGCCCACCCTACGAGGTGATCGGTTCCCATGTGCTTGATGAGATCGGCGTGGCTCCGGTTGCCGTTCCGGCTTGTGTCTTTGACCTGCCTGCATATTTCGCCCAGCGTCAGGCCTTGCCACGCCATGCTCGCCGGCGCGAGCTGCCAGTGGGCATTGCCAGGAATGGATTTGAGGCGGCTGCCGATGATCGGCCTGTTTTCGGGACCATGGCATGTGCCGCAAACGAGCCCGGCCGGTCCAAGGGATGAATCCTTGGCGATCATCAGGGGGACATGGCGATGCATGTCTTCGCCCTGGGTCGGGCTGCGGGTCGCGGGATGGCAGTTTATGCAGCGCGGATGAGTGATCACGCGGCTGGCCTCCTCGAATATAGCCTTCGAGCGTTCGCTGGTGCCGGCAATCGCATCGAAATCCGAGACGGCCTTGAGCTGACTGCCGCCGGATGTCTCGGCGTAGCCACGTATCGATCCGAACCCCGCAACGATGCCGAAGGATGCGACGGTTGCGGCAAGCAACATGAGGTAGGATCGCCGAGACATCTTAGACCCTCCGCAGACCCGATTGATCGATCGGCAGTGTTCTCAGTCGCTTTCCGGTCGCCACGAAGATCGCGTTGAACAGTGACGGCGCAACGCCCGGCGTACCGACCTCCCCTATCCCGCCCGGCTTCTCGGAACTGGGGACGATGTGGACCTCAATCTTGGGCGTCTCGTGAATGCGCAGGACAGGCGAGTCGTCGAAGTTGCCTTCCACCACTGCTCCGTCCCTGACCGTAATACGGCCGTAAAGGGCCGCGCTGAGGCCGTAAACGATACCGCTCTGTATCTGTGCCTCGACGGTATCGGGATTGATTACTTGCCCGCAATCGACGGCACAGACGACGCGCTCGGTCTTCAGGCTGCCGTCTTCCCCGATGCTCACCTCGGAAATGGTGGCGGAGAAACTGCCGAAGTCGTCAGACAGGGCGATACCCCTTCCTTTACCTTTGGGAAGTGGCGTCGTCCACGCCACCTTTTCGGCAGCGAGATCGAGAACGGCACGGAGCCTTGGTTTGTCTTTCAGAAGGCGGCGGCGGTATTCCAAGGGATCGATGCCCGCTACGTGTGCGAGTTCGTCAATTCCCCCTTCGATCGCGGGCACGTTCCGGGTAGCGCCCACTCCCCGCCAGTTCCCGGTCAACATGCCATCAGGTGCTTCGTGCCTGGCGAAATCCGTGAATTTGTTCGGGATCGAGTAAGGCGATTCCGCGCCGGCCATGCTGTCCAGGTCGATGCCATCCTTCGTGAAGGCAGGAAACCATCTAGCCATCACCGACGGACCGATCACCCGGTGCCGCCATGACAGCGGCATTCCATCTGGTCCCAGTGTCGCCGTTACCTTGCTGTAGTTGAGATAGCGATAGCAATCGTGGCGAACGTCTTCTTCGCGGCTCCACGTGACCTTGACCGGGCCTTCGACCTGCTTTGCGATCTTCGCGGCAAGGATCACCCCGTCGACATCGAGCCTGCGGCCGAAGCCTCCGCCCAGCAGATGGTTATGGACGACAACCTTCTCTTCGGGAAGCCCCGTAACATCCGCGACGGCTTTCCTCGTCCGGCCCATGACCTGTGTTCCCACCCATACGTCACACCCGTCGGCGCGAACGTGCAGCGTACAGTTCATCGGCTCCATCGCTGTGTGGGCGAGGATCGGAAGGCGGTAGACGAACTCGTGGACCGGACCGTGTTCAGCCTCCACTTTATCGACATCCCCTTCGTTGATATGGGCGAGGGCCTGTCCGTTGACGGCGTCCTCCATCCGCGCCTCAAGATCGTCGATCGTCAGATTGCCGTCAGCTCCCTTCTCCCATTCGATGGCGAGGGCTGCCAGTCCCTTGCGTGCGGCACCCGTGTTGTCGGCTACGACCGCTACCGCATCTTCAATCGTGACGACTTGTCTGACGCCCTTGACGGCCATCGCAGGCCCGTCTTCGACCCTGCCCAACTTGCCGCCGAAGTGGGGACAAATCGCTATTGCCGCGTAAGATACGCCCTCAGGCCTCGCGTCGATCCCGAATTTCGCGGACCCGTTGACCTTCTCTGGGCTGTCGAGCCGGCGGACCGGAGTGCCTATGACTTTGAAACTGGATGCCTCCTTCAACGGTGCGTCCTGAAGAACAGAAATCGCTGCGGCCGACTGTATGAGTTCTCCATACGCAACTCGCCTGCCACTTGCCTCGTGAACGACATGACCGGCGTCCGCCTTGCATGTATCCGCCGGAACATCCCAATCCCTGGCAGCGGCGTTCACGAGCATTGTTCGAGCGCTCGCGCCAGCCTTTCGCATCTGGTCGTAGACCGCGCGGATAGCCAGGGAGCCCCCGGTTATCTGGTCGCCCAGGAGGGGGTTCGAATATAGAGACGGTTCGGCCGGGGCATGTTCAACGGTTACCTGGTCGATGGGGACTTCGAGTTCCTCAGCGAGGAGCATAGCCACCGCGGTATAGATGCCTTGTCCCATTTCCACCGAAGGCATCACGAGGACGATCTTTCCCTCCGCAGGAATGCGGATGAACGCGTTCGGCTCAAAATCGCCGGGCGGCGCGTCGGCTGATCGGGATGGGATCGCGCCGATTACCAGACCTGCTCCTGTCAGGGCAGCTCCGATTAGGAAATGACGGCGGGAAAGGCGAAGATCAATCTGATCGCGGATGGACATCTCATCACCTCGCCTCTGCTGCAAGCTTGATGGCCGCCCGAATGCGGGGATACGTACCGCAACGACAGATATTCCCGGCCATGACGGCATCGATATCCTCGTCCGCAGGCGATGGGTTGGTTGCAAGGAGCGCGGCCGCGGACATGATCTGCCCGGATTGACAGTAGCCGCACTGGACAACGTCGATGTCGAGCCACGCCTTCTGCACCCGCGCGCCCGCCTCGGTTTTGCCGATGGCCTCGATCGTCGTGATCTGTTTCGAGACCGCCTCTGCAACGGGCAAAACGCACGATCTCATCGGCACGCCATCAACGTGTACAGTACACGCACCGCACATCGCGATCCCGCAACCGAATTTCGTGCCCGTAAGACCTATGCTGTCTCGTATGATCCATAAGAGAGGAATGTCACCGTCAACATCGACGGAATGCTTTACGCCGTTCACCAAGAGATCGTATGACATGTGAACTTCGGCTGAAAGCCGCCCCCAACGAACATCCAGTGCGAGCGCAAAATATCAAACGCTCATTGCCGTGGCAACATAATCAAACTGGGCTATAGCCTACCAAGGTCACTCCACGGCGACCACGACCTTATACATTGAGAGGCCGGAGCGTCTGGTATGATGCTCCGGCCTCGTTTGTCATTGGGGTGCGAGCAACACCGCAATGGCTGTGCACAAAGCGGTTGGGCTTGACTCCAGCGCTACGCGTAGCAGGGTTCTTCTTTGATCATGCGTACATTGGACCCTTGTGGCGTCCGCTTTGGGCCGATATTGTTGATATAGTCGCGGATTCAACGTGTCTGCCGTCTCATAGCTGATGGTTCCGTCGGGTAGTGCCTCGTTTATCGAGCTTCGGTGCTGGTGGTAGGTGGCGTGGCCCGCATTTCTATGCTCCCTATGCCGCGATCGGGTTGGTTGGAGCCACGAGAGGTCGCAATTTTGCGAGCTTTCGTAGATTTTGCGCGGTGGCGGCCAGCAGAAACTCGTCACGCGCACCGCGTGGACCTCGCAGTCTCAGCCGCCCGAGCCTCAATATCCGTTTGAGGTGAGCGAACAGCATCTCGACCTTCTTGCGGAGATGTCGTGCGCGCTCGTATTCCGGCGTTCCAACCAACGCACGGGCCACATCGCGGGCATCCTCATTGACGTCGCGCGGAACCTTTCGAGCGACCATGTTCGGGCAGCATTTTGGCTTCAGATCGCAGACCGCACAGTCCTTCTTGCTGGCCCTGTAAAGCTTGGTTCCGGCCTTCGTGATGCCGGTCCGCGGCTTGTCGTAGGTACGCCGGAATTGCACCAGCAGCTTGTCCGCCGGGCAGATGTAGTGGTTTGCATCCGCATCAAATGTGAAGTCGGCCCGTGAGAACGTGCCATCGGTGCGGTTCGACTTGTCGAAGACCGGGATGTGCGGCGTGATCTTCTTGTCCTTCACCAACCAGGCAAGGTTGTCTAATCGCGTTCCGTTCGTCAAGGTGGTCTGGGCATTCGGCATCTGCGCCGTGTTGCGAGACAGGCCACGCGGCGGGAGTTGAGTGGTTTGGGTCAGGCCTCAGCGGCCATGTTTCCTTCAGAGCTGTCCGGTGCTGGGAGCAGGGTTGTCTCCGCGGTCGATATAGGGTCGCCGCACGATGGGTCTTCGCAGGTAAGATCTTCCTATGTTTGGGACGCAGTCTCAGTGAGCTGCAGCCGCGCTAACGGAATGATCCAACCCACGTCCGCAGCAGGGACACTCAGTGCTTCAAATCGGGTTTGACGCGCTGAGGTGAGAAGGCTGGCACCTCGCTTATGCTGTTGCGCCAGCCAATCCGTTGAAGACTTCTCCTGTTTTGAGCATGCTGTGCATGATGACCGCGAGCTTTCGCGCGACCGCCACTGCTGCGCGCTTGAAGCCCAACCGCTGACGCAGCTTGAGCCCCCAGTTTTTGAGAGTGCTCTCGTTCCTGGCACCGGTTCTCGTGAGGATCACGGTCGCCGCTTCATAAAGCAGTCCCCGCAAATGGTTGTCGCCTCTTCGCGAGATGTGGCCGTCATAATCCACCTCGCCTGACTGGTAGCGCCGCGTTGTCAACCCGAGCCAGGCGCCAACCGAGCGCGACGTTTTGAAGTTTTCTGGATCTTCAATGGCCGCGATATACGAGACGGCCGTGACGGCACCAATCCCCGGGATTGTCATCAAAAGCTTCGTCTCTTGGCTTTGCCGCGCCGCTGCGAGCAACTGGTGATCAAGATCGGCTCCGCGCTTGCGTATGTCGCGCCAGGCCTCAAGTAGAGGCAATATGATCCTTGCCAGGCCGTCATTCCCATCTAGGAGTTCCCTCACATTGCCATCAAATACCCGACCTGTCCCTTTGGGGACGATGAGACCGAACGTCTTCATCAGGCCGCGGATCTGGTTGCTAAGCTGGGTTGAGATTCTCAGGAGCTGATTGCGAGCCGCCACAAGCGTGCGCGTCAGCATGCTGTCGAACGCCTTTACCCGGACGGCCTTGTAGAAGCCGGCTTCGGCCAGTTGCGCCAAGCCATCCGCATCATTGGCATCTGTCTTGTTGAGCGTCTCGTCCAATACCTTTTGCGCGTGCCGCGCTTCAATGCAGATCGCCGGAACCCCCTCGGCCGTCAGCGCGTGATAGAACCATGTCGACAACGGCCCCGTCTCGAACACAACGCGCCTGGCGTGCGGCGCATGCTTGCGGATCATCTGCGCCAGAAGCTTTGGATCCGACGGGCACTTTCCCCGCCAGATCCGCTTACCGTCCTGTCGTATCGAGATCGCAGTATCTTTCAATGAAACGTCCAGGCCTATATATTGGTCCACGGTTGCTCTCCGTTCGATGTTTGGGCCCGGTTCCAATCGTGAGCCCGTTTTACCATCTTATCGGGGGCAACCACCCCCGCCAGCCATCATCTTATAAAAATGGCCTGGGGCGATCGCGCCGCGATTACCCCATGTTTGGGAACGATCCATAAGCGGTGTCGGCCACAAGCCATTCTGGCTTGAGCCCAAGGCTTGTCTCTGTCCTCTCGATCATGGTGCGGGAAGCGCCGACCTCGGCCTGGCGGATGGCACGACTAGCCTCGACATCCAGGATGACGGCATTGTCGGTGTCGATCAGATAATTGGTGGCATAGGCGAAGAAGGCATGGCCCTTGTGCGCCCCGGTCCATTGCGCGGCCGGATCGGCAGCAGAGATGAACTTCGGCGTCACCTCCGAGGCCGCTCCAAAGGCGGCATCATCCAGCTTTTCCAGATATTCCCTGACCGCACGCGCGGCATCCTCGTCGTTTGGCGCGGCCCACTCCTCACCGGAAACAGAGCGCTGCTTGTTAGCGTCGGCGGCGATCAGGCTTGCGTCCACGGCAAAGCCCTCGCCACGCACCAGGCCCTCTGACATGCATCGCTTGACGACAGTCTCAAACAGATGACGGAGAAGATCGCTGTCGCGGAAGCGGCCATGGCGGTTGCGTGAGAAGGTCGAGTGGTCAGGCACTTTGCCGTCGAGACCGAGTTTGCAGAACCAGAGATAGGCAAGGTTGAGATGGACCTCGTCGCACAGACGCCGCTTAGAACGAATGCCCATGCAATAGCCAACGAGCAGTATCCGGATCATCAGCTCTGGATCAATCGAAGGCCGGCCAATTGAGCTGTAAAATGGCTTCATCTCTCTGCGGATATCGCCGCAGTCGAGGAAACGATCGATGCCGCGCAGCATATGTTCGTCGGGGAGGTGATCATCCAGGCAGAAATCGTAAAACAATTGCGCCGGTTCCGACTGCATCCCCATCATCGTTGCGCTCTCCTCTCGAAGCAGTAACGAGAGTGAATCACGACCGCACTAACCGATCAACCACCGACTAAATCAACAATATCCGCCAACAGCAGACATTGGCGGCATCGCAAAACCGTCTATTCTGCGACGTTGCAAAAGTCAGGAAAACAAGTGTCGCTTTAATCGGGAATTTCTCGAGAGAACCACAATATGGAATCGATTATCGAGATTGGGGAGTCGTGGGCGGAGCTTCGCGTTGCGCTGTGGCCGCATCACTCGCTCGAAGATCATCGAGTTGAGTTGTGCCGGGCGTTTCTTTCAGAAAGTGGAGAAGCCGTCGCGTTCATCGCTCGAAATGCTGCGAATGAAGCTGTCGGGTTTGCTGAGGCCACTTTGCGACATGATTATGTGAATGGATGCAGCAGCTCGCCCGTTCTATTCCTCGAAGGAATTTATGTCCGGCCCGTTGACAGGCGAAAAGGTATCGCGCGATTGCTTCGCAATGCCGTTGCCGATTGGGGGAAGTCGCTTGGGTGTGTTGAGTTTGGCTCTGACGCGCTGCTTGAGAATTCAGCCAGCCATGCGCTCCATACCGCTTTAGGATTTGAGGAGACACAGCGCGTCGTGTTCTTCCGAAAGCCACTGTAGGCCGGTGCTGCCCTTCCACGAGGATGGTTCGCCGCACAAATCCTGCAGACTGTCTGAAAACTACGCGTATATCTGATGCCGAAAACGGGTATATTGCAAATACCGGAAGTGATATGCAGGGAGTGTGTTGATCTTGGAGTATAAGATAAACCCTCACCCTTCCTCCGCCGATTTGAATCCTCTCTGGTCCGCTGCATGGGGAGCGCCTGCGCCAGCCTCGCTCGCTGATATGCTCTCACGCAGTCTCGGCCATATCGGTGTCTATGATGGCGATATAATTATTGGGTTTGTGAATGTAGCATGGGACGGTGGAACCCACGCATTCATTCTCGATACATGCGTTCATCCCGACTACCGTAGGCTCGGCATCGCAACTCGTCTTGTTGAGAAGGCAATAGCGCTGGCTCGACAAAAAGGCGCTCGTTGGCTTCATGTCGATTTTGAGCCTCACCTTGAGCCGTTTTATCGCAAATGCGGTTTCCGTCCAACGGCAGCGGGGTTAATTGCCCTCCAGTCAAATTAATTCTGGAGACGGATCAAAGCTCCGGTGCGGATTCCAGAGCTGTGGTAATATTTGCCATGGCACATCTTTCAGGAACAGATTGCGCGCAATTGCTGCTTCTCGCATCGAAGCTTTCGTTGATGGGCTCGATCTTGCTGCCGCAGGCTTTGTGCGGGTGGCTGCGAAGGAGACCGGCCGTCCGGGTTATGATCCGGCCGACGTTTTGAAGCTGTAGGTTTACGGATACATCAACCGGGTTCGGTCGAGCCGGCGGATAGAGGCTGAGGCGCATCGCAACATCGAGGTGATCTGGCTGCTGCGGCATCTGAAGCCCGACTTCCGCACCATCGCCGATTTCCGCCGCGTGAACTGGTCGGCCTTCAAGGAGGTGTTCCGGGAGTTCGTCATTCTGTGCCGGCAGCGAGATCTGTTCGGGCGAGAGCTTCTGGCGGTGGATGGCACGCGCATCAAGGCGGTGAACAACAGGGACCGCAACTTCACACGGGCAGCGTTGACGACGTCCATTAAAGAAGCCGATGAGAAACTGGCCGATTACATGAAGCGGCTCGATGAGGGCGATGCGGAAGAGGAGAAAGCCAGCAGCAATGGCGGCGGTTCCGGCCGCGGCGATGGCAAACTCGGGGAGAAGATCGCGGCAATCAAAGGCAAGCGGGATCGCCACAAGGCGCTGCCGGATGAAATGGACAAGACCGGTGAGGACCAGATCTCGCTGACCGATCCGGATGGCCGGGTCATGGCGCGCATGACGAAGGTGGGCGTCGGTTACAACATCGAGCCGAGCTGGGTCTTTGAGGAAGGCGTACCACTCGAATTCCTCCATCAGTTCGAAGACGATGGCGATGCGACGTTCTACGTATTCCGCGGCTATAGAGACGCAAGCATCAGGCGTGGAAAGGAAAGGTCAGGTTCCTGAAGCTAGCTGCCCAGACCAATGAAAGCATTATCCGGCTTGATGGCGATGTGACCGGTTGATGTGCGGGCTCTCCGCTCTTTTGCATCGCCGCTTCAGGCCGACAGGGGACGACGGCTCGGCGGGAAAGAGTCCAGAGCAGTCGCTGCAGGCAATAGCTTAGCCGCCTTTTGACTGGGCGTGTGGCAGCCGAAATATTCGCGCAAAGAATTTCTCATTAGACTGACGGCCAAGCAGAGCGCCAATCGCTGCGGTTGCCGCTACGGCAAAGGCCAGACGACCTCCAAGAACGCCATAGACATCGGCGCCAAGCGAGATCATCAAGATCGTGTCCTCAATCACGCTATGTGCGAAGCCCATGAACACGCATGACAGAAAGATCTGGTGCGGTGATATTCCGCCCGACCGCGCCTCGCGGATCAGAAGACCGGCACCGTAGGAAATCCCTAGGAACAATCCGACAGCGGTGAGCTTCTCTGCTTCGCCGCGGATGCCGGCAAGGCGCAATATGGGCGATAGAGCCTTCACCATCAGTTCCAGCAGCCCGGTCGCGCGCAGGAGCTCAAGGCTCCAGGACAGAACGACAAGGATTGCAAGCATCCAGATCATGGTCTCGCCGAGAGCATGGAAGTACTCGGGCCAACCGACCGTGGCGCTCATCGGGATCCAGGTCGGGTTGGCGGGAGCCGACAACCACCCCGTGGCCAGCAGAACATGATGCAGGAGAAAGGCGTAGAGCAAGCCGCCAAAGATGCGCAGCAGCGTCGTTGCCATCATCCCCGGTCCCGCCTTCTGAATGATCTTCTGCTCGATCGGCAGGCCATGCGCGAAGAGGATGAGCGCCGAAAAAACCGTGATGTCCGCGACACTCAGCGAGGATGTGGGAACCAGCGTAAAAATGAGCGGGATGGCGCCCCATATTCCGACGAGCATTCCCGTCAGCCAGGCCAGCCCAAATTCCGGGGGCAGGCCAACCAGGTCCATGACAGGCGCAAACGCGGGCGCCACGGCCTTGATCACTCCCATCCTCGCCAACAACTCCGTCAGGACCGTGATGGGAACCATGATCCGGACAAGCTCCCAATAAATTTCGAGTGTTTCGCGGGTTTTGCGTAAAATGGGCATCAAGAACGGCATACGAGACCTCCGGTACAATAGCCTCAATGTGCTAGCCCCGGCCGCTTCGAATTTGTGGTCAATGATTGCGGATCTGAGCAATTTTATTGCAAAGGCGTGATTGACGGATAGGCTGCGAGAATGGATCGGATCGACCGGAAGCTTTTGAATCTGATGCAGCGCGACGCCTCGCGCACCAATGTCGACATGGCCGAGGAAGTGGGCCTGTCGCCGTCCAGTTGTCTGCGCCGTGTGCAGCGACTGCGCAAATCAGGCATCATCGACAGAATTGTCGCGATCCTCAATCCCACCAAAGCCGAACGCAGGATCAAGGCCCTGATTACGGTCGAGTTGAAGCTGCACGGCGAGCAGCATATGCGCCGCTTTCTGAAAATCGCAGTTTCCGAAGAGGCCGTTTCACAGGCCTATGCCGTGACGGGCGAAACCGATGTCGTTCTGATGCTGCTCCTGCGCGACATGGAAGAATTCGACGCCCTCTGCGAGAGGCTGTTTCGCGACCAGACCAACGTTGCCCGCTTCTTCACCATGATGATCATCCGAACCGCCAAGGAAGAAACGGCGATTTGGCTATGATCGGATGCCGTTTCCGGGTTACTGACCGCAATTGGCTCGAAAGCACAGTTTGCTACCTCGGCGTAGAAGTTGACGACGCCTTGCGGATTGCCGAGCAGACCGAACTACGATCAGCAAACCACCGGCGGAAGCCGATCGCCCTCGCGCCACAAACGGACCTACGGTCGACGATCCCGCGTATGAGGTATTTGGCGGCAAGTGGCCGTCAGAACTGTAGCGACCGAGCGCCACTCATGCCCGCTGGCGCGCCTGGGTGCTCGTCGGCGTTTCAGAGGGGGCAGGCGTGTTAAGGCAATCGCGCCGTCACACCTGACGGCCGATGAGGGACGGATCAATGAGAGCGAAAAATGGGTGTAAGAAACTATTTAATCGAAGGCGTTTCCGGCACCGGCAAAACCACGGTGGCTGAAGAACTGCGGCGGCGCGGTTACCACGTCATCCACGGGGACCGGGAGTTGTCTTATGTAGGCGATTCCGAGACTTGTGAACCGCTGGATGGGCTTGCTCACGAGACCGTGACGGACAGTGTCACATGGGAGCACGAGCACCACATCTGGGATATAGATAAAGTCACATCCGTGGTCGCTGATTAACGCAACTCGATCTCCTTCTTCTGCGGCGGTTCTCGAAATTTCTCCCGCTTTATTGATCTGTTAGACGGGGTTTTCGTTCTCGACGTCGATCTCGACACGTTGAACCGGCGGCTTGCCGGGAGACCAGGAGGCGAGTTTGGCAGTCGACCTGCCGAACGGTACTGATTGCGCGATTGCATGCAACGAAAGAGGATGTTCCTAAGTATGGTGTCGTAATCGACGCCACTGCGCCGCTCGCCGTCATTGTCGAGATTCTCTCCAAATGTATCGGGGGCACACCGCACGCGTAGACGTAGCTGTTCGTGGCGTTACTGTACAACTCCAAGGATCGGGCCGAACCCGCCATGCCAGGATCTGTCATGGCGACCCATCTTCGGGTTGTAAATTCCCACTCCTCGTCCACCGTCGAGAAACAAGGCATTTGGGCATTTCAGATGATCGCGGAACAGGCGCGCAAAATCATAGAAATTCACCGTGTCGTCGCTTGCGGCAAGGCGAACGGTGCCACCGCCACAGACTCCCACGCCGCTCCGACGGGTTCGGTCGGTCGACCCTAAAATCAGGGCCGGGTGCAGCTTGTTCTGAATGACAAGCATTGGACCAGACTGGGTGGCGAACCGCACCTTGAGGCGATGCTTCAAAAATTGATCTGTCGGGAGAATTCCAGCCCTTGTGTCGCCAAAAAAGAACACGCCGTTCGGTTTCTTATAGAAATTTGGCAGAGGACCGGCTGAGCCTTCACCCCCGGCCGTATTGGCGGGTCGTAGTTCTCGGCCAGCCTCGACATAAAGTCCCATCGGAGAAAAATCGGCGCGGTACATCCCTGCGTTCATCGCGAATGTCAGCGCTCGTCCCTCTTTTCCTACGGCGTCGGCGACGCTCGAGAAGTAACGGTAAGGCTTGCCATCGATATCCTTCCAGAATAATCGCAGCTCTGCTTTCCCCGGTTCCAGGGTGCAAACAATGTATCGCGCCTCCTCGAACGTTTCTTGCTCACAATCTTGGGCAAAAGCCGGCGGCAAGGACGTTATCAATGCAACCAGCATCACGGCTGCGATTAGCACTCCATTTTTCAGATACGTCATCGCTGCCGATGCCCCTTCTTCAGGTCTTAATGGACCGATCTCGTTGTGATTACATGACGCAGCTAAAACCGAATGTGACGCCTGGAGAAACTGCGTGGCCACTATGGGTAATTCCGGCAGTTCGAGGAAGACGATTTCGGGCGATCAACGAGGTCAGGAACCTTCATGCCCCTGAACCGCCCCATGTTCATCAAGGCACCCCATGTTCATCAAGGGAATTGAATCTCAGGATAGATGCAGCCAGTGCCGACGGGCTGTTCAAAGGCTGTAGGCCTGCTTGTCGTCAGATGCCAATTTCCGCAGCCAACGACGTGTACGAACCCGCGCGACATCCTGCAGTCGCCGGAACGTTAGGGCGAGACAGATGCGAAGCGCAAGCCTTGAGGCGATTTTCGCTAAAGAGCTGACGGGATCGAGGGCGCATCGAGCTGAAATGTCTGTGCTGTCGGGACCTAGCGACGGCGTCCTCGACCACGACCTTTTCATCTTGACGGCGGTATGAAGCAGCATGTCCTTGGCGTCGTTCGAAACGCATTCGCATCGGTTTACGCATCAGGAATTCACGCTGGTGCGGTCGCTCGACGATGCTGATGTCACCCGCGGGCGCCCGCCGACGCCGCAATGGTCCCGAGGAGTGTCGAAAGGTGGCCGCCAAAGCCGGTCAGGGTGCTGGTTTCGTTGACATGATGCGGTCTGCGGGATGTAGTGAAAGGCAGCATGGAACCGGTTCATCCGACCGCGGTTAATCCGAAAAGGAGGCTTTGATCATGGTGCCAGATGAAATGGACGTTGTACTCGCCACTCTTCCGCTGCGCGTCGGCACATATGTGCCGGACGATCTGCTTGAGGACTGGTTTGCCCCTGATACAGGGATGAACCCCGTCAGCGACCAATGCCTGCAGGCTGCCAAAGCCTACGGCCGGAAGTTTGAGTGCGAATTCAAGTATTATACGGATCGCCAGGAAGGAGTGTTTTGGAAATTCGTCCCAGCCATGTGACAGCGCTGCGGGCAAATCATAATTGGAGCGGCCGGCGCCGAGAGCGAGAGCTGCGGGCGCCGGGTCCAGACCGCAAATCTCGATTAGTCGGGGACGACGACGAGCTTTCCGATGAAGTTCTTGGCCATGAAGTCCGTCTGAGCCCGATGGAAATCCGATAACGGATAGACGCCGCCGACGAGCGGCCGGATTTTCTTGTCCTCGATATAGCGGACGAGCCGACGGAAGTCGGTGCGCGTACCCTGGCTCGATCCATGCAACTCCAGTTGCTTCAGGTACATTGTCCGCAAGTCGAGCTGAACCACCGGCCCGCCGATCGCACCGGCCGTCGTATAGCGGCCCTCGGGACGCAGGATCTTCAAAAGATCGTTGAACATCGATCCGGCGACGAGATCGGCCACGACGTCGATCGGCCGGCCGGCTGAGGCCCGATCGACGGCTTCGACGAGATCACCATCGCCGCGGGTGACGACTGATTCTGCGCCGATATCCAGCACAGCCTGCTCCTTGCCAGGCCCGGCGATCGCAATCGGGATTGCGCCGCGTGCTCTTGCGAGCTGGATAATCGCCGATCCGACACCGCCCGATGCCCCCGTCACCAGCACGAGTTCGCCCGCAGAAAGCCGCGCCCGCTCAAGCATCCGTTCTCCGGTCAGATAGGCACAGCAGAAGGTCGCAAGCTCGATATCGGTGAGATCGGTATCGACGACATGGGCATTTTCCGCAGGCAGCGCCATGTATTGGGCATAACCGCCATCTCGGCCATGACCCATATAGTCGATGTCGGCAAGGCTATCGTCTTTTCGATTATAGATCGAGAAATCGACCATCACCCGCTCGCCGATCCGTTTTGCGTCGATGCCGGCGCCAACCGCGACGATATGGCCGACAGCATCCGTCCCCTGGATGCGCGGAAACGTCAGAGTATTGCCCTTCCTGCGCCAGGTGGAGACGGCCGACGGGTCGTCTTCGGTGCCGTAGGCGCCCTGGCGGACCCAGACGTCGGTGTTGTTCATGCCGCAGGCCGTGACCTTGATGAGCACTTCGCCTGCGTCCGGGATCGGGACAGGGGTGGACCCGTTATAGACCAGCTTGTCGAGCCCGCCATGACCGACGAGTTGTACGGCTGCCATCGTCTTCGGAACAACGGTCATCTCACACTCCTTCAGACGGATTTGAAGACGCTGTCGATGGCTTCGGCGGCAGCCTTGACCACAGTATCGGCCTCGCCCCGGGTCAAACAAAGCGGCGGCGCAAAACCGAGGATGTCGCCGTGCGGCATGGCGCGGCCTATCACGCCACGCTCCAGCAGCGCAGCGGCCACCTGCGGACCGATTTTTTGCGAGGGATCGAAGAACTTGCGATCGTCCCGATCTGCAACAAACTCAACAGCCGCCATCAACCCGTCTCCACGCACCTCACCAACGTTCTTGTGACCGCCGACGGCCTTTGCCAGTTCCGAGCGAAAATAGGCGCCGGTCTCGCCGGCATTCCTCACGAGATCGAGCTCATCGATCAGTTCCAGGTTGGCAATCCCAGCGGCGGCGCAGATCGGATGTGCGGAGTAGGTCCAGCCATGACCAATCGCCCCCATCTGATCGGAGCCCTGGACGAGCACCTGCCAGACCCTGTCGGAAACGATCGTACCGGAAAGCGGCGCATAGGCCGAGGTGAGGCCCTTGGCGATGGTGATCAGGTCCGGCCTCATGCCGTAGTGGTCCGAGCCGAACATCGTGCCCAAGCGGCCGAAACCGGTCACCACCTCATCTGCAATCAGGAGGATATCATACTTTTCCAGCACGGCCTGGATCTGCTGCCAGTATCCGGCGGGCGGCGGAACGATACCGCCTGTCCCGAGGATTGGTTCGCCGATGAAGGCGGCAATTGTTTCCGGACCTTCGGCAAGGATCATCTCCTCCAGCTTGTCGGCGCAAAATTGCGAAAACCGCTCCTCGTCCATCGATCGGTCGGGGCGGCGGAAATAATAAGGAGCTTCCGTGTGGAGAATGGGCGCGCGCGGCAGGTCGAAAGCCTTGTGGAAAACTTCGAGCCCCGTTAGCGAACCTGTCATGACACCCGATCCGTGATAACCGCGCCAGCGCGAGATGATCTTCTTCTTGTCCGGACGGCCGAGGATGTTGTTGTAATACCAGATGAGCTTGATGTTCGTCTCGTTCGCATCGGACCCTGAAAGGCCGAAGTAGACGCGGCTCATGGCTTCGGGCGCGCGGTTGATGATCATCTTCGACAGCCTGATCGATGCTTCCGTGCCATGGCCGACATAAGCGTGATAGTAGGCAAGGTTCTTTGCCTGTTCGGCGATCGCATCGGCGATTTTCTGCCGGCCGTAGCCGACATTGACGCAGTAAAGTCCGGCAAAGGCATCGAGACTGGAGCGGCCGCTCGTATCGGTGATGTAGACACCTTCACCGTTGCCGATCACCCGCGTCGGCGTCTCGCCACGTGCGTGCATGCCCATATGAGTGGAGGGATGGAAGAAATGATCCCGGTCCCAGGCGTTGAGTTCGTTGCTTCGTTCCAGCATGGCATTGTCCTTGATGTTAAACGGGAGGGCCTCAGGCGGCCGTGTCGATGCAGAGGTATTTAAGCTCGGTGAAAGCTTCGATGCCGTGCCTTGAGCCCTCGCGCCCAAGCCCGGATTGTTTCCAGCCGCCGAAAGGAATGGGACCGCCGGTGATTTTCACCCGGTTGATCGCCACCATGCCGTATTCGAGCGCACGTCCAAGGCGCATCTGCCGGGCGCCATTCTCCGTGACGACATAGGCGACGAGACCGTATTCGGTGGCATTCGCCTTTGCGATCACTTCGTCTTCCGTGTCGAAGACGCTGATGCCTGCCACGGGGCCAAAGGTCTCCTCGCGCATGATGAGAGCATCGGCAGGAACGTCTGTCAGCAGCGTCGGTTCGAAGAACAGTCGGCCGGCGACGTGACGTTTACCGCCGGTGATCAGTTTGGCTCCGCGCTTCAGTGCATCGCAGACCTGTTCCTCGACCTTGACGATGGCACGTTCGTGCATCAGCGGGCCGATATCGGCATTCGCCGAAAGGCCGTCTGCCACTCTCAATGCTTTGATGTGGCGTGCAAATGCCTCAGCGAAGCGATCGGCAATTGAGCGGTGCACGAAGATGCGGTTGGCAGCCAGGCAATCCTGGCCCGACGTGGCGAACTTGGCGTCGATGGCAATTCTGGCCGCACGCTCGATGTCGGCATCGTCGAATATGATAAGTGGTGCATGTCCGCCAAGCTCCATTACCAGCCTTTTCATGCTTGACGCGCATTGAGCGGCAATGAGCTTGCCGATCCCGGTCGAGCCGGTGAAGCTCATCGCCCTGATGCGCTCGTCCTCGCACATGCGGCCGACGATGGTTGCCGCATCACCGGTGACAACATTGAACACGCCCGCCGGAATCCCGGCGCGCTCGCCGAGCTCGGCAAGTGCGAGTGCCGAAAGCGGGGTCTCGGATGAGGGATGGGCAACGACGGTGCAGCCGGCAGCAAGTGCCGCCGCAGCCTTGCGCGTGATCATGGCGGACGGAAAGTTCCACGGCGTGACGATACCGACGACACCGAGCGCCTCGCGGCGGACGATCATCTCAGCGTCCAAAAGGTGGCTGGTGACGTTTTCGGCATTCAGCCGCTTGCCTTCCTCACCGTACCATTCCACGAACGAGGCGGCATAATCGATCTCGCCCAAGGATTCCGAAAGCGGCTTGCCCTGCTCGAGCGTCATGATCAAGGCGAGATCTTCCTTTGATACCAGGATCAGCTCGAACCAGTTGCGCAGGATTTTTGCCCGGTGCTGCGGCAGCATGGCGCGCCAGGCCGGCATTGCCCGCGCTGCCGCGCCGATCGCCGTTGCCGTCTCGTCCGCCCCAAGACTTGCTACCCAGGCGACTGTTGTTCCAGAAGCAGGATCGGTGACTTCGAAACTCTTGCCGGCGTCTCCCGCCGACCAGCGTCCGCCGATATAGGCGAGATTACGCAGGAGATGCCTGTCCTTGAGGCGTGAAAGCGCATTGTGGAAATCGGGGCGGGCAAAAACCGCGGTCATGATTTATCTCCTCATTGCCGACGGGTAAGTCTCCCACAGGCGGAGGCGAGAAATTGTCCATTGCCGATGGCCAGAAGAGAGAGATTGACTAAGGCTGCGGCGTGCCGCGGCTGATCTGTCTACGCACCGGTTTGCGCATGACAATCCGACATGGGGTTGGGTCATCGGGTAATGACGAGCTGAGGACGGTGATACACACCACTTCAAGGGGAGAACCGGGTATCAAGCAGACGACACTTCAAAGGCCGCCAGCAGCGGCTTTGCTCTTTTGAATTGGACCGTCGAGACCTCGCTACCTGGCCGGGCCCAGACGCCGTGGGCTGCCAGAGATTGAACCTTCGCCTATCGTCACCGTTTTAAATGAGCCGGCAGCCACTACGCCGGTGCGCGCGGCAGGCTGCCGCACGCCGGCAATGGCGTGGTTGAACCGCAGCACATCACCGACGGCTGCGATCAGCGAAGGCCGAAGAAACTCAAAATCGCGATTACGATGACAACTGCGCCGACAAGCCAAATGAGATTATTCATGGAAATCCCCTATTGAGTTGAGCAAACACTTGCTTGTCAGCTCATAACACCTGCACAGGCTTACGGTTCCATCCCATCAATGCTCTCGCCCGTGGCGCAACGACAATGCTCGCCCGCGTGGACGCTACCAGGCATGAGGCGCCGACCACTTTGTCGGCCTTCATCGCATCGCAGATGATCGAAACCGCTTCCGTTGCGAGCGGGTCTGGTGGCTGAGGACTGAGCTGCCGATGCTCACTCACATCCAGCCTATACGGGTGGCCGTCGATTTAAGATCGTTCACGGTCGACCAATCAAAGCGCCAACGGGAAGGACCGTCTCGTCCTTCACCGTCTTCGTGACAATATAGGTAAAATAGCGCTCGATGCCGAGTTCCCGGTCAAGCAGGTCATCGATCAGCCGCTGGTAGGCGTCTATGTCGGGTGCTGCAATCTTCAGGAAATAGTCGATCCCCCCGCCGACCGACCAGCAGCCGATGACTTCCGGAATGGTCGCAATCACGCGTTCGAAGCGCTCGAAGTCGCTCTGGCGATGATTGGCGAGCGCCACTTCCACCATGACGCTCGCAACTGGGGCGATCCGGCGAAGCGCGACGCGGGCATGGTAGCCGGTAACGATGCCTGCCTTTTCCAGTTTTCTAAGCCGCATCCAGCAAGGTGTCGGCGACAGGCCGGCCTTTTCGGCAAGCGCCAGCTTGGTGATGCGTCCGTCACGCTGAATGGCGTCGAGGATACGCAGATCGATGGCGTCGAGTTTCATGGCATTCCCGGCTGCGCAAATCATTCCAAAGGTGAGGAAAAGACAATGGGAGCGCATTTTGCCATTGTCAATTGAACTGATTTTCACCAGTGTTTATATCATGACAAATTGGCGCCCCGATCCCTCCCAGCTTCGACGGCCGGCTTATCTTTCGCTTGCCGAGCAGATTGCCCGCGCGATTGCCGACGGAAAGCTTTCGGACGGTGACCGGCTGCCGCCGCATCGAAAGATGGCCGACGACCTGCAGCTTTCCGTGCAGACGGTGAGCCGGGCCTACGACGAATTGATCCGACGCGGGCTGATAGCGGGGGAGATCGGTCGCGGCAGCTTCGTGCAGACGCAGCCGCGCGAGCCCGAACCGCCCTACCTGCCCGAGCGGCTCGGGGAGGTGATCGACCTTTCGATCCTCAAGCCGGTCTGCGAGCAGCTCCATCTTGAAAAAATGCGCCAAGCCTTCGCCTGGCTGTCGGAGAATCTTCCATCAAGTTCGGCCCTGTCTTTCAGACCGAACATGGTCTTTCCGCGTCACCGCGCCATTGCCGCGGACTGGCTGTCGCGCTGCGGTCTGGACGTTTCTCCGCTGAATATCTGCCTGACGAATGGTGCGACCTCCGGCATGACCGTCGCGCTGATGAGCGTTGCCCCGCCTGGCTCCACCGTTGCGACCGAAGCAATCAGCCACCATACACTCGTGCCGCTCTCCACCTATCTCGGCCTTCATCTGGAAGGTTTGGCCATTGACGAGGAGGGCATGATCCCCGAAGCACTCGACGAGGCTTGCCGCAAGGGGCCGATTCGCGCGGTCTTTCTGCAGCCGTCCGTCATCAACCCGATGGCGGCCCTGATGAGCGCCAAGCGCCGGCAGCAGCTTGCCGATGTCGCCGCGCGCCACGACATCGCGATCATCGAAAACGACATCCTGGGTCCGCTGGTGGAGGATCGCGCGCCGCCGATTGCCGCTTTTGCGCCGGAGCGCACGCTCTATGTCACGAGCTTCACGAAGATCACCGTACCGGGCTTGCGCATCGGCTATCTCGCAGCGCCGGACCGCTACGTCGCCGCCGTTGCCAACCGCCATCTCGTTTCGAGCTGGATGGCGACGCCGGCGATTGCCGAAATCGCCACCCGCTGGGTAAGCGACGGCACGGCGCTGGAGCTTGTCAGGTGGCAGCGCGAGGCGCTGAAGAGCCGACACGCGATCGCCGCAGAAACGCTGACGGGCCTTGCCTATCGCGCCCATCCCCAAAGCCTACACGTCTGGCTGCCGCTTTCGGGGGCCCATCAGGAGGAAACCTTCGTGTCGCAGGCCCGCCTGCGCGGCGTCGCGATTGCGCCCGGCACCTCTTTCAGGACCGCCGACCAGGGGTGGACGCCCGCCGTGCGCATCTCACTCGGCTCGACCACGGAAAACGAATTGCGCACCGGCCTTGGGGTCGTCGCATCTCTGGCGCAAGGAAATCCCGAGGCGCTGCTGCTTGCGATTTGACGCTACTGCTCGCGAAATGAGCAGCGTCAGAATAATTGTCATGATATTATTTTGCGAATTGACATGATTTGGATCGGCCGTCATCGTTAGTGCATTGCCTGTCTCAACAGGGAGAGATGAATGACGGCGCCGATCATCCGCATCGACAACATCGTCAAGAAGTACGGTCCACTGACCGTGCTCGACGGCTTGTCGATGAATGTCATGCCGGGCGAGAAGCTGGCTCTGATCGGGCCGTCCGGATCGGGAAAGACGACCATCCTGCGCATCCTGATGACGCTTGAATCGATTAGCGGCGGTCATATCGAGATCGACGGCGAGCAGCTCTATCACATGCCGCGCGGCAAGGAGCTTGTCCCGGCAGACGAGCGCCACTTGCATCGCATGCGTGAGAAGATCGGCATGGTCTTCCAGCACTTCAATCTGTTTCCCCACAAATGTGTCCTCGACAACGTGACGCTTGCGCCGATGCTGACGAAAGGCATCAAGCGCGCGGATGCGCAAAAGCGGGCGATGGAACTCCTGGACATGGTCGGCATGGCTGACAAGGCCAAGAGCGTTCCTGCCCAATTGTCCGGCGGCCAGAAGCAGCGTGTCGCAATCGCCAGGGCGCTGGCGTTGTCACCGAAGATCATGCTCTTCGACGAGGTGACATCGGCGCTTGATCCCGAACTCGTCGAGGAGGTCTTGAGCGTCATGAAGCACCTCGCGTCGGAAACCGACATGACGATGCTACTCGTCACGCACGAAATGGGCTTCGCCCACGATTTTGCCGATCGCGTGCTCTTTTTCGACCGCGGCAAGATCGTCGAGGAAGGCAGTCCCAACGACATTTTCCGAAATCCGACGCAGGAGCGGACGCAAACCTTCCTGCGCAAGATCATCGCGGCCGGACATCGCATCTGACCGCTATGCAGCCTCAAGCAATAATCCAAGGAAAACCAGGAGCAGGGAACATGAAAAAGACAATTCTTCTAGGTGCAGCCGCATTGTCCGCACTTCTTTCGGCAGCAATTGGGCCAGCACAGGCCGTCGATCTCGAAGAGCTGAAAGAGCAGGGCTTTGCCCGCATCGCCATCGCAAACGAGCCGCCGTTCACCTCGGTCGGCGCGGACGGAAAGGTGTCGGGCGCTGCACCCGACGTTGCACGGGTGATCTTCGAACGCCTCGGCGTCAAGGAAGTCGTCGCCTCGATTTCCGAATATGGCGCGATGATCCCGGGCCTGCAGGCTGGCCGCCACGATGCGATCACCGCCGGCCTCTTCATGAAGCCCGAGCGTTGTGCTGCTGTCGCCTATTCGGAGCCGATGCTCTGCGACGCGGAGGCCTTCGCCGTCAAGAAGGGCAACCCGCTGAAGCTCAAGAGCTATAAGGATATCGCCGACAATGCGGATGCCAAGATCGGCGCACCCGGCGGCGGCACGGAAGAAAAGCTCGCGCTTGAGGCCGGCGTGCCGCGCGATCGCGTCATCGTCGTTCCGGACGGCCAGAGCGGCATCAAGATGCTGCAGGATGGGCGCATCGACGCCTACTCCCTGCCGGTTTTGTCGATCCACGATCTGATGGCCAAGGCCAATGATGCTAACCTTGAGACGGTTGCACCGGTCTTGGGCGCGCCCGTCTATTGCGATGGTGCGGCCTTCCGCAAACAGGACGTTGCCCTTCGCGACGCCTATGACGTCGAGCTCAAGAAGATGAAGGAATCGGGCGAGTTCGCAAAGATCATCGAGCCCTACGGCTTCTCGGCCGCGGCCGCAATGTCGACCAGCCGCGAAAAGCTCTGCGCAGCAAAGTAAGCCTGCGGACGTCCGGCTCCGTCAACGAGCGGAGCCGGTTCCTCAATTTCCTGAAAGGGACCCGTCCAGATGTCGGTATGGTCCGGCTACCTCACATTGATCCTGGAAGGTGCGCTCGTCACCATTAAGCTCACGCTCATGGGATCGGCATTGGCGCTTGTCATGGCATTCGTTGCTGGGCTTGCGCGGCTGTCGCGCTTCTTCGCCGTGCGGGCGCTTGCAACAGTCTATATCGAGTTCTTTCGCGGCACCTCGATCTTCGTGCAGCTTTTCTGGGTCTATTTCGTGCTGCCCTTTGCCGGGCTCACCCTGACACCGCTCCAGGCAGGCGTTCTTGCTCTCGGACTGAATGTCGGCGCCTATGCGGCAGAAGTCGTTCGCGGTGCCGTCAAGGCGATCGGGCGCGAACAGAGCGAAGCCTGCATCGCGCTCAACCTGTCGCGCTACCAGCGCATGCGCTACATCATCCTGCCGCAGGCGCTGCCCTTGATGCTGCCGACCTTCTGCAACAATGCGATCGAACTTCTGAAAGGAACCGCCGTCGTCTCGCTGATCTCGCTGACGGATCTGACGTTCCAGGCGCAGGTCGTGCGGGCACAGACGGGCAATACGCTGATACCGTTTGCGACCATTCTCGTTCTCTACTTCCTGATGGCCTGGGCAATTTCGACTGCGATGCGCTGGCTTGAGCGGCGCATGAGCCGCGGTCTCGACGGAATGAGGATCTAGATCGATGGAATGGGACTGGGATTTCGTCTGGCAGATCATGCCGACGCTCATCGAAGGCTTCAAGATCACCATCCTTGCGACGGTACTCGGTGCGGCGGTTGCGGCCATCCTGGGCCTTGCGATCGCGCTTTTGCGGCGTTCGCCGATCACCGCGGTATCGCGCGGCGTCGGCTTCTTCTCCGAATTCATCCGCGGCACGCCGCTTTTGGTGCAGCTCTACTTCATCTTCTACGTGCTGCCGGATATCGGCATCAGACTTGCGCCCCTCGTCGCCGGCGTCATCGGCCTTGGCCTCCATTATGCGACCTATACCGCCGAAGTCTACCGCGCCGGCATCGAGAATGTGCCGCGTGGGCAGTGGGAAGCGGCAAAGGCTACGAACCTCACGACCCGCCAGGCATGGATCCATATCATCCTGCCGCAGGCGATCCCTCCGATGATCCCGGCACTCGCCAATTATTTCATCGCGATGTTCAAGGAGACGCCGCTGCTTTCGGCAATCACGGTGCTCGAACTGATGAACCAGGCCAAGAGCATCGCCAACAGCAACTACCGCTATATCGAGCCGATGACGCTGGTCGGTATCTTTTTCCTAGCGATCAGCCTGATCTCGGTGATCGGGCTGCGCTGGCTCGAAGAGCGTTACGCTCGGACGGAAGACTGAGATGACAATGATCGATATCCAGATGGCAAGCCGCCGTCCGCGGCTGGACGAGCGCCCCTTGGAAAAGCGCGTGGGCCTTGTGATCCTTGCAACCGACCATACGACGGAAGTTGACTTCCAGCGGATGGTCGCGAGCAATCGCATCGGCGTCTATGTGAGCCGCATCCATTACGCCAATCCGACGACGCCGGAAAACCTCCTGAATATGCAGCCTTCGCTGACGGCAGGAGCAGGTCTCATCCTGCCAGGCGAACCGCTCGATGCGATCATCTATTCATGCACGTCGGCATCGGTCGTCATCGGTGATGCCAGGGTCGAGGCTGCAATCGCTGCTGCAAAGCCCGGCGTGCCGGTCGTCACGCCAACGGCGGCAGCGGTCGACGCCCTGCGCGCCTTCGGCGCAAAAAGAATATCGGTCCTGACGCCCTACACCGTCGAAACAAGCAGGCCGATGGCGGACTATTTTGCAGAGCTCGGCTTCGAAATAGACCGATTCACCTGCCTTGGGTTCACCGACGACCGCGAGATGGCGCGCATTGCGCCGGACGAGATCGCGGCGCTTGCACTTGACGCCACTGCGCCAGCCTCCGATGCCCTGTTCATCTCCTGTACGGCGCTGCGTGCCGCCCAGGTCGCAGGCAGGATCGAACGGAAGATCGGCAAGCCGGTGGTCAGCAGCAATCTGGCGACTGCCTGGGCCTGCCTGAGGCTTTGCGGCGAGGATCAAGCCTGGCCGCAGGTCGCCCGTCTCATGACGATGCCTTATCCGGAATATTGATGACATGACCACGTCTTTGCCAGTCACCCTCCGGGACATCATTCTTGCGTCCGAGCGCATCTCCAACCAGGTCCGAAAAACCCCGATCATAAGGTCGGAGGCGCTCAGCGAACGTGTGGGCACAGCCGTCTACCTGAAGCTCGAACACCAGCAGATTACCGGCAGTTTCAAGCTGCGCGGCGCCACCAATGCCGTGCTCTCACTTAAGGCAGAGGAGAAGGCGCGCGGCGTCGTTGCCGCCTCGACCGGCAATCACGGGCGCGCGCTTGCCTATGCCGCGAGGGCGGCGGGTTCCACGGCGACGATCTGCATGTCGCGGCTGGTTCCCGAAAACAAAGTGGCCGAGATCCGCCGGCTCGGCGCAAATGTCCGAATCATCGGGCGCTCGCAAGACGACGCCCAGTTGGAGGTCGACCGTCTTGTACAAGACGATGGGCTGGTCGCGGTCCCACCCTTTGATGACGCCAGGGTGATTGCGGGGCAGGGGTCACTCGGGCTGGAAGTCTTCAAGGATTGCCCCGAGGCCGCAACGGTCCTCGTGCCGCTGTCGGGCGGCGGTCTCGCGTCTGGTGTCGCAGCCGCGCTTAAAGCGATCAATCCGGACGTTGGCATCATCGGCCTCACCATGGAGCGGGGTGCCGCCATGAAGGCAAGCCTTGAGGCAGGGCGTCCGGTGGAGGTCCAGGAAGAGGAGAGCTTTGCCGATTCCCTAGGTGGCGGCATCGGCCTCGACAACCAACTCACTTTCTCGATGTGCCGCGACCTGCTTGATGACGTCGTTCTTCTGAGCGAGCCGGAGATCGCCGCAGGCATGCGTCACGCCTATTCAATGGAAGGCGAGGTGATCGAGGGAGCGGGTGCTGTCGGGGTTGCGGCGCTGCTTGCCGGCAAGATCGAGATCACCGGGCCGGTGGTTGCGATCCTGTCAGGCCGCAATGTCGACATGGAGCAGCATCGAAGCGTGATCAACGGCGCGACCGCGCCTATCAGAAAGGATGTGGCATGAGCTCCATGGTCATTCTGACGGAATCAGATCTCCGGAAGATCATCGGCCTCGACCTTGACGCGGTCGCCTGCGTCGAAGACGCCTTTAAAGCGCTGGCGACGAAAGCTGTCTCCATGCCCCCGATCCTGAGGCTCGACGTTCCGGAACATCGTGGCGAAGTCGATGTGAAGACGGCCTATGTTCCAGGCATCGAAAGCTTCGCCATCAAGATAAGTCCCGGCTTCTTCGACAATCCCAAAATCGGGCTTGCGAGCACGAACGGGATGATGGTGCTGCTTTCCAGCAGAACCGGCCTTGTTCAAGCGCTGCTCCTCGACAACGGCTACCTCACCGATGTGAGAACCGCGGCTGCAGGAGCGGTCGCAGCAAAGCATCTGTCTCGCGACAATTCGAAGGTCGCGGCGATCTTCGGGGCCGGTATGCAGGCGAAACTGCAGCTCGAGGCGCTGATGCTGGTACGGCCGATCCGCGAGGCGCGGATCTGGGCGCGCGATTTTGCCAAGGCGCAAGGGGTTGCCGTTCAGCTTACGAAGGCGCTTGGGGTAGCCGTCACCGCGGTGGCGGACCCGAAGAATGCGGTCGCTGGCGCCGACGTCATCGTCACGACCACACCTTCTGAAACGCCGATCCTGAAAGCCGAATGGTTGGAGGCCGGCCAGCATGTGACGGCCATGGGTTCTGATGCGGAACACAAGAACGAGATTGACCCCGTCGCAATCGCCAAAGCCTGGCTCTATGTCGCCGACAGCCTGAAGCAGACGCGCCGTCTGGGCGAACTTCACCACGCGATCGCAACAGGCACGGTTGCCGCCGACGCGGCATTTCCGGAGCTCGGACAGATCGTATCCGGTCAACGTCGGGGCCGTTCGGACGCCACGCAAATCACGATCGCAGACCTGACCGGCACCGGCATCCAGGACACCGCCATCGCCACGCTTGCCTTTGCGCGAGCCAACGCCGCCAAGGCCGGAACCATATTCGAAAGCTGACCGGTGCGGCACCGGACAAGGGAGAAAAGACCATGAGTGAGCCTAAACTCAAATTTTCGCGCGAGGAATACAGTGCCCGCCTCGACAAGACCCGAAAGGCGATGGAAGCCAAGGGCATCGAATTGTTGATCGTCAGCGATCCATCGAACATGGCCTGGCTGACCGGCTATGACGGCTGGTCCTTCTATGTGCATCAGGCAGTGATCGTGCCGCCGTCGGGCGAACCGATCTGGTTCGGCCGCGGGCAGGACGCCAATGGCGCGAAGCTCACCGCCTACCTGAAACACGAAAACATCATCGGCTATCCCGATCACTACGTGCAGTCGACCGAGCGGCACCCGATGGATTACCTCTCCGGCACTTTGACGGACCGCGGCCTCAGTAAGATTTCGATCGGCGTCGAGATGGACAATTACTGGTTTTCGGCGGCAGCCTTCGCTTCGCTGCAGAAGCATCTGCCGAATGCCCGTTTCGTCGACGCGACGGCGCTCGTCAACTGGCAGCGCGCCGTCAAGAGCGAGACGGAAGTCAAATATATGCGCAATGCCGCCCGCATTGTCGAAGCCATGCATCAGCGCATCTTCGACAAGATCGAAGTCGGCATGCGCAAATGCGATCTCGTCGCAGAGATCTATGATGCAGGGACAAGGGGCGTCGACGGGATCGGCGGGGATTACCCGGCCATCGTGCCTTTGCTGCCGTCGGGCGTGGAGGCCTCTGCCCCGCATCTCACCTGGGATGACCGGCCGTTGAAACGGGGCGAGGGAACCTTCTTCGAGATCGCCGGCTGCTATAATCGCTACCATCTGCCGCTTTCGCGCACCGTTTTCCTCGGCAAGCCGACGCAGGCTTTTCTCGATGCGGAAAAAGCAACGCTCGAAGGCATGGAAGCCGGCCTTGCAGTCGCAAAGCCCGGCAATACCTGCGAAGACATCGCCAATGCCTTCTTTGCGGTCCTGAAAAAATACGGGATCGTGAAGGACAATCGCACCGGTTATCCGATCGGGCTTTCCTATCCGCCGGATTGGGGCGAGCGGACCATGAGCCTGCGTCCCGGCGACAAGACGGAATTGAAACCCGGCATGACCTTCCATTTCATGACAGGTCTCTGGCTCGAAGACATGGGCTTCGAGACGACCGAAAGCATTCTGATCACGAAGACTGGCGTCGAGTGCCTCGCCAATGTGCCGCGAAAGTTGATGGTCAAGGACTGATAGGATGATGAGCGATACAATAATGCGCCCATCGCCGATCAGTGCGACGGTCGATTTCGAGGCGGACGGCGTTCAACATGGTTTCTTGCGGCTGCCCTACAGCCGCGATGATTCGGCATGGGGATCGGTCATGATCCCGGTCACCGTCATGAAAAACGGCCGCGGTCCGACCGCTCTTTTGACAGGCGGCAATCACGGCGATGAGTATGAAGGGCCGATCGCACTCTTCGATCTTGCCCGCACGCTTCGGGCAGAAGAGGTCAAAGGCCGCGTCATCATCGTGCCCGCCATGAACTACCCGGCGTTCCTGTCGCAGACCAGAACCTCGCCGATCGACAAGGGCAATATGAACCGCAGCTTTCCGGGCAGGCCGGACGGCACGGTCACTCAGAAAATCGCCGATTACTTCCAGCGGATCCTCCTGCCGCTTGCCGATATCGTGCTCGACTTCCATTCGGGCGGCAGGACACTCGATTTTCTGCCCTTCTGCGCTGCCCACATTCTTCCAGACAAGAAACAGGAGGCAAAGGGTTTCGAGTTCGTTCAGGCGTTCGGCGCGCCCTACTCGATGAAGATGCTGGAGATCGACGCCGTCGGCATGTACGACACGGCCGCCGAGGAGATGGGCAAAATCTTCATCACCACCGAGCTCGGCGGCGGCGGGACCGCGACGGCGAAAAGCGCCGCTATTGCCAAACGCGGGGTAATGAACGTTCTAACGCATGCCGGCATCGTTGAGGGTGTTGTCGACGAGCAGCCCACCCAGTGGCTCGACATGCCGGATGGAGACTGCTTCCTCTTCGCAGAGGACGCCGGGCTCGTCGAATTTGCAGTCGACCTCGGCGGGGCCGTGAGAAAGGGTGAGGTTGTCGCTCGCATCCATCCGGTCGGAAGAACCGGTGGTCTTCCGGTCGAGCTCTGCTCAAAAATGACGGGCATCCTCGCTGCACGGCATTTTCCGGGACTGATAAAACCGGGCGATTGCGCCGCGGTCCTTGCGGTTTGAACCTGCAGAGATGGTTCAAGCGCCGCGCAAAGGCGCTGTTGCTGGCTCTTCACGACCGCCGTTCCGGGAGCGGCGGTCGAGGCGATCTATGTCTCAGGCGCCCTGTATCAGCCTCGAACTTCAGGTCTGCAGGATCGCGTAGAGGACGTTTCTGTTTTCGCCGAACTCCACCTTTGCGTCAAACCGATCCTGATTTGGAAGGCCCCCTATAATCGACCACATCTCCGATTCAGAGCGCCATAGAAGAGCCCAATTCATGAACGTTTCCATATATCCCTCGACGTGTATGTCGCGCGCGAAGTTGGCGAACAGAAATTGGCCGCCGGGCTTGAGCATCTGCAGACAACGTTCGGTAAGCTTCACTGCCACATTGTGCGCAAGGTAGTCGTAGAGGCCGGCCGCGTAGATAAAGTCAAAACGGCCCAGTTGCTGAGAACGTGACAAGAGCGTGCGCACGGAGCCATTGATGGCCTCGACCGGACTTCCGGCAAAGTCACGCGCCACTGATCCGACACTGAGCGGGTCTTGGTCGAGCGCCACCCATCGACTGATCGCGCCGTCTTGCAACGCTTTCGACTGGTCCGCTTCCCTCAGATGTCCAGCGGCGATCGTCAGGATCTCGGTGTCGCCCGGCCGGGCAGATGCGATGGCGTCCACCTTTGCGGTCAGAAGGTTCCGCCTTTCGCGCACAGCGACAGATGACGAAGCTTGCTTTGTGTATGCATAAACATCCCGCCCCAGAGCGGAAGCCTGCTCGATTGCCGGGCTCATGCTCGGATGCTCATAAATAAAGTCGAGAAGTTGAGCGTCGCCCGAGTAGCCGCGAGGTTTTTCGAAGGACCAGCGGGTCAGGGGATCTTCAAGAAGATGGGCAGCGACGGGATGTTCGCGAGCAATCGGCGTGAGGCGCTGCCAGACGGAGGAGGGCAGTTTTTGCCTCAGGTCACTTAGCCGCGTCGTCAGATCGCGGACGATTTCTGCCGCCGGCAAGCGGTTTTGGAATTGCTGCTCGCTTAAGGAGAGCAAAACGGCCAGTTCTGCACGCCCTTCAATGAAGCGTTCTTGCAGATACCCGCTGTCTGATAATTTTGAACTTCCCGCGATGAGATCAGGGGTGACGAGGCTAACTCCGTCGAGAGCTGTCTGAAATCGGTTCACTGTGTTGTTTCCGTTAATATTAAGCTAACTATAGAAAAAGAAATTGTCTCGCGCTAGAGTTTAATAAATGGCGCAATAGCGGAAAATCGGTAACCCATTTGTGACCCGGCAACCTTGTGCCGGCATGGGTCTTAACCAAAACTTCATCGGCAATAACTATCGTCGCGACAACCTTGGCCGTGCCATCTGCAATGACAGCAAATTGTTTCGACGTCGCGGAAGCGGACGGAAACCCTTCAATTTCGATGAGTTCGGGTGAACCGTGCATGAGGCACACGCTGGCAGAAGTCGAGACAACGCTCATCGCGCAGGAAAAGACTCATCAGTCCTGCGATCTGCGCGCTCTCTATCTCGAACAGGGCGATCAGCGTCGCAGAACATCGACCCGCGCTGGCCTTTGGTTGGCAGTCACGGTCTATCTGATGTTCTTCGTGACCGACCTGCTGCTTGTTCCCGATGTGGCGATCTTCACCATAATCGCGCGGGTGATCGTCGGGCTCGGAGCCTTGCTCGTGCTTGAAGTTCAACTTCGGCGAGGCGTTCGTACCAACTGCCTCGATCTGACATGCGCGGCCGCCTTGGTCCTGGGCTATGCGGGATGGGTCATTCCGACACTGTTGACGACAAGAGTTGAAAGTCTGTCCTACTATATGGTGTTCGGCGCGATCTTCATGATGGGCGCGAACCTCTTCTTCAGCTTTCGCTTTGCATTATCGGTCATCGCATCCAGCCTGGTGCTGGCGATTTTCCTTGCGTCGCTTGCAGTCTTCAGTCCCGGACCTTCCTACGATCTCGCTTTCGTGACGTTCTACTTGTCGTGCTTCACATTCACCTCCTATGTGAATTGGAAGCTTAACAAGGAACGCTTCAACGTCTTCCTTAACGCGCATGAGGCGGATCTCCAGCACCAGGAAGCCTCGGAGCGGGGAAAAGCACTTCTCAGGCTGTCGAATACCGACCCATTGACCGGACTGGAAAATCGAAGGGCCGTCGACCAGCAGTTGCGTGACTTTTGGGAAAAATGGCAAACGCAGGGGATCGAATTTGCCACGTTTCTGATCGATGTCGATTTCTTCAAAAAGTATAATGACTTCTATGGTCATCAGGAGGGGGACAGATGCCTCATCGCCGTGGCGACGGCTCTTGACGACGCCGTGGCGCCCATAGGGGCAACGATTGGACGTTACGGCGGCGAGGAATTCATCGTCATCGCGGCCCTGCGGAACGACGTGGAGGCTGCGGATCTGGCTGAAAAACTCCGTCGCACCGTCGAAGACCTTAAAATTGCGCACGGGCAGCGTCTTGACGGGGTGCCGGTGGTGACGGTCAGCGTTGGCGCGGCAGTGACAAGACCAGAATCTGGTTCGAAACTTGAGAAGATCATCAACGAAGCGGATCGCGCGCTTTACTCGGCGAAAGCAAACGGCCGCAATTGCGCAGAACTTTTCGATCCGAACGATCCTCAAAGCGGTGACGAAACGGCGCACATAGCTGCGCTTTTGAAGGTTGCCGTAGCTCAGAAGCTCGTCTCCCTTGTCTATCAGCCGATTCAAGAGGTCGAAAGTGGCAACGTGCATGCGGTTGAGGCTCTCATGCGACTGAGCATGCCTGACGGCACTGCAGCGCCGCCAAGCCTCTTCATTCCGGTAGCGGAGCGATCCGGTGCGATAATGGAACTTGGCTATTGGGCGCTACGCACCGTTTGCAGGGAACTGCTGGCTGCAAATCATATCGAGCTCGTGAGCGTGAATGTTTCGCCGATCCAGTTGAGAGCACCTGGTTTTGCCTCCTGCGTCGCCGCCGTCCTTTCCGAGACCGGCGTGATGGGGGCAAGGATCGCGTTCGAGATAACCGAGGGGCTTGAGCTGGAAATGCATTCGGATGTTATCCGTTGCATTAGCGACCTGAAAGCGCTTGGCATCAAGATTTGGCTGGACGACTTTGGGACCGGCTTTGCGGGTCTCTCCTGGCTTCGCCTGATCGACTTCGACACCGTCAAGATTGATCGATCCTTCCTTCACGACAGCGATACTGCGCGTGGAAGAGCCATGCTGCGCGATATAATCCGGCTCATCCGCAATCGTGGGCATCGCATTCTTATCGAAGGCGTCGAAACGGAAGAACAGCTCGAGCTGATGCGGGAATGCCGAATTGACGATGTTCAGGGATTCCACGTGGGACGACCCGTTCCAGCCTCGGAATTTGCGCGCCGACCCTTGGGGGTGACCACGCCCGATGATGATCTGGCCTACAGCGCGCAAGCCTCCTGATCCAGCCCTTTTGCTTTACGGTGATAAGGTCGATTTTCCATGCCGGATGGCACAGCGGCTTGTGATGCGGTTCACTCAGCCTCGTTTCACTAACCGCGAAAAAATCTTGCGGCCGGTGGGCTGGATGCGAAGGCTTGCCATGGTGGGCCTTCGCATCAGCTGACATGCACGTTCACGATTGGCTGCTAATTGCTTCGAGGGGAGCTTGCGACTGGCATCGATGCCTACCCTAGTCGAACATGCCCTTCGGCGTCTCGCCCTTCAAGAAGGGCTCGATGAAGGCGTGCAGCAGCTCCGACTGGTTGATGACAGCCGTGTGTGACGTCGCCGGCATGACGGCGAGGCGCGAGGCCGGCAGCGGCTTGCCCATGTCGCCCATAGTGCCGCCGCCGAGCAGCCGGAACATGGCAACGGAATGTTCGAGGGTTGCAACGTCGGCGTCGCCAGTGACGATCAGCACCGGCGTCTTCACCGCCTTGACGTCAGCTTCCCATGCCATCGGCTCGTGTTCGAGCGCGATCAGCTTCTTGACCAGGGCAGGAAAACCGTCGGGATTGGCGGCAAGCTTGCGATAGTCCGCGGCAAACGGCATGCCGACAAACATTTCCACCGTCATTTGCGGGATGAAGGCCGTGAACTCCGGCTGCCAGCCCTCAGCATCATAGGCGACGGAGGCGGCGATCAGCTTGTTCACCTTTTTCGGATGGCGGATGGCAACTTGCAGCCCGGCGGCCGCACCCATGGAGTAGCCGAATATATCGGCCTTCTTGAGGCCGACGGCGTCCATAAAGGCTGCCACGTCGTCGGCCAGGTTGGGATAGGTGATCGGCCGGTCGATGTCGGTGGTGCGGCCGTGCCCCTGAAGTTCGAGGGCGTAGACCTTGTGGGTTTCGGCAAGCTTCGGGATAATTGCTCCCATGGAAGGGATGTTCATATAGGCGCCGTGCAGTACCACCAGCGGATCGCCAACGCCGGACACTTCGTAATAGATCTGCATGCCGTTGACCTTAACGCGGTTGCCCGCCGGTTGGGCCTCGGCAAGGAGGGAGCTGGTGACAAACAGGGCTGCTGAAATCAGGGCTGCGCGGAACATGGGTCTTTCCTCTCTATCGCGTGCGTTTCGCCAATGCTGATGATAAGACGAAGGTCCCTTGCGCAATCCGACAGGCCAGGGTTCGAAATTTTTCCGGATAATCGGGCGGCAGCGCCGTGGTAGATACCGCCGCCCCCTTCAGGCTCGCAGATTAAATTTCACGAAGCTTTCATAATTGCGAATAAGTCGCACTTGCAAAAATGGACAGCTTTCCATAAGACTGCATATGCAAATCATTCGCAGCAAGGAGCATGGGCATGTTGAAACGGGTAGGACACTTGTTGGCCGGATTGATCGCGGCAGCAATCGTGTCGGTTGCAGCGATGCCGGCAGCGGCTCAGGAGAAGTTCAAGGCGGTGACGACATTTACGGTCATCGCCGACATGGCCAAAAACGTGGCGGGCGATGCCGCCATCGTGGAATCGATCACGAAACCGGGTGCGGAGATCCACAATTATTCGCCGACACCCGGTGACATACAAAGGGCGCAGGGCGCTCAACTTATCCTCTGGAACGGCCTTAATCTCGAGCGCTGGTTCGAAAGGTTTTTCGTCAATCTCCGTGACGTTCCGGGTGTCGTCGTCTCTGAAGGCGTTCAACCGATGAGCATTTCCGAAGGTCCGTATACCGGCAAGCCCAACCCGCATGCCTGGATGTCGCCGAACAATGCCCTGATCTATGTCGACAACATCCGCAACGCC
Organism: Rhizobium gallicum bv. gallicum R602sp; assembly: GCF_000816845.1. Classification (NCBI taxonomy): domain Bacteria; kingdom Pseudomonadati; phylum Pseudomonadota; class Alphaproteobacteria; order Hyphomicrobiales; family Rhizobiaceae; genus Rhizobium; species Rhizobium gallicum. Next base: position 2,228,494 of record NZ_CP006880.1, on the reverse strand, counting down.
TTCGTCAAGTACGATCCAAAGAACGCCGCAGTCTACGAGGCAAACGCTGCCGCCTACAAAGAGAAGATCGAGGCGACCATTACGCCGATCCGAGAAAAGCTTGCGCAGATTCCCGAGGACAAGCGCTGGCTGGTATCGAGCGAGGGCGCCTTTTCCTATCTCGCCCGTGACTTTGCCCTGAAGGAACTCTATCTCTGGCCGATCAATGCCGATCAGCAGGGAACACCGCAACAGGTCCGCAAGGTGATCGATGCCATCGATGCCAACAAGATCGTTGCGGTTTTCAGCGAGAGCACGGTGTCCGACAAGCCGGCCAGGCAGGTGGCGCGCGAGACCGGCGTTCATTACGGCGGCGTGCTCTATGTGGATTCCCTCAGCGAGGAGGACGGGCCTGTGCCAACCTATATCGATCTGCTTCGCGTAACCTCCGATACTGTCGAAAAGGGCCTTGTCGAGGGCCTGTCGCAATGAATGAGCCGCTCAGCAATCTCGCCCGTCCCGCGTCTTTCGATGCGGGATCGGGCATTGCGGTGAAAAGCGCCACCGTCACCTACCGCAACGGCCATACTGGGCTTTGGGATGCGAGTTTCCAGATCCCGATGGGCACGATCACCGCGCTGGTCGGGGTCAACGGCTCCGGCAAGTCGACGTTGTTCAAGTCGATCATGGGATTCGTGCGTCTGGCCAAGGGCGACATTAGAGTGCTCGGAATGTCAGTCGGTGAGGCGCTGCGCAAGAACCTCGTCGCCTACGTGCCGCAAAGCGAGGAGGTCGATTGGGATTTTCCAGTCTTGGTCGAGGACGTTGTCATGATGGGTCGCTACGGCCACATGGGCATGATGCGCATTCCGAAGGCGGCCGATCACGCTGCGGTGTCATCGGCACTCGCACGCGTCAACATGAGCGACTTCCGCACGCGCCAGATCGGCGAGCTGTCGGGCGGGCAGAAGAAGCGCGTTTTCCTGGCCCGTGCGCTCGCCCAGGACGGCCGTGTCATCCTGCTCGACGAGCCCTTCACCGGCGTCGACGTCAAGACCGAGGACCAGATCATCGCATTGCTTCGCGAGTTGCGCGACGAGGGCCGGGTCATGCTCGTTTCCACACACAATCTCGGCTCGGTGCCTGAATTCTGCGACCGCACCGTGCTCGTCAAAGGCACAGTGCTCGCCCATGGCACGACTGCCGAGACTTTCACGCAGGCAAATCTTGAAAAGGCCTTTGGCGGCGTGCTGCGCCACTTCTTGCTGACCGAGGCTAAGGATGGCCAGTCACATCCGATCGATGTGATGACCGACGACGAACGCCCGCTCGTGCTGCAAGACGGCCGGTTCGTCGCGCACGAGCCACGGGGTAATGGAGGCTCGCGCTGATGGCCTTCCTCATTGAGCCTTTCACCTATGAATACATGCTCAACGCCATGTGGGTGTCGGCTCTGGTCGGCGGTGTCTGCGCGTTTTTGTCCTGCTACCTGATGCTCAAGGGCTGGTCACTGATCGGCGATGCGCTTTCCCATTCCATCGTCCCCGGGGTAGCCGGCGCCTATATGCTGGGCCTGCCCTTTTCGGTCGGCGCATTCTTCTCCGGCGGCCTTGCCGCCGCCGCGATGCTCTTCCTCAACCAGCGCACGAGGCTGAAAGAGGACGCCATTATCGGCCTGATCTTCTCTTCCTTTTTCGGGCTCGGCCTCTTCATGGTGTCCCTGTCGCCGACCTCGGTGAACGTCCAGACCATCGTGCTCGGCAACATTCTCGCCATCACGCCGGAGGACACTCTCCAGCTCGCCGTCATCGGTTTTGTCTCGCTCGCCGTCCTTCTCGTCAAATGGAAGGATCTCATGGTCACCTTCTTCGACGAGACCTATGCACGGTCGATCGGCCTCAATCCCACTGCGCTCAAGATCATGTTCTTCACGCTGCTTTCGGCATCGACGGTCGCCGCCCTCCAGACGGTCGGTGCTTTCCTCGTCATCTGTATGGTGGTGACCCCGGGCGCTACTGCCTATCTGCTGACCGACCGCTTCCCCCGGCTGCTCGCGATCGCCGTCGTCATTGGCGCGGCGACCAGTTTCGTCGGTGCGTATGCGAGTTATTTCCTGGACGGCGCAACTGGCGGCATCATCGTCGTGCTGCAGACCCTCCTCTTCCTTGCCGCCTTCTTCCTTGCCCCTAAACACGGAATGCTGGCGGCGCGTCGCAGGGCGGCCGAAGTTCACGAGGCCCGTCAATGAATATCCTTGAGACTTTGGTTTCGCCTTTCCAGTTCGGCTTTATGGTCAACGCGCTGGTCATCTCGATGCTTGTGGCCGTGCCGACCGCGCTACTTTCCTGCTTTCTCGTGGTCAAGGGCTGGTCATTGCTGGGTGATGCCATCTCCCATGCTGTTTTTCCTGGCGTGGTCATCGCGTATATCATCGGCATCCCTTTTGCAGTCGGCGCCTTCGTCACCGGCATGTTCTGTGCGGTTGCCACTGGCTTTTTGAAAGACAACAGCCGCATCAAGCAGGATACGGTGATGGGTATCGTGTTTTCCGGCATGTTCGGCTTCGGCCTGGTGCTCTACGTCAAAATCCAGTCCGAGGTGCATCTCGATCACATATTGTTTGGGGACATGCTGGGCGTTGGCTGGCGCGACATTGCCGAGGCGGCCGTCATTGCGGCATTGACCGCGGGCATCATCGGTATCAAGTGGAAGGATTTCCTTCTGCATGCATTCGATCCGGCCCAGGCAAGGGCCGTCGGCCTTCGGGTCAACCTGTTGCACTACGGCTTGCTCTGCCTGATTTCGCTGACCGTTGTCGGTGCATTGAAGGCGGTCGGAATTATCCTCGCCATCGCGATGCTCATTGCACCGGGCGCTATTGCCTTCCTGCTGACGCGCCGCTTCAGCAGGATGCTCATCCTGTCGGTGGTCATTGCCTTAATCGCCTCGAGTGCGGGAATCTATCTATCTTTTTTCATCGATAGCGCACCGGCTCCGACCATCGTTTTGATGCTCTCCATCCTGTTTACGGCGGCCTTTATCGTCACCGTTAGGACGAAGCGGTCGCAGGCCACATTGCAATAGGTCGATGCGGGATAGATCAGAACAGCGTGGGGTCTCTCTTTCTGAGCCTTAGAAGACACGATGCTTCATGACGGATTGATGACAAAACTGAAAAACAGCTGAAAACAGCCGCTGCCTATTTGACATGGGAGCCTTTTAGAGAGGTCGCCAAGAAGCGCCGCTCGTTCAAAAGGAACGTTTGACGCTTCCCTCACCCGAAGGCGCGCCCCATGAAAATCATTCAGATCACCGATACGCATTTCAGCCCGAACAAGCCGCATTTCAACGGTAATTGGGCGCCGCTTTTGACATGGATCGAGGAAACCGGTGCCGATCTGATCATCCATACCGGCGATCTTAGCGTCGACGGCGCGGATCTGGACGAGGACATCATCTTTTCGATGGACCTCATGCGTCAGGCTTCCATCCCGATGCTCATCGTTCCGGGTAACCACGATGTCGGCGATCTCCCAGGCTCGCGTCAGCCGGTCAATACTGAGCGGCTTCAGCGCTGGCGGCGGCTGGCCGGTGAGGATCGATGGCTGGAAGACGCAGGTTCCTGGCGCTTCGTCGGCCTCAATTCGCTGCTGCTCGGCCATGAGGATGACGAGGAGGAAGCGCAATTCGAATGGCTCCGCAATGCTTTGGAAGACCGGGGCGGCCGTCGCGTTGCGCTTTTTGCGCACAAGCCGCTTTTCGTCGACGAGCCGCATGAAGGCGATACCGGTTACTGGAGCGTAAGGCCGTCCCAGCGCCGCCGGCTTTACGACCTGATCGCCGCACATGACGTCGCGCTCTTTGCCAGCGGCCATCTGCACTGGGCCTGGCAGGGACGCTTTAAACAGACAGCGCTGACATGGGGACCGTCGGCCGCCTTCATCATCGACAAGATGGAGCGCGAAATGCCGGGCAAGCGCCTGATCGGCGCCGTTGTCCACGAATTCGGCGACGATGCCGAAAGCCGCACCGTCGCGGTTCCCGGCATGACCGCGCATGTGCTCGACGACGTCGTGCACGAGGTCTATCCGCATGCGGCAAAGGCGCAGGAGCTGGCCGAATGAGTGCGCTTTCGCTCCGCGGCATCACGAAGTCCTTCGGCGGCAGCAAAATCCTCAAGGGCGTGAGCCTCGATGCGCAGTCCGGCGAGTTCATCGCGCTTGTCGGTCCTTCAGGCTGCGGCAAGAGCACCCTTTTGCGTATCCTTGCCGGTCTCGAGCATGCAGACGAGGGCGAAATTGCGATCGGCGGGCGCGACGTGTCGGCGATGGCAGCGGCCGACCGCAATATCGCGATGGTCTTTCAATCCTACGCGCTCTACCCGCACCTGACGGCATCGCAAAACATCGCCGTCCCGCTTGCCATGCGCCGGCTCTCAAGAACCCAGCGTCTGCCATTCATGGGGCCGCTGACGCCCGGCCAGCGCACGATCCGTGCAAGCATTGAGCGTGACGTCAGGGAGATGGCGAAATCGTTGAAGATCGACCATTTGCTGGACCGCAAGCCTGGGCAGATGTCCGGGGGCCAGCGGCAGCGCGTGGCCCTTGCCCGCGCCATGGTCCGCCAACCAAGCGTTTTCTTGATGGACGAGCCGCTTTCCAATCTTGACGCAAATCTGCGCGTCCATGCGCGCGGCGAAATCGTCGAGCTGCATCGCCGCGCCGGCGTACCCACCGTCTATGTCACGCACGACCAGGCGGAGGCTCTCTCGATGGCGGACCGCCTCGCCGTGATGATCGGCGGCAATCTTCTGCAGCTCGCGAGTCCGCAAGTAATCTACGATGACCCAGCGCATATCGAGGTTGCCTGCTTCATAGGCCAGCCGCGCATCAACCTGCTGCCGGCGGTTGCGGAAGGCGGTATCGTCGCCTTTGGCGGAATTCGCCTGGCGCTTAAGACCATGGCGCAGTCGAAAGCTTCGGTCACCATCGCCATTCGCCCAGAATTCGTTCACCTTGTCGAGAGCAGGCATGACGGGCTTCCCGCGTGCATCGAGCGGATCGAATTCCTGGGATCAGAGGTCATTATCTACTGCCGGCTGGACGCGATCGGCGAGACAATGATCGTCAAGCTTTCGCCGGCGCGGGCCGCCGGTCTTTCAGTCGGCGCCCCTGTCGGACTTCAGCTCTCATGCGATCGCGCCATGGTCTTCGCCGAAGACGGCTCGCGCCTGCGCAGTGTCGTTGCTGTAGCGGATGCTGCACGGGAGAAGGCGCATGGCTAGTGTCACATCCATGGCCATGCCGGGAGATCCGGCCGCAGCGCATCGCCTGAGCGAAGCCCGCATTGCCTGGATGCTGGCGCTGCCTGCGATCGTGTTGCTTTTCCTCTTCGTGCTTCTTCCGGTCGTTGCCGTCATCATACTCGGCTTCACCGACTTCGAACTCGGCTATGGAACGTTCCGTTTCGTCGGTTTGGAAAACTACGCTGACCTGATCACCGATCGCACCTTTCGCAGGTCGCTGTGGAACACGGCGGTCTACACGGCAATCGTCGCGCCGGTCTCGATCTGCCTTGGGCTCGCCATTGCGATGCTGATCGAAAGCGAGACTGCGGCGCGCAGTTTCTTTCGCACCGCATATTTCCTGCCTGTCGCCTCGCTGATCGTCGCCATGGCGACCGTCTGGCAGTATATGTTCCATCCGACGATCGGCCCGCTCAACGGGCTGCTTTCGCTTGTCGGCCTTTCCGGCCCGAACTGGCTCGGCAGCTCCGGAACGGTGCTCTACAGCCTATCGATCATCGGCGTCTGGCAATCGGTGGGCTTCAATATGGTGCTCTTCCTGGCTGGCCTGACGGCGATCCCGCGTGAGCTCTATGCCGCAGCCGAGGTGGACGGCGCCAGATCCGCAGTCGACCGTTTCTTTCTGGTCACCTGGCCGATGCTCGGCCCGACGACGCTCTTTGTCATCACCATCAGCATCACCAACGCCGTTAAGGTTTTCGAGACGGTCAAGACGCTGACCGAAGGTGGTCCGAACAAAGCCTCGGAGGTGCTGCTCTTCACCATCTACCAGGAAGGCTTCGTCTACCTGCGCGTCGGCTATGCCTCGGCGATGACGGTCGTCTTTCTCGCAATCCTCGTCGTGCTGATGTTCCTGCAGTATCGCCTTCTTGACCGCCGGGTCCATTACACATGACGACGAGCGCCTTTCCTTTCGGCAGACTTATCCGTCTAGCACTGCTTTGTCTTGGCGCCATTGTGTTTTTGGCACCCTACGTCTTCATGATCTCCACCGCCGGCAAGGCGCAGAGCGATATTTTCACCTCATCTCTGTCGCTGGTCCCCGAGCACTTCAACTATGTGCAGAACTTCACCAAGGCGCTGAGCCGCGTGCCGATGGGAAGGCTGCTGTGGAACGGGGTCGTCGTCTGCGGGCTGATCTTCTTCTTCCAGGTGCTGGTCGCGATCCCCTGCGCCTATGCTATGGCGAAGCTCCGCTTCCGCGCCGCACGAATGATGATGGTCTTGGTCATGCTCGGCCTTCTGGTGCCGATTCACGCAACCGCCTTGCCGCTCTATGTGGCCTTCGACCGCACTTCGCTGCTCAACAGCTATGCCGTCCTTGTCGCCCCCTTTACGATTTCGGTTTTCGCGATCTTCATGTTTTTGCAGTTCTTTCGCGCCATGCCGGATGATCTCATCCATGCCGCCCGGCTCGACGGCATGTCGGAACTCGGTATCGTCGCCCGAGTGATTGTTCCCAACGCCTGGCCTGCAGTGACCGCGTTTGCGATCTTTTCGGTCGTCGCCCACTGGAACGATCTTTATTGGCCGCTGGTCGTCATCAGCAGGCAGGATTTTGCGACGCCGCCGCTCGGTCTGATGTATTTCCGCGCCGCCGAAGCCGGCGACGACTACGGCGCGCTGATGGCGGCAACACTGACCATTACCCTTCCCCTCGTAGCCGTCTTTCTGCTGGCGCAGAAGCGTTTCGTCGAGGGCATCACCATGACCGGTCTTAAAGGCTGACCGGTTCTAACAAAGGAGAACGAGCGATGAAACATATCACCAAGCTTCTCGCCGCAGCGGCTGTATCCATGGCAATTTCGCTTCCGGCTCGTGCCGAAACAGCGCTGACGGTTCACTACCCCATGCCCGGCTTCTTCAAGGACGTGATGGACACGATCTCGAAGAAGTTCATGGAAGAAAATCCGGATATAAAGATCCAGTTCGCAAGCCCGTCTGCAACTTACGAAGAAGGTATCCAAACGGTCCTTCGTCAGGTCGGCACCAGCGAATTGCCCGACGTCACATTCGTCGGCCTCAATCGCCTGCGCATGCTAAGCGAGCGTAACGTCGGTCTTGATCTGAGCCCGCTCGTCCAAAAGGACGGGAACATGGCCGAGCAGGGTTTCTCCGACACGATCCTGAAGCTTGCGCAAGTCAACGGCAAGCAGGTCGGTCTCGCCTTTGCGACCTCCAATCCGATCATGTACTACAATGCCGATCTCGTGAAGGCAGCCGGCGGCGATCCGGACAATCCGCCGAAGACCTGGGACGAAGTCATTGCGCTTGGCGGCAAGATCAAGGCGCTCGGCAACGGCGTTGACGGCATCGATTTCCGCTGGCAGGGCGACGACTGGATGTTTTCGGCTCTGCTTTTTGGCGCCGGCGGCCAGATGCTGAACGAGGATGAGAGCAAGGTTGCGTTCAGTGGCCCGGAAGGTCAGAAGGCCGTCGAGACCCTGCACCGCATGGTCACTGAAGGCGGCATGCCGGTCTTCACCAAAGCTGCCGGTGAACAGGCCTTTGCCGCCGGCAAGGTCGGATTTGAATTCCAGACGACCGGCGCGTTGCGCAACACGATCAAGAATGTCGGCAACAAGTTCGATCTGCGCACGGCTAAGATCCCGCTGATCGATCCGGTCAACGGGCGCCTGCCGACGGGCGGCAACGCCGTGGTCATCCTGACGCAGGATGAAGCAAAGCAGGACGCCGCATGGAAGTTCGCCAAGTTCGCCGCCGGCCCCTATGGCGCTTCTGTCGTCGTTCCAGGGACGGGTTATGTTCCGAACAACGAACTTGCCGCCAAGTCGGTCGAATATCTCGGCGATTTCTATAAGCAGAACCCGCTCTTCCAGGCGGGCTTGAGCCAGATGCCGGTGATGGTGCCTTGGTATGCCTTCCCAGGCAGCAAAGGCGTGAAGGTCACGCAGACGATCGTCGACAACCTTTCGCGCATCGTCGATGGCTCTGCCGAGCCGAAGGAAGCGCTCGACGACGCAGCCGACGACGTTCAGGGCATGCTGCCGCGCAGCTGAGCCGTTCGCCTCAGCACGAAGCCGTCGCATCGCACATGCGGCGGCTTTTACTATGACGGATCTTGAGTGAGATCGCGTACCGTTCCACCTTTGCGCAGCGTATAGGCAACATCGAGATGGCGGGCAGGGGCGGCGTTCTCGGCGATATCGAGGAGCAGGGAGGCCGCCGTCGCTCCCATGCTGGCATCGGGCATCTCGATCGTCGTCAGGGGCGGGTCCATCAGCCGGCCGATTGCGATACCGTCGAAGCCGGCGACGGAAACGTCCCGGGGCACCGAGAAGCCCTCGCGCCTGAGCGCGCCGATAGCGCCGAAGGCAAGAAGATCATTGGAGGCGATGATCGCTGTCGGCGAAAACGTGGCCATTGCCTCGCGCAGATCGAGCTCCTCATAACCGCTGACAAACGGGATCTCGACCGCATCCAGCGGCGTAAGGCCCCTTTCATGCATGGCGTCGACATGACCGGCATAACGGAATCTAGCTCTGTCGGAGGCGACGAAATTTCCCGAAACGAAGAGGATCTGTCGGTGTCCCATAGCGATCAGAAACTCGGTAAGTTCGCGTCCGGCGCGGCGGTTGTCGGCCGTGACCGCAGCGGGAAATCGCTGCGTCGGCATGTTGTTGAGGAGAACCGTCGGCGGCAGGGACGGCAGAAGGGCGGCACTTGTCAGCGGATCGCAGACGGTAAGGATCAGGCCAGTTGGACGGTCGTTCAAGAGTGACGCAACGGCGTCGGCCTCGCGCCCAGGATCATAATTGGACTGGGCGATTACAACCCCGTGACCGGCGACCAGCATGCGATTTTGAATGCTGGAAAGCGATGAGGCAAAAACCGGATTGGTTATGCTCGGTATGAGGACGCCGACAACCGGGCGTTGCCCAAGCTTCCCAGCGGTAGGTCCCGCCGGCCGATAACCGAGTTCGGCTGCTGCCCGGCGCACCTTGCGCACCATTCCGTCGCTGACGGGTCCATTGCGGTTTAAGACCCGACTGGCGGTTGCAAGCGAACACCCCGCGCGAAAAGCCACCTGTTGCAGGGTGGTCATGAAATGCTCCGCAATATGACGTCATCGAAAATCCCGCGCCACCAGTACCATGAATCCGATTTTGATGCGTGATGCAAATCGCATGGCTGCGCTGACAAAATTGGGTCCTTGGCAGCCTCTGTTGAATAATGCTCGCAGGATTGGAACCGGCACCAAGCCCGATGAGCCGGGTCGCTTTGCCCCGGCGTCTCGCCTCATTTCCAACTAGCTCGGCAGGTTTTTTCCAAAGCGACGATATTTCGATCGCCGCATAAACACGTCAGCAAGACCGGGTGGTTTTCCGATCGAATGCAACACGAATGCGCTTCGGCCCGTCATGACACGAGTTCGAACTCCGCGACCTCCGTGTCCGCACCGTTGATTCTCAGCCCGATCCGATGGACGCCGTCGTAGTATTTTCGGGTGGTGATCTCAGCGAAACGATGTGCCCGTCGGAACCGGCGGATTTCGCCGGGCCCTAACGAGAATGCCGAGCCTTTGAACACCTTCGGTGCAAGGGAACCATTGGCCTTTCGGAAATGCACCACATAGTCCACGGTGAGTTCCTGGGTATGGTCGGCGGTCGACGTGATTTCCACGGCGAATCGAAGCGTGTCCGGCATGGTGATGGCCCGGCTGGAGAGTTCGAGCGCGCCACATAGCAGTCTCGCCGGATAGCGTCCGAAGGCTGCCAGGATCCGGGCATCGCCGCTCTTGATCAGTGAGCGGCTGGCATGCCGCAGGAGCGATCGCCTCTGCGGACTGGCGTCGACCATCCAACGCTCCGCGATCTCAGCGAGGAGACCCGGGTGGTCCTTCGAAATGTCGTTGAGGTGGTTGGCGACCGAACGACGCACATAGGGCTCCGGATCGTCGCGTAACGCCTGAAGGATCGGCAGAACGGGGGACGGATCGTTCATCAGCGAAGACAGCCGCATTGCCCAAGGCAGACGAGGCCGCGTGCCTTCTGACACGAGTCTCCGCACGTGCCTGTTCGAGTCGAAAATCCACCGTGACATGATTTCGAGAGCGGCTGCCTGGTCCTCGATCAGAAAATACCTGATGGCGAACTCGGACGTGAACCGCTTGGTCATCTGACGAAGGGTTTCGAGGCTTCCGGTGAAGTCGCCGGTCCCATGCTGACCGACGACAAGCGTGAGGGGAAGGACAGCCCAACCGCAGAGCCCCAGCCTGTCCGATTCCTTGTCGACGTGGTCGAATTCGTCCGGATGCAGCATGGCAAGCAGAATAGCATGCCGCGCGGTGCGATCGATCGGAAGCACGCGGACCAAATGGTCCGCAATCAGCTGGGAACGTTCCTTCAATTCCAGCGCCGGCAGCGCCTGGAGAACCGCCCGCTGGAATGCGGCTTCGTCGAACCCTTCGAGGTGATGTTTCAGATGGAAGGCGATCCAGCCGACGAGATCGGATGAAAAGAGATTCTTCAGAGGTTCCATTTCAGTGCTCGCCGTACGTTGCGAGCGTGGTGAAATGCCGAAGGCCCCGGGTGGGGTCGGCGCCGTCCATGTCCATGAGCGCGAAACAGGCTGCACATTCCGGCGAAATGACGGCGGCGGCCATGATTGCGTCTGCGTCGGCCTGGCTGCGCCAACGCACGAGGTTCGCATGCTCTGCATCTGCCTGTTTGAGAAGTTCACGGCGCATGAAACCGTCCGTGCCCCGGAGGAGATTCTGGGCTGCATCCGAGGCAGCGATGAGACCCGCCTCAGTGACCCCTAGCTTGAGGCGGATGGCGGCAATTTCGACGATGGGTTTGGACATAAGGCGTCTCCAATGTTGCTCTGGAACCGACTTAGTAGAATATATGCCATTATATGTCATATTAGATCGATGAACCGCGCCTGCACCTCTGATCGTCTGGAACGACTCGATCTCCTTGCGAGCCGCCTGAAAGCGGATGAGGCGATGACTCTCGCCAACCTGGCCGTGGAATTTCGCGTCAGCGTCAGGACGCTGGCACGCGACCTGTCCATCCTGCGGGAGAGGGGCCTTCCGGTTGAGACTGAGCGTGGCCGTGGAGGAGGCGTCCGCCTGGATCGCCATTGGGGCGTCGGTCGGCTTTCGCTCACCTACAGGGAGGCTGTCGACCTCCTTGCCAGCCTAGCGATCGCCGAGCAGCTGCAGTCGCCTTGGCTGATCGCCAATCTGGATTCCATTCGACGGAAGCTGAGCGCATCGTTCTCGCCGTCCCTCAAGGACAGGATATCGGGTCTAAGGAAACGTATTCTGGTCGGGCGTCCCGCGTCGGCGATGGTGCTCCAGGGCTTTGCCGCCCCCGCGCTGGATCGCGGCGATCTACTCACGGCATTCCTCGAACTGCGGGTCCTCAGAATTGTTTACGAGGATGCGACGAGGCGTCTCTCCGACCGGATCATCGAGCCGCAGCTTCTGCTCCTCAATTATCCTGTCTGGTATGTCATCGCCTGGGATCTGTCGCGGCAGGCGGTTCGCAGCTTCAGATGTGATCGCATCGCTGCGGCCGATTTACGAGAAGAGACCTTCCGGTTGCGCCCGGCCGGTGACTTCGCAGAGGCGATCGACGGCATAGAGGCGATCAGTCCATGACAGACAAGCGCCATGCGATCGGCATGCCGGCTGAAGGCGAGAAAAGCTGCTTCCCAAAGGCTGCTCGTTGCAGATTTCATCTGGTGAACGATACCGGAAGCCGAGTAGTCGTGCTTGACGGTCATGCCCGCAATAGCGGGGCGGCTCGCATTCGTTCAAGAACATGTTCCAATGCCGCGGCGAAGTCTCTGGCCGATGGTTGCAGGGATGCGTTGGCCGGTGGTGGCGCACTCCACGCCCACGCCATTTGATTGCGTCGGCGGCGGCGATGGATACGGTGTCCCTTGCGGGCGGACCGACGTAATTTATGAAACGATTCTCCGCTTCAACCTGCAGGCATATGGAAACTTCGCTTTATCTGCCTGTCAAAGGCTTTCTGGAAAAGGCAGGTTACGTCGTCAAGGGCGAAGTTGGCGGGTGCGATCTCGTCGGCTTGAGCGATGACGAGCCGCCTGTAATCGTGATTTGCGAGTTAAAACTGAGCTTCAATCTGGAGCTCATACTGCAGGCAGTCGATCGCGCAGCTGCCGCGGACGAGGTCTGGATCGCGGCGCGAGTCTCGGCTAAGGGAAAGGGTCGAGAGGCCGACAAACGCTACCGCGATCTTTGCCGCAGGCTCGGGATCGGCATGCTCGGCATTTCCGATGCCGGCGACGTCAGCGTTATCGTCGGCTCCGTATCGCCGATGCCGCGAACCAATCCGAAACGGCGTTCAAGGCTCGTGCGTGAACACCAGAGACGACGCGGCGATCCGTCAGTAGGCGGGAGTACGCGCGCACCGGTCATGACCGCGTACCGCCAGCAGGCGCTCGGCTGTGCGGCAGCGCTGGCGTCAGGACCGCTGCGCGTGCGCGACATCAGATCCAGCGCACCGGATGCTGGAAAGATCTTGCTTTCGAATGTCTATGGCTGGTTTGAGCGGCTTGATCGAGGCGTCTACGGCTTGACAGACGCGGGGCGGGAGGCACTGCGGCGGTGGCCGCAGGACATCCCGGGCACAATCGCCGCGCCGGCCTGATTTCTGTTCCACAATGGAGCTTTACGCAGCTCAATCGAAAACATGGGCCGTAGTTCGGGGCCACTCAAGGCGAGCGAAAGTTGCATCTTTCCCCCGCCTTCTCATCTGGCTGGATCGACGCCAGCGGAATTTGAAACCCAACTTGCCCAGCAGGCGGGGCAGTTTCGCCTTCACTCGAAGCCCCCGTATTTCCGATCAATACCTTTTTGGTTCGCCCCGACCATTTTCGCTGCCGACGCCGGCGCACTGATGGCGGTAGCCGAAGCGGTTCGATGGGCGCGGGATTGCGATGAGCGCATGCGCGGCGGACCTCGCTGACTGGATAGATCCTAAGGATACCCAGGTGGTGATCAGTCGTGATCGCCGCGATACCGGCTTCATATGCGGCGCGGACGATCGCCTCGTGCAAGTTCTCGGGCTCGGTTTTTCCGGTAAGGACCTCCAAACAGGTTCTCACTGCCGTCAAGAACTCCTCACCATCGTCGGTGGGCCATTCCTTCAGCAACAGTTGGGCAGCCTCGTGTGCGGTACGGACCACCTTGCGATCCTTGCCTTCCGCGAAAGCAAGAATTATCGTTGGGAACCTTCTCAACATATCGAATTTCATTGCCCCTGAACTCCGCCGGACAGCCAATGTGAATCCCGTGCTATGGTTTGAACCGGGATCGACTACACATGCTCGTCAACCATCTTCCGCGTCGTTTCGACAAAAACGTCGCGTGTCCTCCCATTGGTGGGAAGGTGGGGGCGTCCTCATTGCCTCTTCCTTTCCATCTCCTCTGATAGGGTTGGCCAGTTTAGTTTCCATCTCACGGGCTGCCGTCCGAAGAACTCGCTTGAATTCTTCGGAGGTCACGCCATCGGCGCGCATCACCATTGCGATCAGTGGATCACGAAGCGCTTCGGATATGGTCAGCTCATCGTTCTTTCCGCCAGCTGCCCCGACATAGCCGATGACTGAGCACAGCGCGAGCGACCGCGGCTCCGAATTTGTCGCAGCCGGATGGATGGCATCAGCGATTTCGATATGATCCATATCAGTGCCTCTCGTAGCGGCGAAACAGGCGCGCACATTCAAGGTTTTTGGAAAGACAACGGAACTCTGCCTGATTGCTTTTGAGGTCCAATCTCCATTGGCGTCCCCGTGATGCGGAGTGCTTAGAAAGGCAGTCTTCGGTGATCTGCGACACGGCAAGGCCAGCGATAAATGCGTTGTCGGCAGCCGCCGGTGGGGCGAGAAAGCTGTCGTCGGTTGCGATCTGGGCGGCGCAATGGCAGACGGGACGTGCGTCTTCATGCACTGCGACCGAGGGACCTGCCATGCAATAGGCCCCGGAGCGGCCGACATGCAGGTGGGCCGGCAGGCGGGCTTTCGATGCGTGGCAGGCCGTCAGGAACTCTTGGGCCGGATGAGAATCGTCGCCGGCAAGAACGACGAACGGATTGCGAGCGTAATCTGCGATTAATCGGAGCGCTGCGGCCCCTTCCGCAAATTCCGGCAGCGCGAAGACATTGGCCGAGAAACACGCGGCCAGATAGGTCGCCAGCTTGTCCGTCTTCAGACAGCCGAGATCAGCTTTGCTTGCCCATGGCAGATGGTTCAAGTTGTTCTCGTCGATACGATCGGGATCCACGAGGAGGAAATGGCGCGCGCCGCAGGCTGCAAGCTGGATGGCAATCTGCGAGCCCAGGCCGCCGCATCCGATGATGGCGAAGTCGATTCCGCGAAACCTTGCGAAGCCGCGTTGCCGATGGCAAAGAGGCGTGAGGAGGGCGTCGTCGTGATCGACCGCGGCGGAGACATATTCGTCCTCAGGCGGCACATTGGAACCCTCCAACGCGCCGCCGAACGCAGACCTAGTAACAGCGGGGCACTGTTCCTCGACAGCATCGGTACGATTGCCGGTGAACAGAGCCCCCCTGCCGCCCCACCCAAGGCTGTGGGCGAAGAAGTTCGGGAAGTCGACGGGCGCACGGACTGCCGCTGTCAATCGCCTAGACCGATAATTGATCATCACATCGCCTCCATTTCGCTGGGCGCGATTCCGCGGATCGTGGCGGCGTAGCGACCGTAATCCTTGCCCACCGCATGGTCGGCTGCCTTCGGGATCACGTGGAATTTTCCGTCGTACCAGAGGCTGACATTATCGCCGCTGGCATCGATCTCTCGCCGGCCCAGCCGAGGATCGATCGGCTCCTCGCCGCGCAGGAGCATCTGTCCGATATCCCAGGCTTGGCGATCGAGAACTCGCTGGCGCTCGGCAAGATGGGCCTGGCGGTGTGCGACAGGCTCTTCGGCAAGCAACTGACCCACGAGGTCGAGGATCCGGCCACTCCAGGAAGGAATGGCGGCGATGTCTGGGAGGTCGAGGAGGACATCGCCGCCGAGACGTTCGATTCCTTTCCGAGCGATGTCGATGAGCGGGACTTGCCGCGCGGCATAGGTGATTATGAATCCCGTTTTGCGGGCGCGGCGCTCAGGATCCGCCTCGGTGGATAGGCATGCCATGCGCATGGCGCACTCCCAGGGAATGGTGTAGGCCGTATGCAGGATGCTCTCGAGCGTCTGTAGGTCGTTTTTGTATGGGGAAACATATTTGAACTCCCCAGGCAGGGATGCCGCCGCAGAGGTGGTATAAAACCCAAGCAGGATATTTCCCGCCGCGTGAAGCAGTTGGGCCGCTGTGGCGGCATGATCGCCGTCGCGCAATCTCTCTCTGGAAAGAGCGATGAGCGCGCTGCCCGGCAATTCGTTCGAGCTCGAAAAGGAACACTGCGGTTCGCGCCGCACGCCAACGTGAAGCGTGTGCAGGCCGGCGATCAGACGCTGATAGCCGCACTCGTCCAATTCCGCGATTAATGCGAAGGCCTTCTCCAGATGGTCGGCGATGCGATCCAATTCCGCATCGTCCGTGATGGGGCGGTCGGACCCGGGATAGTCCGGCATGCATTGGCGGAGGAGGGCTTGCATGATAGGGCTTCGCGCCGGGCTTTCGATGCGGACGAGGCCGATGCCGCAAGAGAGCCGGCACGCCGGCTGACGTTCGAGTTCAAGATCCGATGCGATCAGATCCGGCTGCAGATAACCGCTGACGACTTGCACATCGGGACGGGCTGCCTGCCATTCCAGACTGCGCGCGAGCCCACCCATCCAGGCTGCAAGCGCGGATGAACGGTAAGGGTCGGCACCGACCGGTCCGGCAACCGCTGGCGGAAGCTCCAGCAGACGAGTGTATCCGCCATCTGCAAGATCGGGGAAATAACCTGCTAGCGCCGCTATCCCGACCGAACAATCGGCGAGCTTCGAAGCCGCCGCAAGCGTGCGGCCATACTGGAAGCGTCGCTTCAAAAGGGTGCGAGTTGCCACGCGCTGCAGGGAGACAGTACTTGCCATCAGGGGATTGCGCTTGAGCAGGAGACGCGCCTCATCTGCTAGTTCTTGTATACGGGACGTGGACATCGGCAGCCTCCGTGGGTTAGTCTTCGGACGGATCAAGATTGCATCTCTGGCGAAAATGCCGGAGTTCGGGACGGCTTCGTCCGGCATCGGAACGTTGCGCGTCGTCGTTAGAGAGGCACTATTCCCCAAGGGCGTCATTCGCCCGCCAGTCCCGCGTTAAAAATCCGTAAAAACCACCTAAACAAAGAAAATGCCTCCTCGATCGAGGAGACTCCTCGATCGAGGAGGCTTAAATTGGAAAACGCATGCGCAGCGGTCAGATCGCCAGAGCCGCCTGTACCGCCGCCCGCGCATTCGGCAGGCCTGACCCGAAGAAATAGGCTGCGTCGAGAGCGTCCTCGCTTTCTGCATTCATGCAATCCGCCGTCAGTTTCCTCGTTCCGGGTGCGACAATGGCGTCCAGGCGGGACGCGGCTTTCAGAATGGACTTGACATGAGGACCCGAGAGGCGGTCACCGGGATTGTGGCGGCTCTTGTAGGCCCGCTGAATCAGAGCGCATAGTCCCCCCACCTGCGCCGACGCGCCCGAGGTGCCCCCGAAGGTGGTGTAATATCCTCCGCCAATGCCGGGATTGGTTCCGAACGGCACGACCGCCGACCATGGATCGGAGCCGCGATCATAGCCGAAAATCCCCGGCAGGTCCGTCGTCAGCAGCGAGAAGTGCGAATAGCAGTATTCCTGCATTCGAAAAGCACCGTAGTCGTGTTGTGCGGCAAAAGGAGAAAGCCGGTCGAGACGCAACTGATGCCGGTTCAAGACCTCACCGTCGTCGGAGGGGGAGACAACCGTCAATCCTTCGCCGTAATTGCTGTAGCCCGAACGGAAACCTTCGACGGTAACGGCCCCGACGGCGATGATGCCGTTGTCGTCGTCGGCAAGACTTGCCGGATAGATCAACTGGCTCTCGCCACTGTTTCCCGCGGCGCAGACGATCGGAACGTGCCGGCTGATGGCGACGATGAGCTGTTTGAGGATATGCCACGGGCGATCCGGATTGGAGCCTTTCTGCGCAGCCTTCGGCTCCAGTTCAGGCCCACCCTGGTCGGCGAAGGCGATGCGCGTGAAGAGATTGGCGGCATCCTGGTTTTTCCATAGTTCCAAGTCGGCCTTCAGCTCATTCTTCGGATCAACGACGCTGCGTTTTGGGTCCGGCAGACCACGCGGCAAGACGATCACGTCCGCCTTTTGATGATAGGCATAAAGAAAGGCAGCGATGAACTGCCTGACATCGTCTTCGAAGGACGTCCTGATAGAGATGATCCTTGAAAAAGGGTCAACGCCGAAATAGGGGATGACATTGCGATTACCGCTCGTACGCAACTCGTCACCATTGCCGTAGAAGGCTCCCTCCGGCGGAGCGCTTGCTGTGCCTTCTTCCGCCACAACGGCGGGTTCGCCGACAATCAGACCTGCGCAGCACGTACCATGCGATGCAAAAAGCGATTCCGGATTGTAGAGCCGCCGAAGAACACCCTCCGACGTGGCGTATTCGGCAACCAGGTCACTGAGATAGTCCCGGTCGTCATTCGAAAGGCCGATATTGCCGAGCGGAGCGATGTCGAGCCCGGCAAAGAAGGCATGCCTTTCCTCGCGGTCAAACGACGTAGTCGTATCGAGTATTTCGAGCGCGCGCGCGCCGTAACGATGGGTCGTCAAATCGATCGACGCTTCCCGGTCAAGCCGGGTTGCCAGATTGGGATGGTCCGGAGATACGCCGACATCGATCAGCGCGACGCGCGCGGGTCGCAACGGGCCGGCGGAAGCGATGGCATCCCAGACCGTGCCGGTGATGAGGGGATCGGGGAGCGCGCGTGCGGCGCTCCCATCGAGCGCGGGTGGAGCAGGCGGAGCCGATCCGTATTCCGCGTCGACCACACCAAGCGCAGTCAGGTGCCAGAGATAATAGTAGTTGATCGGCGCGGGCTCGGGCATTTGTGATTGATCCGTCATGTTCATGATCCCTGTTGTGCAGCTGGCGAATTCAGACCCATTCGTCGTGTACGGCCTGGAATAGAGGACCGAATGCGTCGTGGAGGTAGGGAGCGAAGCGTCGGGCGAGATCTCGACCCGCCTGCGTGTCGCTGGGATAGTGGAGGCCAGCCCATTCACGGTTTTCGGCGACGTTCTGGGCGATGCGGGCTAGCTCGTCGGTGGCCGGATGTTCCGGCAGGATCGTCGAGAATGCGAAGGCGATCGAAAAGCACTGGAACGAGTGGTTGCTGGGATAGGATTCGTGGACGGGCACGGCCAGCAACGGCCGCAGCATGGGCTCGAACTGGTTTGGCCGCAGCCGGTTGAACTGACTTTTGTAGATCAGTCCTACATACTCGCAGGTCGTCAGGATCGCCTGGAAAAGTCCTTCCGTCTGCTCGAAACCGCCGAGATCCTCGATATGCAATGCGCGGGTAAATTCCGTCACGGAGATCGTCGACTCGATCTGGACGTCGGGCAGGCGCCGCGCACGTTCCCGGTCGCGGCGTTGCATGGAGAGCAGCACCGTCGTTTCGAGACGGGTATAATCGGGACCTGGCGGCGGCAGTATATCCAGCGTTTCCCAGGTGAAGCGCCGCGCCGCGAAATAGGCGTTGCGTGACGGCTGCTGGTGCAGCCTGCGCAGCTCGAAGGAAGGGATAAGCTGCGACACGCCAAGGCCCGCACCGTCCATCGTCGTCTTGTTCTTGTTTTTATTCTTGTTTTTGTTCTTGTTTTTGTTGAGCGACGCCTTGTTGAGCACCGACTTATTCGCCACGCTCTTGTTGAGGACCGAGGCTGCGGCCATCGTCGCCATCATTGGCTCATCCAGGGGCGGTGCATCTTCATCCTCGCCGAGGAAGAGCGCAGGTTCGGCGGCTGCATCAGGCGCAACCAACGATGCACCGGCGAGAGGATCAGCGCCGGCATCATCCCTGGGTTCGCATGGAAGCACCGTATCCGGCTCAATCCTGAATCTATAAGTGTTTAGGAATAAAACAATTTTTGATTGCGATTCTACAGTATTGTCCGCTTCTTCCATTGCAGCCTCCTTGCGCGAAGTTCTGAAAAATAGTCCGGGTTCAGCGCAGCTTGGCGCCCGCCTTGAGCAGGCCGTCGATCAAGATCTGGCCGCCGCCTGTATTGAGCAGCGGATAGCCGCTGCCTTGAAAGGCATTGATGGAGAAGCTGCCCTCGACCGCCTCAAGACGCTGCAGGTAATGGCGCGCGCCGCCTAGATCGTCGAAATGAGCATGGCTGGAGGCAAGATAGCGCAGCAAGCTGTTGAAGTTCGGCCGTGCCCGTAGGGCTTCTTCGCCTGCAGCTATCGCTGCGGCATGATCGCCTGCAAGCGCTGCTGCAATGCATTTGGTCGTGTCGAAGTAATATTTATGGGGGCTGTAGACGCCGAGCTCTTGTACCCAACGCGCCATGGCCACGGCCTTGTCGGGCTGGCCTGCATAGCAATGAAGCATCGCATAGAGATCCCAGCTGAGCGGCAGGGCCGGGTTCAGGCGGATCGATTTTTCGAACAGGTTGGCCGCATAGTCATATTCGCAGAACAGGAACGAGTGGACGTGGCCGACGAGCGCGAGTGATACGGAATTCTGCGGGTCGAGTTCCAGCGCTTTGCGCGCATAGGCCTGAGCTTCCTCGATCAGATGCGCGTCAAGCGCGTTGAAACGTTGGCCAACCTGGAAAGTCCGGATGAATGACAGCCAGGCAAAAGTCGATGACCGCGGCTGATACTGGATCTGTTCTTCCAGGCGCCGCTCCGCGTTATCTAGATCGCCGCGCGACAGCCGAAAGATCGCGTTGACGGCGTCGATCAGGAGGCCGTCTTGCGACAATCGACTGTCGTTTGCCTGGGTCTCCTGGAAATAGGCCAGCTGATCGACGGCCTGGCTGATTAGCGCAGCGGCGGTGCCGAACTCGCCCCGCTCGAATTGCATGCGGTTGATTGCCTGACTGCCCAGCCAATAAATACGGTTGTTGATCAGGTGCTTCATCACCAGTTCGATCATCACCATGTCGCCGTCAAACGTGAGGCGAAGCTGTAGGCATATCGGAAGGCTGATCTGCTGTTCGCTCTCTTCAATATCTGGCAAGGTGAAGGAGAGGTCGCTGACACCAATGGCCAGCCCATCGATGATGGCTTTTGCAATGAGATTCTGGAACCGTGTCGTCGCGATTTGTCCGCCCTCTCCAGCACCCACCACGATAGGGGGCTGAAGGACCATGATCCATTGCCAGTCACCGTCGGCCGTCCGCCGATATGGGTTGCCGCCGGCGATTTCCACGGATTTGCCTCGTCTTGGCATATCCGGAGCGCCTGTCAAAGGCAGCAGGGCGGAATGTTTGGCGATATCGCGGCTCGGCTGCTGTCGCGGCTCGAAGACATCGTGGACTTGTCCTACGTTGAGCCGGCTATACCAGTTCTGCCGTTCCAGCGTTAACCAGTCCTCGAATTCTGGATCGCGGATGTCTATACCTTCGAGCAATTCGTCGGTGATTTGATCCGCGGACCGCTTTGTCCGAACCACCAGGTCGGTATCAAGCACGAGTCGGTCCATATCCAGCCAAACGGTATTCTTGTCCGCAATCAAGAGATCACGTGCAGGCCCCAGAGTCTTATTAATATCCAAAAGGGCCTGGCGCAGACTAGCTGCCGCCTGGTCGTCCGAGCGGTCGCTCCACAATTTGTCCCTAAGCCAGATTCTGGAGCGCGAGCCCCGGGCGGACAATGCAAGCATCGCCAAAAGAGCCTGGGCCTTTTTGGATTTCGGAGTGACCGATCGCCCTTCGGCGTCCACAAGGGCAAAAGGCCCGAGCAGGAACATCCGAAACGGATTTTGCTCCTTGTTCATGCGATCCACCGGCCCCGCCCCCGTTGCCTCCGATGCGCTCGTTTGGCAGGCCGTAGACCTGGCATCTGGAGACCAGTCTGCCATACCTGCGGCGCCTGGCAAGCAACCGGGAAGGGAAATCGGAATTCCGAAAGGAAGATCGATGCTTTGGTGATAATTAAACTGAAGCATAACCGGCTTCGATCCCTCTGCGTAACTTGGCAAGCCGGTCGTAGCGCCCTGCCGTCAAAGCAGCGTCAAAGCAATGTTATTTATCCTTGAGCAACGCCTCGAAAAGCTTGACGAGTTTCGGCTTTAGGGAACAAAAGGCTGCCATTCAAAAGCAGGCGGACGTCGTAAAAGACGAGCTCCAGCGCAAGCAGTCTCTGGTAGAGCGAGGGCTAATCAATCGAACGGACTACACAGAACTCCTGCGCGACCTGCCGGGCCAATCTGCATCCATCACGTCGGAACAGGCGACGCCGTATCGCAAATCGCCGAGGCGAAGGAGCAGGTTGAGCGCTTGCGGACGCAACGCATCGAAGAAGCAGTAACGAAGCCAAGAATTCCCTTCGAGATATCGAGGAGCAGGGAGGCCGCCGTCGCTCCCATGCTGGCATCGGGCATCTCGATCGTCGTCAGGGGCGGGTCCATCAGCCGGCCGATTGCGATACCGTCGAAGCCGGCGACGGAAACATCCCGGGGCACCGAGAAGCCCTCGCGCCTGAGCGCGCCGATAGCGCCGAAGGCAAGAAGATCATTGGAGGCGATGATCGCTGTCGGCGAAAACATGGCCATTGCCTCGCGCAAATCGAGCTCCTCATAACCGCTGACAAAACGGGATCTCCGGCGCGCCGGTTGTCGGCCGTGACCGCAGCGGGAAATCGCTGCGTCGGCATGTTGTTGAGCAGAACCGTCGGCGGCAGGTACGGCAGAAGGGCGGCACTTGTCAGCGGATCGCAGACGGTAAGGGTCAGGCCAGTTGGACGGTCGTTCAGGAGTGATGCAACGGCGTTAACCTCGCACGCCTCAAAGCGGATGAGGCAACGACTCTCGCCAACTTGCCTATTGCGGGGCCGCAACAACGGCTTGAGCATCGCGAAGCCGACGGTTGGCGATGTGCAATCCTCAACCGTGAAACCTCACCGCGCGATGAATGCGCTTGCGAGCGGGATTGGTCATCGCGGCCACGCCGGCAATGACGCAAGCGAGCCCCGCCCACGCGGTTGAGGTCATGGTTTCACCGAGAAACAGGACTCCGATCCCCACGCCGATCGGAACCCGGAGGTAGGCCTGGGCAGTCGTACCGACCGAGCCGAGTGTGTGAACCAGCCGGAAATAGATGACGAACGCGAGGGCGGTCGAAAACACCGCGAGACCGAGCAATGCGAGGATCGATACCGAAGAGGGCATCAGTGTCCACGGCTGATCAATGACAAGGCTGACGGGAATGAGGATGACCGCACCGCAGATGAGTGATCCCGCTGCGGGCATGATTGGGTCAAGCCCCTTAAAACCCCGACCGAATATTGCGGCTCCAGCGTAGCAGACAGTGGCCGCCACAATGGCAAGCTGCGCCGGCAGTTCATCGCCGAGCCCGTGAAATGCCTCGAGGCCGATGATGAGGCTGGTGCCGGTAATGCCGGTGACAACGCCGAACAGCTTGCGGCCAGTCACTGGTTCATGGCGCGTGATAAGGACCGTCAAAAGGAACGCGAAGATCGGCGTCGTCGAATTCAGAATCGCAGCAAGCCCGGCATCCACGGTCCGTTCCGCCCAGGCAATCAATGTGAATGGAATCACGCTGTTGAGTCAGGCTTGAAATAGCAAACGCCGCCATGTCGCGGGGTCCCTTGGCAAGGCCAATCCGCGTAACCTGATGACGCCAAGAAGGATCGCGCCGGCCATCAAGGTGCGGGCAGCGATCAGTGTCACCGGGGGGATCGTTTCCACGCCGATTTTGATGAACGTGTAGGACGCACCCCAAAGCGTCGCGAGCGCGAGAAGAAGTGCGAGTTCCATTCTCATATTCGTCTTTTGTGTTGTCATGATCGTGTCGCGTTCGAATGGTTTTGAAACTTCTCTGCTTTATCGCGGCTTGGCCCGACATTGCTTCGACCAAGACCGAACTATGAATGACTGGCGAAGGACACCAAGCAGGCAGCAAAAGGCGACTTAAGCTCGTCAAGCCGGCGGATGGGCGGCGGTTTCCTCTCACGCTACCTGCCTTTAATGCGTCATTTAAAGCTCGAATTCAGGTCTGCCGCGGCATCGAGGTGCCAACCGAGACCCAGCAAATGCCCTGCAGTTGATCGCTCGATTGATGTTCTGGTGGAGCCTCCTGCGGGCGATGCAGATATAGACTTCCGAGAAGCTCCTGCCGATCAGTCAGCCAACGGATGCTTCGAGTCCCAAACGCCATATGGGCATCGACCTATTTCGGGTCGTCTCCTTTGTGTCAGCCTTTCATTCGCCCCTTGTTTCGCTACTGCGGCCCGCTAGCTAAGGTGGGAGTGTCGAACGACGGAAAACGCGCAGACAGACGGGCGGGCGTGATCGGTAGCCCATCCATCGATCCGACACGAGCATCCATGCGGCACGCTTCGGCCAAGTCTTCTCTACCGACGCTTGAGGAGGTATCGTTGTGTCAGACTCCTTTCCCAATCGACCCCTTGCGACGGGCGCTCGTTCCCGGCGGCGTAACGAGTTTCTGACGTTCCTCGTCCTGGCTTTCGGCATCTGGCCGCTGGTCGCTGTCGGTGTGGTTGGCGGCTACGGCTTCCTCGTCTGGATGTTCCAAATCGTCTTCGGGCCGCCCGGCCCGCCGGCGCATTGAGGTTTGTCATGCGAGCGGAATCTTTCCCCCGTCGTCAGTTCCTCGTGGGCCGCCCGGCTGTCGGGCAAGCTCGTATCCGTCCGCCCGGCGCATCCGCCGACGGTCTTAAAAGCTGCACCGGGTGCGGGCTGTGCGCGGAGCGATGTCCCACCAGCATCATCCGACTGGTCGACGATTTGCCTTCCATCGATTTCGCATTCGGTGAATGCACCTTCTGCGGAGAATGCAAGGCCGCTTGTCCGGAGCCGGTTTTCCAAGAGGAGGCTCCGAAGCGCCTCAACCACGTGGCTGTCGTTACGGAAGGCTGTCTGGCGAGGAAGGATATCGCCTGCCAGTCCTGCGGCGAAAGCTGTCCCGACCAGGCCATCCGTTTCCGCCCGCGCATCGGCAGCCCGTTTCTTCCGGAGCTGAACGGAGGGATGTGCAGCGGCTGCGGCGCGTGCCTGCAGGTCTGTCCCGTCGGCGCGATCACTCTTCGGGCACGCGCCGTGGAGGCTGCCGATGTCTGAGCCGATGTTGCCCTATCATATTTCAAGCGCTGTGATCGCCACGATGCCGGCCCGCACCGAAGGCGTGCTTGCCGCGCTCGCAAGGATGGAAAACGTCGAAATCCATGCTCATGCCGGCGGCAAGATCGTCGTCGTCATCGAGGGAACAAGTACGGGCATGCTTGGCGAATGCCTGTCGCGAATCTCGCTTCTGGACGGGGTGATCGCGGCAAACATGGTTTTCGAGCACGTCGAGATGGAGGAGGTGCGAAGCGATGACGGGAGAACTGACGCGGCGTGACATTCTCAAGGCCCAGGCCGCCGGCATTGCGGCGGCCGCTGCCGGCATAGCGCTTCCTGCTGCCGCACAACCGGTGCCGGGGGGCGTCAGCGCGCTGGAGATAAAGTGGTCGAAGGCACCCTGCCGTTTCTGCGGAACGGGCTGTGGTGTCATGGTCGGCGTCAAGGAAGGGCAGGTGGTTGCCACGCACGGCGACATGCAGGCGGAGGTCAACCGTGGCCTGAACTGCATCAAGGGCTATTTCTTGTCGAAGATCATGTACGGTGAGGATCGTCTCAAAACGCCGCTCATGCGCAAGAAAAATGGCGCCTACAGCAAGGATGGAGAATTCGAGCCTGTCAGCTGGGACGATGCGTTCGACCTGATGGCCGAGCAGTGCAAAAGGGTGCTGAAGGAGAAAGGACCGACGGCGGTCGGCATGTTCGGCTCGGGCCAGTGGACGATCTTCGAGGGCTACGCGGCCACGAAGCTGATGCGGGCCGGCTTCCGTTCCAACAACCTCGATCCGAATGCCCGACACTGTATGGCATCTGCAGCCTACGCTTTCATGCGCACCTTCGGCATGGACGAGCCGATGGGATGCTATGACGATTTCGAGAACGCCGATGCCTTCGTGCTCTGGGGCTCGAACATGGCGGAGATGCATCCGATTCTCTGGACGCGCGTCGCCGATCGCCGCCTCGGGCAGCCACATGTCCGCGTTGCCGTTCTGTCAACATTCACGCATCGGAGCATGGACCTTGCCGACATTCCGATCATCTTCACGCCCGGCACTGATCTCGCCATCCTCAACTACATCGCCAACCACATCATCACGAGCGGCAAGGTCAACGAGGAATTCGTCCGCGACCATACGACCTTCATGAAGGGCGTGGAGAACATCGGCTACGGCCTACGCCCTGAGGATCCGCTGGAACTTAAAGCGGTCAATGCGGGTGATCCAACCAAGATGGAGCCGATTGATTTCGCGGCGTTTAAGACGTTCGTCTCCGATTACACGCTCAAAAAGACCGCTGAGCTGACAGGCGTCGATCCCGGTTTCCTTGAGCAGCTCGCGGAACTTTATGCGGATCCGAATCGGAAGGTTATGTCACTCTGGACCATGGGCTTTAACCAGCACGTCCGCGGGGTCTGGGCCAATCAGATGGTCTACAACCTGCATCTGCTGACCGGGAAAATCTCAGAGCCGGGAAACAGCCCTTTCTCGTTGACCGGCCAGCCGTCGGCCTGCGGGACGGCGCGAGAGGTCGGCACCTTCGCGCACCGCCTTCCAGCCGACATGGTTGTCACCAATCCCGAACATCGGCATCACGCCGAAGAGCTGTGGAAGCTCCCCGAAGGCCTGCTTCCCGACAAGCCGGGCTATCATGCCGTTCAGCAGGACCGCATGCTCAAGGACGGCAAGCTGAATTTTTACTGGGTGCAGGTCAACAACAATGTCCAGGCAGCCCCCAATACCAAGAATGAGACCTACCAGGGTTACCGCAACCCCGATAACTTCATCGTCGTTTCCGACGCCTATCCGACGATCACGGCGATGTCGGCCGATCTCATCCTTCCCGCTGCAATGTGGGTGGAAAAGGAAGGAGCGTACGGCAACGCCGAGCGAAGGACACATGTCTGGCACCAACTCGTCCAGGCTCCAGGAGAGGCGCGGTCCGATCTCTGGCAACTAACGGAGTTTTCGAAGCGGTTCACGACCGACGAGGTCTGGCCGAAAGAGATTCTCGACAAGCACCCCGACTATCGCGGCAAGACCCTTTTCGAGGTCCTGTTCAAAAACGGCCAGGTCGACCATTTCCCAACAAGCGAGATCGACCCGAACTACGAAAATAACGAAGCCGGGGAATTCGGCTTCTACATCCAGAAAGGATTGTTCGAAGAATATGCCTCATTCGGACGTGGACACGGCCATGATCTGGCACCTTACGACCGATATCACCAGGAACGCGGATTGCGTTGGCCCGTGGTCAATGGACAGGAAACCAAGTGGCGCTACCGCGAGGGTTACGATCCATATGTGAAGCCGGGCGAGGGCGTGCGCTTCTACGGGCGCCCGGACGGCAAGGCCGTGATCCTCACTGTTCCGTACGAGCCGCCGGCCGAGTCTCCCGACGATGAATATGATTTCTGGCTGGTGACGGGGAGGGTGCTCGAGCATTGGCATTCCGGCTCGATGACCATGCGGGTGCCGGAACTGTATAAGGCATTCCCCGGCGCTCGCTGCTTCATGAACGCGGACGATGCCCGCAAGCGCGGCATCAATCAGGGCGCCGAAGTCAGGATCGTGTCCAGGCGCGGCGAAATCCGCTCGCGCATCGAAACCCGAGGACGTAACCGCATGCCCTCGGGCGTCATCTTCGTCCCTTGGTTTGATGCCAGCCAGCTCATCAACAAAGTTACGCTCGACGCAACCGACCCCATCTCCAAACAGACGGATTTCAAGAAATGCGCGGTCAAAATTCTTCCCGTCGCCTTATGAGAGGACGACCAAAATGGATGCTGGTCGTGACAGGCCTTGTCCTGTTTGTCACGACGACAGCGATCGCTCAGGTGGTTCGGCAGATGGTGCCTCAACTCGAGGGGCCGACGCCCTCGATGGAAAACGGCGCGGCCGAACCGTTGCCGAAATGGGTCGTCGATGACCAGCGCAAGATGCGCGCTTACCCGGATCAGCCGCCAGTCATCCCGCATTCGATCGAAGGCTACGAACTGTCGGTGAACGCCAACCGGTGCCTGACGTGCCACAAGCGCGAGTTCACGCAAGATTCCGGCGCGCCGATGATCAGCGTAACGCATTACATGACCCGCGACAGCCAAATGCTCGCGGACGTTTCACCGAGGCGATACTTCTGTACTGCCTGCCACGTGCCACAGGCCGATACCGGGCCCCTCGTGCCCAATCGCTTCAAGGACATGAGCGAAATGGGCTTCAAACCGGCCGGAAGTGAGTAATGCGATGATCGCCTGGATCAAAAAAGTCGTTCTTTGGGCCTGGCGGATACTGAGCACGCCTGCCGCAACCCTCAGTCTAGGCTTCCTTACGCTTGGAGGCTTCGTTGGCGGGGTCATCTTCTGGGGCGCATTCAACACGGCGCTGGAACTTACTAACACTGAACCATTCTGCGCCTCCTGTCACGAGATGCGCGACAATGTTTATCAGGAGCTTACCCGCACCATTCATTTCTCCAACCGTTCCGGAGTTCGCGCATCCTGTCCCGATTGCCACGTGCCGCATCAATGGACAGACAAGATTGCCCGCAAGATGCAAGCCTCCAAGGAGGTCTGGGGCAAGATCTTCGGGACGATCAACACACGGCCAAAGTTTCTGGCAAAACGGCTTGAACTGGCGCAACATGAATGGGCACGCCTGAAGGCCAATGACAGCCTCGAGTGCCGGAACTGCCATTCGTCGACGGCGATGGATCTGCAGAAGCAGACGCAACGCGCCGCCGATATCCACACCCGCTATCTCTTGTCTGGCGGGGCAACCTGCATCGACTGCCACAAGGGCATCGCACACGAGCTTCCCAACATGGAGGGAATTGATCCAGGCTGGAAAATGCCAAAGGAGCTAGAAGGAAAGAAGATGGCGGGCCACTCTCCAATCGACGATCTCAGCCGAGCTTTGGAAGACGTTCACGCGGAAGCATTCTAAGCAATCATCTAAGTTTAAGTCGCGTAGGCATGTTTTTCAGCGCTGCGGCTCGCGCCTCGACGCGACATAAATCGCGGCAGCCGCCATCAGAATTCCAGCGGTCTGAAAAACACAAGCAGGATTGCAAAGCTGCAAGCCATCGAGACACCGGCGACAAGCTTATGTCGGCGCCGGATCGCCCCTTCGCGGCACCAGGCCTGCAGCGGCTTTCCGAGGCGGGGATGGGCAAGCAGCCAGCGTTCAAAG
This sequence comes from Rhizobium gallicum bv. gallicum R602sp, assembly GCF_000816845.1. Lineage (NCBI taxonomy): Bacteria > Pseudomonadati > Pseudomonadota > Alphaproteobacteria > Hyphomicrobiales > Rhizobiaceae > Rhizobium > Rhizobium gallicum. The sequence goes on along the minus strand of NZ_CP006880.1, from coordinate 2,199,754 downwards.
CGCGGGGAGGAACGGGAAAAGACCGCAGCTGCAAGGATCAGGAACGGTATCCTCGGCAGCAGCGGCGCGAAGATGGCGGCAATGCCGATTGTCACGAAACCCAAGCCGAGGACAGCAAGCAGCAGCCCGCATGGAATCTCCTTTCGTCAAACGGTTTTTGCGGTTCCATCGCTCGAAAGCGCCGCTCGTCCCGCCATTTCCCTTATCAAGATACCATAGAAGACATGAGGAGAATGGGATCGCGCCGCCTGTGGTTCCGGCTTGAGCGATCCCATTTCCCACCAATCCGAATGCCTCTGCAGCAGAGACCAGGCATGCAGACGCTCGCTGTGCAGCAGGTCGGTATCCGGGAACTCCTCATACTTTCCCATGACGATGACACTTTGCCAGCCGACGTTGCTGACATGATCAATCTGCAGGCAAACCTTATTGTTCGCCCGCATCCAATCAACTTTTTGCCCCGGCATCGAGAAGCTGTAAAGGATCCCTTTGTCGTAGGAGAAGTAGACTGGCACGATGTAGGGCTGATCATTGCTGCAACAGGCGAGGTGACCGTACCGTGACTGTTCAATCAATGATACGCATTCTGCCTGCGTCATATTCCGAAGCGACAGTGCCATGAGATTAACTCCCGTCAAACTGTACAGCCGTGGGCAGGGCGCCTAAAGGCGGCAGCCTATGGTGCCTGGACGACAATTCCGTAGCTCGGATCAATCCAGGCAAGCTGATCGCGCACCATCTTGACACCCGGGAAGTTCTCGGCTGCCACGATCGCAGCGCCGCGCTCGCGCTCGTCCAGCACCGATCCGCTGAGCGTCACGACACCATTCTTGACGTTGGCACGGATAAGGCCATTTTTGGCCCATGATTGAGCAGCCAGCTCTTTCGCAATCGCCGCAGCGATGGCTGCGTCGGATAGCGGTTGACCCGGTTCTACTGGCGGTTCACGCAGCGGCTTTAGAAAATCCGAGCGCGTAACGATGCCGACAAGCTGCCCATTCGCCACCACTGGCAAACGTTTTACCTTCGACTTTTCCATCAGGTCGGCTGCCTCGCCAAGCGTCATGTAGGGGGATGCCGTCTTAACCGGTGTGGACATGACTTCCTTGACTTTCCTAGCATGTGCCCGGACGTATTCCTCGGCAACCTTTCCGGGGCTGGCCAGCAGTGCCAGCCACCACGAGCGCTGGCGCTCGGTATCAAGCTCGCTGCGCCGTAGAAGATCGCTTTCGCTGATGAGACCAACGAGTGCGCCCTGCAAATCAACGACCGGCAGGCCGCTGATACGATTGCTCAACATGAGATTTGCTGCCTCAGCGACCGTCGCCGTCGATTGGATCGTAATAACCGTCGATGTCATAATAGAGTTGACGCGCATGGCTGTCCTCCCACCCATTGTTGGTGTCATGGGAAGTAGGTTACAGGGAAAGCCGATCCTCGACTTTGAGATGGATCAAAGCCCAAGACGCAAGTGGCATGAAAAAAGTGGGGCTGCAGGCGCCGCGCTGACTGTTGGTCAGAAACGAAGGTGTTTGCCCGACATCGTCACCAATTCGACGCTCGCCTCGCTGTAAGGGGCAAGCATGTCCGGGATCTGTTGCGGCGCCGCCAAGCTCATGGCGGTCGACAGTGCATCCGCGGTGGCCGCTTCTTTGGCGACGACGCTCACGCGCTGATAGAGCTGCGGGGCGGCTCCAGAGCGCGGATCGAGAATATGTCCGAAGCGGCCGGACACGTCGAAATGAAAACCGGCTGCGCTCGAAGTCGCCACGGCTTGATTGGTAATCTCTAGCACAGCAGCTGGTCTGATGCTGTCTTCCTGTGATGCAAGCCCGATGCGCCACGGACTGCCGTCCGCCTGAGCGCCGACTGCCCGATCCTCGCCCATGTTGACGAGACTGCTGGTGACGCCGGCATTGCGTAGAATATCGACGACCCGATCGGTTATGAAACCCTGGGCAACGCCGTTCAACGATATCGCCATGCCGGGGCGGGCAAAAGCAATCCGATCGCGGTTGAACCTGACGGCATCGAAGCCGATGCGCCCCAGCGACGCCTTCAAGTGCGCGGCCGGAGGCCCATCCGCATCGGCGCCCGGGACCGAGAAATGATGAGCATAAAGTTCCCAAAGAGGTTGGATTGTCGGATCGAACAAACCTTTGGTCGTCTGCCAATAGGTTTGGCACGCATCGAGAAGTGCGATCATTTCGGCCGGCGGCGCTGCCAGTCCGCCAACGCGGTTGAGCTCGCAGAGCGCAGAATCCCTGCGGTAGAGACTGAAGATCGTCTCGAGCCGCTCGACTTCTGCCACCACCTGCGCAATCAACGTTGCGGCGTGGCTGCGATTGTCGTCGTGGAGGATCAGCGTGGCCTGTGCCCCCAATGCCTGTCCCCTCCAAACGACGGCATCGACTGCTGCGCCGGCAGGATCGGCCGATCGAAGGAGCGGCAGGCCGGCAGCAGCGGCAAAGATCGCGATGGCGCGCCGGCGGGTAAAAAGACTAGCCACTGATCGCGCTCCCTTCCTCATTGTTCGTGTCGCCGTGTCCGGCTCCGGCACTTGTGTCGGCTCCCAGAACATAGCTCTCGGGGATCTCTTCGAAGCCGACGATCTTGCCGCCGTTCTTCACCGCGAACGCCGCCGCAGCCTCACGGCTCGAAAACGGGACGGTTTCGGCTGCGCCCATGCCACCGCGCAAGCTGCTATCGATCACATAGTGGGCGCCTCGGGCGTCGATCCAGTTGTCGTTGCCAGGATGCTCCCAGCTTGATGCGCGGCTCATGTCGGAGACGTAGATGGCCGCAATGTCCTTCGGTTCTTCCGGAAGCTTGGTGAATGCGACCGCGTCCCGCGAGGATGTGAACCACACGGGCTCGTCACGGCTTTGAAGAATGATCTGTCCCTTAGGCCCTGGATGCTCCAGAACAGTCATGCCGCAGTAGTGGTCGACGGCTTGTGACGTCAGCAGCATGGCTGGAGGTGCCGCAGTTTCGGTTTTCTCACAGCCTACAAGCAGCAGCACCGCGGTTATCATCGCAGCCAAATTTGTCCTTTTCATAATTCTCTCCTGGAGAAACGCAATGTGGCGAGCGTCAGTGGCACCAGCGTCCAGAGACCAAGCGCTAAAAGCAGCAGCGCGGGTGTCAGCGTCGCGTTTGCGGCAACGCCACTCATTCCTGAGAGCGATCCAGCCCCGCCGGAACTAAGATTGAGAAGACGGTAGGCATCCGTCGGGTTGATCACCAACAACACGTCGAGCAGCCCGCCTGGAATGCCGTGACCCTGCATCGCCACGAGCATGCCAAGCAGCGCCATGTCGTAAAGCATGACGAAGAACAGCCATATGCCGATGGCGATACCACCCGCGGTGCTGCGCTCGCCGACCGACGTACTCATCAAATACCCGATGGCGATGAAGACTGCGCCAAGCAATATCGATGAGCCGACCATTGACGCGAAGGCCCACCAGCTGCTGGCAGCGATTGCCGTTCCGGTCAAGGCAAGGGCTGCCGCTGCGGCGCCATAGCCGCAAAGCGTGGCAAAGGCAAGGATCGCGAGATGTCCTAGAAATTTGCCGAAAATCACCTGACGCCGCCCGAGCGGGTAGCTCAGCAGCAGCAGCATCGTTCCGCGCTCCATCTCACCGACGATTGCATCATGGGAGAGCAAGAGCGCGATCAACGGCACGAGGAAGATCGTCAGGCTTGAGAGGCTGACGATGACGATGTCGAGCCGATTGACCCCCACATGTCCGGTCGGCGCGCTGCCAAGGAATGACAGGGTGAGGGCCAGGGCGGCAAGAAGGATGGTCATGGCCAAGACCCAGCGATTTCGCATTCCCTCCTGAATTTCTTTGCCGGCGATGATCAGTATGTTCGTCATTGTCTCGTGCCCTGTCCGTTGAGAAAATGTGCATAGAGATCATCGAGCGTCGGCTCCATGATCGTCAGGCTTGCCACGGCTTGAGGATCGGCGGTGACGCAGGAAAGGGCAGCAATTTTCTGTTCGTGGTCGATATCGGCCTCAAGGAAGCCGTCCGCGGATCGCGTCCATGAGAAATTGCCTGTCGCCCGGTGACCACGTGCGGCATCGTGGCTCGGCTTGAATCGAATGCGCGTGGGCAGCCGGGCGATCTGCCGCAGGTCCTCAAGGGTTCCGTCGGCAATCTTGAGGCCGCCGTTGACGATGATCACACGGTCCGCCCGGTCCTCCAGCTCGGTGAGCGCGTGCGATGACAAAAGCACCGTTGTGCCTTTTGAGCGCAGCTCGGAGACGAGATCATAGAAATTTCGTCTGAGTGCCGGATCCAGCCCACTTGTCGGTTCATCAAGCAGCAGGATACGCGGCTCGCCGAGCAGGGCCTGCGCCAGGCCCAGTCTTTGCCGCATGCCTTTCGAATAGGTGCGGACCGGCCGATCGGCGGCGCCTTCAGCAAGACCAACGCGGTCGAAGAGGTCGTGCGTTGTTGTAAGCCGGATCCGCTTGAGACGGGCGTAAAATGCCAAGATCTCGCGGCCCGTGAGCGCAAGGTGAAATGATACGCTTTCCGGCAGGTAGCCGAGACGGCGGCGCACACCGGCATTGCCAGTCACCGGATCTTCGCCGAGAACGCGCACCTTGCCCGACGTCGGCCTAATCAGCCCCAGGATCAGCTTGATGATCGTGGTTTTTCCAGCACCGTTGTGGCCGACGAGCGCGATCGTCTCGCCTTCGCCCAGTGATAACGAAATGTCGCTGACTGCGGCGAACTTGCCATAGCTTTTGCTTGTTTGCGTCAAGCATACCGAAGTTGTCATGGTGTTTTGTCCTTCCTGTCGGGCGGAGCCATCAACGGCCGGCTATCGACAACACCGCCGGGCAATAGCGCAGGAAACTGGGATTGCGCCCATCGGATTACCTGGACCGCCGGGCTGCTTGTGAGGACCTTCGCCTGGGGAGAGGTCCATAGCACCTGGTCGATGATATCGTTGGGGCGATAGGGACTGTCGCCCAGGCCGTCACCATTGAGATCGAAAGCCGGGTTATCGCTCCAATAATTGCCTTGCCCGTTTTTCGACCAATCGAGATAGCGCGTGCCGACATATTTTACCTGGTTTCGATTGGCTATGAAGGCGTTGCCGGTAATGGCATTGCCCTCGGACCCGGCGGTGAAATGAATGCCGATCGAGCAGCCTTCGAAGACATTGTCGGTGAAGGTGTTCTTGTTGGCGTTATAAATGAAGACGCATTTCTCCGGTCCAAGCCGTTGTCCGGTTTCATCGACCCGGCCGGCCTGCTCGGCGATCTTCGGCAAGTCATTGTCGTCGGCCCGAGTGCCTCCCATCACCCAGCGATCGGCGGCCTGCAGGCGACCGCGCACCGTATTACCGGTGACCGTCGAGCCATTAGCAAAATTCAGCAGAAGTCCATGATCTCGATCGCCATCCGACATGTTGTTGACGATCTTCAGCCGGCTGGAAAACATGATTGCGTAACCGACGAGGTTACCGCTCGAGACGTTGTCGCTGATCTCGCTGTCATTGGTATACATGTAGTGGATGGCAAAGCGCAGATTGCGGAAACGATTGCCCTTGAAGACGTTTCGCTTGCTGGAGTTTGTCGCAATGCCGTCTCGTCCGAAGCTGATATTGTTGTCGATGACCTGAGCGCCGGGTGCATTCCACAGTGTCACGCCATTGCCCGCCTCACTCATACGGTCGCCATTCATGCCGACGATATGATTGCCGCGTGCGATCGCCTGCGCTGCGCCATGGAGGTAAACGCCCGTCAGATTGCCGATGATCCGGTTGTTTTCGATAAGCGCGCCCTTTGCCGAGGCAGCGACGAATACACCTGAATCCATACCAGCGAGGTCGCGGCCGGAACCGCGGATTTCCAGCCCGCGCACCACCGCTGCGGGCGCGGTGACCGTCACCACGCTGCCCTTGCCGGGGCCCAGAAGGATAGCGCCCGGCTCGCCTTCAAGTCTTACCGGCACATTGAGGCGCAACGGCCCTTCATACTGACCGGGTGTCAGCCGGATGACGTCACCTGCGGCGGAGGCATCCAGAACTGACTGAAGGGTACGGGCCTGCGCGCGGCCGATGGTATGTTCGGCCGCAGCAGCCGGAATGGCGGCCGAGGCCGCCGCCATTCCAAGTATCCCGATGGTGAGCAGATGCCGCATCACGCCTGCTTCGGCTCGACGAACATGCGGCCCTTCATTTCCATGTGCATGGCATGGCAGAACCAGGAGCAATAGTACCACCACACGCCTGGCCGGTCGGCCTTGAAGGTCACCGACGCGGTCGCCTGGGGTCCGACTTCCATGTTGATCCCGTAGTTGACGATGGCAAATCCATGCGTCAGATCTTCGACGTCGTCGATATTGGTCACATAGACCGTGACTTCGTCGCCTTCCCTGACGTTGAAGCTGTCCAGACCAAAAGCCGGTGCTGCCGACGTCATGTAGACGCGCACCTTGTTTCCGTCGCGGATCACCTGAGAGTCCGACAGAAGGTCGATTTTGTCGGCCTTTGCCTGTTTGACTGCGTCAGCGAAGAACGGGTCTTCGCGGTTCCACGTGCTGACCGGATTGATCTTTGAATTGTGGACGATCGTTGCATCATGCGGCTCGGCGAACGTCGGATTGTCGTGAACCAGGACCATCTGATCGCCGGAAATGTCGATGAGCTGATCATTTTCCGGCTTCAACGGTCCGACGTTGAGATACCGGTCCTTAGAAAACTTGTTCAGCGAGATCAGCCATTTGCCATCGGCCTCCTTGGTCTGTCCCATGGAGGTGTGGTTGTGGCCCGGCTGATACTGGACGTCGAGCTTCTGGCGGATCGGATCGACTTTCTCACCTTTGTAGGCGCGCTTGGCATCCTCGATGTTCCACTTGCAGACCTGGCTGTCGATGAAGAGCGTCGTATAGGCGTTGCCTTTGCCGTCATAGGCCGTGTGAAGCGGTCCAAGGCCGAGCTGCGGCTCGGCAACGACCGTATCGCGCGGTTTGATCTTGTCGGCAAACAGATCGTCGAACGTGCGAACGTCGAAGACTGTGACTGTGGGCGACAGCTTGCCGTTGGCTACAAGATGAATGCCGTCCGGAGCGGTGTTCATGCCATGCGGGCTGTTGGAGACCGGGATATAACGGGTATAGGGCGAGCCGTGGCGGCCATCGAGGACAGGTACGCCGCCCATTTCCTTGAATTCACCCTTCGCAACCGCCTCTTCAATGCGCTTGAGATCGAAAACCACGACCCAATCCTGCTCGCTGGCCATCATCTCCGGAAGGGTGACGCCTTCTTCCGAGTTGTAGCAGGTCGCAAAGGCATATTTGCCCTGATAGTCGGCATCGACGTTGTCGAGATTGCCATCGACCGAGATCTGCCAGGCGACCTTCATTGTCTCGCCGTCAACGGCCGTGAAGATCGCATGATACTGCTTGTGGTCGTCAAGCACCTTGCCGTCATTCGGGATCGGAACACGGTCCTCCCCATTGCAGAACACATAGCCGGTTTTAGGATATTTCTGCACACGCAGACCGTGAACGGTATGCTGATTGGGCAATTGAATGATCTTGTCGCACTTCATCACGTCGAGACGTATGCGGCAGACACGGGTATTTGCCTTGTCGTTGGCAAAAAGGTAGCGCCCGTCATAGGTGCCGTCGGTAAAGGACGGATGCGGGTGGTGCAGATCGCCGTTGAGATAAATACCACCGCGCTCGCCGAGAAATTCGATGGTTTCAGGCAGCAGACCTTCCGTCAGGACCTTGCGGCTTTCATTTGTGAGACCCCAACCGGTGGCGCTGCAGCGGTTGAAAACCGGAATGCGCATGAGCTCGCGCATCGAGGGCATGCCGACGACGCGGATTTCCCCCGAGTGGCCGCCCGACACGAAGACGTAGTATTCATCGAGTTCACCGGGCTTGACCTCATAGGCAAGGCCGTCTGCGGCACGTGCCGGTGTCGCCATGGCGCCCGACAGCGTCAACGCACCGCCAACACTTGCAGCACCCGCTGCCGCGGCAAAGGCCGTCGTTCCCAAAAGCTGGCGCCGGTTCAGGCGCGGTTGTCTATCATCAATTGCCACTTCGTCTCTCCTTGGTTGTTCGGGTTATGCCGGCTGATCCGGCACGGCATCAGGACTCTTGATAGGATCGCCCTTGTAGGTGACCTCCACCTTGGGTCGCTTTTGCGGTGTCTCGCCGCGGGAAGCAGGGGTGGAAAGAGCCATGAATTTCTCGCGTTTGAGCCGTACCTGGATCATGTGCGGACAGCGCTGGTCGTCCTGGTACAGTTCCTGGCAATGCATGCAGTAAATGCACTCATTGACGTTGATAGTGCCTTCGGGATGGATTGCCTGTACCGGACATTCCTTGGCGCAGCGCTGGCACGGCGAGCCGCATTCCGACCATCTCTTCAGCCACTCGAACATCCGGATACGGCCCGGAATGGCGAGTGCTGCGCCGAGTGGGCAGAGGTACCGACAGTAGAAACGTTCGATGAACAACCCAGCCCCCAGCAGCACGGTTGCAAAAAGCAGGAAAGGCCACTGCCGAGCAAATTTGAGGATGATCACGGTCTTGAACGGCTCGACCTCGGCGGCCGTTTCGGCAAGCGCCATCGAATAGAACGACAATCCGAAAAGTCCGAGGAAGATGATGTACTTGACCGGCCAAAGGCGCTCATGCAGGCCCCAGGGCAGCTTTAGCTGAGGGACTTTGAGCGTCTTCGCGACAGTGTTCGTGAGTTCCTGCAACGCTCCGAAAGGGCATAGCCAACCGCAGAAGGGGCCGCGTCCCCAAAACAGGAGCCCGGCGGCCACCGAGGCCCAGAGAATAAAGACCAGCGGCGCAGCAAGAAAGAACTCCCAGTTGAATCCAGTTGCAAGCGAGTTGGCAAAGGTCAGCACATTCACGACGGACAGCTGGGCATTGGCATACCAACCAAGCCAGACCAGCGTGAACAGCAGATAGCCATTGCGCACCCATGCAAAGAGCTTCGGGCGTCGCACCAACCAGTCCTGGAAAAAGAAAATGGCGGTCAGGACCAAGAGTGCACCGATCGTGATGGCAATCGAGCCTCGATTCATCTGCCAGATGCTGATCCAGAGAGCCTGGCCCGCATCATCAACTTCCGCTACCGAAGCCACAGGCCGATCTGCGGGCGCTGCGGCGGCAACTGATGGCGGGGGCGCTGCTGCCCGCTTGACGGAGACGTAATTGTCCGGCAGCGTATAGCCCAGATTGTAGGGCAAGGCTGCTTTGTCGCGACCGCTGGCGCTGCGTTGGACGAGCAGTTGAAGCTCAAACGGTGCCGTCACGTCGAAAGGGAAGTCACTTGGAACGATGAAAAGTGCGATCTCGCGCAAACGTGGCGCACCCTCGGCGGCAAGCGACGCTATTCTCGTGTGGTCATGATCGTGAAACCGCACGCCCTGGCCGTCCTGGAGCAGTTCAATCCGATCGAAGATGCCGCCACGGACATAACCTGAACCCTTGAAGGAATAGGCACCGTCGCCGGCAACGATCAGCGCGGACTGGTCGGGTTTTAGCTTGCCACGCAAGCGCTGGTAGACTGTGTCGCCGAGCAGGCTGCGGCCGATCGCAGGAACGCTGACTGGCGCGATGAAAAGGTCGATGAAACGGTTTTCCGGCTTTGGATCTTCAGGATGCGCGGCAGCTTCTGGTCGTTTCGCGGCCAGAAAGGCCTGCGAAACTTCGCCCACCGTAAGCCGCAGACTGCGCACAGATCCATCGCCGATCAAAGTCTGCCAGTTATGGGTCCCGGTCTTTGCTTCATCGACTTTCCGTGTATCGGCGACTGTGAGCGCGGCACCTTGCGACACACTGCCATCAAGCCGGCGACTGCGGATGAGTTTGACGGCCGATCGCACGACACTGTCGCCCATCACCAGGACGGTGACGGTGGCGCCGCTGACGATATCGACCTGAGGCGGCCTTTCTTGCCCTGCCGCCACACGCCCGAGATCCTTGCCAATAATCGAATTCAAGGCGGCGACGACCCTCGCCTGTGGTATGCCGATCAGGACGATCGGCTCCTTATGATCGATGAGCTTGATGCCTTTGACGACACCGGCCGGATCGATGCCGACGATGATGTGGATCGGTTTGCCGGAATAACCCGTCGATGCCGTGAAGTCGGAATTGAGGTAGGCGTAGCCCACCATATCGTTGCCGCGGAATACCGGCGCGATCGGCGGCTCTCCCTGGAGGGCGCCGAAACGATCGGCTCCTGCAAAGAGCTCCGACGGCTGCACATTCGGCAAATAGGCCGACAACTGGTCGCCGCAAAAAGCCGGCACGGCAGAAAGAAGAGCCAGACACAGGTAAATCAGCCCTCGGACGATGCGCTGGTGGGACCATCTGAAAATCGGAAAAGACATGGTGCCGTTGCTGCCTGCAGAATCTCGGTGATCAGTTGGCAGCAACCTAGTTGCCTGACGGCATCATTCTTTGATCAAGGTCAAACTCTTGGATTTTCTCTCCTGCTAATGCAGTTGCGACGACAGCCGCCGCAGGGCGCTTTTGAGACGCAACAGGAGGATATGCCCATGCAGAGATTGAGCGCCGAGCCAAGACCCATCCAATCGATGTTGGATCTGCTGACGACCGCGCGGTCGATGGAGCAGGAAGCGGTTGCCGGCTACCAAGCATTGTCCGAACGCATGCTCAAGGATGGAAAAGCCGAGCTTGCTTCCGTTTTTGACAGGCTTGCCGCCGAGGAGCAGGGCCATCTCGGCATGATCGAGCAATGGTCGGCTCAAACGGGTATTCCCTTCGAGACGGCGCCTCTCCCGGATCAGCACGGACTCTTTGACGATGAGGGTGCGGGTATTGTCGCGCCGCAAATGCTGAGCGCCTATCGGGCGTTCTCGATTGCGGTACGCAATGAGGAACGCGCCTTCGTTTTCTGGACCTATGTTGCTGCCCACGCGCCGACGCCGGAGATGCGATCAGCCGCCGAGCGCATGGCACGGGAAGAGCTCGGACATGTCGCCACGCTTCGCCAGGAACGACGTCGTGCGTTCCACGCTCTGAGGCGCTCGGAGGCGACCGTCGTCAAAAGCATCGCGTTTTTGGAGGAACGGCTGACCGGTGCCCTGGACGGGCAGTTTTCGACAGTGGAGGCGGCCGACATTGCTGAAGTCATTGTGCTCGCGCGTCAGGCACGGGCACGTGCTGGCGCTGTCCGGTTCTGGCCTTTCGCGGGTCCAATGACGGTTGCCATGCCACGAAACGGCGAGGCGCCGAACCTTCCCGGATTGAGCGAGCTTCTGCTTGACTGTTATCTCGACATTGCGGAGAGCTGCAAAGATCAGGCGGGGCGTGATCTGGCTCAGAAGTTCGCGGGCGAACTTATTCACTGCCTGTCTGTGGTGCGGCGTCTAGAGATGCTATCATGACGAGGCTGCGGAAAGAGGATCCAGTATGCAGATAACGCGCGACGACAATGGTGACTTTGTTCTGGATCCCACGGAGCTCTCCACGCGATTCGGCCTCTCTAGAGCCGAGTTCAAGCGAAATCTGCAGATGGGTTTGGTTGCAAGTACTGTGGAAATTGGAGAGGGCGACGATTCGGGGCTGCGGCGGCTAAGCCTCAGGATCGGCAACCGCATTTGGCGCGCGCTCCTGGACGAGTCAAATACTGTCCTTTCCGAAGAGATGACCTTTGCCCGGGCTGGCTCTGTGAAAAGGACCGGCCGCCGGATCCTTGGGTAAATACGGGTGTTCGCCAGGTACTCGCCCTCATCGCTCAATCTTGCTTTGGGCTATCTCGTCAGGGTCAGAAGAGACTTTGTGCTCCTCTGAGATCCCCTTCTTGAAAGCTTTGATCCCCTGTGCGACGTCACCCATCAATGTTGGGATCTTGCCGCGGCCGAAGAGCAGCAGAACGATCACCATTACAATCAGCCAATGCCATGCGCTGAACGAACCCATTGCAAAACTCCTAACTCCTGGCAATTGCACCGAGCGCGGCGAGATTGCCTCACTGACCTCCAGGTCCCTTGAGCAAAATATATGGCGTTCAGCCGCTGGAATATTTGACATATCTCAAGAGCGGGCATAGCGCCGATTTCGCGCTAAACAAATGCCGAGGTAGGACGAAGCCTGAACGCTGTCACGCCGCTTGCTGTTTTCCAGATAGGTTGAGAGGTTTTCCGGTCGGTTGTCTTCGCGGCACGATCCCAAAGGATAAGGTGACGAGCGGAAGATCGACCTTCTCGGCCTCGAGGATACGATCGACACCTCCTCGGCGGCCGGCGAACTGATCTTCACGTATATTTAGGGGATCGCACATTTTTGAGCGGCGGCTGATCTCAGAGCTAACAAAGGATGGTGCCGGTTAGGCGTCAACGGCCCCGCTTAGTGCAATTCGCTTTTCGACCCATCTCTGATCAACCCGACAATCGTTCGACTGCCCGTATCGGCGGGCCGCGCAGCCCCGGTAATCAATGACGGCCAAGTGCCATAAGGCTTCTGGCTGGATCTATAGCGTTGTGTCATGCGGACATCGCAATTGCCGGCGCTTCCCATGTCAGGTGTTCAACCGAGATCTATTCCATGTATGTTGATGTTTTTCCAGTCAGTGATAACGTTAGCAACATTACTTCTCATAAATGAACATGAACGCTCAGATGATCACCGCTGCCCAGCTTCGTGCCGCCCGCGCCCTTCTCGACATCGACCAGAAAACCATGGCAGCGATGGCTGGCGTTTCTGTGCCAACTATCCAGCGCATGGAGGCGAGCGCCGGGAATGTGCGGGGAGTGATCGATTCCTTGGTCAAGGTGGTCGAGGCGCTCGACCGCGCCGGCATCGAGCTGATTGGCGAGCATGCCGTCAGCGGCGATGGCGGGCGCGGGGTTCGCCTCAAACACTCTGTGAACTCGGGCTGAATCTAAGGTTTTCCGTGTAGCGGCGCCGACCGCCTGGTGGCCGACGATCCGCCTCTGTTGTGGCAAGCGAAAGGTTGGTCATGGCCGCTCGAACAGTTGAACCCAGCTTTGTTGACATGTTTACGCCCAAACTTGTCACTGTTCTCCACGAGCGCTACGGCCTCGCGGATCTAAAAGCTGATGCCATTTCCGGTCTGACTGTCGCCATCGTCGCACTGCCGCTGTCGATGGCGATCGCGATCGCCTCCGGCGTCACGCCCGATCGCGGGCTCTACACGTCAATCATCGGTGGCTTCATCGTATCCGTGCTTGGTGGCAGCCGCTTTCAGATTGCCGGACCGGCCGGCGCGTTCATCGTGCTCGTGTCCGCGACTGTGGCGCAGCACGGGCTCGACGGCCTTCTCCTGGCGACGATGATCTCGGGAGTGATGCTGATGGCGATCGGATTGCTGCGGCTCGGGACGTTTATCAAGTACATTCCCTATCCGGTGACGGTCGGGTTCACTTCCGGCATCGCGATCATCATTTTTGCAAGTCAGCTCAAGGAATTGCTCGGCCTTACGCTCGACCAGGAGCCCGGGCCGCTGCTGCCGAAGCTTCTGGCGATCGGCAGCGCTTTGGCGACGTTCAACATCTCAGCAATTGTCGTCGCGGCCCTGACGATCGGCATCATCGTCGTCGTACGCCGGTTCCGCGCGCACTGGCCCGCTTTCATCATCGCGGTGGCGGCCGCAGCCAGCGCGTCCGCCGTGCTCGGCTTGCCCGTCGAAACTGTCGGCACCCGCTTTGGCGGCATTCCACAGTCGCTTCCAATGCCGCAGCTACCGCCGCTCTCCTGGGCGAAAGTGGTCGAAGTCCTCCCCTCCGCGTTTTCCTTTGCGCTGCTCGGCTGCATCGAGAGCCTGCTCTCGGCGGTCGTGGCGGACTCAATGAGCGGCCGGCGGCATCGTTCCAACTGCGAGTTGGTGGCCCAAGGCGTGGCCAACATCGCCGCTCCGCTCTTTGGCGGTTTCTGCGTGACCGGCAACATCGCCCGCACGGCAACCAATGTCCGCTCCGGCGCTCGCGGTCCGGTCTCGGGCATGCTTCATTCGGTCTTTCTGCTGCTGTTCATGCTGATCGCCGCGCCACTTGCCGCATACGTCCCTCTGGCGGCTCTGGCAGGGGTACTGGCGGTGGTCGCCTGGAACATGGCAGAAAAGCATGAATTCTCGACCCTCCTGCGCGCCTCGCGCGGCGACGCCGTGGTGCTGCTGGCCACCTTCCTGCTGGTTGTGTTTCGCGACCTGACAGAGGGGATTCTGGTCGGGTTCGCTCTGGGCACGCTGCTTTTTCTGCACCGTATGGCGGAGGCCGTCGAAGTCGAACGTACATGGCCGGTCGCGGAACTGGATAAGCCCGACACGATGAATGGCAACGGACGCAAGCCTTACGAGGCGGATCTGGCAACCGATCCGGACATTGTGGTTTGCAGGATATCTGGGGCATTCTTCTTCGGTGCGGCGGCGGGGGTCGGGGCAGCGCTCGAACGTATCGGTGAGCATCCCAAAGCCTATGTCATTGATTTCTCGGGTGTGCCGATTCTCGACTCGACCGGCGCCGCCACTATTGAAGGGTTTGTGCGTAACGCTTACCATCAAGGCGCTGCCGTTCACATTGGCGGCGCATCATCGTCGGTCCGGCGCGTCCTTCTGGTACACGGCATGCGACCGCCGCGGGTGCGTTTCAAGAGAACATTGGCTGACGCAGTGACTGCGGCGCGCGCAGGAATACTGCAAGGGGCACAGAAGACAGGGAGGCAACAGGATAGTTGAACGCATCCGATCATCGACTGGCGAGATTCACCGAGAATGAAGAAACTGTGCGCATGCTGGTGGCGACGGACTCACGCTTCAACAAGCCCGGTGACGAATATCGCACCATAACCGACCCCAGGCATGAACTCGAGGCAGAGGTGGCGCGCCTCAAGGACCGCCCAACCTGGCTGGGAGGGGAACTGTTGGCGCATCGAAGGACATCAGCCGCGATAGCTGTCGTCGCCGACACGCTCATGCCGGCGGCAAGACCGTCACGGACTTCCTGCTTCTGCTTGTCGTTGAGGCGTGTGGGACGACCGAGGCCCAGCGCCGCCACGCTCGGATCCTTTCGGCAGCGGCAAGGCATCGTCAGCAGATATTCAGGTAAAAAGGCTGGCCGTTAAGCCGGCTGAAAACAGCAGGAGTACCGCGCAAGTGCACCGGCGCACGAGCACCGGCAACGCTTCTTGTGCTTCAATCACAAGCTTGCCGAGTGCAAGCCAAAGCATCGAGGCTGCCGCGACAACGAAGGTGATGGTCACAAGATAGGGGATTTGAGTCGAGACGCCCGCAGGGGGGACCATGGCCAACCCGAGGATAATCGCTTTCGGATTGAGCAGCGTCGTTATCAGGACTTGATGCGCCGAGATGTCGGCGGCCGAAACCGAACCGGGGGCGAACCACAACCGAAAGGCAAGATATAAAACCCAGGCCGCAGAGACCAGTTTGAGGTCATCGGCGATCTGCGGATGGGAATGCAGGTAGGCTCCGGCAAAGACTGCAAGCGAAGCCGCCACCATCAGATAAGCGGCGACCACTATGGCTGCGAGAATTGCAAGATCCCGCACTCCCCGCCGGTGGGCGGCAAGCGCAAGCAGGGTATTGGTCGGGCCGGGCATTGCAAGAAGCGCAAAGGCGCCGGCAGCCATCGAAAGTTGGGTCATGCTTTCGCCGTTAATCTGATCGAGCCTTTTTGATAGCATGGGGGGAAGGCAACGCTTTGACGAAAGTCAAGACCTTGCCCGACCTATGGAACTTTCCAGCCGTTTTGCTATTGTGGTCTCAGGCGTTACGGATTTTGCGCCATGCCCCAGCTCATTCGGTTTATCATCACCAGAATAGCCATCGGCTTCCTCATCGGGAGCGTCGTGGGTTCGATTGTCTGGACAACAAGATTTGCGGATTCAGCGGCCTCGCTTGGCCTGGTAGAGAGCTATGTGGCCCAGGGCCTCTTCATTTTCTTGTTTGGCGACACGATCGCACTTGGATACCTCAGCACGGCGCTGATGATGGAATCGGAATAACCTGCGACAGCGCCGAGGCGCTTGATGATTTTGATCTTCCTCAAAGACACCGTTCCGTATTGCGACGATATTGATCTGCCGGCATATCCAATGTCGTAAGAGCGCCCTCGAGCGCTTGTTCATCGAGCAAGAGGTATTACGATGTCTTTGAAATTCGTTACAGCCTTCCTGCGCTCTTCCGGCGAAAATGCGATGGTCATCCTTGAGCAGGCCGGAAGAAATCAAATCGCCGTCGTCGACAAGCAGGCGCTTCTCGACGTCGCCTCTCCGCCGCGTGCGGATGAGACGCGGCTGCAGGAAAACATCGAGCTCTTCTGCGACATCGCCCGCGCAAAGCATCGCGTCAAGAATGTTGCGTCTGACGGCCGTATCTATATTTCTGCTGGCGATGTCTTCGAGTGGAGATCAGGTCCTTGCCACCGGCACTGACTTTCGCTGTTAGCCCTCCAACCGCTCAGCGTCCCTCCGCGGTATTCCTAGCTGAGACAAGCCGCAGGTTATGTGGCCGGTTGCCAATGCGAGGCCCTTGCGAGCGGGAGGAAACGAGTGCCGGAGATGATGGCCAATGCCGGCGCCAGCCTCGCACATCGTCTGCGGTGATAACGATGACGTCCTGATTGACGATCGGGGTCTCCATGCGATTGGAGGCAATCTCGCAGAAGGTCCTGACGTGCTCGAGGAAACGCGCCTCGCTGGCGCGCGGCGGGGAGGCGACGTTCAATATGGCACGGCGCGTCACCAAGACGGTTCGGCATTGTGAACCGACCTGCAAAATGATGCATCCCGACTTCTCGTGCGCGTCCAATCCGGCTGCTACGATGCCATACTTCATGACCGCTGGTTCCCTCTTTGCAGTGCGCAACATCCATTCACGACCGTCGGCCGCCCGTGCCTTCTTTGAATATCGTCGTGCAGCTTATTCGCGAAGGCACGATTGGCATGTGACAGCGAACGGGACCGCTTCAAGACGCGCTTCCGAAATCGGCGACCCACACTTTACGCAAATGCCGAAGGTTCCGTTTTCCAGGCGCTGCAGGGCGGCGTTGATCGCGCGCACCTCTTCCTGCCCCGCACGTCCAAAGCCCTCCAGCACTTCGTTGTTTTCGAGCTCGACGGCACGGTCCTCGTCGTCGGCATCCTTTCGCCGCCCCAGATCGCTATCGACGAGATGCAGGCGCCGGTTCAGATCTTCCAATCGGCCCCGCAAAATCTTTCCAAATTTCTCTTTTTGCATCCTGGTTCTCCAGACTCTTCCTCTCCGATCATAGCTAGGGCGATTTCGGACGAGTCGTCTTGATCTGCGTCAATATCTCGAAAACACAGGTGTTGAGGCGGCGACAAAGGTGCGGCATCAGAGACCGATCATGTCGGCAAAACACCATGCCGAAGGAGCGCGGCAGTCCTCGAACGCATCGATGAAACACACCACCTCAGGTTCTCTTCGGCGCATGGTTCCCGGTCGTTCGGGACGCTCGCGTTTGCGACCGCAAGATCACTGGCGTGGGCTATCGCATGCAGGAATTGCGATCCCACCTGCGCCTGCATGGCCAGATCATCAAACAGCAGCGCGGCCTCATCGATGACCCCACCGTCGGAACCCGTCGACACCTCGCCGAAATCGCGCAGCAATTCGGTAAGCTTTATGATCTTGTCCCTTTGCCTGACGGCAGCTTTCAGCAGTTCCTCGGTGGCGACCGCCTTTTCCCGGCGCTCAAGACCCTCAAGCACGTCATCGACCACATCACGGCATCGGCAATCCAGAGCGCTCGTTCGAATAATCGCGCGAATCTGGTGGATGACAGCCTGGACATTGGCTGCGGCAAGAATGGAATTGGAATCGCTCATTTGGGCACTCCCATCGTAGCATTGCGGTTGTGGGCGACCCATTCGGCGCCGGCGTGACCATGGTGAAAGCCATTCGACAAGGATACGGCCGGATAGGCCGTTCGCAGGCGAAGCGCCGCCTCGTCCGGATCGATCTTGTCTTTCGTCAGATCGAGGAAGATTTCGGAGACTTCGACCATATCGCAGACCTGCGGCGACAGTCGCAGAGCCGACACACCGAGCGCCTTGAGATCTTCATCCGTTTGCAAGAGCGCCTGGCAGGTATAGGAAAGGGTTTGAACGCCATTCAGCGCAAGAAACGGCTGGTTCGACATCGTCTTTACGGTCAAGCCATCAGGCTCCTCGCCACAGACGAACTGACAATTGTCCTTGATCCGGCCTTTCGCCCGTGCATGCGCGCAGCGCGCCGACACGGCAAGCGGAAGACGGCCGAACGCGAAAAGCTCGAAGGCGAGATCCGGACAATCTGCGGCGACCGCCTTGACGGACGTGGCCGGCAATTCCGGCGGCAGGCATATTGTCGATGCTCCGTTTTTTGCAAGGAATCGCGCCGCCGCGCCGTTGTAGATATTCACTAGAGGCCCGACGGCATGGTTGCGGCCCTTGAGCAAATTGAGTGCCGACAGGTCGTTGGCTTCGATGACGTGGCCGCCGTCATGGATGAGATCGCGCTGATATTGGCTTTCGCGATCGAGCGTGATGAGGGCAAGTGTTGAAAGCCTGATGGACTTGCCCGCCGCTTCCAGCCGATCAACGACATCCGCAAAAACCGGTTCGGTGATGTGCAGCCGTTTCGAGCAAACCGTTTCCCCGATGACCACCGTTTCGAGCGGCGCCTCGTCAGCGATCCGGAAATAGAAATCGCGCCAACGGTCGGCGTCCCAGAGATAATAGACGGGACCGAGAGCAAGCGTCGTGGAGCGATCGGTCACGTTTTTATCTCCACCGTTTCTCAAAGGCGCCATGCGTGGTTTTCTGGCCCTCGCTTAAAGTCCGCAGACGGGCAAGCAGACGGGATCGTTCGGCCGGGGCTGCATCGACCGCAGCGCGAAGCGTCGCTACGACTTCGCCGACATAGGCTTTGCCGCGCTGCCGCCCTTCGATCTTGAGAGCGCAAACGCCCGCGGCCTTCAGCGCATCGATTTCATCCATGACCTCGAGTGACGTGGGGTCCTCGAACGCGTAGCCCTGGCTGTCGGCAATGTTGAAACGGCCTTTGCATAAGGTCGGATATCCCGCAGGCTCGTTGGGCCCGAAGCGGTTGATGGCGAAATTGCCAAGCTCGGAGAGGAGTCCGCCCGTCTCCTGACGGTAGCGCACATGGCTGGCTGGTGAGCAGACGCCTTGCATGTTCGGCGACTTTCCCGTGGCATAGGATGACAGCGAACAACGACCTTCCGCCATGACGCAGAGGCCGCCAAAGACGAAGACCTCGAGTTCGCATTTGATCTTGCGCGCAAGCCGGGCGATATCGGGAATGGTCAGCGTGCGCGGCAGGACGACGCGCGCGGCGTTGAACATTGAGCGCCACGAAGGTGCGGACACCTTTGGTCCGAGCATATGCGATTGATGCGACAAGCTCTTCCCGCGTGAAGTTCAAACCGGGGAAATTGCGGGCATTGGTTTCGTCGCGAAAACCGCAATAGATGGCATCGGCACCCGCGTCGACGGCTTCCCTGAATGCTGCCGGCGTACCTGCGGGACAGATCAGTTCCATGAGAGCCCCTCCGACGTCAGGGCCTGCTTGCGGAGCGAAACCATCAATGACTTCAGCATCGGGCGAAGAGGTCCGGCGGCCTTGGCGATCATTTCGGTGACGTCGATATCGCAGTCATCGAGTGCGTTTCGAAGGGCAAGGACGCTTTCCATATCGCCCGTTACCGTCAGGCGGCGCGAAAAGAACACCGCATCGCCATCAACGCGCCCCTCCGCCAGCGCCAGCAGGAGCGCTAGCGGGCCTTCGACAGTCGCATCTGCCGCAATAGTGTGGCGCTTTCGGAACGCTTTTATCGTCGTGCGGGCCGGATCGACCAGAAAGCAAAAGGGCAAATCCGTCGGAACAAACGCAAATCGCGTTTCCTTGAAGGCTCCCAGCCGATCTAAGAGTCCTGAATGCCGTTCGAGGATCTGTCTTAACAGGAAAGCCGAGACGCCCTGAACAAGCGGTAAAGGAACCGCGTGCAGGGAAGCCATCAGCCGTGGTCGGAAAAACATGGGCGCGCCTCATTGGTAGCGGGAACCGGTTTAGCCCCGGCTGATCGGTCGGTATTTGCGCCATCTCAAAGACAGGCCGGATTTTTTTGCCGATGGCATGGGGATGAATACACGCGCCTCTGCCGTTGCCACATTTCCAGACCTCCAAAGCTTTGCGCTCGCCCTTGAACGGCGCAACCTGCTCCGGCGTATCAGCGAGCCGGTTTCCCTCGTCCACGAGATGGCCGATATCCACCGGAGGTCCATCGAAGAAAACGGTCCGGCCTTGCTGTTCGAGACGCCGATCGATGCGTCCGGCCGGACGAAGGACATTCCTGTTCTCGTCAATCTCTTCGGCACCAGGGAAAGGATTGAGCTCGGCTTCGGGCTCCAGGCCGGAGGTCTGGCTAACCTCGGCGATATGCTGGGCGAATTGCATCGGCCGACACCGCCGAAGAGTATTCGGGAGGCCTGGGACAAGCTGCCGCTTGTGCAAAGGGCGATGTCGATGCGGCCCAAGCGCCGGGCAAGGTCGCCGGCGCAGGTGATGATACGCACGGCAGAGGAGGTGGATCTTTCGCTGCTTCCGATCCAATGGTGCTGGCCGTGCGAGCCGGCACCGCTCGTCACCTGGCCGATGGTGATCACGTGCTGCCCGGACGATCCGTCCGATATCAATGTCGGAATATACCGGATGCAGGTGCGTGATCAACGCTCACTCATTATGCGCTGGCTGGATCATCGCGGCGGAGCGAAACATCATCGAGCCTGGCAGCGCAAAGGCTTGGACATGCCGGTCACGATCGCAATCGGTGCGGACCCCGTCAGTATTCTTTCGGCGGTCATGCCCCTTCCGGAAGGCGTGAGCGAGATCAATTTTGCAGGCCTCCTGCGATCTGCGAGGACAGAGGTGACCCCTGCCTTGACAGTCCCGATGCCAATTCCAACCAATGCGGAGATTATTCTCGAGGGCACGGTGTCGGCCACGGCGCGAGCGCCCGAGGGGCCCTACGGCGATCACACAGGTTATTACAACAGCGTCGAGCCTTTCCCGGTGATGACCGTCTCGGCCATGACAAGCCGAAGAAAACCCTTCTATCTCTCCACGTTCACCGGCCGCCCGCCCGATGAGCCGTCGCGATTGGGAGAGGTGATGGCCGACCTTTTCGTCCCGATCGTCAAGCGGCAGTTTCCGGAAATATGCGATTTGTGGCTGCCGTCGGAGGCCTGTTCGTATCGAGCGATCGTTGTTTCGATCGACAAGCGTTACCCGGGCCAGGCCAAGAGAATCATGATGGGTCTCTGGTCGATGCTGCCGCAGTTCAACTACACGAAGCTCATCATCGTGGTAGACCCCGACATCAACGTCCGCAATTGGGCCGCCGTCATCTGGGCTCTGTCAACACGATTTGACGCTGGCCGCGATCTGACGGTCATCGAAAACACGCCGATCGACTATCTTGATTTTGCCTCCCCGAGGCCTGGTTTGGGCACCAAGATGGGCTGTGACGCGACCAACAAGATCGGATCGGAGACCGAGCGTGACTGGGGGCGTGTCTTGTCGATGCCGCCTGACGTTTCGGCCCGCGCCGATGCTATCTGGGAAAGGGCGAAGCGTGATTTATGACCCCCAGACGGCGCCACGCGTGGTGTTGTCGATCACCGGCGCTTCGGGCGCCATTTTTGGTGTTGCAATCGCCGACAAGCTTATTGCGCTCGGCATCCACGTTCATCTCGTCGTCTCGGAAGCGGGGCAGCGCACGCTTGCCCATGAGATCGGCGCGGGTGCCTATGGCAAGCTTCTGCTCAAGGTGCGCAAGGTCTATGATGCCGCCGACATCGGAGCGGCCATCGCCAGCGGCTCGTTTCCCGTCCATGGCATGATCGTCGCGCCGTGCTCGATGCGGACACTGGCGGGGATCGCCGCCGGCCTCTCCGACAACTTGATCATACGTGCAGCCGACGTGCAGCTCAAAGAGCGGAGGAGACTGGTTCTGTTGGCGCGCGAAACACCGCTTCAACTCGGTCACCTGCGCAACATGGTCACTGTCACCGAATGCGGCGGCATCATCATGCCGCCGGTTCCGGCCTTCTATCAGAAGCCGGAGACGGTCGCAGATGTCGTGATCACACTGCATCACGAGCGATCGACCAGCTGGCATTGCCCATCCGGCCACTTGCGCAGAGCTGGCACGGAGAACGGTCTGCCGGCGCCGGCTTCGTTCAACCAAGCAGGGAAAGCGGATCGGCCCCAAACAAATAGCTGTGGCCGGCCATCAGCAACCACGCCGTCAATGCAGCTGTTGCCAATGCGGCTGCGCCGAGACGCATGTCAAATCGCGGTCTCACGTTCCCTGTCAAGATGCCGAGCAGCGGTACATTTGATGTGCCTGCCGCAACCACGGCCCAGCCGGCGCCAAGGCGGCGCCGGGCGCGTTTTTCCGCCATAGGAACACTTCCGATGGCAAAGAGCGCAAATCCGCCGAAAAGCAGCAATGAGCGAAGGTCACCGTTGACGATCACGTGTCCGACGGCCCAGAGAAAAAAGCCCCATAGGACTGGATGCCGTGTGATGCTGGCAACCGCCCCGAGCGTCGATCCACGCGCCAACGAGATCGACAAGGGATTGTTGCTCATGAGTCCGGCGATCACCAGAAAAATGCCCAGCGGGGCGAAGACGAAAGGCATGATCGCCTGCCAAGGCTGAAATTCCCAAAGCGGGATGTAGTCCAGCATCAACGCGGCACGAAAGACCCAGGCGAGGACCGCGGTTGAGACAATGGAATAGATGACGAAGTAGGCCGGCCTTCCAACGACGCCGATAATGCGCGAGCGTAGAGCCGGGATCGCCGGGATCGAATGCAGCGCGATGAAGACTGCGAAGGCGGCTGCGAGTTCCTGCACGTTCAACCCTCAATTTGATGTCGATCCGCTCCTGTATCTTCTCTTCGGACATCGCTTCATTGCGAAATCTCAAACGCGGTCGCCTGGCTTCGTATTGCTCTGGTACAAAGGTGCGATTGACGGAGACCTTCTTGATCACGATGATCGACGAGGCCCGCTGCCTGCTTGGTGGTGCGGCTGGCGTGTTATCGCTCTACCTCGCGCACAGCATCGCCGGGCGCAACAATCGTCGTCTGTTGCAAGACTTAGGGCCCCAGTACCCCGATTGCTGCGCGGCGTGGGCGCTTTTTTATCGGCTGACGGGGCAACCAGAGCTACGGCCGGTCCGCAATCGTCGTCACATTATCGACAATGGTCGCCGAGCCTCTGAGACTCTCTGCAAGAACTTTTATGGCCTTGCGATGGAGCTCCGTCTCGACGGTGCCCGTGAGTATGACGTTGCCATCTTCGACGGCCACGGCAATTTGCTCCGGGGAAAGGTTCAGATCGCTCTTCAGCCGGGTCGCGACCGCAAGGCGCAACGCCTCCTCGCCGCGGGGGATGCGATCGGGCAGCCCTGCAACGACCGCCTTAAGCAGGTCGCGGCGGCTGACAATCCCGATAACTCTGTCGCCCACGACGACCGGCACGCGCTTGATCGAATGGAGCGCCATGAGCCCGGCGATCTCGCCGAGAGACGCCGAGGGCCTCACGGCGACGACATCTGTGGTCATGACGTCTTCGACCCGCCAGCTATTACTGTGCACATAGTCACGAAGCGCATCAACCGTGCCTGCATCGGCGGCCGCCCTTAGGTCCAGTTCCTTTCGGCGCAGCATGTCGCCTTCGGTAATAATGCCACGCAGGCTTCCATCGTCACCGACGACCGGCAGCCCGCTGACACCGGCGGCGATCATGATTTCGATAGCCTTGCGAATGCTGGCCGTCACGCTGAGCGAAGTCACGGTCCTCGTCATGATGTCCTTGGCTTGCATGGCGGCTCCTTGCGTTCAATGCTTCCAGCGGGTTTGCCAGAGACGCAACTTACCTCAGCGCGCCAACAGCAAATTGATCAGGATCAAGGATCCGGCTTTTCCGGCGGCAGGCGCTGATGAAGGAATTCTGATGTGATCCACGCGCGGGCGAGGGCAGTCGGGGAGCGACGTCTATTCACGGCCGCCGTCTGCCAGAATCACCAGCTTCCGGTAGTCGCAGACGAGCAGCTTTTGACGGCCGCCTTCGACGAGGCCTTTGGCTTCCCAGGCGCTCAGAATTCTTGAAACCGTGTGCAGCGTCGTTCCCGTCATTTCGGCGATATCCTGGCGAGAAATCGGAAAGTCGATACGAATGCCGTCGCCCTCCTGCTTTCCTGCCTGCTTGGAAAGCCTTAGGACAGCGTGGGCAACGCGTCGTTCCACTTCCTCTGTCGACATTTCGCGGATGCGCGTATGGGCCTCTTCAAGCCGCTGGCCGATGGTTTGCATCGCGGTTACCGCCAGGCGCGGATTTTGCTCGACAAATTGCGGCCATAGATCGGTCGGCCAAGAAAGCGTCAGGCTCTCGGCGGCAGCAATCGCGGTGCCTGGATAGTCGGAACGCTGCAAGGCTCTGGCAAAACCGAACAAATCGCCCGGGTGAACGACCCGGACGATGATCTGCTGGCCATCTGCCGTAACTTGTGTGACCTTCAATCTGCCATGCAGGAGCAGGAAGAACGATTTGGCAGGCGCACCTTGCTCGAAAACCGCATCACCCTGCGCGACGCGCCGCGAAACCGCGTGCTCCACCATCGCGTCGAGATCGGCATCCGTCATTCGATCGAACAAGGGCAGTGATTTCAATACGGCGCGGTCAATTTTCATGCCGGAGGTCCTTCATCGGCGGGAACGGCGTTTATCGAAAAGGCAATCAAGCCGATCATGCGCCCGACCCAGTCTTTCGCTGCCTCGAAAGAATTTGGCTGGCGAACGAGCCGGAAACCAAGATTGTCCGGCGGGCTGCCCACAGAGCAGCCACCTCCTTTTGGAATGCGGACAAAACTGCTCATTGGTGCCCGATGTTTGCCGGAGGCAATCAGGATACCGCAGCGTGATGGATCAGCCTGCGGGGCGGCCGCTTGAACGCCGATATCAATACGCTTGCTGCAACTGCGCGTCCATTCCCAAATGTTGCCGGCAAAGTCAGCCAAGCCGTACTCGCTGACGCCAAACGAACCTCGGATTTGGGGGCGGGGATTCTTGGAGGCCGAACGGCGCGCCTCGCGCTCGTAGTCTGCGAGCCAACGTTTGGCGGGATTTTTGTCATCGCTTGAAACGCCGAGGGCGTCGTCTGGAAAGCGGCTTCCGGCGGCAAAGGCCAGTTGCTGATCCGTCGGCAGCACCCATGAGGCTCCGGTCTGCTCGGAAAGCCATGCCGCATAGCGCACGGCATCCTCATAGCTGACGCCAATAACAGGCGTGTCGCCCGGCGCGGCCGGCTCTTCGCTCTCCGCTGCAGAGCAGGCCTTATCTTGGACGCAGCGATCATACTCAGCGTGCAAGACCTGATACTTCATGATCGTCAGCGGGTTTTCGATCGCAACGATTAACCGCGGCGGATCGACGGCAATCCCGGCGCGGAAGTATTCTGCATGATCCCGGTAATCGAATGACCTGGGCGCTACTGTAATCACATCAGGGCCTGCGACCGAATGCTGAGGGCTGCGCCAGGCGATGACACCGGACTGAACAGCGACCGCAGCCAGCATGATCGCCAACAGCGCGAGCGGTATGGCGATGGAAATCCCCGAAACCTGGTCATCGACTTCGTCTAGTATCACAGCCGCTACGCGTTTGAAGACGCCTCACATTGAGTTTTAGCGAGCGGGCCAACGGCTTGGCCCGCGCGTCGGTTGGACTGCCCAGATCAGCTGCCCGACGGCGACTTGACCGCGGTCATCAGATCATCGTTCCAATCGCCGGTGACCTTGAAATGAGCCGCAGCGCCAAGCTCGAACGCCTCGATCAGGTTGTGATTGACATAGGCATAGATGCCAGGCTGCTCGAAAGTGTAGTAGGCAGCGCCGGCTGTGCCGCCGGGAATGAACCAGGTCTCCTGATCCCGGTCGGGCACATTGACGAACTTGCCCGTGGCCCAGACATATTCGCCGTGACCGCCGATCAAGTGCGGCCGGGTGTCACGATTGGCTTGCGAGTGAACGATCAGAACGCGCTCGCCGACTGCAGCCGTCAGGGCATTGTCGCCGGTGAGCGCGCCAACGGCGCCGTTGAAGACGACGTGCGTCGGGGTCAAGGTGCGCATGACGGCAACGGTGTCTTCATAGGCTTCTCCGGGGCTGTCATATTTCTTGAACTCGCCCCTTTCGTCGCGCGGGATGTAAAAATCCTGCTCACCGACGTAATAGACCTTGTCGTAGACAAGTTCCTTGCCATGGCCGTCTGTCAGGCCTTCACGCGGCAGCACCATGATCGCGCCGTTCATGCCCGACGTGACGTGCCAAGGCACCATACCGGGAGGGGCGCAATGATAGACGAAGACGCCGGCCTTGGTGGCCTTGAAGCGAAATACGGTGCTCTCGCCAGGATTGACGATTGAAATCGCACCGCCACCGAGTGCGCCGGTTGCCGAATGGAAGTCGATGTTGTGCTGCATCGTGTTCGTCTCGGGATTGACGAGCGTAACTTCGACGTAGTCGTCTTGATGCACGACGATGAGCGGGCCAGGGACAGATCCGTCAAAAGTCATGGCGTTGACTTCGGTGCCCTTGCTGTCGATCACGAGCTTCTTTTCTTCGATCGTCAGCGTGACTTCGATGACTTTCGGTCCGCCTTCTGCCTTCTGCGCATGTGCGTGGACGAAAGGTGGCTTCTCGAGCTCCAGTCTCTGGCGTGGAAGGGCTGCGATGTCGGCGGCGCTCAGCTTCTTGGCGGTGGCGGGAGAGGCGTTCGCCGCCGCCGATGCGAGAATGGGGGTCAGCGCTCCGGCGACAGCAGCGCCCGTCAGCATCGTGCGCCGGGTCATTTGCAACGTATTTGTCATCATTCTTCTCCTGAAGTCGAAGACGGAGCGAAGGCCGCCCGGTCACAAGATTTCTAGAAGAACGGTGCGGAATCTCTTTGATTTGGAGCAAATTCGGACTTTGTGGGAGCACAAAGTCGGGACGTTGCTCTTTGCGTATTGTCAACGACTGCTTCGGCCGATGCGACCATTACTGGCTGGTCAACTCGGAGATCTTAACCATGCAAAACACGTCAGCAGCCGAACCGGCCACGCGCATTCCAAGAGGAATGTGGACGTCCGGGTCGGTGCTCTTTTCATACGGCTTCCGGCCCTTCTTCCTCGGCGCTGCCGTCTGGTCCATTCTCTGCATCGGGCTCTGGGCAGCGTTTCTCTCGTTGGGACGGGCGATCGCGCTCGACTACGGACCGACCAATTGGCATGCCCATGAAATGCTCTTCGGGTTTGCCTCGGCGGTCCTTGCTGGCTTCCTGCTGACGGCGGTACCGAATTGGACCGGCCGCTTGCCGGTTTCAGGCCGGCCGCTTGTTGTTCTTTTTGGGCTCTGGACCTTCGGGCGTGCAGCCGTCCTTGTGTCGGACACGATCGGCGTACTGTCCGCCGCCGTTATCGACAGCCTTTTTCTGCCGGCAATGCTGATCATCTGCGCCCGTGAAGTGATCGCCGGCCGGAAGTGGAAGGACTTGAAAGTTATAGGCGGCCTTGCAGCGCTATCGGCGGCAAACATCTGCTTCCACATTCTGGCCATCGAAGGTGTCAGGCCGGAACTCCCGATCAGGCTGGCTCTTGGTGCTTACGTGGCTTTGATCACGATTGTCGGCGGACGGATCCTTCCAAGCTTTACCCGCAACTGGCTCAATCAGTTCGGCCGAACCGACTTTCCCGTCCCCTACAATCACTTCGACGCGACGGTGATCATCGTCGGTGTCGTCGCGCTCGCCTGCTGGACAATCGCCCCAACGTCAGTCGCAACGGGTGGTCTGAGCGCCCTAGCTGCGGTTCTCAATCTCATTCGGCTTTACCGCTGGCGCGGATGGACGACCCGCCGGGAGCCCATTCTTTCGGTGCTTCACGTCGCCTATCTCTTCATACCCTTGGGGTTCGGGACAATCGCGTTCGGATCGATAGGTCTTGATCAGACATCAATCCTGCATACGCTCGCAATCGGCGTGGTGGCTCTCATGATGCTCGCGGTAATGACGCGTGCAACGCGGGGGCACACGGGCCGCAAGCTCAAGGCGAGCGCTCTGACGACTGCATCCTATGTCGTCCTTGCAATCGTTGCCGTCGTCAGGCCAGCAGCCGAACTTGTGCCGGCATACACCTATGAAATCCTGATGATCGCAGCGCTCGGATGGATAGTGGCCTTCGGATTGTTCTTGGCCGAACACGCGCCCTTTCTTTGCCGGACGACAAAATCCTTGCGCTGACACAATAGGCCGGAACATCATACCCGATGCTCCGGCCTCTCAATATATAAGATCGGGCGTTCAAGCCCGGCCTTCAATGCTGTTGTTCACGCCACAAGCCTGCCGATCATATCCGGCGACCACGGCGGCTCGTAGACCAAATCAACGGTTATCCGCCCGATGCCCGGGATCGTGCCGAGGCGTTCGCGGACGGCATCCGCAATGAAAGCCGAAGCAGGACAGGCGCGTGTGGTAGTCGTCATGACGATGCGTACGGCTGCGTCCGGCTGGATCTCGACCTGATAGATCAAACCCAGCTCGACGATGTCGGTCCCAATCTCGGGATCGTGAATAGTCCGCAAGGCGAGCAGAACGACGGAATCGGTGATCGGTTGAGGCGTCGTCATGCGACTCTCGCCGACGGGTTGACGCGGATCATGATGCGATAGGTCGAGCCGCTCGCGTCGAAGTTACCGGCCCATTCATGGCCGCGCCTCTTCAGTTCATTGAACAGGAAGACCGGTTCACGGGCGAGGAGCGCAAAAAGGACTTCGCCCGGCTTCATCGTCTCGAGGCGGGCGAGGATCCGCTCCATGGGCTCGGGAGGCGCCAGATCCGTTAGATCGAGATTCCATTCCGGTTCCGGCCAGGCATCTGATGCCGGAGTATCGATATCGTCGGTCGCTGGTGCGGTGGCCGCTGCCTGCGGTGTGAACAGGATTTCCCAATTGTCCTCCGCAAGTTTCGTGCTGCGGTGACTATATCCCCGCTCGCTCAGCTGGCGAATGAGGGGAACAGGCTCGAAGATCACGCGGAGACGGAGACTTTCATCCGGATGCAGCGACTGGACTGTTTCCATGATGACCTGGAACGGCATGCCGCCGTCCTTCAGGAGTTGCCTGACATCGAGTTCTCGAACTGGCGACATTGTCGTTACCTTTCTGAATTGATTTTGGCGATCAACAGAGCTGGTTGATGGAAGGGGCTGCTTTTGGCGACGGCATCGACATGGGCAAGGATACGAACCTGGAACAATTCGAAGCTCAGGCCTGCAGAACATATCAGTTGAGCAAAGGCCGATATCTGAAATCCCGCGTCGGTGTTTACTGCGATCGATGCAGCGGCTGAAACGACCGCAAGGTAAAATCCGCCGAGCCAGAACGATGCGCGCCGCTCCTTGATCAGGTCTTGCAGCCGTGGCGTCGGGCGCCGGCCGAGCAGGGGACCGAAGGCTTCGAGCCAGGTTAGGAAGGGGACGATCTTCAGCAACTGTGCCAGACCAAGCCCAGTTAGCCAACCGAAGACGAAGAGATAGACGATTGCGGCACGAATACCTTCACCCGCATTGAGCGGCATGGAAATGACGAGTGCTGCCATCGACAGCGCCAGCAGCACAAATGCCGGAACGGAACCGATGCTGTTGAGCTCCAGCGTTTTGCGGCGTCTCGTGCGGTAGATGCTGCGCATTTCGGTCGCGTAGATTGCAATCGTTCCCAAGAACACGACAGCCGAAATGAAGCTGAGAGGCTCAATCACGTCCCGACGCGAAAACAGGCAGAACAGGGCGATGCTGAGCATCAGAATCGTGGAAGCGCCGCCCGCCAGCACCATCTGTGTTCGTAAGGTATCGGGTGACAGCAGGAACATGCTCATGAGTTTGTAGCTGACGCCGATGGCGGCAAGACTCATCCATCCTCCGAGCCCGAAACTGGCATGCAGCGGCACGGCGCCCAGCGCAAGATCGACGATCAGGGGAGCATCTGTTGCTCCCGATAGCACCAGCGCGAAACTAGCGCCCAATAGCACAGTGACGGCCAGGCAAATGATGCCAAGAAGAACAAATGGCGCGGCGGCATGAGCGCTGCGCCCGCGCCACAATCCGGTAAACAGCACGGCACCTATGCCAAGCAGGCCGGCAGCGAGAAGTGCGGTCGCGACCGGCATTGTCAAGCCGGCCGCTGACGATCCGTTCTTGATCGCGGCAAACCCGCAAATCAGCGCCGCAAGGCCGGCAACGATGGCGATGAGGGCGGGCAGGTTGAAACGTTCCGTAGCCAGCCCCACCCCCGTCAATACGGGTGCAAATTGCAACAATGCACCGATCATCAAAAGGCCGAGCCAGCCGATCGTCACGCAATGCACGATGATGAGCGTGATGGGATCACCGATGTCGACGGAGGGTCTCCAAAGACCCGCCGCGAGCATGCCCTCCGCCATAAGCAGAAAGAGCAGCGCTGCAGCGAAATAGGACATTGTCCATCGCGAGAGTGTTGCACCAGGGATCATCGACGCTGCCCGATTAACGCCGGTCAGTGGCTGCCGCAGCAGCAGTCACATCCCGATTCGAGTCGGGCGATCTCCACACGCCATACCTCAGGTCCTTGCTCTAGATATTCCCAGGCGAACTTGCCGGGATATCCGGTTTCGAGTTGATAGTGCAGCGGCCGGGGATCATGGTCGCTGGCAATCAGCAGCGAACCGCCTGGCGCAAGCGCATTGAGGGTATTGAAAATGCGCGGATGCCGTTCAGCCGGCGCCAGCGTGCGCACATCGATCAATGGCTTCTTGCTTTCAGTGATCGTCGCTTCAGTCATGGATTGGAACCTTTATGGGCCGCAGGCGAATGAACTCCGGGTCAAACCGCAGCCGTGATTTGCCGGATGGTCAAAAGCCTAATGGCAATTGCGGCAACGCAATTTGACTGTAAGCAAACAATTTCCTGGATTCTCGAAAATGCGCTGGCATCGTCATTGACCTATGACAAGGACAGCATCGCGCAGCGCCTTCAAAGTCGCCAAAACGTCTTATGAAGGAACGCATCATGTCTCATCCCCTCGTCGAGAAATATGGCGAAGCGCGGCTGCCGCGCTACACGAGTTACCCGACCGCGCCTGCCTTTTCTTCCGCGATCGGTGCGGGTACCTACGGGGATTGGCTGGCAGAGCTCGACAACAGGCACTCGGTCTCGCTCTATCTTCATATCCCTTTTTGCCGGTCGATGTGCTGGTATTGCGGGTGTCACACCACGATCACCAAGCAGGACCGGCCGATCCTCGACTATCTGGATGTTCTCCGTCAGGAGATCGCCCTGGTCGCGTCGAGGGCGAAGCAACCGCTGCTCGTCCAGAATGTGCATTTCGGCGGCGGCACGCCGACGATCATGCGGCCGAAGGAGTTCGTGGATTTGATGAAGCATCTGAGGAACGCCTTCAAATTGAGGTCGGGAGCGGAAATCGCCGTAGAGATCGATCCGCGTACACTCGCCAGAGAAATGGTCGGCGCGCTCGCTGAGGGCGGCGTTTGTCGTGCAAGCCTTGGGGTCCAAAGTTTCGATCCCGTCGTCCAGGCGGCCATCAACCGCAACCAGACTTTCGAGCAGACGGAGGCCGCCGTGCAGCAATTGCGAAAGGCGGGTATCGGCGGCATCAACTTCGACCTGATCTATGGCCTGCCACATCAGACGGTCGCATCTTGTATCGATACCGTGCAGAAGGCGGTCCGGTTGCGCCCCGATCGCTTTGCGGTCTTCGGCTATGCGCACATTCCGGCCTTCAAGAAGCACCAGCGCCTTATCGATGAGGCGACCTTGCCGAATGCAGAAGAGCGCAACGCTCAGGCCGAAGCGACCGCAGAAGCGCTGGTCGAGGCCGGCTACGTGCGGGTCGGCCTTGATCACTTCGCCCTGCCCGAAGATGAACTTTCGATGGCCAGTGCGCGCGGGGATCTGAGGCGGAACTTTCAAGGCTACACGACGGATACGTGCGAGACTCTGATTGGGCTCGGGGCGTCCGCGATCGGTAAGCTCCCGGCGGGTTATGTCCAAAATGAAGTCGCCCCCGGAGCCTACGCGCAACGGATTGCGTCCGGAAGCCTGGCGACCGTGAAGGGATACCATTTGACTGGGCAGGATCGGTTCCGCGCTGCAATCATCGAGCGGCTGATGTGTGATTTCGCCGTCGACCTCAATCGGCTTGAAGCATCTTTTGGCTATGAAGCCGAGCTGGTTCTTAATGGCAACGACCGGCTGCGTGCACTCGAAAGCGATGGCGTCGTAACAGTCCGCGACGGGCTCATCACCGTGCGCAAGGATCTCAGGTTCATGATCAGGGCGGTGGCGGCAGCCTTCGACGCCTATATCGGCGCATCCGGCCGTACCCATAGCAAAGCAGCTTGAAGGGGTGGAGAGACCCGAAGCCGCCCCAGCCGGTCGGGTCTCTCCTTCGGAGCTGGCACCCCTCAGCAAACCAGCCCGCGATAAATGGCCGGCAAAGCGGCCGGCAGCTTGGTGATGTCCGAAACGAGAGCGAATCCGCCTCTTCCGAAAATGGCGGGAAGATAATCCTGGGCATTGCGGTCAATCGTCACTGCGAAAACGGAAAGCCCCAACACCCGTGCCTCGCCGACAGCGCGCCGGCTGTCCTCCAGCGCGAATCGACCTTCATAATGGTCGACATCGTTGGGTTTTCCGTCTGTGAGTATCAGCAGCAGCTTCTTGCGACTGCTTTGCCTGGAGAGCTCCGCCGTCATATGGCGGATCGCCGCTCCCATGCGTGTGTAGTAGCCGGGCCGCATTGCGCTGATGCGCGAGACCGTTCGGAATGAAAAAGCTTCGTGGAAGGCTTTCACCGTTTCGATGCGCACCCAGGAGCGCCGCCGCGACGTGAAAGTGCTGATGGCGAAGTTGTCGCCGCAGGCGTCGAGCCCACGGGCGAAAACGTCGAGCGCCTGTTTTTCGACGTCGAGAACACGGCGATTGTCAACCCAGGAATCCGTTGATAGCGAAACGTCGACAAGGATCGACGTCGCAAGTTCATGGGCCATCGGCCGCGTGGCCTGATAGATGCGATCGTCGGGCTGTCCCGTCGCCAGGAAATCCGTCCGGGACCGAACCACCGCTTCGAGGTCGAGTTCATTGCCATCAAGCTGCGCTCTGAGGAGCTCCCGGCGGGGCCGCAATGTCTCGAATTGCCGCTTTACCTTGCGCACGAGCATATCATCGACGGCTGGCGCGGACGATGGAAGGGGCTCTTCCATCGATGTGACGACGACACGGCAATAGTCTTCCAGATAGGACTGCTTGCGGTAATTCCATTCGGGATAAGTCAATTCGGCTTCGATCCGGCTCGGATCGACGGCCTCCGGGGATAGGTCGAGGTCAAAGTGAAACCGTGATTTCGGACGGTCCTTCGTTTCGCTGAGCGACATCTCGTCCAGTTCGTTGGCGGCTTTTGCCTCATCATCGTCGCGGTCATCGGTCGGCCGGTCGACATTGACCATCTCGGCCATCGCAAGGATCTTCTCGAACCGGTTGAGAATGAACGGATCCCGCTTGCGGTCGTCGCGATCCTGCTTCCGGGTCGCTGCATGCGCCTGACGATCATTGGAGCCAACGTCGCCTTTCGAGGGAAGATCCTCGCGTTCGGTCGCGGCGATTTCGGACTTCGCCACAAAGTCCGGCCACAGGGGAACAGGCAGTATCGGCAGGTATCCCGCCGGCGCCCGCGAAGCCGATGGCATCGCATTTTCCGGCAACGAGTGACCAAGGGGATAGGTCAACGCCAGACGGACGAACGCCTCTACCTGGCTCTCGACGCCCGGCAGTCGGCCGCGGCTTCGCGCCGCAAGCACGCCCTGGCACAGGCGGTGGTAGCGCGAGCGCATTCCGGGAAACGATCTGACCACGCGCGCGGCGATGCTGCGGCCAAGCGCGATCTTGTGCAGGTCGAGGAGCAAGGGATCGGCAGGCGAGGGCACAGCCTCGCCCATCACCGCCATGTAGGCGGCCGTCCAGAAATAGAGGTCGCGGTTTAAGCCCTTGTCGGCAAAAAGGTCGATCTGGGCCGGCAGCATGATGGCCGACTCGTCACGCCGGGGTTGATCGCTCCGCTCTTCGCCAAGCCCGATGACCTGGCGCAGTTTCAGCCGGTGCAGCGATGTCTGTGGGCGCACCGTCTGTAATTGAACCGTTGCCTCTCCTCCGAACGCCCGGAAGCACACGCCCAGCGGCGCCTCCAGATCACTCAAGGCAACCGCGTGATCCGGGAAGCGCGGCCATGAACGTGTGTCACCCACCCACCGGTGCCAGGCCCGACCGACGGCCTCTTCAAGTTCGAGAAATTCCAGCATGTCCGTTCCTTCAAGCGACGACGGCGTTTGCGACCTCGATCAGGGCTGCCTTGACGTCGGGCTCGTCGGTCAACGGTTCGATCAATGCGGAGCGCACGGCATCGCGCACCTGCAGACCGCTATCGATGAGGCTGGCGCAATAGACGAGCAAACGCGTCGACACGCCTTCTTCAAGATCGTGTCCCTTGAGCGCGCGCAACCGCCGTGCGAGCTCGACCAGCGGCGCCACACGGGCTTCATCCAGCCCGCTTTCGGACGAGACCACGGCGATCTCCTGGTTCTTCGGCAGAAAGTCGAACTCGATTGCAACGAAGCGTTGGCGGGTACTGGGCTTCAGCGCCTTCATCAGGTTCTGGTAGCCGGGATTGTAAGACACGACGATCATGAAGTCCCGATGGGCCTGAAGAAGTTCGCCGGTCCGCTCAAGCGGCAGGATTCGCCTGTCGTCGGTGAGAGGATGCAGGACAACGGCGACATCCTTCCTGGCTTCGACAATCTCGTCGAGATAGCAAAGCCCGCCGTCGCGCACGGATCGCGTCAGCGGTCCATCCACCCAGACGGTGTCGCCGCCCTTGAGGAGATAGCGGCCGGTCAAATCCGCGGCGGTCAAATCGTCGTGGCAGGAAACGGTCGACAACGGCAGGCCGAGCCGCGCGGCCATATGATGGACGAACCGCGTCTTGCCGCATCCTGTCGGCCCCTTGAGCAGCAGCGGCAGTTGCCGCGTCCAGGCGCTCTCAAAGAGGATGCATTCGTTGCCGGATGGAACATAGGCTGGAATATCCGGCGGCAGAGGCAGCGGCTTGGTGAGGGCGATCGTCATGGCGAACTCCAATCTAAGGGGAGGGAGCCCGCCTATTCGGCGGGCTGTGCTGCGCTATTTGCGGCGGCGCGCTGCCGCCCGGGCACGAAGAGCGCCCACAGGAACATCAGCGCCGAGAGGAGGACGAAGACCCCTGAACCCAAACGGATCCAGTAGAACATCGCCAATTGGTCCTGCACGTCCATGTAGCCCTCGCCAAGGACGCGCTGCAGATGAACCTGGAGAACGCCGGCGAAGGTCAGTGCAAAGGTCATGACCGACATCGCCGTGCACATGATCCAGAAGCTGACTATCGAAAGTATCTGGTTATACGGGCTGCGGCCGCGTATTTCCGGTACTGCGTAGGCCATGACGGCGAGATTCAGCATCACATAGGCACCGAAGAAGGCGAGGTGGCCGTGGGCTGCAGTGACCTGGGTTCCATGGGTGTAGTAATTGACGGAGGAAAGGGTGTGCAGGAAGCCCCAGACGCCAGCTCCGAAGAAGGCCATGACCGAGCAGCCGATTGACCAGAGAAGTGCTGCGCGGTTCGGATGCTTGCGGCCGGCCCTCCAGGTCATCAAGAAGGTGAAGATGACCATGGTGAAGAAGGGCGCAACTTCAAGCGTCGAGAAGAGCGAGCCGATCCACTGCCAATAGCCCGGAGCGCCGATCCAGTAGAAGTGATGGCCGGTGCCGAGAATGCCCGAGAACAGGGCAAGGCCGACGATGACATAGAGCCACTTCTCGACCACTTCGCGGTCGATGCCGTTCAGCTTGATCATTAGGAAGGCAAGAACCGAAGCCATGATGAGCTCCCAGACACCTTCCACCCACAGATGGACGACGTACCACCAGTACATCTTGTCGAGTGCCAGGTTTGCCGGGTTATAAAAGGCGAACAGGAAGAAGATTGCGACACCCCACAGGCCGAAGATCAGGATGTTCGTGACGACCGTCTTGCGCCCTTTCAATACCGTCATGGTGATATTGAACAGGAACATGAGGCAGACGACGACGATCCCGACCTTGATGACGAACGGCTGTTCCAGGAACTCGCGGCCCTCGTGTATCTTGAAGAGGTATCCGACGACGGCGACCGCCGCTGCCGCTAAGAAGATCCAGAACTGGGCGATGGCGAGTTTCGGGCTGAAGAGCTCCGTCTCCGCCTCTTCCGGCAGGAGATAATAGGTGGCACCCATGAAGCCGATAAGCAGCCAGACGATCAGCGCATTGGTGTGCACCATGCGCACGATGTTGAAGGGAAGGAGTTCCGACAGCGTGTTCGGCAGGACGTAGATGGTACCTGCAAGCACGCCGAATAGGACCTGGGCGACGAAGAGGCCGAGCGCGCCGTAGAAATACAGCATCGCGACCTTCTGGGTTTGATATTTCATGATGATTCCTTCCCCTGAGATCAACCGGCGTCGTTCGGCGGCCAGTTCTGGGTCTTGATCTTGCTGGTCCACTCCAGGAAGTCTGCGAGATCGTCGAGTTCCTGTTCGGTCAGATCGAATTGCGGCATCTGCCGTCTGCCTTCGATCCCCGTCGGCTGGGCGGCCATCCAGGCCTTCAGCGTGGAGCGGGCGGTACCCGGGTCGGTATCTCCCCCCCAGCGCTTCCACACATTGCCGAGTTCCGGCGCGAAATAGGCGCCTTCACCCAGAAGCGTGTGGCAGTTGATACAGGAGTTCTTCTCCCAGACGTGCTTACCGCGCGCGACAGAGTCGGTCAGTGTGGTCTCGTCGGTGGAGGAGGTGCGCATATAATAGTGGCTGTGGGCCGTCAGCCCGACAAAGATCGTGAAGAAGAATATAGACCCGCCGTAAAAGACGTTCCGGGCCCCGGTTTTTGTTAGGCGTTCTGCCATCGATCATCCTTTCATCGTCGAGGGGCGCAAACGCCGCAGCTCGGCCGTTGAGCCGTCTGGCTCCTGAGCGTCAGCATCTAAAGGATCGATCGAAACCGTCTTTGCTATCGCGCAAATAAAATCCAAAGCGGCGTTAGCCGGTACCGGCGGCTAAGAGTGCAATCAGCTTGAGGCATGCCATCGTCAGCACAAGCGCCGCCCAGGCAACGACAGACGGAACGAGCGGACTTGCCCGCCCACGCAGATGCAGGAATTCCAGCAGAACGAGCCGCACTTTCATGAGCCCTACCGGTGCGGCGGCTATGATGAGGACACCCGGTCCAGCGACCGCATGTGCGAAATAGGCGATTGCAGATGTCAGGGCAGTCAGGGCGATCAGATACACAAGCGCACGATCGGCGAGCTTCTCGGACGTCATATCGCGTAAACCACCGGAAACATGACCAGCCAAACGATGTCTATGACATGCCAGAGTGTCGTGATGATCGCGACGTTCTCGCGCCCCGGCCGGCAAGCGACGACGATGAGCACCAGCGACCCGAAAATTACATGAACGAGATGAAAGCCGGTTGTCAGGAAATAGAGCTGGTTGAAGGTCTCGAGCCGCTCATCCGACAGGTGCGGCAGCTCTCGCAGATATTCGGCGATCTTGACGGCAGTGAACGCAAAACCGCCAGCTGCGGCACCCACCAATGCCGTTCGCTGCTTCGGCGCGCCGGTAGGGTAGCAAGCGGCTTTCGCGGCGCACCAGCCGCTGGAAAGCAGGATGACGGTGTTTAGCAGCGGATACCATAGAGCGAGATGACCACGTCCCTCGGCGAAGGCGGCTGGCTGGACGTAACCGGCGACCAGGAAGGCACTCAGGAGAGCGCCGAAGGCGACGAGTTCGCTCCATCCAAGCACCCATGCCAGGAGCATGTCATTGTCCTCAGATGCAGGGTGCACACGGCCGTTTTGCATTTCCGTCCATTTTTCTGGTTTCAGCCGACTTATTCCCTCAGCGGCAACAGCTCTTTGATCCAGAGCAAAGATTTTTGCGGCCTTCAGCGCTAGGTCACTGGTTGTTTGGAGACGCAAAATGACAGACGCACAGATCGGCCTATCGGTGGCCACCCCGGTCATCATCCTTTTTGCCATTACGCTGAACCGCATGGGCGTCCTGCAACGCGGCGCGACGCTTGCGGCAGTGTTTGCCGCCGGTGTGATCGCGGCCAGCCTGTTCTTGCAGAGATGATGGAAACGCAGCCATGAACATGATGCCGAAAACAGGTGACTTTGCTGAGCTCGAAGAGAATTATCGCGAGCTACTGTCATGGTGCAGTGTTCTGGAGGCTGTCGCCGACTTTCTCCCATGCCGCATTGACGAGCGGGTCTGCGAAGGAATCTGCTCGCGCCTGCTTCCCGTTTTGGAGACGACGCAGGCGCTGGAAGAAAGTCTGGTGTTTCCGCAAATGGAAAGCTGCTTCGGTCATGAAACTGCAGCCGATGCGATCGCTAGGCGTCGCGACGATCATCACTGGGACCGCAACGCTGCCCAGGAGATCGTCATCACACTCGGCGAGTTGAAGGCGGGCGGCTCAAGGCTATCGTGGAATTCGATCGGTTACATGCTGCGCTCGTTCTTCTGCTGCATGCGGCGCCATATCGTGGCTGAGCAGGAGGTGCTGAGAATGCTCAAGAAGGCGAAACTCGCCCGGTAAATAGGCTTTGGCCTATCCCCTGCAAGAAGAAGAGGCTGTCGTCACCGCCGAATTTCGGGAACAGTGATAAATCCGTCCAGATGAACTGCTTTGAAGTCCGATATCAGGATATCGACCGTCACTGCCCAACGCCCGCTGCGGACGAAGGGGATGCCATTGACCATCCAGCTGTGGTCGGCTTCCGGAACGGCCTTGAACTTCAACGGCTCTATTCCCTGTTCCGGGTTTGAAAGCCGCAGACCAACCTCCTTTACGGCCATCACACGCTGCCCCTGGTCTATGACCGAGATCGACGCCGAGCCGGTGCCGGCCGATTGAATGGCGATCTCCAGCTGCGCCATTGCGCTCGAAGAATGCAAGTGCGCCTGCAATCTCGCCGGTTGGCTCGCCAATGCAGCACGCGGCGGCTCGGTAAAACGCCACCCGGCGACAGCAGCAAAGATCGCCACCACGATGACGACTTCAGCAGAAACAGAGCGGCGCAACTTCAGACGCGCGCGCTCGTCGCCCCGAATGGCCGGAGCCGTGAGCCAGAATCGATTGAGGCAGGCCAA
Source organism: Rhizobium gallicum bv. gallicum R602sp (assembly GCF_000816845.1). Classification (NCBI taxonomy): domain Bacteria; kingdom Pseudomonadati; phylum Pseudomonadota; class Alphaproteobacteria; order Hyphomicrobiales; family Rhizobiaceae; genus Rhizobium; species Rhizobium gallicum. The sequence goes on along the minus strand of NZ_CP006880.1, from coordinate 2,160,345 downwards.
GGCGAGCAATGTCATGACGAACAGAAGCTTGATCGTCAAAATCAGGCCGTAGGATGACGTCCACAAGGACGACAGTTTTGGAACCTGCAGGCCGATGACGACCGCGCCTGAGACAATGAGGGCGGTAAGCGGAAGCGGGATGAGGCGGGAAAAGACCTCTAGGGCTCCTTCTTCCTTGCGATGCGCGCCCAGGCAGCGTTTCAGCAGAACCGGCAGGCTGCCGACCCAGAACATCGATGAGCCACTGTGAATGAAGATTGCCGAACGCGCCAGCCATCTCGGTTCGGCGGTGCTTGCATGGCCGGTCGAAGAAAAGGCAGCGGCCGCGGCAAGCAACGCCATCAATCCGATCCAACGGCGGCCATCTCCACGCGGGCGCATCCGCCAGGCGAGGCAAAAAGCTGTGACGCCAAAGGTTATCGAGACGCCGTAACCGCCATGGAAGGCGAAAACCAACGGAGCAAGCTGAGGTCTCGCCACAAAGGGAAGACCAAGTTCATCAAGGCCCTGCAGGTAGGCGGAGCCGACAAGGAGCGCGAGGCCCACCGGCGCCCAGTTGCGGCTGAGACTGGAGCTAGAAGCCGTGTCCTTCAGGCAAGTCTCGAAAAAAGCGCCCCCGACTGCGAAAGAAAAGCAGAGATAAAGTAGCCAACGCGTCATCCAGATCGACCAGTGCAGGACAGCCGGTTTCGGTTCCATCACAGTTGACGGCGAGGGGCTCGGCGCCCCCATCGAGAAGGCGATCGTGCCGGCAACCGGATGGCCATCTTCGGAGACGACGCGGAAACTGAAGAGGTAGGTACCAAGCGCCTCGAGATTGGGATCGGAAACAACAATCTTTGTACCGTCGGCTGCCGCCTGAAACGATCGGCTGCTCCCGTCTGGTGTACTTGCGGTCAGAGCGAGCGGAGCAACGGCTTCGTTGAACTCGAGAACGATAGCGCCCGGTGGTGCCGCGATCACGGCCCCTTGGGCGGGTGTCGATCTGACGAGGGAGGCGTGGGCAAATGCGGCGACCGGCTCGAGCAGCGTTATCAGGATAGCGAGAGTCGCAAGCCAAAGAAATGCACCCAGAGGGATGGAGGAACGCGCCACATTCCGGTTTCGCAACTCAGCCATGGCGGTTCCTCGATCGCTCTGTCTCAAGAGCGCGGCTGTGCGACGACTTCGAAGAAGGGAGCCGGCGTCTCGTAATCGTCCGAGGTCTTGCCAGCGGCGGGGATATCGATCCACCGCTCGACGGCACCTTCCGGACACTCCTGGACGACCGGGATGTAGACCCTGGTGCCGGGAGCGAGCTCGTTGGCAACGACGCCGCGGAATACGAACTCGTCATACTCGTCGTCGGCAAGATTACCTCCGGACCAGACGAGTTCGGTAACGCCTTCGGCTACCGGCTTGCCATAAAGCTCGTATGCTCTTGCATATTTTCCCGTGGCCTTTTCGATCGTCCAGCCGGATTTCGGCATGGGCTTGACCGAGAGAATGCCTTCCGGAATTTGCACGCGGATCTTGGTCGTAGGCTTGCCGTCGCAACCATGTCCGACGCGCAGGATCGCCTTATAGGCCTTGCCGGCGGGGGTTTCCGCCTTTTCAAGCGTCACATGGGCACTGGCGGAAGCTGCGCCTGCAACGCAAAGGCCAAGTGCGATGATGGTTGTTTTCAGCACTGTCGTTCTCCTGGGTCTGATTGCCGCTGGAAGCCCGCCTGCCGCTGGGCCGTGAAAGCCCAGCGCAGGGCATTTCAAGCGATAAGCTGATTATTGGGTGATCTTGGCGATGTCCGCATCGAGGCGCTTGCGGACCATGTTCGGGAGTTTAGCGGTCTTGACGGCCTCAAGATTTGCCGGCGCATCGCCGACCTGGACCAGCGCAACCATCCCCATGGCGACGTGCGGCGTGCACTTGATTACATAGGCGCCGGGCGCATCGAACTTGATCTGAACCTGCTCGCTTGGCTTCGACTTGAATGCAGCTGCGCCCTCTGGAATCAGACCTTTGAAGGACTCGACATTGTGAGACTTGTCAGTCGGGACAAAAGTGATGGTGTCGCCAGGGGCGACCTTAGTGAAGCTCGGCTCAAACACCATGGCACCGGCGGCGCCCTTGTTGAGCATCTTCACTTCGTGGTCGGCTGCCATCAGCGGCATGGTGGTAGCAGCAAGCACGGCCGTCGCGGCAAGAAGGCCTGCAAATATCGAACGCATTTCATATCTCCTAGTTGAATGACGGCTGAACTGGCCGTCGCTGATGTGATACGCGCGTTAACCGGGTGCTTCTTTGACGTTGGTCAAATAGAGCCATCAACATTCCAAAGAGACGATTGCCGAGGCTCGTTGAACGTGAGGGGAAAGGACGCTTGCAATGCTGAAGGCCGTGAGCCTCTCGGTGTGCCGCATCTGGACGGCAATGACCAAGCATCGTGCGTCACGATCGCTGGGGCAGTAGATCGTCAGTTGCTTGTGGATTCTGGGCGCTGACGAGCAGCTTCGCGCCCGGCTGCGTGCACGCCCTATCGATCAGCGCTCTGGCGATTAGAGGATCATCAGTCCAGCAATTCGCGAACCCGCACGGCCAGATCTTTTGCCGTATAGGGTTTGCGCAGCCAGCTGCCCGGCGTTGCGAACTCGCGGCCGCCGAGACCTGGCTCGGCGTAGCCCGACGTAAAGAGGATCTTCAGGTCGGACCGCATGACGCGTGCTTCCTTGGCGAGTTCGTCGCCTGTCATGCCTCCAGGCATTACAATATCGGTGAACAAAAGGGCGATCGTGGGATCTTCAGCCAGGATCTCGAGCGCGGCCTGAGCGTTACCGACCTCGATAACCTTGTAGCCCATCGACGACAAGCGCGCGACGGCAACCCGGCGCACCCGAGCGTCGTCCTCGACCACCAGCACCGTCTCGGCGCCGCCCGGCAGCACATCACGCGAATCGGATCGCGTGTCGGGAACCTCAATTTTTGCCGCTGCTGCCTGAACCCAGGGAAGATAGATGCGGATCGTCGTGCCGCGCCCGACCTCGCTATAGAGCTGCAGATGACCGCCTGACTGCTTTACGAAGCCATAGACCATGCTGAGGCCGAGGCCCGTGCCAGAACCGACATCCTTGGTAGTGAAGAATGGTTCGAAGGCGTGCTCCTTGACCTCATCCGACATGCCGACGCCGGTATCGGTGACGGAAATGAGAACGAAGTCTCCGGTACGCACCTGCGGATACATTTTTGCGTAGTCCGCATCGAGATAGACGCGCTTGATTTCAGTTGTCAGACTGCCGCCGCGCGGCATTGCGTCGCGGGCGTTCAGCGCAATATTCAAAAGCGCGTTCTGAAGCTGGGAGCTGTCGACCAGTACATTGTGGTTCGAGCCGACAATGACCGTCTTCAGGTCGATGTTTTCGCCAAGCGTCCGCCGCAGCAGATCGGAAAAGCCCGATACGAGCTGCCCGAGGTCCGCAAGCGTCGGATTGAGCGGCTGGCGGCGCCCGAACGCCAAAAGTTGCTCCGTCAGCTTAGCCCCATCGCCGGCCGCGTCCTGCGCCTCCCGCAAGAGCAGGCTGAGCGGCCCCTCTGGAAGCTTCGCTTCAATCATTTCGAGGTTGCCGCTGATCACCGTCAGAAGATTGTTGAAGTCGTGGGCAATACCTCCAGTCAATTGCCCAACGGCTTCCATCTTTTGCGCCTGCCTGAGATCTTCCTCGATCTTGTATCGGCTCGTTAGATCGCGGACGAAGCCGGTGAATATCCGCTCACCGTTTGCAGTCGTCTCCCCGACATGAAGTTCCATCGGAAATTTCGAACCGTCGGCTCGCTGGCCGGTCACGACCCGACCGTAGCCGATAATGCGGCGCTCTCCCGTCCTGATGTAGCGCGAGAGATAACCATCGTGGGCGTCACGATCGGGGTTCGGCATAAGATTGCTGATGTTCCGACCGCAAATATCGTCTGCCTGGATGCCGAACAGCTTTTCTGCTGCAGTGCTGAACGAGATGACAATTCCGCGCTCATTGATCACGATCATAGCTTCGGGGACAGTCGCGAGAATGGACCGGAGGTGGGCCTCGCGCGCGTTAACCTCGCTCTGGGCCAGCTTGAGATCGCTGATGTCATTGTTGGTCTGGACGATGACTGCTTCGCCGTCGGAGAGATTCACCACCATGCAGCGCGACGCCACATAGACTTCATAGCCATCCTTGTGGCGATGGGTGATTTCGCCTTGCCACGAATTATTTTCGCGCAGTTGCCGGTGAATCTCTTCAATTGATTCGGGAAACTGCGTCGCAAGAAGGTCGTCAACGGCTTTGCCGACAGCCTCGTCACGCATCCAGCCATACATATTTTCGCATCCGGCCGACCATTCGGTGATGACGCCGTCAAAGCCCTGCACGATGATGTTGTTGGCGCCGCCCATGATGCGGACTATGGCGCCGAGTTCTTCGGGCGATGTTGTGCGCGGTGAAATGAAGCGATGCGGCATATCTGTTTAACCTGTCGAGCCCATTAGTGAATACTGCAGCTATGGCTCTTTTCCAAAGAGAAATCATCCCCATTGCCGGACAATTGAATGAGACGCTTCAGGCTCAGGATCTTGATGTCGTGGCGTCCAGTCGGGACGAGAACGTTGCGGCCGGCGAGTTTGCTGATGGTGCGCGACACCGTCTCAATGGTAAGGCCAAGATAGTCGGCGATGTCGAGCCTGTTCATCGGTAGGGTGACGAGGTCGCCTGCCGCATTCGTCATTTCCCGGGAGATGAGCTGGAGCAGGAAACTGCACAAGCGCTCCTCTGCGTTCTTCTTGGACAGCAGCACCATCTGATCGTGAGCCGCAGCCATTTCCTGACACAGCAGCGATATGAAATCGGGACGCAGACAGGCCGAGCGGGAGATTTCGTCATGGAAATTCTTCCGGGCGATGCGGCGGACCTTGCAATCCGTAACGGCCTCGGCGGTGTAGAGGTAGCGCTCCTGTAGCGACGTACCGACGAGGTCGCCTGGATAAAGAAAGGCAGTGATAACGCGCCTGCCATCGCCGATGATGCGGTAAAGCCGAATGACGCCTTCAGCAAGTTCAAAAAGGTGGCTTGTGGCGTCGCCTTCCCAAAACAGCGCCTTGCCGGCTTGAAGCACTTCCTGTGGAATAGAATGAAAAAGTGATTTCAGGGACATCTGTCCCGCAATGTCATTCACCGAACCCTTGATGGTTTCGAACGCGGTATTTTTTTGCATCAACATCTGTGAACCCTCTGTCCCATTTGATGAGGGCAATAAAAACGGTTCGCGTTACACCGGAATGCTCGCAGCGTGCGTATTGGTGCGAAAGTGTAACAGTTTGTAACAGCGCACAGATTTGCTGGGGATGGAGACCAATCCACACACTGCCAGTTCGCCCGCCGTGAACATTGGCGATCGTTGACATAGATCAAGGATCAGCCCCCGCGCTCGTGTCAGCTCTCCCAGTACAAGATCGGAAAGAAGATTGCGCTTTTGCGTCGTCGTCTGTGCTTGGGGACAACGAGATGAACTATACGATGGAAACCGTGATCATCGCCGTGTGTGCGTTCTTCGCGCTGCTCGGCGCTGCTTTTGCGCACGACCACCTCTTTGCAGCACACATGTGGGTGCTGTTCTTCGTGCTGATGGGAAGCACGCTTGTGCTTCTTCGACGCGTCAATTTTGCGCCGGCGGGCCAGCGACCCAAGCCAGCTTCGTCCGAATATTTCGACGAAGTTGTTCGATACGGCATCATCGCCACTGTGTTTTGGGGCGTGGTCGGCTTTTTCGTCGGGGTCGTCGTCGCCCTTCAGCTCGCCTATCCCGATCTGAACATCGCTCCATATTTCAACTTTGGGCGTCTGCGGCCGGTCCACACGTCCGCAGTCATTTTCGCTTTCGGCGGCAACGCGCTGATTGCCACATCCTTCTATGTCGTCCAGAGGACCTGTCGGGCCCGCCTTTTCGGTGGCAACCTCGGCTGGTTCGTATTCTGGGGCTACCAGCTCTTCATCGTCATGGCCGCGACCGGCTATCTCTTGGGCATTACCGAGGGGCGGGAATATGCAGAGCCCGAGTGGTATGTCGACATCTGGCTGACGATCGTCTGGGTCGCCTATCTTCTTGCATTCCTCGGAACACTTTTGAAGCGCAAGGAACCGCACATCTATGTCGCGAACTGGTTCTACCTGGGCTTCATCGTCACCGTGGCGATGCTGCATGTCGTCAACAACCTGTCCGTGCCGGCTTCCTTGCTCGGCTCGAAGAGCTATTCAGCGTTCTCCGGCGTTCAGGATGCTCTGACCCAGTGGTGGTACGGCCACAATGCGGTTGGCTTCTTCCTGACCGCTGGCTTCCTGGGCATGATGTATTATTTCGTGCCGAAGCAGGCGAACCGGCCGGTCTATTCCTACCGCCTGTCGATCATCCACTTCTGGGCCTTGATCTTCATGTACATCTGGGCAGGTCCGCATCACCTGCACTACACAGCGCTGCCGGATTGGGCGCAGACGCTCGGAATGGTGTTTTCCGTCATGCTCTGGATGCCCTCGTGGGGCGGTATGATCAACGGCCTGATGACGCTCTCTGGCGCCTGGGACAAGATCCGCACAGACCCGATCATCCGCATGATGATCATGGCAATCGCCTTTTATGGGATGTCGACCTTCGAAGGTCCCATGATGTCGGTCAAGGCTGTCAACTCTCTCAGCCACTATACGGAATGGACGATCGGTCACGTCCACTCGGGCGCACTCGGCTGGGTCGGCATGATCACCTTCGGGGCCGTCTACTATCTGACACCGAAGCTTTGGGGACAGGAGCGTCTCTACAGTCTGCGCATGGTCAACTGGCACTTCTGGCTCGCGACACTTGGTATCGTCATCTATGCCGCCGTGCTTTGGGTGGCCGGCATCCAGCAGGGCCTCATGTGGCGCGAATACAACAGCCAGGGCTTCCTCGTCTATTCCTTCGCCGAGACCGTCGCCGTCATGTTCCCATATTACCTGCTGCGAGCCTTGGGAGGAATTCTCTATCTCGCGGGCGGTCTGATCATGGCCCTCAATGTCTACATGACCATCCGTGGTTACCAACGCAATGAGGCGCCGATGCCGGGTGCCCTCGTCGCCCAGCCTGCCGAGTGAGGAACGACCATGTCGATACTTGAGAAACACCAGATCATAGAAAAGAACGCGACGCTCCTGCTGGTGGGATCGCTCCTGGTTGTCAGCGTTGGCGGGATCGTCGAAATTGCGCCGCTGTTCTACCTGCAGAACACGATCGAAAAGGTGGAGGGGATGCGTCCCTATACGCCACTGGAACTGGCCGGCCGCAACATCTACGTGCGCGAGGGCTGCTACGTCTGCCACAGCCAGATGATCCGGCCATTCCGAGACGAAGTCGAACGCTACGGACATTATTCACTCGCAGCCGAATCGATGTACGACCATCCCTTCCAATGGGGTTCAAAGCGGACCGGACCAGATCTTGCACGTGTCGGTGGTCGGTATTCGAACGAATGGCAGGTCCAGCACCTTGCCGATCCGCGCGCGGTCGTGCCGGAATCGATCATGCCAAGCTACGCCTTCCTCAAGACCAACGAGGTCGCGGCGAAGGATGTCGGCATGGATCTCAAGGCAAACAGAGTTGTAGGTGTGCCTTATACCCCGGCCATGATCGCCAACGCCGAGGCCGACATGAAATTGCAGGCGGATCCCAACGCCGACACCACGGCGCTGCTCGAACGCTATCCGAAGGCCAAGACCGGCGACTTCGACGGTGACCCTTCGAAGCTGACGGAGATGGACGCTCTGGTGGCCTACCTGCAGATGCTAGGCACCTTGGTCGATTATTCGACTTATGACGACGCAACCGGATATCGCTGAGGAACGCTCATGGAAACCTACACAACAATGCGCCACTTCGCCGACAGTTGGGGCCTCCTCGCTATGACGCTGTTCTTCATTGGCGTTGTCCTTTTCACGCTCCGTCCGGGTGGCAGGGAAAGCGCCAATGAAGCCGCAAGCATACCTTTGAAGGATGACTGATATGTCGGACAAACATGTTGACGAATTCAGCGGCGTCGAAACCACCGGCCATGAATGGGACGGTATCCGCGAGCTGAACAATCCCATGCCGCGGTGGTGGGTCTGGACGTTCTATGCGACGATCCTGTGGGCGGTGGGCTATGCCATCGCTTATCCTTCCATTCCGCTTTTGACCAAGGCCACCGATGGGCTGCTCGGCTCTTCGAGCCGTGCCGATCTTACGCAGGAAGTAGAGACGGCAAAATCCACCCAGACCACCTATCTCGACCAGATTGCCGCAAAGACGGTCGGCGAAATCGACGCGGATCCCAATCTGCGGCAATTTGCCATCTCGGGTGGCGCTTCCGCTTTCAAGGTCAATTGTGTGCCGTGCCATGGTAGTGGCGCAGCCGGCGGCCCTGGGTTCCCGAACCTGAACGATGACGATTGGCTATGGGGCGGCGATCTTGAATCAATCCAAAAGACCATCGCCCACGGCGTCCGTTTCGACGGTGACGGCGACACCCAAGTGTCCGAGATGCCTGCGTTTGCTGATGTCCTCGACGCCACGCAAACCCGCAACGTCGCTGCCTATGTCTGGAGCCTGACAAAAACGTCGTCCGATATAGAGATGGCAAGCGCCGGCAAGCAGGCTTTTCTCGACAATTGCGCGGCCTGTCACGGCGAAGATGGCAAGGGCAGCAACGACATGGGAGCGCCCAATCTGGCCGATGCCATCTGGCTGAAAGGGGAGGGCGAAGAGGCGATCACCCGCCAGATCATCGCTCCAAAACATGGCATGATGCCGGCCTGGGCCGCCCGCCTTGGCGAGACGACCGTGAAAGAACTGACCGTCTTCGTGCATTCGCTGGGCGGCGGAAAATAGGAGATCATTATGTCCAAACGCGATACCAATCCGCTGATTTCGCTCTACGGAACGCCGCGTTCGGTCGTCCACACGCGCGTTTCCGTTCGGGCCAAGATGCCTGTCACGGCAGATGAGGAAAAGGACGACTCGGAGAGGCTTGGTCAGGCGATGATCAGTTTGACCTGTCTCAAGGATCAGTCGACCACAAGCCGCTAATAGGCGGACATCCGCTGCAGGTCTCTCGCTGCGGCCTCCTGGCCACGCCTTCGCGCGTGGCTTTTTTTGCACGTGAGCGTTCGGCGTCGGCTGGCCTGCTTCTTGACCTACGTCAAGGAAGGCGGCGCTGCGGAATGCGACAAGGGGGCATCAATGATGGATGCTGACGATGAATCTCTACACCGCCCCGGCCCCACGCGACAAGAACACGGTCGAACACCTTCAGGTGGAACCGGTCAACGCGGCGCGCAATCGTCAGCCTCTTTATGCAGCGCGTGAGAAGGTTTTCCCCAAGCGGGCGGAAGGCCACTTCCGCCGCTTCAAATGGATCGTGATGCTGATCACGCTCGGGATTTACTATCTCTCACCATGGTTGCGGTGGGACAGAGGTCCTTACGCGCCCGACCAGGCGATCCTGATCGATCTGTCCTTACGGCGCTTCTTTTTTTTCTTCATCGAGATTTGGCCGCAGGAATTCTTTTACGTGGCCGGCCTGCTGGTCATGGCGGGCTTTGGCTTGTTTCTGGTGACGTCCGCAGTCGGGCGAGCATGGTGCGGCTATGCCTGTCCCCAGACGGTATGGGTCGATCTGTTTCTCGTCATCGAGCGCGCCATCGAGGGCGACCGCAACGCACGGATCAAACTCGACAATGCGCCATGGAGCACCGGCAAATTATTGAAGCGCGTCGCCAAGCACGCGATCTGGCTCGGCATCGGTGCAGCAACCGGCGGCGCATGGATTTTCTACTTTGCTGACGCGCCAACATTGGCACTGAGTTTCTTTTCGGGCCAGGCACCGGCCGTCGCCTATGCAACCGTCGCCACGCTTACCACAACGACCTATGTGCTCGGCGGTCTGATGCGCGAGCAGGTCTGCACATACATGTGTCCGTGGCCGCGGATCCAGGGCGCCATGATCGACGAAAACTCCCTCGTCGTCACCTATAACGACTGGCGCGGCGAGCCGCGCTCCCGTCATGCCAAGAAAGCGGTCCTTTCGGGCCAGGCCGTTGGAGACTGCGTCGACTGCAATGCCTGCGTCGCCGTCTGCCCAATGGGCATCGATATCCGCGACGGTCAGCAAATGGAATGCATCACCTGCGCGCTCTGCATCGATGCCTGCGATGGTGTCATGGACAAGCTGAACAAGCCGCGCGGCCTCATCGCCTATGCAACACTGAGCGAATATGCCGCCAACATGGCGCTTGCCACCGACAATGGAAAGACCGGTGTTCAGCCTCAGCGCGTTCGCGATGACGACGGAAACTTCATCGCCGCAATCCGGCATTTCAATTGGCGCGTCATCTTCAGGCTGCGCGTAGTCTTTTACGCTGCCGTCTGGGCAGCAGTTGGCATCGGTATGCTCGTCCATCTCGCACTGCGCGAGCGGCTTGACCTCAACGTGGTGCACGACCGAAACCCTCAGTTCGTTCTCGAATCAGACGGCTCGATCCGTAACGGCTACACGCTTCGTATTCTCAACATGCTGCCGCAGCCCCGCACGATTGCCTTGCATATTGAAGGAATGGATGGCGCGACGATGAAGATTCCGGAACTGTCGGAAGAGGAGAGCCGGCATTTCATGATTGAAACGAAGCCCGACACGGCAATGGCGCTCAAGGTCTTCGTCACAAGCAAGAATGCCTCCAGTGCCCTCAGCGAATTTCTTTTCGTGGCCGAAGACCCGGTCGGCACGGATCGCTCGGTCTACAAAGCCGCCTTCAATTCGCCAGGAGCCAGAAAATGAGCGAGCACCAGATCACCAACGGCAAAGGCTTTACCGGCCGCCACATGCTTTTCATCATGCTTTCCTTCTTCGGCATCATCATTTCCGTCAACATGACGATGGCCTGGTACGCCTCGTCGAGCTGGAGCGGCCTGGTGGTGAAAAATGCCTATGTCGCAAGCCAGGAATTCAACAAGAAGGCGCAGGCAATGCGCGCTATGGCCACAAGCGGCGTTTCTGGCGAATTCGCGCTTCAAGACGGGTTGATCGTTTATGGGTTGCGCGATCGCGGCGGTTCGCCAGCCGCCGCTGACGAGGTCACGGCGCATTTCAGGCGGCCGGTCGGCGACCAGGAGGATTTCGTCATTCGATTGCGGAAGAGACCTGACGGCCATTTCGAAGCGCGCCACCGCGTCCTGTCGGGCGATTGGATCGTTGAAGTCATTTCGAAGAACGAGGGCGTGACCGTGATGCACGAGGCACTCAGGATCAATACCGCGGGGTTCGTCCAATGACATGCTGCACCATGGATGTAGAAGGCGTGCTGTCGCTGAGCAGCAACGTGATCAGCGCCGAGGAGGCACTGCTGGCCAGCCAGCCTTTGGGCTCCGGTCTCAGGCAATCGGATTTCAGCGTCCCAGGCGTTCACTGCGGCGCCTGCATCTCGACCATCGAAAAGGCGCTGACGCAGTTGCCTTATGTCAAGGGCGCGCGGGTAAACCTCACGGCAAAGCGCGTGAGCTGCGTATGGCACGAGGAGATGAACGGCAAGCCGGTCAATCCAGCCGGCATTCTGTCTGCAATTGCGCGCTGCGGCTATCAAGCGCATTTGTTCACGGCTGACTTGAGCGACGATGATCGCGTTCGCAATCAACTGCTGCTGGCCGTCGGTGTCTCGGGCTTTGCTGCGGCAAACATTATGCTGCTTTCCGTATCGATCTGGTCCGGGGCGGAGGCTGCAACGCGCGACATGTTCCATTGGATATCGGCAATGATCGCGGCGCCCACGCTGATTTATGCCGGCCGTTTCTTCTATCAATCCGCATGGAACGCTTTAAAGCACGGCCGTACCAATATGGATGTGCCTATATCGCTCGCCGTGACGCTTTCTTATTCGATGTCGCTCTGGGAAACGATCCACCATGGTGAGCACGCCTGGTTCGATGCATCTGTGTCCCTGCTGTTTTTCCTGTTGATTGGCCGCACTCTCGATCACGTCATGCGCGACAAGGCACGTGCGGCAATCACCGGCCTGGCGCGGCTTGCCCCGCGAGGCGCGCTCCTGATCAACCGGGACGGCCCCAAGCGTTATGTGCCGTTGGACGAAATCAGTATCGGCGATTTGATTGCCGTGCCGGCCGGCGAACGTATTCCGGTCGATTCCACCGTCGTTACCGGCAAGAGCGAGATCGACCTTTCGATCGTCACGGGCGAGAGCATTCCGATCGCGGTATCGACGGGAAGCGAACTGAAGTCCGGTGCGATGAACCTGACGGGATCGTTGACGATCAAGGCAGCGGCGACTGCAAGAAACTCGTTGCTTGCCGAGATCATCGGCCTGATGGAAGCCGCAGAAGGCGGCCGCGCCCGCTACCGGCGCATCGCCGATCGCGCCGCGAGCTATTATTCGCCGGCCGTTCATCTCCTGGCACTGGTATCCTTTCTCGGTTGGGGTCTGATCGGGGGCGATTGGAAGCAAGCGATGCTGGTGGCCGTCGCCGTCTTGATCATCACGTGCCCCTGCGCGCTCGGCCTGGCGGTTCCCGTTGTTCAGGTCGTGGCTGCCGGGAGGCTGTTCCGGCGAGGCATTATGGTCAAGGACGGCTCGGCCATGGAACGCCTGGCGGAGATCGATATGGTCGCCTTCGACAAGACCGGCACCCTGACGATGGGGCAGCCGCGTCTCGCTTACCACACGCATGCCGGCCCAGGTGAACTGGCCGTTGCCGCCGGCCTGGCGGCTCATTCCCGGCATCCATTGTCACAGGCACTTTGGCGCGAGGCCGGACCAAATGTCCTGGCATTTGATGAGGTCGAGGAGATCCCGGGCGCTGGACTGGAAGCCGAATGCGGGAAAGGAATCTACCGTCTCGGCAACGCGGCCTTTGCTTGCCCGGGAAGTCCGCGAGGCGCACAACAGAGCGATGCATTCTCCGAGGTCGTCCTATCGAAGGATGGGATCGAGCTTGTACGCTTTTACTTCGAGGATACCCTGCGGCCAGGTGCCGATGGCGCGATCGAGAGCCTTGCGCGTGAGGGGTTTGCCGCGATTATGATGTCGGGCGACCGGCAATGTGTCGTCGAGGCGACAGCCAAGACGCTCAAGATCGACCGCTGGCTTGCAGGATTGACGCCCCGGGGAAAGATGGAGGAATGCGAACGTCTGGGCAAGCTCGGCCATCGCGTCCTGATGGTCGGTGACGGGATCAACGACGCACCGGCGCTCTCGGTAGCTCACGTGTCGATGGCACCGTCGACGGCGGCAGATGTCGGCCGGCAGGCAGCAGACCTGGTCTTCATGCACGATAGCCTTGAGGCCGTGCCCGAGGCGATCTCCGTGTCGCGCCTGGCGGCTCGGTTCATCCGGCAGAACTTCGCGCTGGCGATTGGTTACAACATCATCGCCGTGCCGATCGCAATCGCGGGCTATGCGACGCCTCTGGTCGCGGCCGTGGCGATGTCGACATCGTCGCTCATCGTAATCGCAAATGCCCTGCGAATGAACGAAAGGGCAAAGGTCCCTGGCAGGCGCCATGCGATCCGCAATACGAAGCATTCGGCCGTGGGGGGCGTGTGGCCATGAACATGTTGATTTACCTCATTCCGATCGCGCTCTTCATGGGAGGATTGGGCCTTTTTGGTTTCCTGTGGTCTCTGAAGAACGGCCAGTACGACGATCTCGAGGGAGCGTCATGGCGCATTCTCGATGACGAGGATGAAAAGACGCCCCGGCCGTAAGGGTATGACCGTTGCCAGGAGCGGCGGATCGTTGCCGCCGGCCGCTACATCTGGCGCAGAGCCGCGATATCGTCGATGCGCACCGTTCTGCCTTTGACAGTGACGCCCGCTTCCTTGAGCGCACCGAATGCGCGCGAAAGTGCTTCAGGAGCAAGGCCGAGCTTGCCGGCGAGCAAGCTCTTTTGGTAGGGGAGACGAACGGTTTCGCTTGGTTTTCCTGCCGAACATTGGCTTAAAAGATAGTTGGCAACCCGCTGAGGCGCGGTGTGTAAACGGTCACTAGCTACACATTCCATCGTCGCAAGCAGATGGTCGGCCATCAACTGCATGATGTTCCTATCCAGAGCTCGGTCCTCTTGCGCCAAGCGTCTCACGCCGTCGATGGTAAAGCGTGCTAGCGCCACGTTACCTGCCGCCTGGGCGTTGTAGGCATAGACGCCACCGCCGCCAATCAGATATTCGGCGAAAGTATCACGCGGCTCACAGATCCTGATGTCTGCTGCGCGACCGATCTCGTTCGTCTTGAACAAGCGAACATAGGCTTGGAGAACGCAAAAGAACGAGTCTGCTCTTTGGCCTTCCCGGATGATGAAATCGCGAGGCTCGTACCTGGTGATGTCAGCCAGCTTGAGCAGCCTGTTGGCGGTGTTGCTGCCCAGCCCGGCAAATAGCTTTGAACGCGCCAATACGGACGTCTCGACGGACATTTTCCTACCCTTGTTGAATCCCAAACCTGATTTAGCCTGCGCAAGCGAATTCCTGTTTGATCTTGATCAACCGCCCAGGCGAGAAAAGACCGCAAAACTGGATCTTTCGTGGTCCTTGCGAGCCGCTTGACCATTCTTTGGGGAGAAGCATGATCGGCGACGTTCCCATTTCCCGAGAAATTCGATAATTGAGGAAAGCAACTGGTGGTTCGCGGGTGTCTTTCGGAAAAGCCCTAGGGAATGTAGAAATGACGGACAGGCAATCCGAGCATATTTTGGTCGTAGATGACGACGCCCGGATTCGGCAGATGCTGATCCGCTATTTTGAGGACGAAGGATATCGCGTCACGGCGGTCGCCGATGGGACGGCCATGCACGCTGAGCTCGCGAAGACCGACTTTACAGCGATTTTCCTCGATCTGGTTTTACCTGGCGGCCAAAACGGACTTCAGTTGGTGCGGGAAGTCCGCGCAAGTTCGGACGTGCCTATTTTGATGCTGACAGGCCGCGACGATGTGACCGACAAAGTCGTAGGCCTCGAAGTCGGAGCAGATGATTACATCGCCAAACCATTCCACCTTCGCGAGGTTCTTGCCCGGCTGAGAACCATCTTGCGCCGCCGCCAGCCTGCCGAACGCCCGGCAGTGCCGCAGGCCGGCGATGACGGCGTCCTGGAATTCGATGGATGGCAACTTCATATCCATCGGCGCAAGTTGACGGACCCTTCTGGACAAGACACACCGCTGACAACCGGGGAGTTCGATATACTGCTCGTCTTTGCGCGCAACCCAGGCCGCGTGCTGTCGCGCGAAACGCTGATGGATCTCACGCGCAGCCGCAACCTCGAAGCGTTTGATCGAACGATCGACGCACAAATTGCCAGGCTGCGCAGAAAAATCGAACAGGATCCCAAGAACCCGACCATCGTCCAGTCCGTTCGCGGCGTCGGCTATGTCTTTACCGGCGGCCGCCGATAAACGTCGTCACAACGCTGGTTATTTGATTACTGTCAATGTTGGCGGCGGTTGAAGCGCCTATGTCCGTCGAAAACGGGATAATAATCGAAGAACTGGATGCAGATGTTCCTTTGGCTTGCATTTGCGGCTCTGACAGCTGCCGTTGCGGCTGTGCTGTTTACGCCGTTCAATGGACGGCTCGCAGTGACTGGCCGGCGCGCCACAAGCGCGTCGCTGGTCTACCGCGATCAACTGTTGGAAGTTGACCGAGATCTGGCGTCCGGATTAATCGGCGTACTCGAAGCCGATTACGCAAAGGCCGAGATCGCCCGGCGCCTTATCTGCGCTACCAAGCCGGAAAACGGCGCGACCGGTTTTTTTCGCGCATCGCCAAAGTGGCTGAAATGGACCATCGTTGTCTTTCTGCCTTTTGTCTCGATTTCCCTTTATTTGCCGCTCGGCCGTCCTGATGTGCCGTCGCGGCCGTTGGCGGGTCGGCTGGCGGATCCTGGCAACGACATGGCGGTGCTGATTGTGAAGGCGGAGCGGCATCTTTCGGAGAATCCGGATGACGGCAGGGGCTGGGACGTGCTGGCGCCGATCTATTACAATGCGATGCGCATCGCCGATGCGGAGAAGGCCTACCGCAATGCCATCCGGCTGCTCGGGCCGAGCCCGATCCGTCTTGACGGGCTGGCCGAAACGCTGATGGCGGGCGCCAACGGTGTCGTGACCGAGGAGACGCGCAAGGTGCTGGAGCAGTCGCTTTCGCTCGAGCCTGACAATGCGCGTGCGAAGTTCTACGTGGCGCTGAGCCTGGAGCAGGCGGGGCAACCGGGGCAGGCGAAGGTGGCTTTCGAGGCGCTGGCGCAAGAATCGCCCGCCGATGCGCCATGGCTGCCGCTGGTCAACGAGCATATCGCCAAAAACGGCGGCGCTCCGGTGGTGGCGGACGGCAAGGCGCCGGGCAATCCAACAGAGGAAGATGTCGCAGCGGCGCAGGATATGAGCAGCAGTCAGCAGCAGCAGATGATCCGCGGCATGGTGGAAAGCCTCGATGCAAAGCTTGTTGCAGAGCCGAACAATTTCGAGGGCTGGATGCGGCTTGTCCGTTCCTATGCGGTCTTGAACGACAAGGATCGTGCCGCAAGCGCGCTGAAGCGCGCCCTTTCGGCCTTTCCTGCCGAAGGCGAAGAGGGCAGGCAGCTGATGGCGCTGGCGCGCGAACTCGGCATTGCGGCGGAAGGAGGAACGGAATGACGCGCAAGCAGAAGCGCCTTGCGGTGATTGGCGGCGGCATGGGCTTCATCCTCGCCGCGGTGCTGCTCGTCATGTTCGCCTTCAGCCAGTCGGTCGCCTATTTCTACATGCCGGCCGACCTTGCCAAAACACCGGTAGCGCCGGAGACGCGCATCCGCCTCGGCGGGCTGGTCGGCGAGGGCAGCGTCGTGCGCGGCGCAGGCTCGACGGTGGAATTCGCCGTCACCGACGGCAGCGGCGATCAGGTAAAGGTCAAATATACCGGCATCCTGCCCGACCTGTTCCGCGAAGGGCAGGGGGTCGTGACGGAAGGCAAGTTTGCGGCCGGCAGCCGGGAGTTCATGGCCGATACGGTGCTTGCCAAGCACGACGAGAAATACATGCCGAAGGACGTTGCCGACCGGCTGAAGGCGCAGGGTCTGTGGCAGGAAGGCGAGGGTACGCAATGATCATCGAGATCGGTCACTACGCACTTGTCCTGGCGCTGGCGGCAGCGATCGTTGTTTCGCTGGTGCCGGCAATCGGCGCGCGCAGACTTGACCAGGCGATGATGGATGTCGCGCCGCTCGGCTCCCTCGTGCTCTTTGCGCTGGTGACCTTCTCCTTTTGCGTTTTGACCTATGCCCATGTGGTCTCCGACTTTACCGTCCGGAACGTCTGGGAGAACTCGCATTCGCTGGTGCCGCTGATCTACAAATATTCCGGCGTCTGGGGCAATCACGAAGGCTCGATGATGCTGTGGCTGCTGATCCTTGCGCTGTTCAGCGCCCTGGTGGCGCTCTTCGGCCGCAATCTGCCGGACAGGCTGAAGGCCAATGTGCTTTCGGTTCAGGCGTGGATCTCCGCCGCCTTCATCCTCTTCATCCTGTTGACCTCCAACCCGTTCGTCCGTCTCGATCCGGCACCGGCCGAGGGCCGCGACCTCAATCCGGTGCTGCAGGATATCGGGCTCGCCATCCATCCGCCGCTGCTTTATCTCGGTTATGTCGGCTTTTCGGTGTGCTTCTCCTTTGCCGTCGCCGCCTTGATCGAAGGCCGGATCGATGCCGCCTGGGCGCGCTGGGTCAGGCCCTGGACACTGGCGGCCTGGACCTTCCTGACGCTCGGCATCGCCATGGGCTCCTACTGGGCCTATTACGAACTCGGCTGGGGCGGCTGGTGGTTCTGGGATCCGGTCGAAAACGCCTCCTTCATGCCATGGCTTGCCGGAACCGCACTCTTGCATTCGGCGCTGGTGATGGAAAAGCGCGAGGCGCTGAAGATCTGGACCGTGCTGCTTGCAATCCTTACCTTCTCGCTGTCGCTGCTCGGCACCTTCCTGGTGCGCTCCGGCGTCTTGACCTCGGTGCATGCCTTTGCCAGCGACCCGAGCCGCGGCGTCTTCATTCTTTGCATTCTCATGCTCTTCATCGGCGGAGCGCTGTCGCTGTTTGCGTTTCGCGCACCGCGTTTGAGTGCGGGCGGCCTGTTTGCGCCGGTCTCGCGCGAAGGCGCCTTGGTGCTGAACAACCTGATCCTCACGGTTGCCTGCGGCACCGTCTTGACCGGGACACTCTATCCGCTGCTTCTGGAGACGCTCACCGGCGACAAGATCTCCGTTGGCGCGCCGTTCTTCAACATGACCTTCGGGCTCTTGATGGCACCGTTGCTCGTCGCCGTGCCGTTCGGTCCGCTGCTTGCCTGGAAGCGCGGCGACCTTCTGGGCGTGCTGCAGCGGCTCTATGTCGTGGCAGGGGTTGCCTTCGCCGCGGCGATCGCCGTCTTCTACATCGAGCACGGCGGGCCGGTGCTGTCGGTGCTCGGGCTGGCGGCCGGGCTGTTCCTGGTCGCAGGTGCGGCTGCCGATCTGTGGTATCGCGCCGGCATCGGCAAGGTGAAGGCGCATGTCGCCTGGAAGCGGCTGACAGGCCTGCCGCGCTCGGCCTTCGGCACCGCACTTGCGCATGCCGGACTTGGCGTTAGCGTCATCGGCATCGTTGCGGTGTCGGCCTTTTCGACCGAGCATGTGCTCGAGATGAAGCCGGGCGAGACCACCGAGGCTGGAGGCTACACGCTTTCCTTCGACGGTCTCAAGCCGGCGAAAGGGCCGAACTATAGCGAGGAGCGCGGACACTTCACGGTGCGGCGCGGCGGCGCCGTGGTCGCCGATACCTGGTCGGCGAAGCGCCTTTATGCCGCCCGCCAGATGCCGACGACGGAAGCCGGCATCCTCACCTTCGGGGCAAGCCAGCTCTACGTGTCGCTCGGCGATCCGACCAAGGACGGCGGCATCGTCGTGCGCATCTGGTGGAAACCGTTCATCCTGTTGATCTGGGGCGGGACGCTGCTGATGGCGGTGGGTGGCTTCGTGTCGCTCTCCGACCGGCGGCTGCGCGTCGGCGCCCCGCGCCGCAAGGCAAGACCGCTAAAACCGGTCATGGAGGCGACGGAATGATCCGGCCGATCCTCTTCGCCATCGCGTTGTTTCTTTCCGCAGCACCGGCCTTTGCCGTCAATCCCGACGAGGTGCTGGCCGACCCGGCGCTCGAGGCGCGTGCCCGCTCGCTGTCGGCCGAACTGCGCTGCATGGTCTGCCAGAACCAGTCGATCGACGATTCCAATGCCGACCTCGCCAAGGACCTCAGGCTGCTGGTGCGCGAGCGTATCACCGATGGCGACACCGACGAGGAGGTACTGAACTACATCGTTTCGCGCTACGGCGAATTCGTGCTGCTGAAGCCTCGGCTCAGTACCCGCACCATGCTGCTTTGGGGCGCGCCAGTGCTCCTTGTGATGGTTGGTTTTGCCGCGATCGTCTTTACACGCCGCCAGCACGCGGCTCCCCACGTGGCCTTGCTGACCAAGGCCGAACAGAAAGACCTTCAAGGCCCTCGCTGCGATTGATCAACGGTCTTCGGTCGCCTGCAAAGCTCGCTCGAAATTTGATTCGGCTTAAAGAAAGCCGCAGCCTCGGCAGAAGAATGGTGAGCGCTTGGCGGTTCGTCTTGATTTATGTCAAGACCATCAAGTTCGATAAGCGCTAGTTGATTGATTGTTCGTGGCTATGGAGCACATGCATGGATTTCGAAGGATTTTTTAGGAGCGAGCTGGACGGGCTTCACAAGGAAGGCCGCTATCGGGTTTTCGCCGATCTCGAGCGTCATCGCGGCGGCTTTCCGCGCGCCACGCGCCACACGGCGGACGGTCAGAAGGACGTTACCGTCTGGTGTTCCAACGACTATCTCGGCATGGGCCAGAACCCGAAGGTGATCGAGGCGATGAAGAACGCCATCGACCACTGTGGCGCGGGTGCGGGAGGCACCCGGAATATCTCTGGCACTAATCACTACCATGTGCTGCTCGAGCGCGAGCTGGCCGATCTGCACGGCAAGGAAGCAGCACTGATCTTCACCTCCGGCTATGTCTCCAACTGGGCGTCGCTCGGCACGCTCGGCGCCAGGATCCCCGGACTGATCATCTTCTCCGACGCGCTGAACCATGCCTCGATGATCGAAGGCATCCGCCATGCGAAATGCGGCAAGGTGATCTGGAAGCACAACGACGTCGCCGATCTCGAAGCCAAGCTTGCGGCCGCCGATCCGAAGGCGCCGAAGCTGATCGCCTTCGAATCCGTCTATTCGATGGATGGCGATATCGCGCCGATCAAGGAGATCTGCGATCTCGCCGACAAATATGGCGCGATGACCTATCTCGACGAAGTGCATGCTGTCGGCATGTATGGTCCGCGCGGCGGCGGCATTGCCGAGCGCGAGGGGCTGATGGACCGGCTGACCATCATCGAAGGCACGCTCGGCAAGGCCTTCGGCGTCATGGGCGGCTATATCGCCGCCTCAACGGCGCTGTGCGATTTCATCCGCTCGTTTGCCTCCGGCTTCATCTTCACGACGGCGCTGCCGCCGGCGCTTGCTGCCGGTGCGGTGGCCTCGATCCAGCACCTGAAAGTCAGCCAGTTCGAGCGCGCCCGCCATCAGGACCGGGTGCGCAAGCTGAGATCATTGCTTGACCAGCGCGGCATCCCGCATATGCCGAACCCGAGCCACATCGTGCCGGTCTTGGTCGGCGATGCGGCGAAGTGCAAATGGATCTCGGATCTGCTGCTCGACAATTTCGGCGTCTATGTCCAGCCGATCAACTATCCGACGGTGCCGAAGAAGACCGAACGGCTACGCATCACCCCGACGCCGCTGCATTCCGATGCCGACATCGAACAGCTGGTCGCAGCACTCCACTCCCTCTGGTCGCGCTGCGCGCTCGCAAGGCAGGTCGCATAAATGCTCCAACGGTTTATCCCAAAGGCTAAATTCGTCTGTCCAATCATCCTCGGTGGGCCATCTCCATGACAAGGCGCGCACGCGCATTCAGCTGCAGGAGATCGGCAAGTTGGATGTGACGATCGCGCTCGACGATTTCGGCACAGGCTATTCCTCGCTCGATACGATGCGCGTTTTCCCCTTCGACAAGATCAAGCTCGACCGTAGCTTCGCCATTCGCCCCGACCAACTCGATGAAGATATTCATCTTCAATTGCGCCAATCATATGCAAAACCCATATTAATTTGTTTGTTTTTGCGTATGATTAGCGGATGCCATCTCTCGAGATTACATCGAAAAAAGGTAACAAGCGGGTACTCGACGTTTACCCGCGCAGAGGCTTTGGCTGAGCTGTCGCTTAAACCCAACGCCTTCACTGCAGCTTTGACACGTCAAATCTCCAAGAAGAGATTAGCCAATCCGAGGCATGGATTTTACATCATCCTGCGGCCTGAGGACAAGATTGCCGGTGCTCCAGATCCGGCGCGCTGGATCGAGCCGCTGATGAAATATCTGGGCATAGACTACCGGATTCCCTTCTTACGCGCGGCCGCGATGCACGGCTCCTCGCACCGGGCCGCGATGGTGCTTCAAGTTGTCGTCCCGCAGCAGTTCCGCTCGATCGTGATCGGGCGCCACCGCATCCCAGTTCATCTATTTGACGCCCGCCATCTTTAGCGCAACCAACCAAAAGGAATGGCTGACTTCCCTGAAAACGGATGCCGGCTACGCTCAGGCTGCAGGCGTGGAGCTAACGCTTCTGGACTGCATCCGCTACTTTAAGCGCGCCACGGGTATCAATGGTGTTGCGCAAATTGCGAAGGACATCGGCGACAGAGCGAATCCGAAGAAGTTGGCGTCGATTGCGCAGCACTTCGGAAATACGTCAGTCCGACGCCTCGGCTATTTGCTCGAATTGTCGAAACACAAAAAACAGGCTGACGCATTGCAACCATTTGCCAAGCAAACGGACAAGTATACGCCACTCGATCCATCGGTAAGGCCTCTGATCGAGGGCCTTTCCATTTCTGAAACAAGAGATGATCGGTGGCGTCTCGACATCAATGAAACCGTGGAGATCGATTTTTGATCCCGAATTCGCATCTAACAGTCTGGGCTACCCAGGCGCCTTGGCCGGACTCTCGCCAGATCGAACAAGATCTCATTATTTCTCGCGCGCTCTGTAACCTCTTTTCGGCACCGAAGCTCCAAGGCAAGATCGCCTTTCGAGGTGGCACGGCAATCAACAAACTGCTTTTCAAACGGCCCTTGCGCTATTCAGAAGATATCGATTTGGTTCCAATCGATGCAATCCGCGGCGCTCTGTCATGGCTAGGAAAGTTCAAGAGAGAGCAGGCGGGCCATTCTACGCACCTCATCTTCCGGTTCGCACCGGAGGCGGAGCTTGAACCGACACTCAAGCTAAAGGTGGAGATAAACACACGCGAGCACAAATCGTTGTTTGGGACGCGCATACCCCCTCAAGGTAGAGAATGGGTGGTTCGTCTGTGCCGCCGATATCGTATGATATGACAAGGAAGAGCTGTTTGGCACAAAGCTCCGGGCTCTCCTGCAGCGGAGAAAGAACCGCGATCTCTTTGATCTACATGAAGGTTGGCGCGAGCTTTCTCTCGACGCGGGGCGGCTTGTCGCTGCTTTCGAGCATTACCTTTCGCTCGAGGAGAATGTAATCTCGCGGGCGAACGCGGAGCAAAGAATGCTTGAAAAGCTGACAAAAAGCCTGACAGAGGACATCGCGCCCTTGGCTTCCGCCAGGCGTAGAATTCACGGGCGACGATGCGATTCATGCGTTCGGCGTCATTTGGACCCATGTCTTACCGCTGTTCAAAGGTGAGCCATGGACGTCGTCGGAAAAAGCGACAGAGCAAATTCGCGAGAAGAAATTCCCTCGGCTTCTCCTGTGGCCGACAGCCAGGTAAAAGGTTGAAATTGACAGAGAATATCTTCGCCGGGCGCCCGTCATGGTGCCGCTTGATAAGCGGGTCCGCGGTTCATATCCCGCTTGATCAACGCCGCCGAGATACTTGGGATTCGCGGCGTTTTGGTGCATGCGATTTCGGATGACGCACGAGCCTTCTACGAAGCGGTTGGCTTTCTGCCTTCCCCGTCCGACCCCATGATGCTGCTGGTCGGGTTGCATGACCTCAACAATGCGCTGACTTCCTGACCAAGCTGATTGCTAGATCGCTGAAATCAAATCCTGACCTCCGGCGCAAGAAATGAGGTGCCGAGGGTTCCGATCTGTTCAAGATCTGGGCTTGGCGGACGATTTTCTGGGTATGAGGGTCGGAGCCGAAATACGGACTCGATCGTCAGCTGAAATGGCGCCGCTCGTGAGCAGATCCAAAGCGTTTGACGCAATCTGCTCGAAGGGGACGCGCAGTGTCGTGAGCGGTGTCGGAAGATGGCTGACGATCGGGATATCGTTGTATCCGACGACTGAGACATCGTTGGGTACGGATACTCCGAGGCGTGACAGGCCGGAAAGAGCACCGATTGCGGTGTTGTCGTTCACGGCAAAGATCGCCGTCGGACGATCTTCGAGGCGCATGAGCTGCAGGGCCGCATCCGCTCCGGCGTCGATCCCGAAGGTCGACGGCACAATGCGATCCGCGCGGACCGAGATGGCGGCCTCTTCCAGTGCCTGCCTGTAGCCTTCGACGCGCCCGCGCGAGCTGGAGGCATATGAAGGACCGGCAATTACTCCGATACGACGATGACCGAGGTCCAGGAGGTGGCGTGTCGCCAGATATCCGCCCAGCCTGTCGTCGCCCACCGAAGACAGGCTCCGTCCATCCGTACGCAACGCCAGGACAAAAGGTACACCTCGGGCAACCAGCTCGTCAGGAAAATCGTCATCCTCGCGTGCAGTCGAAAGAATCAAGCCGTCGACGCCTCGTTTCAGAAGTGACTCGGCAGCAAGTCTGTCGGCCTGGGGTTTATCATCGGTTGTCGCGACAATGGCGAAGCGGCCACTTTTGCTGCACGCTTTTGCCAGGGACTCGTAGAGCATTGCCATGACGGTATCGGTCAGCCGGGGCACGATCACGCCAACCGTCATCGTGTTGCCGCGTCGGAGGCTCGCCGCAGAGACGTCTCTGACATAACCCATGTCTTCTGCGATTTTCCGGACGCGGCGCGAGGTTTCGTTGTCGGATCGGGGAAGTCGCTCATCGAGGATCCGCGACACTGTAGATTTTGAAACGCCAGCAGCCGACGCAACGTCGAGGATAGTCACCCGTGTCTGGCGGTTCGCTTCTTCGGGCTTTGAATCCATTTCACTTTTTTCCATTTACGGCGCTCTCGCGATCAATGCTCCCAAGCATGCATCAAAAAAAATGTTGACTCCAGCAAAATCGGAAACGATAGTGGGAACGTTCCCGTTAACGATCCCATCGCTGATCACGAAGGCGACAGCGGCTATCAAGGAGGAGACAACCTATGCCAACGATGGATTTGAGGGGCCTGAGCCCGGCACCCGTTACCGCGTTTACCCGCGACGGAGGGGTCGATTATCCGGCCAATGCCCGTATCGCCAAATGGCTTGCCGGCATGGACGGCGTCAAGAGCTTAGTTATCCTTGGTCATGCCGGCGAAGGCACGTTCCTGACCGAGGAAGAGCGCCTGCAGCTCATCCGCACCTATGTCGAAGCCGTCGATGGTCAGGTTCCAATCATTGCCGGCATCACCGGCGAGGGCACCAAGGTCGCCGCTGAAGAAGCCAAGAAGTGCAAGTCTGCCGGCGCGACGGGTGCTCTTGTCTATCCTAACCATGGCTGGCTGCGTTTCGGGTTCCAGAAAGGCGCGCCGCAAGATCGCTACAGGGCCATCTGGCAGGAATCGGGCCTGCAGTGCATCCTGTTCCAGTACCCGGATGCCACCAAGGCTTCCTACGACCTCGACACCCAGCTTGCGATCGCGACCCAAGATGGCGTCGTCGCCACCAAAAACGGCGTTCGAAACATGAAGCGCTGGTACGTTGAGATTCCGGAACTCAAGAAGGCCAACCCGAACCTGCAGATCCTGAGCTGCCATGACGAATGGCTGCTGCCGACCATGTTCGATGTCGACGGCCTGCTTGTCGGCTACGGCAATATCACACCGGAGCTGCTGATCGACCTGATCAAGGCAGGAAAGGCGCAAAACTATCCGGAAGCCCGCCGGATCTTCGAACGTCTCCTTCCGGTCACCCGTGCCGTCTACCACCGTGGTTCCCATATGGAAGGCACCGTCGCCCTCAAGCTTGGGCTTGTCCATCGTGGTGTGCTTGACCATGCCACTATCCGCGAGCCGCTGAAGAACCTCGGCGAAACGGCCGAAGCGGAGATCTTTGCAGCCTTTGATGCTGCCGGCATCGGCCGGGTTGAGCAGCTTCTGGCAGCTGAGTGACTGAGGACGCCCCCGCCTCTTAAGCGGGGCTTCTTGCGGGGAGGGGATTGCGGGCGCATCGGGGAGTGATGCGCCGCGGTCGCACCGTCTGTCACGCTGGTGCCTGACTCGCCGATGAGACAGCCATGCCTTCCGGATCCACAGCGACACCATGCCAAAAAGGTCCCCGAAGTTTAAGACATCCAACGCGTAGGTTCGACGCCGGGCCGGGAGAGCAGGCCAGGCAGAGGGAGGAAACATGAACATGGAACAACGGATGGCCGCGCCGTCGCCGGCCGTCGATACCCAAGCTGAAATCAGCGCCCGCCTAGAACGGCTACCAGTGACCCGGGAGGTCTTCTGGGCTCGAAATATCGTCGGCGCAGCGACGTTCTTTGACGGTTACACCGTCATCGCCATAGCCTATGCCATGCCGGTTCTTGTCCGCGAGTGGGGTTTGACCCCGGGACAGACGGGAATGATCTTGTCGATGGGCTACCTAGGGCAGTTGATCGGCGCCATTTGCTTTGGCTGGCTTGCCGAACGGATCGGCCGTCTCAAAGTGCTGCTATTCACCATCCTGCTATTCGTCAGCATGGACGTCGCATGCCTTTTTGCGGCCGGTGCCGGCATGATGATGGCATTTCGTTTCATCCAAGGTATCGGAACCGGCGGAGAAGTTCCGGTTGCAAGTGCCTATATCAACGAGTTGATCGGCTCGAAGGGGCGGGGCCGCTTCTTCCTGCTGTATGAGGTGTTGTTCTTGCTCGGCCTCGTCGGTGCGGGCTTGATCGGCTACTTCATGGTCCCGGTCTACGGCTGGAAGGCGATGTTCGTCGTCGGCCTGGTCCCTGCGATCCTCATGATCCCGCTGCGTTGGTTCCTCCATGAATCACCGCGCTGGCTGGCCGCCAACGGTCGCTATGAGGAAGCCGACCGCATCGTCACCAAGTTGGAGAACAGTGCCCGCGCTGCCGGCAAGGAACTGCCGGAGCCGAAAGTCGTGGCCGCCCCCGTCCGCCGCAAATCCGACTGGCGCGAACTTTTCCAGGGCATCTACCTCAAGCGCACACTGTCGATCTGGGCCATGTGGTTCTGCGCCTATATGGTTGCCAATGGAACGATCACCTGGCTTCCGACCCTCTATCGGCAGACGTTCAAACTGCCGCTTGAAACCAGCATCTTCTACGGCTTTGTCACTTCGATCGGCGGTGTGATCGCGGCCGTTATATGCGCACTGCTCATCGATAAAGTCGGCCGCAAGCGCTGGTACACGGGTGCACTTCTGATCGCGCCGATACCGCTTGTCATCCTCGCCTGGCTGGGTGCGACATCACCGATCCAGGTTCTGATCCTCGCCGGTCTCGCCTACGCCATCGTCCAGACTGTGACCTTCTCGCTCTACCTCTATTCAGCAGAGATCTACCCGACCCGTCTTCGTGCCATTGGCACGGGTACAGGCAGCGCCTGGCTGCGTCTCGGATCCTCTGCGGGGCCTATCGCTGTAGGCTGGGTCATGTCATCGATGGGCATCCAGTATGTCTTTGGCGCTTTCGCAGCGATCCTTCTGGTTGGCGCCCTGGTCACGGTCCTCTTTGCGGTTGAGACCAAGGGCCAGGTCCTGGAGGAACTTTCGCCGTGACAACCTGAAACGTCAGCGATCAAAAAGACTTACGGATCGAAGGCTCGGTTTAAGATCGACCGGGCCTTGATCTTCTTTCTCCTTGGTAGGCGAACTCCGGCGGTCAAGCCGAGGGACATTCATTCCCGACCCGGATATCGACGCTCTGAAATTCACAGCCGGAATACTTAAAAATCCAGCGCGATGGGTCTTTGATGGGGGAATTGGTAGTGCGACCGATTCTCGCATACAGCAGGTCCTCCTTACAAAAATATACTGTCAGAGGCCGCAGTTGTACCGGGTATGGATCAGCGGCGACGCCCTCGATGTCGCCCTTATCGAAAGGATTTGGTTGAGGCGATGGCGATCGTGCGGCAACACGCTGGTCAGGCGGTCGTCCATGTTGGGCTGACTCAATATCCCGCTGGCGTGGGAGTCAAGGAACCGGCGGATCTGAAGCAGGACCTCGTCGATGCCTGCCAAAACCACCGCAAAGGCACGGGGGCATCGTCGCCCGAACACTGGCGCCAGCTCACATCATAGCCGTGGCGTCACCCACCTACCGTGCCCGATGTCCTGCCCGAACTGGAAAACGACAGCCTCGTCCTTGTCGTTGAGACAATCTGGCCCAACGTCTTTGCAACGGCCGTCGCTTGGTCGTTAATAAAAATGCGGCTCTTCCGGCGAAGTTTGGCATTTAAATATGGGAAAGTCGGAGGCAGATAGGGGTCTCCAAATGCAAGGTCGGAAGCGATTACAATTAGTATATCTAAAGTTATAGGGAGAATTCAAAAATGCTCGGCCATAATACACGCCGCAGCCCGACCTCAGTTTACGTACAAACGGCTCGCTCTTCTCAATTTAAGCGCCAATTCTCAATTCCTGCTATGCTAACTATTTGATATCAATGAAACGGGATTCTTACAACTAGCCGCCAAACGACACCGGCATATCGCAGGATCGCACATGGTTCGTTTCGCTTACTCATTCTGGCCTCGGCCGCTGCCGCATTCGTCGGCCCTCTTCCTTGCCTGCCAGCCATACCCCGACGCCGCTGTCCGTCCAGAGAAGTAATTTTA
The DNA here is from genome assembly GCF_000816845.1 of Rhizobium gallicum bv. gallicum R602sp. Taxonomy (NCBI): domain Bacteria; kingdom Pseudomonadati; phylum Pseudomonadota; class Alphaproteobacteria; order Hyphomicrobiales; family Rhizobiaceae; genus Rhizobium; species Rhizobium gallicum. The sequence goes on along the minus strand of NZ_CP006880.1, from coordinate 2,132,245 downwards.
CGATCCCTCATCGGGGATGTTGAGGACTTCCCCGCAGGCTTTGCAGTGCACAGCGTCGGCGTCGTGCCGCTGGAGACCGCAACGGTGGCAAGGGTAAGTCACCTTGTGGGGCCGGACAACCGCCTGGGCGAGCCTCACGAACAGCGAGATGCCCACGATCATCGTCACAACGGAAGTGAGCTTGCCGAGCGTTCCCGGGAGCGTGATATCGCCGAATCCCGTCGTTGTCACGGTCGCCACCGTGAAGTAGAGCGCATCGACGAATCCTTCGCCGCCCTCCCTGTTGTAGAAGAAGGACGTATAGACAAAACCCGTCGCCATGAAGAGAAACACGAGTAGGTTGATTACCGCTCTGACGACGTCGAGGAGGTGGGAATAGCCGGCCTTGCGCAACGCTTCCTTGAGCAATGGACTTCTGCCGATCGCCCAGAATCGCATGATCCGCAGAAAGGCGAAGTTGAAGAGCAGGTCCGGCAGCAGCAGCGTGGCCAGCACCACGAAATCGATCCAGGTCATCGGCCGCCGGATCCAATTCCGGACGGAAGGTGCGGCGACGGCCAGGACGGCCATCTCGGCGGCGATCCACACCGCGATCGCGTAGTCGATGATCAAATAGGAGGGTCCGGAACGGAGGTACGGCCCGAGAAGGAAGAAGGCAAGAATGGCGACGTCGATCACGGCGAAGATGAGCCGGAGGGTGAAGGCCTGTGCTCCCTCGGCCCTTTCGAGCCGTCGAAGAGCGTGCCGGAGTGATTCGCGGTGGGAGCCCACCTCGGCATTAAAGATTTTCATGCGGGGGATGTAGATCCTCCTTCGCTGATCCTCAAGGTGCCAAGTAATCTACTTTGCCGGACGAGCCCGCGCCCATCCAAGCGGACGGTCCCAGGTTGTCAGTATGTCCGAACCATCCCGCCGCTCCGGCGCCGATTAAGTGCCAGCGCGATCCCGATTGCGAAAGGAAGACACTTCCTAGTCTCTCATCAGCCGTCGCGCATTAAGCACATTTGCAGATCTCAAGCGCGGGAGAACGGGTGCTTGCAACGCTCGCATGGCAACCCTTCCCAGCGTAAAGTCCTGGACGACGATCGTGAAGATTACGATGGCATAGGTGGCCGCAAGGAGCGCCGAATTGAAGGGCGTCGTCGGCAAGGACAGCGCCAGCTCGATCGAAATGCCGCCTCTTAGGCTGCCAGTCAAGCATATGCAGCTGAAGGAGGGGATCGGTTGGGGCAATGTGCCGGAACCCATGGCGCGACGACATCGAGGCTGAAGACCTGCAGGCGCGCTCTGCCGGACTGCCCAATCGGCGCTTTGTAACCATGTGCAGGCCCTGGAACGGGAACTCGGCTGCCAGCTGTTCACCCGCTCGACCGGATGGTGGTATTGGCCAGGGCAGGGGAGAGCTTCCACGGGCGCTGCGAGAGGGCGTTATATCCTCGACCCCGCCCCGCAATGTTTTTGGAGCGTCGGCCTCTCCTGGGGAGGGTTTAGTTTCGGACGGCGATCGAGACCGCGGCGCCCCCCAGACCGACCGCAGCTCCCCGATTAAAGAGCCGCATCGTCGAAGGTGACTGAAAGGAGCGACGTGCCCTAGCACCTGCGATTGCGAACGGAAACTGTGCCGCGGACAGGACGACGGCTGTGATGAAAACGAGCGTGGCTCCATCCCAAAAAGTAACATCCTCAATGTTAAGCACTGTCGGCACAATCGAAATATAGAACAGGATGGATTTCGGATTGCCGATCGTCACCAGCACCCCCGAGACAAAGGCGCTGCGCCCTTCGCCATCAACGTCCTCGTCGTTGACATGTAGCCGTTCGCGAGCTGTCCAAAAACGAAATGCCAACCAGAAGAGATATGCAACGCCCACCCATTTGATGGCGATCAGGAGTACGCTGAACGTTTCAGCGATATAGGCGAGGCCCGCCAAAACGCTTATAAGATAAAGCGCGTCGCCCACCACCATGCCAGCAGTTGCCCATAATGCGCGCCTGTAGCCGCTTTTCAAGGCATGTGCGACGATCGCAACGATCTGAGGGCCTGGAATGATGGCGGCGACTGCCAAGGCGGTAGAATAGGCAATGAAACCGGACAGTGTCATCTGATTGAACCTGCTAACGGAGTTATAATCCGAGCTGACGTAGAGCGCATTTGTGGGCGAGGCAACCTAGTCTTGATCATCCGGTTTCGTTATCGGTGAGATAGGGCCGACGCCGCGGAATATTGAACACCAGCGCTGGCCAAAAAGTCTTCGGGTGGAATTCGGGAAGTCCCTTGACGATAGGACCGGCGGTACGATCGTCGATGACGAGTTCCGCTGTTGAGCTATAGTGAGATGTACGAGGAGGGTCGCGCCGAATGGGTTAGGTCGGCGAGACCTATCGCACCTCATGCCGCAGGACCTTCAAAACCTGCGACGATTAGATGGAACACCCCAGGCCCCTTACACCTTGTTCCAACGGGCAATGCCAGACGGATCTGTACGACCGTGAGGATGCGAAAAAAGGCCTGCGAGATGGAGGTGGGCGGTTGGAGGCCAGGTCGCCTCATGGCCGCGCAGCGATGAGGACTCCGGTTCCGATCATGGCGCCACCAGCGGTCCGGTTCAGGGCGCGGATCGCGCCCGCGGAGCGAAACCATCGCGAAGACGCCCCGGCAAGGACCGCGTAGGTTCCCATGGTGAGGGTGTTGACGCCGAAGACGACCATCATGATGATTGCGACGTCGAACGCGCTCAGCGAGCCCACATTAAGGATTAGCGGCATAAGGCTGGCGTGGAAAAGGATCGCTTTCGGATTTCCCAAGGCGATGGCAGCCCCCAATCCTAGCTGCCGCGTGGCACTGGCTGGCTGGACGCCCTCCGGAGCCTCGAACCCGCTTGCAGCCCTCCACATGCGGTAGCCAAGAAAGATGAGATAGCCCGCACCTGCATACTTCATCGCCGTGAAAAGCCAGGAAAAGGACTGGGCGATCGCGACCAGGCCTGCAAGCGCGATATTGACCAAAACGACGTCGCTCAGTGCTATACCCAGCCCGACGGTGAGCGCGGAGAATGTGCCACGGCTTACGCCGGTCGTAATGACGGCGAACATTGCGGGGCCGGGCGTGGCGACTGCCAAAAGAAGCGCAAGACAGTATGCGATAAGCGCAGTGACACTCATTCTGCGAGCTCCAATTTTCTTCAACGTCACCAGCACAAAGATCTAGCACAAGGCGCCGTTCAAACAATAACCGAGATGCCGCCAGCCATTCAGGCAATCGGTATGTAGACTGTGCGCCACCCAGATCGCCGAAATCCTTTGGCGGCAGGATCAATGATCATGCTGTTTCCTATGGTGCCGTTCGAGAGCCGCTTTACCCAATCGACGGCTTCGAGCGCATAGGGAGCGAACAGGAAGTCGCGGATAGCCTCGATCCGAATTCCCCCGCCAGTCGATCAGGATGAAATGCGTCGGCTTTTCCATCGGGCCGGTATTGTCAAAGACCCGCATTGCGGGCTGTCCTTCGACGGCGCCTTGGGAGAAGTGCGCCTCGCAAGAAAGGCATTTCGGCGACTACGCAGATCGAAGCAGCAGTCACGAGGCCATTGCGCGACCGTCGTCATTCCTTTGAACAGAGCTCCAACCCGGTGCGCCACCGGCCTGCGTTACTCTGCTAGAGGTTGCAGACAGAGCCGCTAACGGCGAGACGGAATCCCTTGACGACCACCGGATGCGGAGTGCTCGCCAAAACTTGGGCCAGGGTAGAAAACGAGAGATCAATCCGTCCATTATGCTACTATATGGCGTAGAATTCTTCAAATGTCCATATATTTGCAATCGCTAATAGTTATCGTGGTATCTTTTCATCTTTGCAAACACGTCGTATGGAGAACGCCTAAAGTAGTGAGCCGGTTAAACGAAACGCCTTTCAGTAGGCATAACTCCACCACGATCGACGCACGCAGGGGAGGTAATCATGGCGTTCACTTTGGAGGTCGTCGTCAAAGGGTTTCGGCCGAAGAGTGCCGACAACATCCGGGAAATCGATGTCTCGCCGCAACAGGCGAAGGCCTGGCGGGAGATTTTCTGCGCGTTGACGCAGCATTCATGGTCATCGGAAGCGTCAAATGACAGAGCCATTGATGACAAGCGCATGAACAATTTTATCGGCGACCATGCACGCACTGCATATTGCATCCACTAGGGTGCCCATCCCCAGGTCCTGACGTTCTCAAAGGACGGCACCGCCGCCCTTTGATTTGCATTCTGCGGCACTCTTGCCGATCCGAGTTTCAAAAAACGGAGCAGGGAATAGCTAATGTCTTCGATCAATTTCTTCGCACGCAACCGTTTCGTACGTCCTGACCCATCGAAGTCGTTCGACACGATCATCGATCAGACGCCGAAGAGCGGCAAAAAGAACGAGTTTCCACCCGCACTGCCGTGGAATGGCGGTCCGTCCGGCATCATCGAGCGCCAGGTGGAGCCGGGGCTTTGGCCATTCCGTATCTATGAGGAGGCGGGAATCGATCCGAAGGATAACAAGGCGCTGAACGAGCAAACGGCGGCGACACCCGAGCTCGATCCGAAGGCTTTCGGTAACCGGTCGTCTGCGAGCAAAGAGGCAGACAAGGCGCTGGAGCAGGGAGACGATGTTTTCGTCCTGAGCCCGGAACGGCTGGACCTGCTCGAAAAGCAGCGAACGGCACTCGGCACGGCCAGCGACAAGGCCAAGAGCGAGACCGATCGAGACAAGGCGAAGGACGATCTCGTGGTCGCGATCGCCGAGGAGGTCGATCTGGCCTCAAAAAGCCTCGGAACGCCGAAGTTCGGCACGGACAAGAACAACGACAAGAAGCTCGACGTGAGCGAGGTGAGCGATCTCATCCGCCCCATCGCCGAGCGGGCACCGGACGACCCGATCTTCATGGAGGCACTCAATCAGGTGCGCGACATGAAGGAGAAGGAATGGAAGGCCGACGGCAAGACCGACGATCAACTCGGACGCATCGCCAGCCTCGGCGACAAGAAGGACTATGACGCGGTCGCCAGGGAGACAAAGGATCAACTCATCGATGTTGCCCGCGCCGCCGGCAGCGAGGAGGGCGCACAGGTCACTGCGCTCACGAATCGCGCCTCGATCTATGCGGGCTACACCGCCGGCGACCCGGAGAAATACGGCGCCGCTCTGAAGTCGGGGATCAAGGACGCGCTTCAGGAGGTGCGTGTCGATCGCCACGTCCGCGATCTCGAAAGCGCCTATGGAAAGGGAGGCGTCGAGGGCGCCGAGAAATTCCTCGCCAAGCTCAGCGAGAAGACCGACCGCGCCCATGCGCTTCCGAGTTTCGATACCTCCGGCAAGGCATCGGGAGATATCAAGAAGCTGCTCGATCAATCGAGCGGCTCGCTGATCGCCTCGGACCCTCGCGTCCGCAAGATGATCGACCAGTCGATCGACAGCTTCGCCGCTTCGGGACTCGACGGAGACACCAAGGCAAAGATCAAGGCTGTGCAGGATCTCGCTGTTGCCTCGCAGAACATTCTTTATGGCGACGGCAAGAGAGCTGGTGCCGGCAAGGAGATCGTCGACCATATCGCCAATCGCCTCGTCGACAAGATGAATACCGATCTGCCCGGCAGCTCCATCAACGTGCTGTCGCATCAGCGGATCTTTGACATTTTGAGCAGCGAGGACGCAAAGGGCAGCGGCACGACGCTGTTGACCGCGATCGCGGCCCGCACGGCCGATCTCGGAAGTGCGAAGAGCGACGATCTGAAGGGCAAGGGCGAACTTGGCTACAATGAATATCTGGAGCAGAACTCCGACGCCCAATGGGCGGTCCGCCGCAGCATCGAGAATTTCGGCAATGTCTCGAAGGCGCAGGACGAGAAGATAACGACGGCCTACAACGAGCTCTATCACGGCCTGTCCGGCTGGAATGGCGTCAAACGCGACGAGCCGGTTTCGGGCGCCACGCAGCTTGCCCGCGACATGGAGGCGATCGACAACCTTAGCCCGGAGAACAAGCAGAAATCCAAGGATCTGGCGAAGGACGGCGAGGTCCGCCAGCAGCTCTGGGAGCAGCAGGAAAGCATCGATCTCGCCCTAAAGATCTACGAGACGCCGCTCAACAAGGTCGATGGCCTCAATACCGAGGCGCCGATACCGTCGCTGTTCGGCACCGGCATCATGATGACGAAATCGAAGTCGATCAGCGAGGCGATGAAGGGCCTTCCGGATATGCCGAAGAACGAAGGTCCGGATCCCTACGCCAATGTGGAAAAGGGCGCCGATCCTGCCGCTACCGGCACGATCTGGGTGGAGCGCTCGGCGCGTGCGCTCGCAACATTTGCGGTTACCGAAACGCTCAAGGGCCGTGTTGGCGATATCCACACGGCGCTTGCGGAGAACCGAATCCAATCCGCTTTCGCAAACGGTGGGGCTGGCTTGAGCAAGGCGGAGCAGGACGCCGTCACGAAGTATATCGAGGGGAAGGGGGACGACAAGAATCCCGACCTCAAGAAGTACGTCAAAGACGTGGCCGAGAAGATCGGCGAGGGCCGCCTCAAGGATATCGTGGCCGGCCGGATCCAAGCGACCGACGCCGAAAGGACCCAGATCCAGCAAATGGAGAGGCTCAATGTCGGGACCAATGTTATCAACAGGGTTTCGGGAGGAGGCAGCGCGATCCTGTTCGGGCGCAATCTCGACGCGCTGGGCACGACCGGCGACGACATGGTCTATTACGTGCCGCACACCATGATGATGATGACGGCGGCGAAGACCGCATTGATGCCGAACGCCCGCAAGATAATCCTTGGCAAAGGCCCTGACGTCCCGACGACGGCAGAAGCGAGGATCGACGCGATCAAGGAGCGCGTTAACAGCAGCGGTCTCTCATCAAGCCAGAAGAAAGTCTGGAGCGGCGCGTTGAATTCGGGGCATTTCCTTCGTGGCACTGGCATCGACGCGCTCTATGTCGGAGCGGATCTTAGCAACGCCATCATGCAGGGCACAGGTTGGATCGTCGGAGACAAGGCCGATGGTGTCAAGGCGACGGGCTACGGCATTGCGACCGTGAGTGATGCGATGTTCGCAGCCGCTGGTGGAGCCGGTGCGCTCGAAGCCAAAGCGGCGAACAACGGACTGGTGCGGCTCATGAACCGGCTCGGTCCGCTGAAGATTTCCGGCGTTGCGGCAGTGCTGCAGCTCGCCGGCGCCGGTATTGTCCAGGGCCGAAGCGCCTATAATGCCTCCCATACCTATGACAAGGCGGATGCGGACGCGATCCAGGTGATGTTCGGCGTGAAGGATCGCAAGGTCGCCGAGGGCCTGGCGGAACACAATGATCTTCTCGATGAAGGGGTCATGGGCATCCTGCAGACGGTCTTCCCAGGTGATGAACATTTGATGGGCGGAGACAAGGGGACGCGCAGTGCCGACGCTGTTCTGACGGGGACCTACGGCGCCGAGGGATATACGCGGGCACGTCTTGGCCAGCTCTTCAATCGGCTGACGCCGGAGCAGGCGACCGAATTGTCCGAAACCATTCGCGACATGACCGCCGATGGCAAGGGTAAGCTGCCGGCGACGCAGGACGACTTGAAATATCTCCAGCTTCCGGTCGATCCAGCAAAGGTGGATCTGTCAGACTACCCGACGGTGACATACAACGCTGAGCGCAAGCGCTACGAGGATTCCGTGACGACAATGTATTGGGACGGCAGCCAGTGGTGGATGCCGCAGAAGAAGGTTACCGCGGAGGATGCGATGCTGCCGAGCGACGATCCATTATGGTACCAACCCTCGGACGGGACGCTGATGCATGAAAATGCCTTTGCCTCGTACGTAGAGCCGCGCAGCACCGAGGGACTGAAGGCGTGGCTCAGACGAAAGGGTTATCTCTAAGCGCCCATAAACGGGTCGGGGCCTGCAGCGCCCACCGTCGCGGACGGGCGCTGCCGGCGGAAACACAAAGGCTGGCTTCAGAGACGATTGGCGAACCTTGCCGCCGCCCGAACCGGAAAATCCGAGACAAAACCGGGGATAACCCACGCACGGCTAAGGATAGGGCAGTGCGCCTTGGATTCGGCGTGCCTGTCGCGGAGGAAGCGGCGCGCTGCACGCGACGGCAAATTGCCAAGAAGGAGGAAGAGTTCTGATGACTGTTATGGAAAAGTCGCGACCGGACGATGCAACCGCCGTCTTCGACAAAAGAAGCTGGCTGGAGTCTCACGAGGCCGACTATCACAAGGCACTCGGCAATCGTCAGGTGCAGATGATCGCGATTGGCGGGGCGATCGGTACGGGATTGTTTCTCGGCGCTGGCGCCCGTCTGCAGGCAGCAGGTCCATCGCTGGCGATCGTCTATCTCGTTTGCGGCGCCTTTTCCTTTCTCATCCTGCGCGCGCTTGGCGAACTGGTGCTGCATCGGCCGAGCAGCGGCAGTTTCGTCTCGTATGCCCGTGAGTTTCTCGGCGAGAAGGCCTCCTTCGTGGCCGGTTGGATGTATTTTCTCAATTGGGCAATGACCGGCATCGTCGATATCACCGCCGTTGCTCTCTACATGCACTATTGGGATGTCTTCGCCGGCCTGCCGCAATGGGTCTCGGCGCTCGGCGCTCTGCTGATCGTCGGCTCGATGAACCTTGTCGGGGTCAAGTGGTTCGCCGAGATGGAGTTCTGGTTCGCCCTCATCAAAGTGTCGGCGATCTTGCTCTTTCTTGCCATTGGCTCGTTTTTCCTTGGAACCGGCATGGAGGTCGCCGGCAGTACTGCCGGTCTGCATCTGATCAGCGAGAACGGCGGCCTCTTCCCGAACGGTCTGCTTCCGGCGCTCGTGCTCGTGCAGGGTGTCGTCTTCGCTTTTGCCGGCGTCGAACTGGTCGGTACGGCGGCCGGGGAGTGTTCAGACGCGAAGACCATTCTACCGCGTGCGATCAACAGCGTGATCTGGCGCATCGCTGTGTTTTATGTCGGCTCGGTCGTGCTTCTCGTTTGCCTGCTGCCCTGGACCGCCTACAAGGCAGGAGAGAGCCCGTTCGTGACATTCTTCGGCGCGCTCGGCATACCCGGCATCGGCACGGTGATGAACATCGTCGTGCTGACTGCAGCCCTGTCGAGCCTGAACTCCGGCCTCTATTCCACCGGCCGCGTGCTGCGCTCGCTGGCGCAAGGTGGTTCTGCGCCGGCGTCGCTTGCAAGGATGAATGCGCAGGCGGTGCCGCATGTTGGCATATTGGTGACCCTTGCAGTCTACGTCTTCGGCGTATTGCTCAACTATCTCGTGCCCTCGCATGTGTTCGAGATCGTCCTCAACGTCGCCTCGCTCGGGATCCTGAGCACCTGGGGTTTCATTGTCGTTTGCCAGATGGCCTTCCGCCGGGCTGTTTCCCGCGGCGAAGTCGACGATGTGTCGTTCAAGATGCCCGGCGCTCCGGTCACGTCGTGGCTGACGCTCGCTTTCCTTTTCGGGGTTGTGGTGCTGATGGCGCTCGACTATCCGAACGGGACCTATACCGTCGCCTCTATTCCTGTCGTCGCGCTGGCGCTTTGGGGCGGATGGAACTGGGTCAGCAAGCATCGGCAGACGGAGACGCCGGCGACGCTGCCCGATGTGATGCTGGCGCAGCAAATGCGTCAGTGACCGCCATAGGGCCTCAAGGTGCGCCGTCAACTTGGTGGCGCCCCTTGATCTTAAAGGAAAGTCGTTTAGGCCACAGGAATTCCAATTCCCAATTCGACAAGAACCACGTCGATCTGCTTTGCCGAGGAAGGAGCGGCGTCGCCGTTTCTGATCTTGTCGGCCAGGCTCGGTATATAGACCTGCCCGCTGACGTAGCGCTCGTTCAATCGCTGCGCGACTGTGTAGCTCTCGTCCGAGCCGCCGGCCGCCGGCAATTTCGCCGGATCGCCGCCGAACTCGTCGAGCGTATGGTGCAGATTGTCGCGCAGCTTCTCCAGCCCTTCCTTCGGAATGCCGTTCAGCCAGTCGATAAAACGTTGGCGATCGGCCGGTTGGTCGAGACGATAGCCCTTCAGTTCCGCGTATCTGGCGAGGATCGGGACCGGACTATGGCCATCGCCGCTTTGATCGACGAGCGCGCCGGCGGCGATTTCGTTGAGGTTGGAATGGGCGAGGAAGCGCTTTGAGGTGTCGCTCATGTATTTGTTCGAGTCGCGTGTATCGGCAACGATCATCTGGCCAATCACGGCGGCCCCGACTATGACGAGCCCGGCGGGGCCGAACATCGTGCCGGTGCCGAGCGCCGCCATGATGGTTCCGCCGGCTGCTGCGGCTGAAAGGCTGCCCATGAGCGGGTCGCCGGCCTTGAAGTAGTCGAAGGCCACCCATGCATCGAACCCGCCGCTCAAGGCGCCAAGAAGCTTTACGGCCGGCCTGCCGCTGCTGCCGAAATGCCTGACGGCGGCCGAGTCGGTGTTGAGGCGGTCCATTCCGCCGAGAATCTCCACCGTTCGCTGGCCGAGCCCGACCGCATCGATCACCACTTTCAGATCGTTTCTGAGGGTCGGGTCGTTCTGCGCCACAGTCGCCGAATTTGCAACGCTCGCTCCCGTGGCCGCAATGCCGATCAGCCGCAGCATCTGGCCAGGGCCGGTCGTGTTCGCAAAAGACCTGACGCCGCTCGAACTCTTCAGATTGTTGAGGTCGTCGTTGAGGGTGGTCATCTTTGCGCGGGATTGCTCGACCGTCTCGCCCGGCTCGGGCAGGGACTTGGCGACCGCATCGATCGCCCGGTCCATGTCGGACTTGGGAATGCCGAGCATCTGCGAGAGCTTGCTTTGCTTCAGCGCCTCAAGACTGTTTTGGGCTTTACCAAGTGCGGCCGGATCGCCGGATTGCAGGTCGGCAAACGACGGCAGGACCTTGTGGCGGATGATCTGGGTCGTTGCCTCTTCGGCGAGCTTCCTGCCCCGATCGGTCAGGCGAGCCTGAGCGCCCATCAGGCTCAGCACAGCCGGACTGTCGAGCAGCGCCGGGTTCTTCTTCATCGCGATTTCGACCGCCATCGCGGTCTTTTCGTCCGACAAGATCTTGCCGATCTCGTCGTTAACGGCTTGCTGTTGCGAGGCGAGTTCCGGCGGCAGATTGCCGAGCGACGTCAATTGTTGCAGCAGTTTTTCGCCGCTGGCTGCGATGTTGTCTTCCAGGCGCTTTTCTGTTTTGGCCCATTCCGGCCCTTTTTCCTTCTTGTAGTCCTCGATCGCCTTGGCGAGTTGCTCGGGGGTCATGGTCCTTCCGTGGTTGGAAACCAGCCACTGCAGCTCCTGCATATGGGCCGAATAGGCAATGACGTCCTGGTTGACCTTGCCGGCGCCATATTGCTTCACGTTTGGAATGATGTTCTTGACGACGAAATCCGGTGAGACCGCCGCACTTTTGGCCGCGATGGCAATCGGGTAGTCGAGGCGGGAACCGTTGCTGATCGCCACTGGTACGGAGTTCGGGTGATAGCCGCCGATCTCGGCAAAGCGCTCGACGATTGCACCGGCGCCCGGACTGCCGCCGATGCGGTCGATGATCGTCATCATGTCAGCCTGGCCGTTCATTCCGATCAGGTCGCCGCCAATCTTTTCCTGCTTCCTGGTATTCGCCGCTTCGATGGTCGGCATGGCGGAAGAGACCAGCTCGACGGCCAGCCGCGGATCGGTGCCGGCGGTCAGCTTCTCGAGATTGGCCATCGTCGTTGCGGCATCGCCCTGATCGCTCATTTCCTTCCCAGGCTGGTAGTCTGCGAGCGGCTTCGCTGCCCAGTCCGCGGCCCTGTCGATCAGGGCCACCGCGTCCTCGGAGCGCACGAGAACGCGCTGGATCTCCGGCGTAGCAGAAACGTAGGACGAAGAGAGCTTACGGAACGCTTCGTCCGGCCGGCCGGCAGCGTTTGCAAGATCGATGATTGTGCGTGCCTTGGCCTCAGTGTCGACGCCGGCATGCGTCGAGGGGCGCAAGCTGACATTCAGCGCTTTGGCGGTATCTTCGATCGCCATCCGGGCGGGCGCCGCATCCGTCCACTCGCGGTCGTAAAGGCGTTGCAGCGCCTCGGATCGCTCCTTTTCCGGCAGCTTTTCGACGTGATTCTTGAGGTCCCTGGCGATCCCGCCGGTCTCCGCCTGATAGTCGATTTTCGGGTCGTCGGAATACTGGATCCGGTTGCCGCGATCATAGATCTCGTCCGCTATCACCGATCCCCCGTCCGTCTTCAGGCCGCGTTCCTCGATCGCCGCCTTGACGGCGTTGCCGGCCGGGCCTGCATCCAGCCAGTCGCTGTCGATCAGCCTGAGGGCTGCGGCCTGCCGCTCCGCCTTCGGCAGGTTGTCGAGATAGGCTCCGACGTCGCGCTGCATGTCCCTACCTTCGGCGGCATAGTCGATTTTCGAAGGGTCGTCGGCATAGGCGAGCTTGTTGCCGCGGCCATAGAGATCGCCGATGAAGGCGGCCTCGCCCTTGGGCACGCCTTTGCCGTCCACGGGACCTTGCGCGACGAGCTCGGGCGAGGTGAGCGGCACGATCACCACGTCATTGGGGTCGATCGCCGCCGTGTTCGCCGTCAATTTGATGCGGTTGGCGGCCATGAGGTCGTCGAGGCTGACATGGTTTTCCTTGGCGATCTGCGAGAGACTGTCGCCCTTCTCGACGACAATCACCTTCTCGGTACCAGGATCGATCGTCTTCGGCCCACCTTGCTCGGTCCGCTCGCGCACGGCCTGGTTGATCTGCGCGATGAAGAACCGGCGCTGCTCATCGGACACGCCAGTGGCGCGGCCGCCGCTTGCGTCGTAGCGGTTCTTGCCGTCGATATCGATGCGATAGGACATGGGGCGTGATCTCCTTGGCTTTATGCTGCACGCGAGGGATGCACATCCGGCGGAAGTCGCCGGAAGCAAAGATTGGTCTCTGGAATCAAGACGCTGGTCGTTGCGCGCGAGCGCGCGGGCCCACTATGGCGGGTCTGCTTAATGGTTTGATGACAAGGGCCAAGTTTCTTGCGTTGGGGGCGGAGGCCTTTATCGAGGTGCCGTTCCAAGGAGGCTGCGCAGCATCGCTGGAGCCTCTTTCAGGACGGCGAGCTCTGCAACCATGTATTGCAGGAGGTAGTTGAGGTAGAGGACGATCAGCACAGCGAAAATCAGGTTCTTGATCGCCAGGGAAAGATCAAACACGTGCAATTGCGGCGACATGCGCGACAAGTAGGCGAGCATGAGGTCCGCGATCAAAAGGGCGAGCACGATCGGTGCGATCAATAGAACGCCGGTCTGCATGATCCGGTCGAGGATTGCGAGCACGGCCATGGCCGCCCCCGAGCCCAGCGTCGGCGAGAAGCTCGTCACCGGCCATATTTCGTAGCTTCTGTAGAAGGTGTCGGCGAGGAGCGAAAAGCCGCCGGACTTGAAGAACAGGGCGACCAGCGCCAGGACGAAAAAGGTTCCGGCGATGCTGGTTTCCGTCGCCTGCAGCGGATCGACGAGCTGCGCCGATGTCGAGCCTCGCTGCAGATCGACGAGATCGCCGGCCACCTCGGCGGCCCAGAAGGGGATGCCGAGCACGACACCCAGAATGACGCCGATGATGATTTCTTTCAGGATAAGCCCGGTCACCATCAGGCTCGAGAGGCCCTGTCCTTCCGTGAGCGTTGCGGTGAAACTTGGTATCAGCGGCAGGGCTATGGCGATCGCCACCCCCGACCGGATCAGCCCCGTAAGGCCGAGCCGCACGAAGGCAGGGGTGACAACGATCATGCCGAGCGCGCGCGCCAGGGCAATGGCTGTGCCCGCGAGTACCGGATAGATGGTATCGAACAGCGCTGACGTTGCGGCGAGAAGGTCCACGCGCCCACCTACCGCGTCAAGGCCGGAAAGATGTCGAGCGTATTGCTGGCAAAATTGGCGACCTGTACGGCAAGCGCCGGACCGAGAATGACGAGGACCAACATGACGGCGACGAGCTTGACGGCTTGCGGCAGCGTCTGGTCCTGGATCTGGGTCAGTGCCTGGATAAGGCCGACGGCGACCCCGATCACGATCGCGATTGCCAGCGCCGGGGCCGAGGCGATCAGCACGGTCAACATCGCTTTCTGCATCTGGGCGAGGAAGGCGGTTTGATCCATCGGCGCTATCCGTAACTCAGGATCAGGCCGTGCATCAGCCGCGACCAGCCATTGACCGCGACGAAGAGGAATATCTTCAGCGGAATGGAAATCAAGGTCGGGGAGACCATCATCATCCCCATCGCCATCAGCACGGTTGAAACGATGAGGTCGATGACGAGAAATGGAAGATAGAGCAGAAAGCCGATCTCGAAGGCGCGCGTCAGCTCCGAACTGACGAAGGCCGGGACGAGGATGAGAAGGCTGTCGGTCTTCACCGAGGCTCTCGCTTCTTCCGACCAGATGCGCTCGGTTGCCTGCATAAAGAACTGGCGTTCATTCTCATCCGTGTAGCGCGTGAGATGCGCCTGCAACGGTGCGCGCAGGGTCTCCGCCGCCCGCATCATGCTGTCCATCGACTGCACGTCGACCTGCTCGTTCGACAAAATGCGGTACATCTCTCCGACCAGCGGCGTCGTCACATAGACCGTGAGGATCAGCGCAACGCCGTAAAGCACGAGATTGGGCGGCGACTGCTGGATTCCGAGCGCATTGCGAATGAGGAAAAGAACGATCGAGATTTTCAAGAACCCGGTCATCGTCACCACCGCGAGCGGAATGAGCCCGATCGTCGAGACGATGATAATGATCGGGATGAGATTGGTGGTCGTCTCACCCATCTGTCGAAAGCCGCACCACGCGCACGCCAAGGCCATCGCCGATCCTGATCAGTTCGCCCTTTCCGACGAGCCGCCCATTCGCCATGATGTTGACGGGGCTAGAAAGGCTCGGGCTTGTGTGAAGAACGGTCCCTTCGCCCATCCTGGCGATTTCCTTAAGCGGGAACTCGGCGCGACCGATCTCGAATACCAGCTGGACTGGAAGGTCTGCCAGCGTTTCCAGCTGGCCGGTCGGAGGCGTATCCTGTTTTGACATGGCGGAATGTTCCCAACTTGCTCTTAGATCTCGCCACGTAGACGTGAGTACGAGGCCGGAATCGCCTCGGCGCAACGAGGCGATCAGATGGTTGCCGATAAGGGCGAAGGGTTCTTCGGCATTGGACCGCTCGCACATGACGATATCGCCGACGCGCAGACTTTCGTATTCGCCGGTGGTCAGGTGCTGGATGCCGGCGCATAGGTGGATGGGCTGAACCAGGTTTGCCGTCAATGCGTCCAGGCCGCTCGCAGGCTTACCGAAGGCATTGCCGATCTTGAACGCCGCCGCAGCACTCAAGTGCAGTTCCGCATGGTGGGGCAAGCCACCGCAATCGATTGTCCAGCAAAGCTTGACGGGACATTCAACCGCAGCATCAGGCGGGCCGGTGCGAACCGGTTCACCGATACGCTCTTCCAGTTCTGCAAGATGGGAGGCGAGTGCCTCTTCGACGAGGATGTCACGCTGGAGAGGTGAAAGGGCGGCGATTTTTCCGCGAACTCCAAGGCTCGGTGCAAGCTCGTCGAGCGCGGCTGCGGGGACCGTGAAGCGGCCGGCCGAGGCGCCGATGAAGAACGCAAGCTCGACCGGGTCGGCCAGCGACCGCGTGCCGTCCTCGGGCCGAATGACAATGGTTGCCGTCGCCAGCGAAAGCCGAAAAGCCACGCGGATCCTTGCCAGCATGTTGAGTGCGTCGACATGGGCGGCGGCGACTTGCGGAAGGCAGGACGGGTCCTCGACAAGGGTACGAACTTCCTGGGCGCCGGCGCGCGTCTGCGTTGAGATGCTCATCCTGTCACCTTGCCCGCTTGTTGCTCTTCGGGTGGATGATGTCCTCGTCCTCTATCTCGCTGACGACGTCGGCACGCCTTGCTTCCTCGCGCCGGTTTTCTTCGGCAAGGAACAGGATGCGATCATGCAGTTTCTGTTTGCGCCGGTACTCGGCCGCAAGCTCCTGCTTTTGCTTCGCCTCCTGCCTCTCGCGCATCTCGGCGGCGTGAACCTGCTCCTCGAGCTGGCGGGCGCGGTGGTCCATGGCAGACAGCGCGCCTCGGTATCTTTGGAGGTCGCGGTGACCGGCAGTGCCTTGAGCGAGATGGGCGTAGAGAACGTCTTCTTCCCGTCTGCGCTCTTCCTCATGGGAAAGACTTTCGTGTCTTGCCAATTCAGCGGCCCGGGCGGCCTGCTGGTGGCGGCCTAGCTGACGCTGCGCCTTTTCTTGTGCCCGTCGCATTCTAAGCGCCCGCAACTCGACGAGTTGCCGCAAATCGATCTTCCGGGTCACGATGCGATCCTTTTCAACTGTTCCTGGGTTTCTTCCAGGGAAGAAAAATCGCCGCTCTCCTGCCGCAGAAAGGCTTCGATGGCGCCGTGCTTTTCGATCGCTTCATCCGACAGCGGATCGACGCCGTGCTCGTATTCGCCCACCCGGAGCAGGAGTTCGATCTGCTCGTAACGGGCAAGCAACGTGCGGATATGGGCGGCGTGATCGCGGTGTGCCTTGCCTGCGACGCTTTCCATCAGGCGGCTGCGGCTCTTCAGGACGTCGATGGCTGGGAAGAAGTTGCGCTCGGCCAGGCTGGAGCCGAGCATGATATGACCATCGAGAATGGCTTTTGTCTCTTCGGCAACCGGATCGAGCATGCCGTCACCCTCGGTCAGTACTGTATAGAGGGCTGTGATCGAGCCGCCCTGTCCAGGGCCGGCGCGCTCCAACAGGCGCGGCAGCGCGGCGAAGAGCGAGGGCGGATAACCGCGCCGCGTCGGCGGTTCGCCCGCTGCCAGGCCAATTTCCCGCTGCGCCCGGGCAAAACGGGTAACGCTGTCCATCAAGAGAAGGACGTCGTGACCCTGGTCGCGAAAATATTCGGCGATCGCTGTCGCACCGTAGGCCGCTTTCACCCGCTCGATCGCCGGACGATCGGACGTTGCGACCACGACGACCGAGCGCTTGCGGCCCTCTTCGCCGAGCTGTCCCTCGATGAACTCCCGCACCTCGCGCCCGCGCTCGCCGATCAGCCCGATGACGACGACATCCGCCTTCGTACCGCGGACGATGGTGGAAAGGAGCGAGGACTTGCCGACGCCTGGCTCGCCGAAAACGCCGACGCGCTGCCCGCGGGCAACCGTCAGAAGCCCGTCGATCGCACGGATCCCAAGTTGCAGCGGCTCGGTGATCAGGTCGCGCTGGAGCGCATTGGGCGGTGGCCGGTGGGTCGGATAATAGGTGTCGGTGACGACCGGAGTGGCACGATCATCAGCAAAGTCGAGGAGCTCTCCCAGGGGATTGAGCACACGGCCGAGGAGGTCGTCGCAAACCGGGATCTGCAGGGTCTTGCCAGTTGCGATCACCTCCGCGCGCGTGGACATGCCCTGAAGATCGCCGATCGGCGTCAGGATGGCCTCCTCGTCCTCGAAGCCCACCACCTCCGCCGGCACGGTCGCGCCGGAAACGGGATCTCTGAGGTGGCAAAGTTCGCCGATCCTGACCATCGGGGCGGTCGCATGCACGATGATGCCGGTGATCCTTCGGACCCGGCCGCGAACAGGCCGCGTCTCGCTCGTGAGCGCCCGTTGGCGCAGGCGCTCGATGAGCGCGCCTGGATCCGACAGCACATGCTCGTTCATGCGGCAGGTTCCGATCGGCTGGACTGGACGCCGAGCAGGGCCTCGCGGATGACCGATAATTGGGTATCAAGGCCTGCATCAACGACGGCGACGGCGCTGGCGAGAACGCATTTGTTGCCGTCGAGCCGCGGATCGGCAAGCACTGCGATCTTCAGCGCGCCATTGCCGTTGTGGCGCTCAACGAGTTCGCCGACCCGGTCGGCCAATGCGGGAGCGACGGTGATCGTTACCTCGCGCTCATGCTGAAACGATTGCAGCGCCTGCTGAGCCAGATTGGCGACCAGCTCCGCCTGGTCGAAACGGCCGAGCAATTTTTCGGCGATCGCCAGGCCGAGTTCGGCAATCTGCCGGTCGAGGCCGGCCAGATAGGCATTGACGTCGGCGGTGGTCTTCATGAGCAGGGCCACTGCTTGCCGTTCTCCCTCCAGCCTGCCGGCCTCATAGCCCTTTCTTCTGCTCGTCTCGACGACGTCACGAACCTGCGCAAGCTGCTGATCCGCCTTGACCTTCGCCGCCTCCAGGAATGCGAAGCCTTCAAGCCAATGATCGCCTTCGGCCTGCTTGAGGATCTTCTTGGCCGGGCTCGTAGGGATTTCGTTCATCGCGCCTCCTTGACGGTGGCGCCCGTGTGATCGTCCATGGCGGTTTCGTGCCGCAACAGACGCCTGACGATCGCAGCGCCCGTGGCGGCGTCTCTCGGCTCGGTGAACGGAGCAGCGTCGCCGTCAGTCTCACCTCTCAGTCGAAGCCATGCCGCCAGTGGAGTGGGCAGCGCGGCCTGCCAGCTCGCCCAGCATCTGCGGCCGTCGACGTCAATCGCCCGCACCAAGGCGTCGAGGCCGCCGGCAAT
This sequence comes from Rhizobium gallicum bv. gallicum R602sp, assembly GCF_000816845.1. Taxonomy (NCBI): domain Bacteria; kingdom Pseudomonadati; phylum Pseudomonadota; class Alphaproteobacteria; order Hyphomicrobiales; family Rhizobiaceae; genus Rhizobium; species Rhizobium gallicum. Next base: position 2,113,743 of record NZ_CP006880.1, on the reverse strand, counting down.
CTCATGGCCCGCGGCAAGGTCGCGGTTATCGACGGCTACCCGGAAAGCCCGATCTCCGACGCGCTCCTTCATCAAGGCGACCTCGCGGCTGCGGATTTCGCCGGCAAGCGCATGACCCCAGAACACGGCCCCGGCCAGGTAGCTATGTTGCGCGACAGCCTCCGGCGGCAACGCCAGGAGTTTGAGATCGTCCGGTTCGGGGCAAGGGCATAAGCCGGCATCCGGAAGGTCGAATTTGTCCATCAGCAGTCGCATAAGCGGTCGCTGTACCCGATCGGATTGCTGTAGCCTGACGGCGGCCTCGATCGAGATCGCGTCGTCATAGGCTTGAACGATATGGCGGTGATGGACAAGGCGGGCCGGGGCGGTGCGGAAGGCCGCCCAGACGTTCTCCAGTCCGGCGGCTGCCGCGCCGTTTGCCGATGAGCGATCCGTCACTTTGCCGGACCGTAGGGCTGCAGCGGGTAGACTTTCCGCCGGCTGCTCTGCTTGCGCCATGCCAGATATCCGAGGCCGGCGATCGCGGCAAACAGGGCGCCGGCAAGACAGCCGACGATGAGCTTGGCCCTGGCCACGCTCGCGGGCAGCATCCAGATCCCCAGGAAAGATGTGAGTTGCGCCCCGGCAACCGGCTCGCTCGCCCGCGCGCTCGCCACGGGCACGACCGAGACTTTTTCGTAGGTGAGGCCGGATATGCTGTTGGCGACCAGCGTCTTGATCCGCGGTATCAGCGGATTGACGTCGAGATCTTTTTCGTGGCGGATGAAGACAGAGGCGGAGGCCGGTACGGCGTTGCGCTGCAGCGGGTCGTTGTCCGGGAGCACGACGTGGACGCGCGCCGAGAGGACGCCGTCAATCTCGGAAACAGTCCGGGAAAGCTCCTCGCTCAACGCGTAGATCATCTGTGCGCGTTCCTGCACGGGCGAGGCGACAAGGCCTTCCTGCTTGAACACGGTGCCGAGTGTCGCGAATTTCGCCTTGGGCAGCCCGGTCATGTTGAGCGCGGTCACGGCTTGCGAGAACTGATCCTCGTCGACCGTCACCGTCAGCTTGCCGTCCTTCTGCACGACCCGGCTCGCCGCTATGCCTTTCGAGAGCAGGGTTGCGACCATCTCGTTCGCCTCGCGTTCGTCAAGATTGGTGTAGAGATCGACGCTGCAAGCCTGCAGCGTCAAGACCATAAGCGCGAGCAGCAGACCGCGCGCAATCGATGAGGAGCGCCAGGAGATTTTCATTGACCTTTGACGAGGGTCATCGTTGCGCTTGTGAATTGCGTCGGGCCGCGCACGACCATCTGCGTTTCGATCGCATGATCGAAGATCCTCCCCAGCTCCTCGACCAGCCGTCCTGCTTCGCTGTCCGGTGTTCGCGTCACGCCCGATTGAGCGCCGGCCGCATCCGGCGCAAACGACTGCAATCCCGCAGATTGGTCCATCGGGGCGAAGAGCTCGGTGTTGCTTGCGAATTTGCCGGCGCGCTCCACGAAACCTTTCAGGTTGTCGACGATCGTCCGGCCAAGATCGGCCGGGCTTGCGCCGTGCGGCAGGGTTTGGGCGTTCTGCGCCGAATACTCGAACAGGCCATGCGAGGTGGCAGAGGCCGGATCCTGCGGCGCAGGGGACATTGCAAGCGTTGCATTCTCAACTGGCGGGACAACCGTCATGGTTGTGTCTCCTGCTGGCAAAAAGGGGGACTATTCCTCGTCGGACAAGGCTTCGTTCAGCACTTCCTGGGCGATCTTCATCATTTCCTGTCCGATCAACTGGCTACCGCCGCTTGCAACGGCTTGCTGCAAGGCCTCCTCGAATTGTGCCTGCGAGGGGTCCTCATTTTGCGTCTGGGTGGGTGTGTGCGCTGTCACGGCTACCGATCCGGTCATTTGTGCTCTCCTGCTGAGGTGTCGCCTGTGCTTGAATTTGCGGCCGTCTGGCGGCCTTTGCCGGCCAGATCGTCCGCAACCTCGTTGTGCTGGCCGCCGCGGAAGATCCGCACCCGGGGATCGTCCATCTGGGTCATGGGGGGCGGTTGAACGGATGAAACGACCTGCTTCACCATGGCGATGAAGGCAGGCGGACCTGAGACACGAATGGCCGGGGCGTTGGCGGTCGCGAGAACCGAGAAGCGCTCGTCCATGAGGTCCAACCGCTTGATCTCGTTTATGACCGACTGGCCGTTTGCCCTGCCGATATTGATGATCTGTGTCGCGAACTCGTCACTGGTATTGACGTGCAGAACCGAGCCGTCGAAATACCAGATCAGCCCGTTGGCCTGCGTCACCTTGTCGAGGAATCCGCCCGCCGTTTCGGCACGAATCTCGCCGCGTACTTGGCCACGGATTCGATCCGACAGGATGACCGGAATCGAAAGGTTGCGCCCGAACTCCTTCAGTGCGTCACGAACTTCCTGGCTGATCAAAACGTAGCTGTATTTGCTGCTGTACCAGCGCGGCATAGCTGCAAGGGCGGGATATGTGGGTGCCAGTATAGCCGTAGCTAACATAAAGAGCTTCCCCGCAACCATGACGTTCTTCATTTAAAACGTTCCGATTGTTCGCGTCGAGCAGCCAAAAAGCTATTACAGCAGCCGGGAATGCGCAACTCGCAGTTGGACAAAAATGATACCAATGTTATTTGCTAAACAAGCGAGAGCTGAAACACACTGAAAAATAACTGTGTTTCTTCAATGAGTAACAGTTTAATGACACTGAAACGTCGGTTTCAATCGTTTTAAATCACGACACATTACGCATTGTAAGATTATGTGATGCGCTTGGAAATTGTCAATTCCGAGCTTCAACTTTAACCATTGCTGCGCCCCTATGGAGGGGTGGTCGACTCGATGAGAACTGTACACCGGCGCTGGAGCCTTGCTCCCGGCCGGAATGAATTATCAAGGAGAAGACAATGGCAGTTTCCGGTGTAAGCGGTACGCAGACCTCGGACAATTCAATCAAGACGATGACGGAAGCCTTCGACAAGGCGATCGAGAAGTCTGCCGAGATTACCAAAATCACGACCGAAAAAAAGGTCGCCCTCGACGCCGCGAAGCAGCGTCCGAACGGCTAAGCACTAGCCGAGGGGCGACTTGCGTCGCCCCTCTCATCTCCATTGCAACGACTTGGCTGGACCGGGGCCGCGCTTTCAAGGTGGCGTCGGCATCTTTGGTATACGGCGAGCGAGGTGAGAGTTCATGGCATCCCATCTGGTCTTGAGGAATGCTGCTGCCGATTTGACACTCGACGTCCTCAACGGCGTGCACAGCGGCGTCTCCTTGCCTTTGGAAACCGGCTCCTACGTGATCGGTTCGGCCCCGGACTGCGATCTCATGCTCAGTGATCGCGACGTAAGCGCGCATCATATGCGTCTGCAGTTTGCAGGTTCCGAGGTGATGATCGAGGCAACCGGCGCGGACGTGATGGTGCAGGATACAAGCGTGCCCGTTGGCCACGGCCTTCACGTCAAAACCCCTGTGACTATTTCGCTTGGCACTGCGCGCCTCCGTCTTTGCCGGCCGCAACAGGCAGCGCCGGACAGGAAAGCGGAAAAGTCGAAGCGCACAACCTGGATGATCGGCTGCGTGGCGGCTTTCTCGCTTCTCACGATTGCGGCTGTCCAGGCAGGGATTGCAGACGTCGGCGACCGGCTGCCGATGGCAAGCTTTGACGAAAAGACGATAACGGCCGGAACCGTGAGCGCCTCTATGCCCTTGGCCGATGAGGTGTCTTCGGCGCTTGCTGCAAAGCTCGCCGCGGCGGGCTTGAGCAATCTTCAGGTCAAGGCGGACGGGACGCGGTTTGCCGTTTCCGGTGCGCTCGACGAGGATGCGCGCAAGTCGTGGAGCGATGTCCAGACCTGGTTCGACCGGTCCTACGGCACCAACTACGTCTTGACGAGCATGGTCGGTGAGGCAGCGGCCAAAACGTCGCCTAAATTCAATCTCCAGGCCATTTGGTTCGGCGAAACGCCTTATGCGATCGGTGCCGACGGGGCCCGCCTCTACAAGGGTGCCGCGCTCGAGGACGGCTGGTACATAAAGGACATTCGCGACGGAAGCCTGAAGGTGGGGCGGCAAAGCGAAGAATTCGTTCTTCGCTTCTGACTGCGCGACGAGAGGAACAGCAAGATGAGTTTGGAGGTCCGCCGACACGACAATCGCCGCGCCCAGTCAAGCGCGGTTTCCGTGCGACCGGACGCGGCCGTGGAAGCACAGCATCTGGCCTTCGACGCCAGGGTCGTGCAATCGGTTCGCCAGGCCAGGCAGAAGGCCGAGGCGCGTGGCGCGCGCGCCAGCTCGGCTGCGGAGAGGGCGAGGCTCTCGAATGCTTCCCTGTTCGACCTGTCGCGGTCTCAGGAGATCCTAGCCTATATCGTCGAGGAAGTGTTGCCCGGCCTCGATCTCGACGAGGATGTCGCCAAGCTTACGGCGTCCATGCTGAAGGACGAAATCGAAAGCCGACGCGATCTTCAACACCGTCTCATGCAGGCGCAAAGCAGTTGACGCAGCAACGCGCGGACAGCCTCGAATTTCTTCATGCGCTCGGCCTGCTCTACTGTCGCGCCGGACACCTTGAGCGAGGCCTCGTCTTCCTGCTTCTCGCAGCACGAATGGCACCGGAAAACGTCTCGATCTTGCATTCGCTGGCCGATGCTTTCGTCGAAACCGACGCTGGAACGCGTGCGATCGCCTCTATCGATCGTATCGGAGAAATCTCAAAGGAGACCGATCCGGATCTTGCCCGCCTGAGGAGCAGGGCGCATTGGCTGCGCGGACAGGAAGACCAGGCTCGCGACGCCTTCAAGGCCTATCTTCAGGCGAGGGCGGCGAAATGAGCGCAATCGCCACTGTCAACCAGTTCGCCAGGGCCGCCTCCCGCCGGTCGGATATCGTCGTCGCGGCACTGGTGATACTCGCGATCACGATGATGGTCATTCCGATGCCGACCTTTCTGGTCGACGCGCTGATCGGATTTAACTTCTTCTACAGCCTGCTTATCCTTGTCGGCGCGCTCTATGTGTCGAGCCCAGTCCAGTTCTCGTCCCTGCCGTCGATCATTCTGCTCGGAACGCTTTTTCGCCTCGCGCTTTCGATCACGACGACCCGGCTGATCCTGACACAGGCGGACGCCGGACAGATCGTATCGGCCTTCGGAGACTTCGTTGTCGGCGGCGATGTGCTCGTCGGTCTCATCGTCTTCCTGATCATCACCATCGCTCAGTTCGTCGTCATCACCAAGGGCGCCGAGCGTGTCGCCGAGGTGGGCGCCCGATTTGCCCTCGATGCCATGCCGGGCAAGCAGATGAGCATCGACAATGACGCCCGCAGCGGCGAAATCGACCAGCAGGAGGCGCGTCGAAGGCGCGAAGAGCTGGAGCGCGAGAGCCAGTTCTACGGCGCCATGGACGGAGCCATGAAATTCGTCAAAGGAGACGCTGTCGCGGGCCTGATCATCATTACCATCAATCTCATCGGCGGGCTTACGATTGGGTCCCTGCGACGTGGCATGACCGTCGGCGACGCTGCTCATACCTATTCGCTGTTGACCGTCGGTGATGGCCTGATCTCACAGATACCCGCGCTGATGATGGCGGTGGCGGCCGGAGCGGTGGTAACGCGTGTGCCGTCCGGCCGGCGCCCGCAGGACTTGAGTTCCGAAATCCTCGGGCAACTCGGTGCAAGCGACCGCGCGCTGGCGCTGGCGGCAGCCATCCTCTTCGCCTTCGGCTTGGTTCCGGGCTTTCCGCTGATTGTCTTCTGGACGCTTGCTGCTGTAGCCGGCCTTCTTGCCCATACCGCGCGCCGGCGGCCTGCCGCCGGCGCTGCGGCAGGAACCGCATCGATCCGACGCGAAGCGTCACGGCCGGTCGCTTCCGGCAGCCCCGTCGTCGAGCATATAGCCGGCAGTTTGCCGGGCGGTCCCGGCAACCTCGCAGGGGTCGCGCACAGGATCACTGTATCGCTTGGAGAGGATCTTGCCGGGGCGCTTGCGCCGTCGGTCTTCGCCGAGCGGACGGAGGCGCCTGCGACAGCGATCCTCGACGACCTCGGTATTCGCGTCCCGGCGATCGGCCTGGTGGCGGATCCCCGGCAGGCGCCGGCTGGGTTTCGTATCGATTTCGAGGGCGTTCCGGTCGTCGAAGCCACGCTCTTGTCCGGCCACGTCATGGTGTGGGACGATACGGTCGATCTCGACATCATGTTGGTCCCCTATGTGAGGCAACCGGACCTCCTGGGGTTGAAGCTCGTCTGGGTCGAACAAGTCCATGCGGCAGCACTTGACGCTGCCGGCGTTGGCTATTGCGAGCCGGCCGATGTCGTGATGTCGCTTCTGGAGCGTGTCCTGCGCCGCTATGCGCCGGAGTTCGTCGACGCACAGGAAGTGCGCGCGCTCCTTGGCCGCCTGGAGGAGCCCTATGGCGATCTGATCCGGGAGGTTCTGGAGGCAGTTTCCGTGCAGAAGCTTGCCGAGGTCTTGCGCAGGCTGATCGAAGAAGACGTTCCGATCACCAATATGCGCATCATTCTTCAGGCGATTGCCGAGCGGGGCGCTCAAATTCAGGGTGTGCAGGCCTTGACCGACAGCGTTCGAGCAAGCCTCGGCCGGCAGATCTGCTTCCGCCTTGCTGACGACAACAGGATCGTTTCGGCCTATCTGCTGACGCGGCCGTTCGAAGACGAGGTGAGAGCGGCCATCGAAAAGAATATGGGGCCGGCGGGCGCCATTCCGGACCGGCTGGCGGCACCGATCCTGGAAGAATTGAAGAAGCGGCAGGAGAAGGCAGATCTGCGGCGCCGCACCGCCGTCCTCACGTCGATGGACGTCCGGCGGCACATCCGGAACCTTCTGACGCGCCACGACGTCAATGTGGCGGTTCTTTCCTACCAGGAGATCTCGCCGGAGTTCAGCGTCCAGTGCGTTGGCTATATCGCGCTTCCGGTCGCCGGAGCGGCGGAGCTCGAAGGCGGCCGTCCATGAATTCCCCGGGTCACATCATAGAAGACAAGGCTTTGACTTGCCCGCGCGGGGACGTCGGTGAGGGGAACGAATAGGAAATGGCATGCTGAACTTGCGAAGCCTCCGCGCGATTGCGGTAGGAGATTTACTTTCATTCGTCCTGGTGGCCACGCTTGCGCTCGGCTTTGCGCCATCTGCAAACGCGCAGGTGAAGGTCGATGCGAAAAACGGCCAGGTCCTTGAGCTTGCCGTCGGGGAGGGCCAGATCCTGCGCTTCGACGAACCGGTCGAGTCGGTCTTCCTCGCCGACACGGCGATCGCAGATGTGCGCGTCGTCTCGCCGGGCGTAGTCTATATCTATGCGACGAAGATCGGCGACACCGATCTCATTGCGCTCAGCGCCGACCAGAGCACGCGCGGTACGGTGCAGGTTCGCGTCAGCGGCAATCCGCGAGCCGCTAACCAGTCGGCGCGGGCGCTGCAGCCAACGACCAAGGTCGATATAAGCCTGTTCGGCGGACAATATGTCGGCACCGGTCAGACCCGCAATGTCGGTGAAGCGATGGACATGGAAAATGTCCTGCAGAGCTATTCGACCCCGGAAAATCCGGCGCTCAACAATACGACGATCGCCGGCACGAACCAGGTCAATATTCGCGTCCGCTTCGCCGAAGTCGCCCGCAACGAATTGACGCGCTACGGCATCGACTGGAGTGCCTTCGTCAACAGTGGATCGTTTTCCTTCGGCATCATCCGGACTGGCGGCGCCAGCAACGAGGACGACACGGGGATTGCGATCGGCGCAAGAGGCGAACACGTCAATGTCAACGTGCTGCTCGATGCGCTCCAGGCGAATGGCATATTGACGATCCTTGCCGAACCGAACATCACTGCCGTCACCGGCCAGAGCGCCAGCTTTCTCGCAGGCGGCGAGATACCGGTGCCGGTGCCGGTCGGCAACGAGCAGATCGGTATCGAATACAAGCAGTTCGGCGTCTCGCTCCAGTTTACGCCGACGCTACTGCCGAACAACCGCATCGCCCTGCAGGTGCGTCCAGAAGTGAGCAGCGTTTCGCAAGACAGCGTCGTTTCGATCGGCGGCCTGGTGGTGCCGTCGCTGCGCATTCGCCGGGCAGACACGACCGTCGAGGTCGGCAGTGGCCAGACATTTGCGATCGCCGGCCTGTTTCAACGGCAGGAATCGCAGACGCTGAACAAAACACCGGTCGTCGGCGACGTCCCGATCCTTGGCGAACTGTTCAAGTCGAAGCGGTTTCAGCGCAATGAAACGGAACTCGTCATCCTGATTACCCCTTACCTCGTGTCGCCGACCTCCGAACGCAAGATGAAAACGCCGCTCGATAGTCCTGCAGGCGCCATTACGGCGCCGCGCAAGAAGGCGAAGCCCGCGGTCAACAACAACGGATACGGTTTCTATGTCGAGTGATCGTTTGTCGGGTGATGGTGTGGCGAAGGCCCGCGTGGTGCTGGCCGCGGGGCTGCTGTTTGCCCTTGCGGGCTGTAGCGGTTCCCATCCGCAACCCTACTCTCCCAACTACAGCTATGTTTCGACGCACGGCGTGCCGGCGAAAGGCGGGCTCGTTCGCAAGGGTTACGATAAGGAGGAAAGCCGGACGCTTGTTCCGGACGCCTGCCTCACCCCCGATACCGCCGATCAGCCGCTCTACCTGCCGCCGGGCTGCGCCAACAATCTTAATCTGCAGTTCATGGCAGAGGACCAAAGACATCTTATCCAGGGCCGTGAAATGGGTCCTGCCATGGCTGCTCCGGTGGCGCGCGCCGCGAAGAACTACCTCGACGGTTACAGCGAGGAGGGCCGCAGACGCCGCAACACGGCGAACAACAATACAGGTGAAGAATGAGAGCGCGTTCCTTTCTGAAATTCGGCGCACGAAGGAACGGCGTTGCCGTGCTCCTTGCGCTTCACGCGCTTTCCTCATGCACGACGACGTCCGCCGACAAGGAGAAGGGCAAGCCTTCGAGCGAGCAGGCGAAACTGTTGAGCATCGCCCACAGCATCGAGGCCAAGGGAGAAAGCGCAACGGCACTCGCACTTTACGAGCGCGCCGCCGCGAACGCTCCTGACGACGTACCGCTACGCGTTCGGCTTGCGAATGCACGCCTGAGGGCAGGCGATGCCGAAGGGGCAGAAGAAGACTTTCGCGCCGCTCTGCAGGCGAGCCCCCAGGATCCTGAGGCGCTGCTCGGGCTCGGCACCGCCCAATTACGCAAAGGCGAGGCGGCATCGGCTGCGCGGACCCTGGCGCCGGCCGCCCAGGCGCTTAACTCCGTCATGGCCTATAACCGGCTCGGAACGGCGCTCGTCTTCAGCGGTAGTGCGGCCGCGGCGGAGGAAGCCTTTTCGAAAGCGCTTTCGTTACAGCCCGCGAACCTCGACACAACGACGAATCTTGCCCTTGCTGAAGCGCTTGCGAACGACCTGCCGCAGGCGGTAACGCATATGAGCAGCGTAGTCGCGTCGCCGCTCGCCCAAAGGCGGCATTTCGTCAACTATCTGATCGTCCTGACCATGGCCGGGGAGACGGATAAAGCGCGATCCGTCGGCGTGCCCGACATGACGGAGAAGCAGAAGAACGCGATCCTGGCGAAAGCGGCAAGGTTGCGCTCGATTTCCGATACGGCCAGGCGCGCCCAGGAAATCGGCCTGCTGGCGTCGTCCAAGGACGGCGGCGTCACATGAGCGGGACAAGCGAAGAAAAATCGCTTCCGGCTTCCGAAAAAAAGATCCTGGACGCGCGCAAGAAAGGTCAGGTGCTTCACAGCCCCGACATGGTCTCGGGGATCATGATCCTGTTCTCGACGCTCTTTCTCTTTTATGCCGCGCCTAATCTGCAAGTGAAGGTCAATCTGCTTCTGGACGAGGCGTCGCATATCTACGAACGGCCGTTCGCGGATGTCTGGTTTCGGCTGAGCACCATTGCCGTCGATGCGCTTTGGGGGGCGGTGCTGCCGATCCTCGGGATAACGATCGCAGCGATCCTTGCGACGAACGTCGCGATCACCAAGGGATTCGTCTTCTCGGCAAAGCCGATCGAGCCGGATTTCAGCCGCATCAATCCGGCAGCGGGCCTAAAGCGCCTGACCTCGCTTAAGAGCGTTGTCGAGTTCGGCAAGGCACTGTTCAAGATTCTTGCGCTTTCCGTGGCGTTTTCGGTTGTTTTCCATGCGGGCCTGAAGGCGCTGTTCCAGGCGCCTGGATGCGGTTTTGGCTGCCTGCATGCGACCTCGCTGTCGATGCTGAAAACCACCGCTTTCATCGCAATCGCGGCTTTCCTCGTCATGGGCACCTTCGATGTCTTTCTGCAACGCTGGCTGTTCATGCGCGAAATGCGGATGACCAAGTCGGAGGCCAAGCGTGAACACAAGGACACGGAAGGCGATCCGCTAATACGGCAGGAACGCCGTAAATTCGCGCGCTTGCTCGGCACGAGCAGGACCGGTCTTGCCAATGCGGTTCTGATGATCGGAGAACAATCGGCAATAGTCGGGATCCGCTATGTTCGGGGCGAGACGCCTGTGCCGATCGTCGTCTGTCGTGCCGCCGGTAAAGCTGTGGCCTCGATGAGGGAGCAAGCGAGAGATCGCGGAGTCCCAATGGTGACTGATGCGAGACTCGCCGCAGAGCTTAGCAAGACGCCGGTGGGAGCGCCGGTTCCCGACCGTCTCTTCCAGCAGGTGGCGAACACTTTGGTGGCCAACGGTTTGATTTGAACGTCGCAATGTCGATGGAGACCTCATATGTCGGAACTGCGAGCACTGACTAGGCGCGCCATGGGGGGGCTGCTTTGCACTGTTCTTTTATCAACGGCGATCAACCACGCGGCAGCAGACCAGGCCTCGCCGCCATTGTTGGACAAGAAAAACGACAAGGTCTGGATCGACAGCGGCTATATCGGCTTTCTGATGTCGCCGCCTGCTTACCCATCACGGCGAGCCCAGGGGGAGGGGTCTTATCCGCATGCCGGGACGTTCGTGCGGCGGCACATAGTGGACTATCAGACCCGGGAAGCGCCGGGTACGATCATCATCGAAACCCGCAAATACGCCCTTTACTACATAGAAGCCGGTGGAAAGGCGCTGCGTTACAGTGTCGGCGTTGGACGTGAAGGCTACGGCTGGCGTGGAACCGAGGTGGTGAGCGCCAAGCGCCCTTGGCCGGATTGGCGTCCGCCGGCGGACATGCGCAAAAGGCGGCGGGACCTTCCTGCATACATGACCGGGGGCACCGACAATCCGTTAGGCGCGCGCGCCATCTATCTAGGAAATACGCTGTACCGCATCCACGGAACGAACGAACCACAGAGCGTCGGGAGGTCCTCTTCATCGGGGTGTTTTCGCATGACGAATGACGATATAATCCATCTCTATGAGCGAGTAAAAATCGGCGTGAAAGTCATCGTGCTATAGTATCGTACGATGCGGCACCCGTGTTCCGCGCGTCGGCGCGGGCGACTCTTCGTGCCGTGGGTGCATAAAGTGCCGGGCAGTTCTGAAAGACCACTGCGGCTCCCGATATTAGGATTCAAGCAAAGGCGGTCGTTGACGAAATTACGGAGTGGCGATGCACGCCAAGTGCTTTGATCTTATCCATGACTCCTACAACTGCAGTGCCCCACGACCGATCGAAGCTATCGGGCTGATTTCCCGTGGCACCTTCCACAGACCGCCGCCGAATGCAATGGCAGAGGGTGCGATGGTCTCCCAACCGCGCGGATCGTCCTCGGCGATATGATTGTCCCCTTCCCAAGGCCGGTTTTGCACTGGCCTTGTGGCCGGCGTGGCCGATCTGGATACCTGCGACCGCGTCCGCTTTTTCAATGCCAGCAACAATTGGCGCGAAAGCCTGAGCCTGGGCGTCACTCCAAAGGCCCGTGCAACCGGGTGTGATCCGGCCCTCGGGAGACAGCTGTGGCTTCGACGTTAACTGGCCGGCGCCACCACGCGCCAGGCTTGTGAGATGGACGCTGTGCCATTCGTTGGGGACGCCATCGATCGCGGATACTGGCACATCGGCGAAACCGCGATTCGGTTTCGGAGCGTCACGCCTTTCAGCGTGAATTGGTCGAATAAATTGGGCACTGGACCTCTTCAATAACGAAAGCAAATTTCCCACACGGACTGCTCACGCCGGCTGACACATGCATTGCCCCATGGTCTATCCATTGGGTTTTTCACTGGCTGATGTTGCGCGGTGGCGGGGTGCAGGTTCGCCCGTACCCGTAGCCGTTAACTGCAATAACTGAAAGTTTACGAAATGCGATTGAGTTAGTGGATTTGGCCGTCTGACCGGAGCCGCCAGAATTTCATCTCTAAATCAGATATCTAATCTGTTGGACCGGTCGCGATAGGTTCGAGGCTTTCAAGAGCAAAACGCTCACATACAATTACTATGCCAGTGCATCCCTCAAGGCACCCGTGGCCGAACCACCGATGGAGTTCTGCGGGCCTTGCGGTCAGTATGAGTGGTTGACGTGTCTTCAATCCGAACTCCCAGTTGGGTCCTACGCTTCCCGGGCCAGGCCGTGAGTGCGATGTCGATCAGCCGCTTCAGCCGCGCATTGCAGGCGCCGTCGCAGGCCTGGGCGGACATGCCCTGGATAATCGCACCATAGAACCGCGCGAGCGTATCGGTGTCGGTTTGCGTCGGCAATTCGCCTTCCTCGACGGCACGGTCGAAGCGGGCTTTGAGGGTCTGAATCGACGCCTCGCGCAAGGCTGCGGTCATCCGCGCGACAGATGCATTTTCTTCCGCATGCTGCAGGACGGCCGTCGAGACCATGCAACCTCGCGGCTTATCCGGCTGGGTGTCGCCGTCAGCAATATCGTAGAGGTAGAGGCTCAGGGCGTCGTAAGCCGGAAGATGGGAATGCAGGATTTCCGACCGGCGGCTGTTTTCACGGGCAATGCTGAAGTCGAGCGCCTGACGGTACAATTCTTCCTTTGAGCCGAAGGTCGAATATAGCGTCGGCGGATTGATCCCCATGGCCTTCGTGAGGTCGGCGATCGAGGTTCCCTCGTAGCCGCGTTCCCAGAATAGGCGTGCCGCGATGTCGAGCCCCACGTCGCGATCGAGCACGCGCGGTCTGCCTCGTTTGCGGATTGGCTCACCCATTATATAGTGATCCCTATTAAATGATTGACAGGCCTATTTCGCCTCTTATTATACCGATCACTATTTAATTTCGCAACGGAGTGATCTATGTCCCAAAGACTCGCAGACAAGATAGCCCTCATTACTGGAAGCTCGCGTGGTATCGGCCGGGCCGCCGCCCTTGCGTTCGCGAAGGAGGGTGCCGCTCTGATTGGCGTGCACTACACCGCCAATGCGGATGCGGCTAATGCCACCGTACGCGACATTGAGACGCTCGGCGTCAAGGCCGTTGCCGTAAAAGCCGATCTCAGACACGGCAAGGACGCGGCTGACAGCCTCTGGGCGCAGTTCAGCGAAGCTGCGCGCATCGAGAGGGGCTCCTCGGCTCTAGACATTCTGGTAAACAATGCCGGCATCGCGCCCGCGTTGCCATTGAAGCAGACGAGCGAAGCCGCGTTCGACGAGGTGATGACGATCAATTACAAGGCGCCGTTCTTCCTGATCCAGGCAGTCGCCGACCACATTCACGACAATGGCCGCATCATCAATGTCTCGACCGGGTTTACGCGGATCGCGGCACCGACGCATCCGGCCTATGCAGCCTCCAAGGGAGCGCTAGAGACGTTGACACTCGCGCTGGCACCTGAATTTGCGGCTCGCGGGATTACGGTCAATGCCGTGCTGCCGGGTGTGACGGAGACGGATATGAATGCCGAGTGGCTGGCATCACCGGACGCGCGCGCAGGCGCCGAAGCGCTCTCGGTCTTCTCCCGTGTCGGCCGGGCGGAGGACGTCGCCGACGTCATCGCTTTCCTTGCATCGAACGATGCGCGCTGGACAACCGGCCAGATGATTGATGCAACAGGTGGTGCCCGGATCTGACGTAACCCGAAGCTCCACTATGTTTACAGCCGTCCAAACCAAGCGGCACAGGGCATATTCGTGACGAGATGCCGGTTGAGATCAGCTTGCCCGTCAGTCCACCAGGCAGGACCGCGCTCGCCGAGCGCGATCTTGGCTTCATCCGCCCAGCGGCTCGCTTCCGCCAGGTTTGCGGGGTCATTCATCGTATCCCGGATGGCTCGCCACGCCGACATCGACTCATCGACCAGACGCTGCCTGGCCATCCCTCGCACGCGCAATAGCGCCGAGTGGAACCGCCAAGGAAATGCAAATGGCCCAAATTCCCGCAGGCGACCCGGGTGTCGCGAGGCGCGTTCTTTATGTCGGGCGGCGCATCGCATCCCAATGGGAAGGTGGCGTATCTCGTCATGAACAAGACAGCCAAGAACGCGAGGAACGGGCCAAAGGCGTCGGGCCGTGGGCAATCTGGTCGTTAATGCCATTCGCTATGGTCGGGAAAGCTACAACGGTCCGGCTGCGGTCAGCAGTGCTGGCGATAAAATGATCATCGAGGCCGGCAACGAGGGGGCGGGGCTTTCACAGAGTTGGGCCGGTTGTTCGACCGCTTTTACCAGGCGGACGCGGCCCGCAGCGGCAGCTCTTCCTCGCACGGATTGGGATTGGCGATCGTCGATGCCATCATGCGCCTGCATGCGGGCGTGGCGGATGTTTCATGCCCGGAGGAGGGGATCCGCTTTCGCCTCTCATTCCCGGCATGAGTTGTCAATCGCAACTGGGAAGCCGCCGGTCAGGTACATGGTCCGGCGTCGATCAGGATGAAACCAGCCTGAATCGCGCGGCGATGTTCGTGTTTTGGGCTTGTCGGATCGCATAATATCTTCTGTGGAACCGTGCCGTCAGAGGGCCGAATGCGAAGTCAATTCGGAAAGAATGCGACAGAATTCGAGGCGCTGCTCTAGAATTTGTCATGCAGGTGCATTACATTCACCACTGGCGAAGGAGGCTCGAACATGGCATCAAATGCACTTGTCCAGACTCGGATTGGTGCCGACGTCAAGGAGCGCGCCACGGCCGTTCTGGAAAATATGGGTCTAACGGTCTCGGATGCTGTCCGTATCCTGTTAACCCGGACAGCGAATGAAGGCGCCCTGCCGCTGGAACTGGTTAGCCACAGCGAGGCCCACGACGCCTGGTTCCGTGCGAAGGTCTTGCAGGCGCTCGAGGACACGCGACCCGACGTCGACGATGCCGACGCCGATGCGCGCTTTCGCGAACGCCATGCGGCGGCTTTGCGCAGGGCCGTGGCGGGTGATCGATGAGGCTCGTCTGGGCGCAATACGCGCTTGACGACGCGACACAATCTTCAGCTACATTGAGAAGGAGAGCCCCAGGGCGGCGGTCCACGTGGACGAGGAAATCGTCCGCGCTGCCCGTCGACTTGTTGACTTTCCCGAAAGCGGCCGTCCTGGCCGGATTGCTGGAACTCGCGAACTTGTTATCCCGCGCACGCCCTACATCGCAGCCTACGTGGTTTTAGCGGATAAGATTCGTATTTTGCGTGTTTTACACGGCGCCCAGATGTGGCCCATCGAGCTCGGCCACGAGTAGACGTGCTACATCGCTTCAGGTTCGATTCCGTTCAAGGCGAGGAATGGCCAGTCGACTCCCGACGGCGACGGTCGGATCGGCCATCCACGATCGTCTCAAGAGGATCGAAAGCGAAGTTCGGTGCGCCCACTACTACTACTACTTACCTCGCCGCGTCGATCCAGCTAATATTGGCCGATTGGTAGGGCTTGGAAGTGCTTAACCGTTTTGTCAAGCTGCACCCACGTATGTTTAGATTGTTCGAATACTGATATGGCAGGTGGCGCGAAGACCGGGTCGGCAAATGACCCTACCGCAACCCCGATCCAGGGCGGCGAAACATCGGCCTTCCAATAGACGGTCGAGCCGCAAGTTGGGCAAAAGTGCATTCGGACCTTGCCACCGCTCTCGCCGGTACGAATAAACTCTGTAGACGTTCCAGATACTTCGACACAGTCAATCGAGTAGAACGCATTAGCACTGAACGGCGCACCAGTTCGTCGCTGGCAAGCCAAACAGTGACACAGCGCAGTCAATTGTGGCGAACCGCTAAGCATCAGTCTAAGAGCGCCGCAGGCGCATTGGGCATTGGGCATGAAAACTCCTCCCGCTTGCACGGTGAAATTGCGTTGGATTGAGGGCTGAGGCGCGGGTCCGAACCGCAAATCATTGCGGTGGGCGATGAGAAGGACCTGAGACCTGATACAATTTCAGGATCACAGAAGCCTCGAGTGTAGATCGCGCAAATGCCGAAGTCCAGGGGAAAACCCATCCGACCGGTCAGGGTTCGAGAGTAGCCACTGATCGGAAACCGTCGCGCGACTGCTGTTGGACAACAGTGAGCTTCATTCCCTGGCGGCGGCTCGCTTGTGCGAGGTTCTCAGCCTACTTGCTCGACTGCCAATGTTCCTGCCGGCAGAGGCTTGATCAGCGACTTCGCAGAAATGGCGGGATCCAGCCATTCCACCCAGGCGTTGCGCTCGAGGATGACGATCTGCCGGTCGTGGTAAGGGGCGATGTCCGAACCCGGCTCCATCGTCAGCATGGTGAAGGCTTGCCCCACCTCAGGCGTCTCACGCCAGATGCCGGCAATGCAGAAGATCGACTCATCCTTCTTGGTGAAGAGCCATTTGTCCTTGCGCGTCTTCTTCGGATCCTTGGGCTCGGTGAACTCGTAAAAGCCATCGGCGATGATCAGGCAACGGTTGGAATTGAACTCCCGGCCCTCCGAGCGGAAATTATAGACCGGCCGCTTGTTCGGACCCGGCCAGCTCCAGCGCCGCTGCACGAGCTCCGCCTCATCGCGCGCGCCGTTAATGGCTCTCACGATGGGGCCGACGTCGGTAATCTTGATGTCCTCGCGCGCTTCAAGGTTGGGCGCGCCCTCACCGAAACGGATCTTGATCTTGAGGTCGGCGAAGTCCTCGAAGATCGAGGCGACATCCACCATCAGCCGATAATCGTTGCACATGCATCCTCCGTTTAGGTTCTCGTTGTCTTGAAATGTTGTTCCTGCTATGTTCTATTTATGATGAGCCCGAAGGTTTTCCAGTCTGACGCCCCGCTCGACGAGCGCCGCGTCATCATAAGGCGCCATGACGGCGAGACGGAGATGGTGGAACTTCCATGGGGACTGCGCCCCCGCGATGGCGGTCCGCGTGCTGTGAGCGTTGTTCGAGCGGAGGGAAGGATCTTTTCAACCCACCGCTGCCTGGTGCGGGCCTCGGAGTTTCGCCACAAGAGTTTCGGTTTCTCGCTCGCCAACGGTGATTGGTTTTATTTCGCGGGGATCTGGCGCCCCGCGACGGCGGATTGGCCGGAGGCCTATGCCTTACTGACGATTGAGGCGAATGCCGATATCGCGCCGTTCCACGACCGACAAATGGCGGTTCTCACCCGCGAGCGACGCATCGCGTGGCTCGACGGACTGGTGCTCGAGGACGAAATCCTGCGCCCGCTGCCGGCATCGACATTCCGAGTTAGACGCTATTCATCCTCTCCCGTTCAGGCAATGCTGGCCGTCTAAAAGGCCAGCCGCAGCTGCGGTTCCACTGTGGGCGCTCGACGCTCCAGGGAAGACGGCGACACGCCCAGCAGACGGATCCCTTTTCCCGGCTCTGGAGCAACAAGCGCGGCGGCTGAATTGTGCCGGCCCGCATCTCAATGGCGAGGTGCGTAACCCATGCCGCTATCGACCTTTGCGGGGCGTCCATCGAGGAAAAGCGCGCCGATGCGCGGTGCCGAACGGGCGATGACCTTGCCGCGCCGGATGACCGCGAGCCGGTTCGGCTTAAGCCGCAGTGCTTCCAGCGTATCCTGCGCCTGGAGGATGACGAGGTCCGCGTTGCAGCCGATTTCCACGCCATAGCCTTCGAGGTCCATCGTCTTTGCCGAGTTGACGGTCAGCGCATGGAAGATCTTCTTCTTGTCCTCGACGCCCGCCATCTGCGCGACGTGGATCGCCATGTGGCCGACCTCCAGCATGTCGCCCGATCCCATCGAGTACCAGGGATCCATGACGCAATCATGCCCGAAGGAGACATTGAGGCCGGCATCCATCAATTCGCGCACGCGGGTCATGCCGCGGCGCTTCGGATAGGTGTCGTGCCGGCCTTGCAGCATGATGTTAATCAAGGGGTTGGGGATCACGTTGATCCGCGCCTCCGCCATCAGCGGGATCAGCTTGGAGACGTAGTAGTTGTCCATCGAGTGCATCGAGGTCAGGTGCGAGCCGGCGACGCGTCCCTGCAGGCCAAAGCGGATGGTTTGCGCGGCCAGCGTCTCGATATGGCGCGAGAGCGGATCGTCGGTTTCGTCGCAATGCATGTCGACCGGCAGGCCGCGATCGGCGGCGATGCGGCAGAGCGCCTCGACCGAAGCCGTGCCTTCGCCCATCGTCCGTTCGAAGTGGGGAATGCCGCCGACGACATCAACTCCCATATCGAGGGCGCGGTTGAGCGCGTCGATCGCGCCCGGCGAGCGGTAATAACCGTCCTGGGGGAAGGCGACCAGCTGCAGATCGATATAGGGCGCGACCTTTTCGCGAACCTCGATCATCGCCTCCACGGTCACCAGTCTGGGATCGCTGGTATCGACATGACTGCGGATGAAGAGGAGCCCCTGCGTCACCGCCAGATCGCAATAGCGCAGCGCACGATCGACCAGTTCCTCCTTCGTGACGATCGGGCGCAGCTCTCCCCAGAGCGCGATGCCCTCGAGCAGGGTGCCGGATACGTTCATGCGCGGCAGTCCGAGCGACAGGGTGGCGTCCATGTGGAAATGCGGATCGACGAAAGGAGGACTGACCAGCCGGCCGGTTGCGTCGATTTCTTCCCCCGCTTGCGCTTGGAGACCGCGCTCGACAGCGATGATCCTGCCGCCCTGGATGCCGATGTCGATGCTGGTTCGGCCATCGGTGAGATTTGCATTTCTGACGATCAGATCGAACATCGGAGCCTCATTGGATGCGAGTGGTTTCAACGTTCGCCGCGACGATAGGGTTGCATCAGCGCCTGCGGGACGCGGGCACGGCGGGCCATGACGGCAAGCGCGGCGATGGAAAGAATATAGGGGGTCATCAGAAAAAGCTGATAGGGCACGAGCCCGCTCAGCGCGGTTTGCAGCCGAAGCTGGAAGGCATCGAAAAAGGCGAAGAGCAGGGCACCGAACAGCGCGCGGCCCGGCCGCCAGGAGGCGAAGACAACGAGCGCGATGCAGATCCAGCCGCGCCCCTGCACCATGGTGGGGAAGAAGCTGTTGAACGCCGACAATGTCAGGAAGGCGCCGCCCATTCCCATCAGCGCGCTTCCAGCAACCACTGCGCCGTAGCGCACCTTCATCGGATTGACACCCTGTGCTTCCGCCGCGTGCGGATTTTCGCCGGCCATGCGGATCGCAAGCCCAACGGGTGTGCGGAAGATGATGTAGGCCATCAGCAGGGCAATGGCAATCGCCAGATAGGTTGGCGCCGTCTGCGTGAACAGAGCCGGCCCGACGAAGGGCAGCGTCGAGAGGCCAGGAATGGCGATCGGCTGGAACGGCACGATGGTGGGTGGGGTGCTGGCAAGCGGCACGATCAGCCGGAAGACATAGTAGCTGAAGCTGGAGGCAAACAGCGTGACGCCAAGGCCGGAGACATGCTGGGAGAGGCCCAGCGATACGGTCAGGCCCGCATGCAGCAGGCCAAAGACCCCGCCGACCATCGCAGCAATCAGCAGGCCGGTCCAGAGATCGGCGCCGTGATAGACGGAAAGCCAGCCGATCATCGCGCCGATGGTCATGATGCCTTCGATGCCGAGATTGAGCACGCCAGCCCGTTCACAGACGAGTGCGCCGAGCGTGCCAAAAATCAGCGGCGTGGCGATCCGCAGGATTGCCGCCCAGAGCCCGGCGGAAGCGAGGATGTCGAACAGTTGCATCATCGCCGGATCCTGTATTGGGTGAAGAACAATGCGATCAGCATCGTCAGCAGCGACAGCGCCACCGTGACATCGGCGATATAGGTCGGGATGCCGAGACCACGGCTCATGCCATCCGCGCCCACGAACATCATAGCCGTGAAAATGGCGGCGAAGACGACGCCGAGTGGATTGAGGTTGGCAAGCATCGCGACAACGATGCCGGAATAGCCGAAACCGGGCGACAGGTCGGTCGTCACATAACCCTTGACGCCCATGACCTCGATCGCTCCGGCGAGGCCCGCCAGCCCACCTGACAGGCAGGCGACCTTCACCAGCGTTCTGCCAAGCTGAACGCCGGCGAAAACAGCGCCGGCCGGATTGAGCCCGGCGGCGCGCGATTGCATGCCGAACACGGTGCGCGACTGGATGAAATGGACGATGATCGCCAGCGCAATCGCGATCGCAAGGCCGATATGCAGGCGGGAGCGGGCAACCAGCTTCGGCAGCATGGCGTGATCGCTGACCGATTGCGACTGCGGCCAGCCGAAAGCGAGCGGATCCTTGAGCACCCCGTCGATCAGCATCGAGACGAAGAGCAGGGCGACGAAGTTCATGAGCAGACTGGTCACGACCTCATCGACCGAAAAGCGCAGGCGCAGCCACAGCGGAATGAGGATCAGGACCATACCTGCGACGGCACCGACAAGCAGCAGCAAGGGAATAAGAGCCGGAGCGGGGAGAGTGCCGAAAAGCTTGGCACTCGCTGCGGCAACCGCGATGGCACCGAGATAGAACTGACCCTCGGCGCCGATGTTCCAGAGCCTCGCCCGGAAGGCGACGGCGGCGGCAAGCCCGGTTAGCATCAGCGGCGTGGCCCGCGTCAATGTCTCGGTTGCCGAAAGCCGCGAGCCGAAGGCGCCCGTTAGGATGCGCCAATAGGCCTCAAATACAGGGGCACCGGCGATCGCGATCAAAATGCCGGAGAGAGCCAGCGCTGCGACCACGGCGAGCAGCGGCGTCAGAACGAGAAGATAAAGTGGACGATGCTCGCGACGCTCAAACCGCATGATCGGCCTCTGGGGATTGCTGCCATTCACCGGCCATCATCAGTCCGAGTTCGCGTGCGTCTGCGACTTCAGCTTCGACGGGTGGCGAAAGCCTGCCGCCCACGATCGCCTGAATGCGATCGGCAAGCGCGATCACCTCGTCCAGATCCTCCGAGATCAAAAGCACAGCGGTCCCTTGCCGGCGAGCCTCCAGAAGACGCGCATGTACGGCTGCCACGGCACCTTCATCGAGGCCGCGCGCCGGCTGGGCCGCGATCAGGATGCGCGGCCGCCGGTGCAGATTGCGGCCGAGGATAAGCTTTTGCATATTGCCGCCCGAAAGCAGCCGCGCGCGGCTTGCAGGGCTGCCGCCGCGGACGTCGAATTGGTCGATGATCTCCTTGGCAAAGGCCATGCCTGCCTTGCGGCTCACAAGCCCACGTTGCGAAAACGCCGGCGAGGAAATGCGCTCCAGCACGGTATTTTCCCAGATCGCCATTTCGCCGATCACGCCTTCCTCATTGCGGTCTTCCGGAATGCGGCCAATGCCGGCATTGACGACATCGCCTACGCCGAGATTGCCGATAGGTTCCCCGAAAAGCAGGAGGTCGCCGGATGAGCGCGAGAGCGTGCCGGAGAGAAGATGCGCCAGCGCTGCCTGGCCATTGCCCGAGACACCGATGATGCCGAGGATTTCGCCTTCGCGCAGATGGAAGCGGACGGACTTCAGTCGCTCGACGCCGTCGATCTTCACCGTGACATCGGCGGCCTCCAGCGCGACCATGCCGGGCGTCGATGGCTCGCGTACCGGCCGCGTTACGCGGCGGCCGACCATCAGCTCGGCCAGTTCGGCCTTGCTGGTTTCGGATGCCCTGCGTTCGGCAACCATCTTGCCGCTGCGCAAGACGACGATACGGTCGGCCGCAGCCATCACCTCATCGAGCTTGTGGGAGATGAAGATCAGCGAGAGGCCTTGGCGGGCCATTTCCTTCAGTGTCGTAAATAACTTTTCGGCCTCGATATTGGTCAGTACCGCCGTTGGCTCGTCAAGGATCAGGATGCGGGCGTCGCTATAGAGCGCCTTGAGGATCTCGACGCGCTGCTGCTCGCCGACCGACAGGTCGCCAAGACGCGCGCCCGGATCGACCTTGAGACCAAAGCGCTCAGAAATGGCTAGAAGCTTTTTGCGCGCGGCGGATGTGCCCGAACGCCAGGACCAGAGATTTTCCGTACCGGTCATGACGTTTTCGAGAACGGTCAGATTGGGCGCCAGCGAGAAATGCTGGTGGACCATGCCCACGCCGGCGCGGATCGCGGCGCGCGGCTTGCCCTGCGGGAGTTCGGTCCCGTCGATCAGAATCCGGCCGGCATCCGGCATATAATGACCGAAGAGGATGCTCATCAGCGTGGTCTTGCCCGCGCCGTTTTCGCCAAGCAGGGCTACGATTTCGCCCTTGGCAAGCGTCAGCGAGATGGCGTCATTGGCCAGATTTGTGCCGAAGCGCTTGCTGACGCCTTCGATTTCGAGAACCGGAATTGTCATGCTGCAAGCCCTGCCACCGGAAAGCGATGCTGCCAGCGTTCCTCGGCCTCCAATCGTGCGGCGAGTGACAGCAAAAGCGGCTCGTGGCCCATCGGAGCCATGATCTGGACCGGTAGGGGCAAGCCGTCCGCATCGGTTCCAAAGGGCAGGGTCAAGGCCGGAAATCCTGAAATATTGGCGAGAGATGCAAGTGGAGCAAAGGCAGCCATCCGCTCAAGCTGCAGCTCGGTATCACCATGATCGAACGGAAATGACCCGATCGCAAGGGGCGCCTTCGCAAGCATCGGCATCAACAGGCAATCGACCCTGTCGAAGATAGTCCAAAGCGCGCGGCTGGTGTGCACGGCGCCATTCAGCGAAGCCCAGAGTGTCGGTCCCGTGAGCGCGTGACCGCGTTCAATGAATGCCTGGGTCAACGGCTCGGCGCGTGAAATATCGAGTCCGAGCGTATCGATGAAGGTTGCGAGATTGACTGCGATGATGTCGCCGAGCGCGCGACCGCTGGCATCGACGCTTTGCTCGAATTCGGCCCAGCCGAGCGGGACGATGTGATGTCCATCCGCCTCCAGCGTGAGCGCAGCATCCTTGATCGCTTCGAGCCGCTTACTATCCGTCGGATATTTTGACCCGGTCTCGGCCAGCAGACCGACCCGCAACCGGCCACCTCTGTCCGCCGCGGTCTCCGGATCGGGGAACGGTCCCTTTGCCTTACCGCGCAGCGTATCGAAAATCAGCGCTGTATCCCGCACCGAGCGACAGACGGCAAGTTCGCTGGCGATGCCGCCGAGATGATTGCCGAAGGATGGGCCGGCGGGCATGGCGCCGCGGCTTGGCTTCAAGCCGACAAGACCGCAGCACGCCGCCGGCACGCGGATGGAACCGCCCGCATCCGTTGCGTGGGCAATCGCTACAATGCCGGCTGCGACCGCCGCTGCTGCGCCGCCGGAGGAACCGCCGGGCGTGCGCGCCGGATCGAGCGGGTTGCGGCAGATCGGCCCAGCCGCCGGTTCGCTCGCCAGCGAAAGGCCGAATTCCGGGCTTGTCGTCACCCCAAACAGGCAGAAACCCGCTGCGCGGAAGCGGCTGGCGAGATCCGAATCCGGCTCGCTGCCCGCTCGTTTGAAGAGACGTGACCCGGACGTTACCGGCAAGCCTTCGAAAGGACCGCCCAGATCCTTCGCCAGCGTCGGCACGCCGGCAAACGGCCGGGCAGCAAAGCGGCCCGGCTTCACGCGCCGTTCTTGATCCACGGCTTCGGCCGACGCCATGCCCAACGCTTCGTCGAGATGAGCAATGGTGCCGAAGGTTTTATGGTCCCCCGCCGAGGCAAGCGAGGCCTGCATCGCGTCGACAGAGGTCAGGCCGCCATTCCTGATCGCCTGTGCCAGGTCGGTCGCGTCACGGCGCATCGGTCGAATTACTTGGGCTCGTCCATCATCTTCGGGACTTCGAAGGTGCCAGCCTTTATTTCCGCCCGCTTGGCTTCCATCGCAGCTTCGGCGTCGGCTGGTGCCACCCCTTTGACGAAGACGATATCGCTGCCGCCTTCCTTCATCAGGCCATAAAGGGTGTAGTTCTTGCCGACCGGCTTGCCGGCTGCGACATCGGCGATTGCCGCATTGAGGATCGGGCGGAAGTACCACATGGCATTGGCGAACACGGTGTCCGGATAGCGCGGCGTGTAGTCGATCAGCGAGCCCACCGATTTGATGCCGCGTTCCTTCGCGGCGTCCGCTGTGCCGATGCGCTCGCCGAAAAGAATGTCGGCGCCGGCGTCGATCTGAGCAAGGCCGGCTTCGCGGGCCTTCGGCGGATCGAAGAAGGTGCCGATGAAAGAAACCAGATGCTTTGCATCGGGATTGACGGCCTTGACGCCTTCCGCGAAGGCATTGATCAGCATGTTGACTTCGGGGATCGGAATCGCGCCGACAGAACCGACGATATTGGATTTGGTCATCTTGCCGGCCAGCATCCCGGCAAGATAGGCCCCGTCATGGTTCCAGGTTCCGAAGACGCCGAAATTGCCGCCGGCCTCAGTGCCGCTCGACCCCAACACAAAGGCCGTGTCCGGATAGTCGGCGGCCACCTGCCGCGCTTCTTTTTCGACGGCATAGGCCTCGCCGATGATCAACTTGTTGCCCTGTTCGGCATATTCGCGCATGGCGCGCGGATAGTCGGTGCCGGAAACTCCCTCGGAGAAGACATATTCGATGACGCCTTCCTTGGCTGCATCCTGCAAGGCTTTATGCAGACAGGAATTCCAAGCGTTCTCGACCGGCGAGGCATGAATACCGGCAACCTTCATCGGGGCCGCTCTTGCCAGCGGGGCGAACCCGCTGACCCCGAGGGCAATGCCTGATGCAATCACTGCACGGCGTGAAATCAAGATGTCTCTGGTCATTGATTTGCTCCCCTTTTTTTACCAGTTGGTTCAAAAAACATAAGGAGCGCCTAAAAAAGTGTCAAGCGCCAAATTGGCTTAAAAATCAGGCTGTTCGCCCCTTGTGATTGCGACATTGACGATCTTTTCGCCATTGGCCTGCGGTTCGATCTCGTGCAGACCGAAACCCGGCATCACGGTCACCACGGCGGAAAGGGGCGCAGGACAGCGCAGCAAATCGCAGCGATCATTTCGACGCTGCAAGCGGTTTTCCAGGCTCGCTGCCCAGCGCGGATTTGTTCTTCTTTATCCGCAACAGAAGAATGCCAACGATGCCCATGGCTGCTTCGACTGGTTTCAACCAAGCGCAGTGGCCGCGCGACCGCGGCGAGCTGATGTCTGTCGAGCAGATGATCGAACTGCAATTGACCGCCACCGGCGTCAGACGCATTGTCGCCTTTACCGTCTGTATCAAGATCTCGCCGGTGCGGCGGATACGCAGGGTGAAGCCTGCCTTGAGGAGTTGACGGTCGGGCTTCAGGTGACGGCTCGAGTCTCATCCGATTTCGGCAGCCATGGGTGTCTACAAGGTTCAGAAAAAGAACATTAGAAACGTTCGAAGCCCGCAGATAATTCAGTCGTGTCACGATATTATGGATCAAACGCGATCCAGGAACTCAAGCACTCGAATGGTGAGTAGTGCGGTTGCATTCGCGTCATACGATGGGAGCGAGCTGTCGGCGAAGTAGTGCTGATCACCAGGGTACAGGAAAAGCTCCGCGTCCTCGACCTTCTCCACGATCTCGCGGGCGGCGTCTATGTCGCCCTCGCCGACGAAGATCGGGTCGTTTTCCTTGCCGTGAATCTGGACCGCGACGCCGTCTGGCCAAGGTCCGAAGGCCCACTCGCCACTGATCGGCAGGCAAGAATGGAAGAGGAGGGCTCCGCGTGCTCCGGGCCGTGTCTGTGCCAGCTTCTGCGCCGGCAGCACACCGAACGAGAACCCGGCATAGACGAGCTCGGGAGGCAGCTCGTCGGCGACGCTGACGCCGCGCTCCCGCATGTCGTCGAATCCGATCTCACTGATGTAGGCGAGACCCTCATCGATGCTCTGGAATGTGCGTCCGTCGAACAGGTCCGGAGTGTGCACGATGTGACCGGTAGCCCGCAGGTCGTCGGCGAAGGCGCACACACCCGGGGTCAGCCCCTGTGCGTGGTGGAACAACAAGATCTCGGCCATACAAAGCCTCCGAGTGGGATGGTCGGGCGCACGTTCGCGCGACCCTACAGCGTCGTCGCCTCGCTGGAAAGAGTGCTAGACGAATGCTCGCCACCGATTGCGAGACTAACGGCGGTCGTCATCGCTAAACGGCCACAGCCGCTTCCTATTGGAACACGATGAAATTGCACCACTGTTCAACGACCATTGTGACCGTGTCGATCCAGGTATCATCGAGGGGAAGTAAATCGTGAAGAGCATCTTGTGCTCCTCCATGATGGCAAGAGCACGCATAATCTCCCAACCGGTCTCAGCCGATAATCGGGGCGCATTTATCTCAACCTCCCCAGCCGATCGTGCGCCCGCCAGTGGCGATGGGCGATTAATACCATCCCTTGGCAGAAGCAGAACATCCTGCCTCTCTACGGCTGGGCATACGGCGCGAGAGGCATCCAGAAGGTCGAAGAGCTATACGAACGAGCAGATCGCTGCATAGCGATTAACCTTTCATCCTGCGTTCAGGATCGATCTTCGAAAATAACCCATCTTCTTGGGAGTGTTGCACCATGACCAGAGATGATTTCGCCGCCAACGATGCACCATTGCAGAACGAAGATATTGTGATCTGCAAAAGAGTCTTCGATCATATTTGCGCGGCCGGGCACATAACGCGTGACGACGCCTGCGACGAACTCGCAACCCAGATCATCTATTTCTATCAGCACGGCGTCAGGAACGAAGACAGCTTGGAACAGTTACTCACGAGTATTGCCGAGAAACAGAGGTAGACGTGAATATGAAAATACGCCCGCAGTATTACGCCAGACGCGACGGGGATGGCAGCTGGTCGATTGTCCATACGCAAACGCACAAGGTCGCTGTCATTGCTGAAATTTTGCCGCTCACACGCCTTGATGAATCCACCGCCATGGAGATTATCGATGCCCTGAGTGAGAGGCATTCGGCGTCCGAAGCACCTGGTACCACTCCCGAAAGGGACGCGGGGATCGGACTTAGCCGTTTCAGCTAGTTTGCTCACTTTGATTCGACTGGTGAGTGGCAGGAACAGAGCTAGCTCCCTGTCCTGTCGCGCGGTGCGAAAGGGCTCGCGTTGATGCGATGAGCGCGAGGCCCCGCATCATACTGATCAGGGCAGCTGCATCCATCAGATTTCGAGATTCCGCTTAGGATTTGAGGGTCGGGGTTATTTCCCACGTTATGCCGGCCAAGGAGGATCTCCCCCTGCGCCGCGTTACCAGCTGCTCGCCGGCGCACCGATGATGATAGGATACACCAGCCCCTGAATGTCGTAGATTGTCGTAGATTTTCGCAAGAGCGGATTTCTCTTCTGGTCGATCGCACGGAACCTTCCCTTCCACTGGGCGTTTATTATGGGATCACGCCTTTCGGGCTTCCACAGCTACTGAAACTGCGTGATCCCCAAGTGCCAAGGGGTTATCCCCCGGTACTCATGGCTTGGGCTCGCCTTTGACCTCTCTTAGACGAGTCCTTGCCGCGTGAAGGCGGTATACCCCGCTTCCGTCGAATTCCATTTCATTCAGGCGAGCACCTTTAATCAGCTCTCGAGCCTCCTGCGCTTATTGTCGCCGGGAGGGCCGACAGGCGACGGTGGCCTCGGCTGCATTGAAGCTTAGTCGCTCCACGAGCAGGGACAAAAGCTTTATCTTTGACATCAGATTGCTAGCAATAAGTGAAGCGATGCTGACAATGATAATGGTGATCAACGCGCGCGATGGAAGACGGCACAAACACGGTCTGAATTATCCACAGGAACAAAAGGTGGATACAGTACGATCCGAGTTCATAGGTATAGGGTACGCCAGAGAGATTTGTGCAGTTGCTCTCGTCGATGATGCGGGCGAAGTCGCCGTCCATTACACAAATGCCGGGAAAGAAAACGCTGCCGCCCGCAATCAGATGGGAATTCAGGATCGACAGTCCGTAAGAATAGTGGAGGGGTAGGACCAATGCGGTACGATCGGTGGATGAGAGTTCGAGGTAAGCCGCGATCGAGCGTAAGTTGGCGTCGAGATTAGCAAAGGAAAGACGCACTGCTTTGGCAGTGCCCGAACTCCCTGATGTCATGAGCAGCAGGGCGAGATCAGGGTGGATCCCCTGGCTGCCATTACCAGGCCGGACCTCCTCGATCAGACGCCAGTGGCCATTGGCTGGACGGAAGATGAAATCCGGTTGGAAGGCGTTAAGAAAATCATCCCACGGCCTCTCATCACAGGGTGGCAGCATGGCGATCGCGTGTCCCGCCCTCAGTGCTGCGAGATAGGCGACGATCGCATGCACGGAGACTTCTGCAGCAATCGCCACAAGCCGCTTTTGTCCCTGTCCCAACCGATTTGCGAAGCGTCGCGTTTGCTCGTCGAGTTCCGCGTAGGAAAGGATCCGTCCGCTGCCGAAAAGAAGCGCCGTGCGATCTTCTCTGCGAGCGATTACGGAAACAATGTCGGTCAGGGGCATGATTACGTTTCGATTATGAGACTTGAAACGCAAGCGCCTATATTCCTTGAGTATTTCTAGTCAACTAATCCGGTAAGCCGCACTACGCAATTGCAGCATCGAGGCCGAAGGGCTGCCAAAATATTGCGGAAAACGGATATGAGCTGCGGAATACGGAGGCTTCACGGTTCCTAGCCACGATACGCAAGCTCCATCGACTATTGCCGCGAGCCGCATGACGGTCGTGCTCGGTACCGAATGCTCGGTATCTGTGACCGTATCCAGCCAGAGGGGTGTTGCGCACCTGGCCGTCGGTCGACTGGGTGTCGATTTGACGAAACGCAGCATCATCACCTGCCAGGCGGGGGATGGGCGAGAGATAGTTGATTGGTCACGCTGCCGCGACGCCGTCGACGGATGTAGGGGCGGTCGCAGGTGAGCCATGCCCGCTCATGAGCGCTCCCCGATGTGAAGAGTTAGGCTTCGGGTTTGTGGCAAACCACTTCAATGTTGTGCCCGTCCGGACCGATAACGAAAGCTGCATAGTAGTTAGCGTGGTAGTGCGGGCGCAGACCAGGCGCACCATTGTCTTTGCCACCTGCCTCCAGAGCTGCGCGATAGAAAGCTTCGACTTGCTGGCGATTATCGGCAGTGAATGCCAAGTGAAGATGCGCCGGCGCTTCCTCGGTTTTGAATATGCACAATGAAGCCTTACCCTTTGAGCTGAGCTCGACACCGTAGGTCGGCGGTCCTTCCGAGACAACCGCAACACCGAGCGGTTCAAGTGCCTTGAGGAAGAACACTTTGCTCGCCGCATAGTCGCTGGCTCCGAATTTAACGTGGTCGAACATCACTCCTCCTGAAGTGTGTAAGCCTGCCTGACAGACGAGCAATCGGAGCATGCTCCGCGCGTTGCAATGTCTGCTTGCGCCGCAAGCGGTGCTTCGCGGCAGCTTTGCTTCTCAGACCTTAATGCCATGGGTCAGCCATTCATGGCAAGGAACAGAGGGGCGGGCGGGAGGGAGCGGCCGTTTGGCTATTGCCGGTGTCGACCAAGCCTCCCTCTCAAATTTTGGTCATGTCTTTGTGGGTATGGCGGGTTGCGATGTTGAGTGATCGGGGAACACATGACGTCCTTGAGAGGATCGCATCAAATAATACGCGCCTCGACTGATTGCCACCGGGCTTCCGGAGGAGCCGACACTTGTTTCGAAATTCCAGAGCACGGAAAGATCGCCGATCGCGTCGCCGGGCTGTGCACCGTAGTATGACTCGACAAGAACCGTCTCCGGCGATGTTTGCCGCGGTGCGATTTTTCTCGGCATCGGTGTCCCTATCGACGGGCGCCGGGGGGGGTGAGAAGAAATGCGCGACGACCGCGGCGAACATTGCGCGAGGGCTCGGGCATCGCCAACGTCAATCATGGCGATCTGCGCGCCTTTTGACTTGAGAGAGGCCGCCTTTGCGGTGCTCCGCATGACGGCGGTAACCCCAAGCATTCGTTCAAAAGGTTTCGGCAACGACCGATCCGATTTGACCTGTTGCGCCCAGAACAACGAACATTCTTCCTGCCTCCCAAGAGCGATGTGCGGTCAACTTGATCCGCGGCCTACTTCGGTTGCTCCAACGGCCATACTTCCACGACCCCTTGCGCGACAGCGCAGGGTGTCCACGAAACCATGTCGATTGCGTCTTGAAGGCTGTCCGCTTCGATGACGGCAAAGCCGGCGAGTGGCAGGGGTGATTGCAGAAACGGGCATGGGGTCGTTTCGATTTTCGCGCCATCGTGGTTTCGGACCTGAACCGGGGAGCCGGCGATCCCAATCAGGACCCCTCTGTCGTGAAGGTCCTTGTCATGCGCGTGAGCCTTGTCGCGGAGAGCCGGTTCGGTGCGGTCATATCCCGCTTGATCGCCGTATCCGATGGTGATGAATTTGGGCATGCGGATATCCTCCTGGATCGTGGATGCCACCTTAAGACGGCACGCTCGCTGATGTTGCGCAGACCGATCGCGCCGCTCCCCTCAAAGCTGACCGGTCTCACATTGGCGGGGGTCATCAAGCCCTGGTTTCGGCCAGCGCAGGTAGGCCAGTCCAGAAAACCGATGATGTCCGCCACGGTCATGCTCGCTATGACGTCGCTTGGAGGAATCTAAGCGCGCGCCGCGTCCACGTCGAGCATGAAGCGGCCCACAAGAGCTGCGCATCCTCTGTCATGGGTTTCCAGCAGCGTGTCCGCTCTCGAAGACGTGGATTTCCAGCGCATCAAGGATGCGGTTGTTTGTATGCCATGATCTCGTTGATATCAAAGGAGGGGTCGTGCCCGCCCCAAAGCAGAAGGCACGGGCGGCTGGTGCTCGCGGTGGTAGGCCCGGATGGCCGGGAAACGCGATGTGCGACCCGTAGTCGGAGAAGATCTTGAATTGGATGTCGATGTTTCCGGGCCGTGACAGGCGCTCCCAGTCGAGATGCCAGCCCATCTGGAGGATAGAGACCCATCAGGCGCTCAGCTGTTCTCCGATAACTGGTAGCGAGTTGTCTCGAATTGCGTCCAGTCGGGCCTTGGCCCTATTTTCCTCGATAGGATCGGCAAGGAAGGCCTTCGGGGCGTCCCAACCTGGCCCTCGTCCGGTGGCGGGACCCCGAAGCCGTAACCGCCCTTCCGGCCATGCTCTCGATCGAAGGCTATTTCACCTTGCCGCGCGAAGGGTGCGTTCCTGCCCCGTTGCGGCGGGTTGTTCCTGGATACGTCGCGCGGCGGCAAGCGCCGCTGGTGCAGCATGCGGACCTGCGGAAACCGCGAGGTCACGCGCCACAGGGAGCATGAATAGATCGGCTTCGTCCGCGACCAGGCGTGGCGACCGAAACGCACATGCAGCGACGAGGACACCCACTCGTCAATCAACCTCCGGCTCTAATTCACGCCCTGCGGGCGGTTACGACCCACGCGCGCGAGTCAAAGAGTACCCCCTGCGTGGTCATATGTGCCTCGAGTAAATCGCGCAGTCTCTGCAATGCCTTATCGGGCGCTTCATCGGTTCGCGCAAGCGCGTCCTTCACCAGGTAGAGGTCGATGAGCGCGTCAAACGCCCTATCGACGTCTGGTCCATAAAAAACCGGTTCGCGCACCTCGGCAAAATCGATCGAAACAAAGCCGGCCGTGCTCAGAAGTTCTGTGGTGATGGTGGGATCGCCAAGTGAAAACGGCATGGAAGCATCTGCGGAAACCGCGGTTGGTGGGGCCAAGGTTCGCCTGATCGCGCCGGACCACTCGTTGCGCTCCTGGCTCTGCCACACCATCCATACAAGGCGCGCGCCTGGACGCATCGCGCGGGCGACATTGGCAAACGCTGCCGCCGGATCAGCAAAGAACATGACGCCAAACCGGCTGATGCAGAGGTCGAAGCTGTCAGCGGGAAATGGGTGGTGCTGGGCATCACCCTGCTCAAACGCAACATTTCGCAACCCCGCTTCGTTGGAACGTCGTCGCGCAACCTCGAGCATCTCCAAGGACGTATCCAGGCCGAGCGCGTCGCCTTGCACAGCGACACGGGCGGCCTCACGAGTCGATTGTCCTGCCCCGCAACCGATATCGAGCACGCGGTCACGTACGCCAACGCTCGCGGCGGCGCGCAAATGCGCATTGTGCCGCTTTAATTCAGCGTCATAGAAGTCAGCACGATCCAACATCTCCACCTCACTTGGTTTTCCTCGGTCACTTGACGGACGTTCGCCTTCCGACATGTTCATCGATGGCAGAAATGATCTCTTCCCAATCATGGGGATGAATTTCGTGGCCGCCACCTTCGATCTTCACGAACTTCGCATCCGCTACAGCTCGCGCGAGTGCCTCGCCGTGCGCCAGCGGGAAAACCGGATCGGCCGTGCCATGAACGACGAGAAGGGGAACTTTCATCTCGTTCAGCCGGCCCTGCCATGTGTCGCCCACCTCAAAGAGGATGCTGTGGTTGGTGGCGCTGAGATAGCCTCCGGACCGGTCGAAATCCCGTTCGAGGAAGGCTCGGGTCCCGGCTTCGTCGAACGGATGTGCCGTGCCCGCAGTCAGGCGCGCGTCATCGACCACGTAGGCGACTGCGTCTGCCCGGTCCGACCAGTCCGCCTCCACGGCCATGTGTTCCATCCAGGCCTCACCGCTCGGAGGGAAGTGCGATTGGTCCACCCCGACCGGCGAGCTGCTGATCGCCGTCAGGGAAAGTACGCGCTCCGGATTCTTCAAAGCGGCCACCTGGCCGATCATCCCCCCGAGAGAAAAGCCGACGAGATGGACCATCGAAATTCCGTAGCCGTCGAGTACGCGGAAGACGTCATCGACGGCGTCGTCGAAGGTGTAGCCCGGCCGACCGGGGGGATATTTCGTAGAAAGACCGGAGTCGCGCTGGTCATAGCGGATGACGAAGCGACCTTGCTCTGCCAAGCGTACACAGAAGCTCTCATGCCACCACAACATCGACGCCATCCCCCCCATAATCAGAACTACGGGCGGGTGCGCCGGGTCGCCGAACGCTTCCGTGGCGATTTCCAGTCCACTGCAGCGGATCGCGCGTTGATTTGTTTGCATCCTGTCCTCCCATTGGTTTGAGCTCTGTGGTGATGACCCGGGTTCCTCTCGCCAAGCGAGGTCCGACCGAGCCATTTCCGCTCCTCCTGAATCATGATCGAGGTGGAGGAGGCTTAGGTGAGACCTTCACGTCGTTCTGCCTCCCGTACGGAGGAACGCGTCTCGATGCGGCCCACATAATCGCGAAAGCACTTGGCAAGCGGGAAGCCGAGTTCCTGCGCGCCACGCGCCAGCATAAAGAGGTAGGGGTCCGCCACGCTGAAGCTCTCACCAAAGAGATAGTTCTCGCGCTCCACCCTGCCGGCCAGAAGGCCGAAGCGCTGAAGAATCTCTTCGCGGAGGACCGCTTTCGATTCCTCGGACACTGAGAAATAGATGGGAAAGCGCTTGTGAATCTCGCTGGCGAGGAAGCTCAGCATCTCGATCAGCCTGTACCGACCGAGTTCGCCGCGCGGCGCCAAGTTCGGAACACGATCCGCCACCCAGGCAAGGATCGCGGCATTCTCCGTCAAGAGTTCTCCATCATCGAACATCAAGGCCGGGATGTACCCTTTGGGATTGATGTCTGTGTAGCTGCCGCCGCCTTCGATCTGCTTGGTCAATATATCCACTTTGACGAGATCAAACCGAAGCCCGGCCTCTAGCATCGCGATGTGGTCGGCGATGCTGCTAAATCCGGGTGCATAGAAGAGTTTCATCGAACCGAACCTTCCCTCGTTTCATATGGCCATGGTCCAAAAAGCCTGCCGGGTTAGGAGCCTACTCGATTGCGGAAGGCACCGGCCTGATGGCGCCTTTCCAACGTCCGCTTTTTGTTGGCTGACGAAGCCTTAAGCTCTGGTGTCAGCAAGCGTCTCGCCACGGCATAGCAAATCAGGTTGCCGTAATCCGGATATACGCTTTCAGGGGCGTTGCTGGCGCATGTCATAGACGACTTCCTTATTTGCTCGCATTGGACGTCTCAAAGATTCTTGCGAAATCGCTCGACGTCCGCATGTTCCCCATGTTGTGGCTAAGGTAGGGGGTGCCGCATCGGGCATTTTGAGTACGACTGGCTTGAAACACACTTTTGGGAGGATGGATGATCCAGTCTGACCGACTTATTCTTCGGCGTTGAGCGGTAGCGAGTTGGCGGAGCGTTCTGCATCAGATCGCGATTCTGGCGCTGAAAGCTGGCCCGCCCACGCGTCGGGCATCTCCCGCAGGGGATTCGGCGCCGGCGCTTGCAGATCGGCACATCGCTACTTTGCTGATGTCCGTGGCACACTGGATGACTATGTCTCCATCTCTGCTAGTCTCGAACTCCACGTATCGGAGCATTTTGTGTCGACATCTCTCAGAAGGTCGCGGTTCTCAGGCCGCGCAGCAGAACTCGATTCGATGGAATCCGCTTTTCGAGATGTCTCTGGCGGGCGGCAACGTTGCTTTCTTCTCGGGGCAGAAGCAGGCGGTGGAAAAAGCCGGTTGGTAGAGGAATTCGCCGACCGGCTCGCGGGCCGTGCACTGATCTTGAAGGGCGGGTGCATTGAGCAGCGGGAATCGGCATTGCCCTATGCGCCGGTAACGGCTGTGCTGCATGAACTGGTTCATCTGCGCGGTGGGCCGGCGGCCAGGTCGCTTGTCGGCGCCGAGGGTGCGCGAGAACTGGCGTGGCTTCTTCCCGAATTTGGCGTGACCGGTGAAAGGTTTGATGCGGGCATCGCAAGAGCGCGGCTGTTCGAGGCGCTGCGAAGGTTGTTCGAGGAGTTGGCACGGGAGATGCCGCTCGTCGTAGTCATCGAGGACATTCACTGGGCCGACCAAGCCACCTGCGATTTGCTTCGCTTCCTCACGACGCGGCTGAAGAAAATTCGGCTCATGCTGATCGTCACCTATCGACCCGAGGAGACGAACGGCACCAACGCACTGCGCACGACCATCGCGGACCTCTCCCTTTGCGAGGGTGCTGAAGCGTTGAAGCTTCCCCGCCTTACCCGCGCGGAGGTTTCCTTGCAGCTTGAGGGGCTCCTCGGTCGCCCACCGACACCTGCCATGATCAACGAGGTCCACGCGCGGGGCTGCGGAATCCCGCTGTTCACGGAGGCACTCATCGATGCGAGCGGCAGTTTGCGGACAGATTTTCCCGGTTCGCTCAACGACTACCTGCTGAGAGCCGTCAGGGACATGCCGGCGTCGACGACGGAGGTGTTAAAGGTGATGGCCCTCGGCGGCCCGCAGATGACCCATGCGCTTCTTCGCAGGGTGGCCAACAAACCTGATCTTGAGTTGGCCGCATTGCTGCGTCCTGCGATTTTGGCGGGGATTCTGTTGCCTGATGGGGACGGATATGGGTTCCGCCATGCACTGATCCACGAAGCGGTGCGGGGTGACTTGATTGCCGGCGAAAAGGTGGCCATTCATCGCGTCTATGCCGACGTGCTCGAGCGTGGACCCGTTCCAAGCTACCGTATTTGGCATTCCGTTGCGCTCGCACGGCACTGGTACGGCGCCGGCCAAGCCGAAAATTGCCTGAGATGGGCCTGGCGTGCTGCGGCGGAAGCCGCTGCCGCTTTCGCCTATGCAGACCAGATGGAGATGCTGAAGCTCGTGCTGGCAGCGTGGCCCGAGGTCGATAAGGCGACTGAATTGATCGGCGCGGATCACTGCAAGGTGTTGGAACTCGCTGCCGATGCCGCCTGCTGGGCAGCGGAAGCGGAACAGGGCCTGGCCTTTGTCGAACGCGCACTCGCCGAAGTGGATGCCGACCGCGACGGCGAACAGCTGGCGGCGCTTCTTCTGCAGCGCGCTGTGATGCGTCAACACGCGCTCATCCCGGGCGAGATCGCCGACCTTGAGCGAGCGCTTGATCATGCGCTCGATCCCACAAGGCTGCGCGCGGACGGGCTGGGACAGCTATCCCGCGCGCTGATATTGCGGGGAGAGTTCGATCGCGCCAGGCGCTTGGGCGACGAACTGAAGGATCTATCGGAGAGGCTCGATGACGAAGAATACCGCATCGAAGCACTGATCGTCGAAGCGTCGGTAGACAGTGCATCGAACAGTTCTCGCATCGATGCCCATTGGAGCGTGGCTGCGCGCGCAGGGCAGGTCTCCATCGGCCGGGTCGAGGTGCTGGCGGGGGCGGCACTGCTTCAAGCTCTGCTTGACACAGGAAAATACGCTCAGGTCATCGAAGTCGGACCGGCGATCTTTGCGCGGACCGTCGAGTTCGGCCAGGCCCGATATATCGGGGCGATGATGGCTTCGCCTTTGTGCCGGGCCTACCTCGCCATGGGCCGCGTTTCCGATGCCATTGAGACGTGCGAACGGATGGCGGCCTTGGATCCGTTGCCGCTGGGGCTCGTTCATGTCTTCGAATGCCAGGCAGAGATCGCCTTGGTATTGGGCGATGCGGATCGAATTGCCGCTGCGGCAAGATCTTTACGCAGTCTGCCGCCGGGGCCGCAGGTTTCAAGCCGCATGGCCGCCAATCTTTTAAGGTTTGATATCGAAAGCCGAGCGCTCGCGGGCGACATGGGTCAGTCTGCGGTCTTGGTAAGATCCGCTCCTAGATATTTGGAAAAGCAAGGAGGCGTCTCTTGGCCGCTCCTCGCCTCAGCAATGCGCGTGGCCATTGATACGAACCAGAAAGAGGTCGCCCGGCAGTTTGCGGACCTTGCCGCCCGGACGCAGTGTCGTAATGCGGTGGAGCAAGCTGAGAAGCTGGGCATAGCAGCCGAGATGTCACGCGCGACGGTTTCCGACGTCGATGCCTGGGAAGCGGTTGCCCGAAGCTGGGCTGATTTGAGCCAACGCTTCCGACAGGCATATGCCCTTATGCGGGCCGGTGGTGCGGCAGTGAATGCCGGCAAGCGCGCGAAGGCGGCGAGCCATTTCCGGGGAGGAGCGGACCTTGCCCATTTGATCGGCGCGCGCCTCCTGTGCAGCCAGATCGAGGCCCTCGCCGCGAGGGCCCGCATTGATCTACGAGATGGGGAGGACGGCGGTATGTGGAAGGCACCCCTCGGCCTGACGGAACGAGAACTCGAGGTGCTCCGGCTTGTCGCCGCGGGTCAGAGCAATCGCGAGATCGCCAACAATCTGTTCATTTCCTCGAAAACGGCGAGCGTTCATGTCTCCAACATATTGAGCAAACTCTCCGTCCCCAGCCGTGGCGCCGCGGCTGCGATGGCGCACCGGCTGCGGATCGTTGATCCGGGCTAGCGGTTAGCTTGCCTGGCAATAAGCTGCTGATGCGGCCGCATTCAGGGGGAAGGGGACGTGTCACCTCGTCGCGCACAGGCTGACGGATCCTTCACGCTGGTTTGGCACTGCGGGCTCACGAGATCAGGCCCCGTTCCCTTCCATGTGGGCGAGAGATCGGGTGGACCGTCGAAAGGCCGCGTCCGCGTGATGTCGTCGTTACCTTGACGCCAAAGACATGGATTGCCGGTAGGGAAGGGTCTTGTTCGCTAGCCTCGGCATGCAATAGACGCTGGGGCGGCCATGAAATTGGGATGGAGCCATTGCTGGCCGCCGTCGCCTTGCTGATTCGATGCTCACTCGGCGGCCTGCGATAGAGGAATGATATCGGCCTCCGGCAAGGCAATCCTTGCCAGGAATTCGAACTCGTCCACCATGTGGTGGACATCCGATCCGGTTCTGGCGACCGTCCAGTAGTCGCGGCCGGCGCCGAAAACTGTGGAAATTTGCACGACCTCCCATGCCCCTCCGATTTCCCTGCGTCTCGCCCAGTAAAAGCATTCAGGCTCCAAAGCCGACAACTCAAGCATCCGCGAACTCCCACATTGCCTAATTTGCATGCTACCATTGAACCGTGCACCGGGCCGAAGTCCTACTGAGTGCCGGCACCCCACCGGGCGGCGACCATACATGAGGATCCCTCGGCTGTCATCGGCGTTGATGCCGGCGCGATCGCCAACGCCAAGATCAAGACGGACAAGATCGATGCGACGGTGCTGGCGCTTCTGCTTCAAGCCGACGGTGCCGGAAGCCTGGGCAGCGAGCCAAGGCCCGAGGGCTACGCGGCGCGCTCCGTGAGCGGATGTTTTACGTGCGGCTGCGCAGCACCGTCTATCCGTCGATCACCGGCGTTCCTTGCAGATTGCCCACAAGTACCGGATATCCGTATTCTATTTCCAGCGGCAGTGTGAGCTATGCGGACCCGGCAAGCGTCCGGCGGCAGTTCTCGGCGGGTCCAATCTGACCTCGGTGTATTCAGTCAATTCCTGCGTTTCTCAGGTCGATAAAGGTGGGAGCGCTGCCAGGGCAGTAAGCTTTTTGAAAACTAATCCACCCAGATCCAGATGATAACCACCGCCAGCGCAACCAATGCCGCCCAAGCGAGCCAGAACGCTCGCGGCCAGCGCTTTTGTGACGGGTGGTCCGAATGATCCGGAATATCGTCTGTCATTCCGTCGCTTTCTCACCCGCTGTCCGTCTATGCTTCATCAAAGTTTCCCCTTCCAGGGCACCAGCAGAGCCTCCAAAAACCGGATCGCGGCGGAAAATGCGAAAGCGCAGATGGCGATCATGCCGATGCCAACGAAGACGACGTC
Source organism: Rhizobium gallicum bv. gallicum R602sp (assembly GCF_000816845.1). Taxonomy (NCBI): domain Bacteria; kingdom Pseudomonadati; phylum Pseudomonadota; class Alphaproteobacteria; order Hyphomicrobiales; family Rhizobiaceae; genus Rhizobium; species Rhizobium gallicum. The sequence continues at coordinate 2,075,011 of NZ_CP006880.1, read as the reverse complement.
GGTTGCGAGGAATTGGGAGGCCGACATGATCATGAAGCCGATACCCCGTGTGGAGGCGATCAACTCGGCAGCGACAAGGGTTCCCCAGCCGATGCCGACGGCGATTCGCACTCCAGTCAAGATTTCAGGCAGTGCCGATGGCAGTACGATATCTATGAAAAGCTGCAGGCGGCTTGCACCCAGCGAGCGGGCCGCGTTGACGCGCTCGATCGGCAAGGAGCGGACACCGGCCTGGGCCGATAGGCAGATGGGAGCGAACATCGCGAGCACCAGCAACGTGATTTTCGATGTCTCGCCAATGCCGAGCCAAATGATCATCAAGGGTAGATAGGAGAGGGGAGGAAGCGGCCAGTAGAACTCGATGGGCGTGTCAAGAATGCCCTTTGCCCATCGATTGAGCCCCATCAGCAGGCCCAGCGGAATGCCCGCGCTAACCGCGACGATCCCGGCAACGACGATGCGGAACAGGCTGGCGCTAATATGCTCGAACAGGGACGCACCCGCATAACCATCGCGATAGACGGCGCTGATCTGAGTGAGGACTTCGTTAGGCCGCGGAAGGAAAAGATGTGGAACGAGACCGAGTTCTGAGACGAGCCACCAGAAAACGACAATCGCCACCCCAGTTGTGATGCTGATCGAAACCGTCGGCTGTTCGCCGACGCCGAAACTCGCCATTTTCACGAGCTTGACCTGCGGGCTCGCAAGCGCCGTGGCGAGTGAAGATGTATCTGTTACCTCGCTCATGCGGCGCTCCTGAAATCGTTGCCTCGGTGGAGAATGCTGCGGATCTCCTCGCGTAACTGCGCGAACTCCGGCGAGGCCTTGATGGAGCGGGCATCGCCCGTTTCGGCAAAGCGCTTTACGAAATCGAGATCGAAATGAGCTATGACGCGGCCCGGCCGCGGCGACATCAACAGGACCTGAGTGCCGAGAAACAGCGCTTCTTCGATCGAATGGGTGATGAAGAAGATTTTTTTGGCGGTTTTCGCCCAGACAGAAACCAATAGTTCCTGCATCTGCTCCCGCGTCAGGCTGTCGAGCGCGCCGAAGGGCTCGTCCATCAACAGGATGTCCGGATCGGTCGCGAGAGCACGGGCGATTCCGACGCGCTGGCGCATGCCGCCGGAAAGCTCGTGGGGAAAGGACTTGGCGAATTCGGCAAGGCCGACGAGACGGAGCAATTCCAATGCCAGGTCATTTCGCGCCTGCCTCTTGACGCCAGCGAACTTCAAACCGAGAGCCACGTTTTCGACGACGGACGTCCATGGAAGAAGCGAATCCCTTTGGAAGACGACGCCGCGATCGGCGCCAGGGCGTTGGACGGCACGGCCATCGAGTGTGATCGCTCCCTCCGAGAGCGGAAGAAACCCTGCGATGGCGTTGAGAAGGGTAGACTTGCCGCACCCCGAAGCACCGAGCGCGACGACGAAACCGCTCTCGGGGATATCGAACGATACCCGATCCAGCGCATGAATGGTTCGGCCATCGCGGGCCGCAAAGAAAACGCTGGCATGATCGACTTTCAACATCTGTCATTCCATAAGGTTGCCGGCGCACCGGATTGCGCGCCAGCGTCAGGGAGGGTCAGTTCGTGGCGTTGTTCAGCGCGTCGGCGGTGACAAAGTTGCCGTAGTTCGGCAGGACCTCCGACACTTTGCCCTGTTCTTTCAGGAAGGCTGCGGTGTCCTTGAGGATCTTCGCCGCGCCAGACTTCTCGCCGCCGCCAAGCCAGGCGACGGACGCCTGCACTTCTGGCGTCAAAAGCGTCAGGTTCTTGAGAGCCGCAGCCTGCTGTTCAGCGGTGCCACCCAGGAGCTTGGCAAGCGACTTGGCGTTGTCGCTGTCTGGACCCCATGCCGCCTTGTCGGCTGCGAACGATGCATAGTTCTTGGTGATGACAGAAGCGAAGCTCTTCAGGAATTTGGGATTGTCTGCCGCAAATTGCGATGTCGCCACCCAGGCGGAGAAAGTCGGCGCGCCCCTGTCGGCGACATCCTTGGATGTAACGAGCACCTTGCCGTTCTTCTTGAGTTCGGTCAGCGCCGGGTCCCAGACGAAGCCGCCGTCGATGTCGCCGCGGTTATAGCTCGCAACGATCTCAGGCTGGGGAATTGCGAAGACCTGAACATCCCTCTCGGACAGGCCGAGTGACTTGATAAGCGCGAGCAGTTGATAGTGGTCGGTGGAAACCGGCGCTGCTGCAAGCTTCTTGCCCCTGAGATCATTAAGGCTCTCAATGCCCGCGCCGTTGCGCACGACCAGCGCTTCGTCGATGCCCGAGATCGACGAGAGGTAGAAGGCCTTGACCTCCAGCCCGCGTGAGGCCGCAGCTGCAAACGGGCTCGAGCCGACATAGCCGATCTGTACGTCACCGGAGGCGATGGCGGCGAAGATCTCGGCGCCGGAGTTGAATTTGCGGAAGTCAATATCGTATCCGGTCTCCTTCGCAAAGTCGCCATTGGCGATGGCAACGGACGAGGGAAGGGCATCGGTCTGATAAGCGACGACAACCTTCCTGTCCGCTGCATCAGCTGCGACAGCTGCGATGGTCAGGCTGCCGACGCCGAACACGACTGCAGTCAGTAGTTTTTTGATATTCATAGTGATGCCCTTTATTTCCTTGGCCTTCGCGCCGGATAAAATCACGCTCAAAGCGTAGCGTCGGGGAAAGGGAAGGAAGAGAAATACCAAACTATAATTATAGATTTTGGAGATAAATATTTCGTCGTTCTGGGACGTGCTGACATTCTTCATGTGAGTTGCGCCTTGGCGCCATTGCCGCTACCGCTTGCAATCGGTCAGGTGCTCTGTCGTAACCGCTGTAACCGCAGGCTTTGCGGATGGCTCTATGAGTGTAGAGCCCCCGCGCCCGGGTCAAAACTTCCTCCAAGCTTGGTGACCGCCGCGGGCCGCGCGACAAAAATATCACACTTCCTCTTGCATGCCCTTGTCTTCGAATTAAATTTATAGATGCCCGGTCGCCCAGTAATGGGGCCGGCTGAGTCAAGGAGGCGTCAAGACGTCTTCGGCTTGGCGCTGTCTTGTATCCATGTTGCTTCGAAGGAGGATATGGCTATGAGAAGCACTTTCGATTTCTCTCCGCTCTTCCGGTCGAGCGTCGGCTTCGACCGAATGTTGAACGCACTTGAGGCTGCGAGCCAAACGATGCCTGCGGAAAACTGGCCCCCGTACGACATCGTGAAGTCCGGCGAGGACGACTATCGTATCGTCATGGCGGTGGCCGGCTTCTCGCAAGACGATCTGAGCATCACTCATGAGCAGAATATGCTGATCGTATCGGGCGAAAAGGCTGACAAGGATGCTGTGCAGTACCTGCATCGCGGCATTCCAAGCCATATGTTCGAGCGTCGCTTCGAGCTTGCCGACCATGTCAAGGTCACGGCAGCCAAGCTTGTCGATGGTCTGCTGACGATAGACCTGAACCGCGAAATCCCCGAGGAGATGAAGCCGCGCCGCATCGAGATCGCAGCCGAAACGGCACTCCAGCAGGGGAAGGTGCATCAGATCGACGCCGAGGCGGCGGCTTAAGCACCCCAGATCCAACGTTGCAGGCAGGTGCCGGGCAAGCGCCCGGCACCAAGAGTGATGTCTGCGAAAAGAAGGGAGAATCGGATTGACCGTCCGTGACTTGATCCCGTGGAGCCGGAACAACGGCTCTAAGGTTCCTCACTCGGCGACAAAGAGCACAATCCATTCTTGTCGCTGCACCGTGAAATGAACCGAGCAGTGTGATGACGTCTGGTTCGGCCTCCGCCAAAGGCTGGTGCCTTGCGTTCGAACGCCGGCGGCCGCGGTTCATCGAGCCGTTGATGGGCTGAACGTGCGATAACGATCCGCTGACGCAAGTCGAACTCCGCTTCCCGACACTGCAGTCGGCCATATGCTGTGCTGATCGCCAAGGGTCGCGCTATGTCGTGCGGGTGTTTTTCGGAAAACTCAAAGTCCTCTCATCCCAAAGGGTTCGAACATCCATTGATGAAACCAACCGCAAAGAAGCGATGCTAAACGCGCAGCCCTTCAACAGACGATCGGATTCGACATCGTCAACACTTGGCGGTGTCGCTCTTGCCCTGTCACCTTACATCTTGGTTGTTCCGTCGGATTATGCAGCGTGTCGTGCAGTGTCGGGGCCCTGTCATCGACCTTGTTGGCCTGGCGGCGCTCAAGACGTTCATCAAGCAGAGGAATGGGGCTTAGTATCTAGGCTCTCGTGGCGAGCCTTCGATCCTTGGCTTATCAGCGCCGACGACCACGTCAATTGGTGCATGTTGTTGCGGGGCGTTGTCGCTAGCGCTACGGCGCTGTGGTTTTGCAGCAGTTGTCCTGGTCCAGCATGCGACAGCCTCTGATTTCCCCAGGCCCTGGCTAAGCAGTAAGTCAAAGAAAAACAGATTTGGCACTCGGCAGCATCGAGTGCTAAATTTTTGATGTCAACCTCTTGAAACCGATTTGCTCCCAAACCAAATGGATTTTCCCCATAGCCCAGAAGATCAACCTTAAAGGCAGATTTGTCTAAACGACATGGCGTTTTGTTGGGGCATGGGGCGGCCTGGCACCGATTGTCGTCTCGCATCCGGGACGACAACAGTCGGTCCCGGCGCCAACAGGAGGATGCGAGAGGCGAGGGACGAGGATGACGACGCATTCGACCTTTGCAGCACCGGCAATTGGTGCGTTCATTTCATTCTTCATGGTTTTGGTCCCTCTGCCGGCCTTGCCGGCCGAGCCGCAAACGGAGGCCCTTGCTGCCAAGGCGGGTAGTCTTGCCGATGTACTCGATGGTGTGACGCCGGCCGTCGTCAACATCGCCGTGAGATCGGGAAGCCCCGGGGAAGCCAATCCTCTTTACAATGATCCTTTTTTCCGCCGCTACTTCAACCTGCCCGACCCTCAGCCGCGGATGAGCGCCGGTTCCGGCGTCATCGTCGACGCTGCAAACGGCTATATCCTTACCAACCACCACGTCGTTGCGGACGCCGACCAGATCATGGTAACGCTGAAGGACCGCCGACGGCTTTCTGCTGAGCTGATCGGGAGCGACAAGGCGACCGATATCGCATTGCTGAAGATTAGCGGTGACAATTTGACGGCGCTGCCCTTTGGCGAATCCGACAAACTGCGGGTCGGCGACACCGTCGTCGCAATCGGCAATCCGTTCGGCCTTGGCCAAACGGTCACGTCAGGCATCGTCAGCGCACTTGGACGAAGCGGCATCAATATCGAGGGCTATGAAGACTTCATTCAAACGGACGCATCAATCAACCCGGGGAATTCCGGGGGCGCCCTGGTGAGCGCCGAGGGCCGTTTGGTCGGGATCAATACTGCAATCATCGCGCCAGCGGGCGGGAACGTCGGCATCGGGTTTGCCGTTCCGATTGCGATGGCCTCAGCGGTGATGAAACAGCTCATCGAGCACGGCGAGGTGCGCCGTGGCCGCATCGGCGTTGCCATCCAGGATTTGACCCCTGACCTTGCACAGGCGCTTGGAATTGCCGACACCAAGGGCGCAGTTGTGAGCAGCGTTGAGGAGCGCTCGCCGGCTGCGGCTGCCGGGTTGCAGGCCGGCGATGTGATAACCAATGTCGGCGATCACGCGATCGCGGGCTCAACTGATCTTCGCAACCGGATTGGCCTTGCCGAGGTAGGCTCTGAAATCGCACTTACGTATATGCGCGATGGTGCGCGCAACACGGCAAGGTTGCGCATCGAAGCCGATCGTGGCGCAGCAGAAGCCCAGATGCCTGATCGGTTGGGCGGCGCGCGATTTGACGAAGGGTCCGGCAGTGTCTCGGTGACCAGTGTCGAGGAAGGCAGCCCAGCCGCGCGTGCCGGACTTCGCCGCGGCGATGTGATCGTTGCCATCAATCGCAAGCCGGTCTCGACAATTACGGATTTGAACGCGGCGTTTGAAGGAGCGACTGAAACGATCGCGCTCGAACTCGTTCGCGACGGTCAGAAACTGTTCCTCGTGATCCGCTGAGAGATCACAAAGGTTCATGCGACATGTTCATCGGTTGGAAAAAGAGATGAGAAGATCTGCTCGACGGATAACTGCAAGTTGGAACCGTAGTGTCCAGTCGGGTGTCCGTTCCGGCGCTTTCCCGGCGATCGTTTGTCTGCCTGACTGGCTTTTGGCTGACAACGCCGCACCCGGAGCAGTCGATCCGGCGGCGTTTCCAGGTTCAAGAGCACTTTGGCCGAAAACTTAGCACTCTGTGCATGAGAGTGCTAAAAATTGTCGTCACGGTCCTTGAATCGCAGTTTCGTGCATGACATTTTTTTGAAATGGCGCTCAAAAGGCGGCGGCATTGGTTCCAACGGAGATGTTGGAGTTGATGATGAGGAAGGATAACGGCGAAATATCACCTTCAGGTTTCGAGCATGCAGCAGAAATCGCTCCGCGCCGTCTGCTGCGTCTTCGGATACATTTTTCCGATCCTGGCGACCTATTGAGCGCGCCGGGCCACACTCACGTCGACAAGCAAGCAAGCCTCGCTTCTTGGGCACCAGACAGGTTTGTTGTTGAATCGGTCGCGGCGCAGCGCTGGCTTCCGGGCAGTCCGCGGCCCCTAAGCTATGATGAAGTCATGTCAGGGCGCAAATCGCTCGACGGTGACATGAAACCGAAAAGCGCGCGTCAATGCGCGGCACCGGATCGACCCCAGTCTCATCACGCCCTTGCCGGCATGTTCCATGCTGATTCGGCTGACGCTATGCTATGTCGCCACAACCACCAGTACGAGAAAGGAGATAGTGCCTGTCAACCACCCTGATCTGCTGCCACTGACATATACGCCGCGCGTCTGCGGGCGTGGTTTTTACCGCCGATTCTCTGCTCACATGAGGAGGTTTTGTCGATGAAGATCGCTCAGATAGCACCACTTGCAGAACGAGTTCCGCCGAAATTCTACGGAGGGACGGAACGGATCGTCTCGTACCTGACAGAGGAGCTCGTCCGGCAGGGACATGACGTGACCTTGTTCGCCAGCGGCGATTCCATTACGTCCGCTAAACTTGTTTCCTGCTCCGACGTCGCCCTTCGTCTCCATACCAGCATAAAAGACCCTTTGCCGTACCAGGTCGTGATGTTGGAACAAATCCGCCGGCGCGCTCAGGATTTCGATGTGTTGCATTTCCACATTGATTTCCTGCATTTTCCGGTGATCCGGGAATTTGCCGATCGAACGGTCACAACGCTCCACGGAAGGCTGGATCTTCCCGACCTGAAGCCCCTGTATAGAACGTTCGCGGACATTCCACTCGTGTCGATCTCAAACGATCAACGCGTGCCAATGCCTCCCGTTGGTTGGGCAGGAACCGTCTATCACGGGTTGCCCACCGATGTCCTTCCGTTCGCCGAACGTCCAAGCGGCGGATATCTCGCTTTCCTCGGGCGAATTTCACCAGAAAAGCGTCCTGACATCGCAATCGAGATTGCAGCGCGCGTTGGCATGCCACTCAAGATCGCCGCCAAGGTGGATGCCGTCGACTACGTCTATTGGGACAGCGTCATCAAGCCGATGGTCGAGATGCATCGAAATGTGGAATTCATCGGCGAAATCAACGAGCATCAGAAGGCTAGCTTCCTGGGCAACGCCAGTGCTCTTCTTTTCCCGATCGACTGGCCGGAGCCCTTTGGGTTGGTCATGATCGAAGCCATGGCCTGCGGGACGCCGGTGCTGGCATTCCGTCGCGGCTCGGTTCCGGAAATAATCGAAGATGGCGTTTCGGGGATTGCCGTCGATAGCGTTGCGGAAGCCATTGAAAATATTGAGTGGCTTTTGAAGCTTGATCGCCGGCAGGTCCGCGCAGCATTCGAGCGCCGTTTCACTGCAGAACGCATGGCCGGGGATTATCTGGCAATCTATCAAGGATTGCCTGGTGTGCGCTCGAAAGCTGCGCCGTTACGCCGTGCTGCCGGAGGGACTACAGAACTACAGATAGTCGCATAGGAGGATCCGTCATGCCGGTGCATAGTCAGGAGATCGCGTCGCCCGCTGTTCGGGGCGGCGGGCCTCCGGTCCAGTTCTTCATTCCTGCAGCTGCGTCTTTGCAGGAGAGGCGGCCGCGCACGTTGAAACATGGCGATACGTTTTGCGTTTTCGACCATAACGGAGATGCTCTGTCAGGCCCAGGCAGTCCAGAGGGACTGTTTCATCGCGACACGCGGCATCTTTCCCACCTCTACCTGACGGTCGGTGGACAGCGCCCGCTTCTCCTGTCGTCGTCGCTCAGGGACGACAATGCGACGTTGACTTGTGATCTAACCAATACAGATCTCTACGACCACGACCGCTTGGCGATCGCCCATGATCTGATCCATGTCCGCAGATCGCGGTTTCTGTGGCAAGGGAGCCTGCATGAACGAATGACAGTGCGCAATTTTGATGATGTGCTACATACGGTTTCCCTGGAGATCGCCTTTGGCGCAGACTTCGCCGATCTTTTCGAAGTGCGTGGTACAAGCCGCGCCCGGCGGGGAAAGATCGGCAGCCCGATCGTCAACAGTGATTCCATTTTCCTGAGCTACGACGGTCTCGATGGCAGGAAAAGGGTCACACGCATCAGCTTCTCGCCTCCGCCTGCCGAACTGAGCGCAGGAAAAGTCCGTTTTGAGCTCGATCTGCAGCCGCAGAGGACTCAGACCTTTTTTCTGCGCATTGATTGCAACCCCGCAGATGAGGACAAAGCGGGTTTGAAACCATTCTTTATCGCCATGCGTGACGCCCGCCGTGCGCTGCGCACCTCATCGAAGCGAGCGGCTTCAATCATTTCATCAAACGACATTTTCAATGAAATGGTCCAACGCAGCATGTCGGATCTCTACATGCTCGTCACGGATACGGCGGAAGGACCTTATCCATACGCCGGAATTCCTTGGTTCAGCACCGTGTTCGGACGCGACGCGTTGATCACGGCGCTCGAGACATTATGGCTGGATCCGGCAATTGCCAATGGGGTCCTGCGGCATCTCTCTGCCAATCAGGCCACTGAATTTGATCCGATCGCCGACGCCGAACCGGGAAAAATTCTTCATGAAGTACGCTACGGCGAAATGGCGGAGCTGAAGGAGGTGCCGTTTCGACGCTATTACGGCAGCGTCGACGCAACACCGCTGTTTGTAATCCTGGCTGGCGAGTACTTCAAAAGGACCGGAGACCTGGAAACAATCAGAAGTATCTGGCCAAACATTCGGGCGGCCCTTGATTGGATCGTCGAGCATGGCGACCGCGACGGTGACGGCTTCGTTGAATACGGCCGACAGACGCACGAAGGGCTGATCAACCAAGGTTGGAAGGACAGCCAAGACAGCATTTTTCATGCCGACGGCTCCTTGGCAACTGGCCCGATCGCGCTCGCCGAAGTGCAGGCCTATGCGTATGGTGCCTTTATGGCAGCAGCAGAGCTTTGCCGCAAACTTGGCGAACGCCCGCGCGCCGTTGCCTTAACGGCACGCGCAGTTGCCCTGCAGAAGAACTTCGACATTGCATTCTATGACGAGGAATTGGAAACGTATGTTCTGGCCCTCGATGGGTCGAAACGCCCCTGCCGCGTGCGCACATCCAATGCCGGACATGTCCTGCTGACGGGCCTTGCGCTTCCGGGACGTGCCGCGGCCGTCGTCCGCACGCTTTTGAGTGGCACTTCGTTTCCTGGTTGGGGAATACGCACAGTGGCATCGACTGAGGCGCGCTACAATCCCATGAGCTATCACAACGGGTCTATCTGGCCTCACGACAATGCGCTGATCGGGATCGGAATGGCGCGTTACGGACTTAAGCGGGAGGCGGCCAAAATTCTCGAGGGGCTGTTTGCCGCGGCGAGCTACATCGATCTCAGGCGATTGCCCGAACTGATCTGCGGCTTTCCTCGTCGCCGCGCTCAAGGACCGACTTTCTATCCGGTAGCTTGCGCGCCGCAGGCCTGGGCGGCGGCGGCCCCCCTGTCGTTAATACAGTCGTGCCTCGGCATTCTCTTCGACCCGATCGAGGCCCAGGTGACCTTCGATGAACCAGTGCTGCCGACGTTCCTCGACGAAGTGATCCTCAGGAACCTTTCGATTCCCAAAGGAACAATCGACGTTGCAATTCGCCGCTCCAGAGAAAATGTGGTGGTCGATGTGCTTGACAGAAAGGGAGATGTCAAGATTTTAACGGCTGCATGAGAGAGGGCGACGGCCTCAGGAAGAACGTCGCCAAAAGGTCGTAGCAGCAATCGAAAGGCTCGCCGAGACTGATGGGACGCCCTTATCAGGTTTTGGAAGAATTTCACTTTACGAGGATTTCGAACGGCGTTCGCATTTGATTGCGCTGTCGTGTTTTAGAACCGCGGGCTCGAGTGACAGGTATCGCTCTCTGGCTGACGTCTCCGTCGAAGATGCTTGAGAGGACCCCGGCTTTGGTCTGCTGGCGCACGCGCAAACGCTCGAAGTCGCGTCAGTAAGCGATCAAGCCAGTCTGCTTCGGCAACAACAGCCAACGGTCTGGCCCGGCCACCTTGCAGCGGCGGCGCGCGGCTGTAAATTCCACGGGGAATCGGTGTGCTGGTCGAGTAGATGCCGGCCCATTTCGTTTTTTGGGCTTTCCCAACGACCACCGCAGAGAAACTTTGGGCGATCGTCAAGGCGAGACGGTCCGCCCTCAAGCAAAGGAGCGAATTTCGTGTCGCAGAAAATCGTGCTGATGGGAGCAGGGCTGATCGGGCGGGAACATGCCGCGATGCTGCGCGCCAATCCCCGGGTAGAGCTGGTGGGCATCGCAGACGTCTCCGAGGCGGCGAAAGCCGTCGCCGACGAGTTCAGCGCCCGGTTTTTCACGGACGTGCGCGAGATGCTTGACCGGATGAAACCAGACGGTGCCATCATCGCCCTGCCGAATGCCCTGCATGTGGAAGCGGCGCTCGCATGCGTCGAGCGCAACGTTCCCTGCATGGTCGAAAAACCGATCGCCGACTCGCTCGAAGCCGCGATGCGGCTCGTCACGGAGGCCGAGAAGGCGGGCGTGCCGGTGCTCATCGGTCATCAGCGCCGCCACAGCCCGGATATCGCCAAGGCCCGTCAGATCGTTCGCGACGGCGCGCTCGGTCGACTGGTCGCGGTCAACGCCATGTGGATGACGGACAAGCCGGTTCCGTACTTCGACGTGGCGTGGCGCCGCCTGCCGGGAGGCGGCCCGCTCCTCATCAACCTCATCCACGACGTCGACTGCCTCCGCTTCATCTGCGGCGATATCAATGAGGTCATGGCATTCACGTCCAACGCCATACGGTCGTTTGAAGTCGAGGACACGGCGAGCGTCAGCGTCCGCTTCGCGGGCGGCGCTCTCGGGACGCTTTTGATGAGCGATGCGGCCGTATCGCCGTTCAACTGGGATACGGCGGCCGGCCAAGCGCTCTACTTTCCGCATCAACCGGAAAATTCCTATCATCTTGCAGGCACGAAGGCTACGCTGTCGATACCAGGCATGGATATCTGGCGGCATGAGACGGAAGCCGGTCACTGGCAGCATGCTCTGGTGCGCCAGCACGTTACCCTCGACGGCAGCCGCGCCTACGAAAACCAGCTCGACCATTTCGCCGATGTGATCGAAGGCAAGGCCGAACCGCTCATTTCCGCCCGAGATGGCGCGATAACGCTCGCGACGGTGCTGGCGATCTCCCGGGCGGGCCGGGAGCATCGGACGGTCACTGTCTCCGAAATGCTCGCCTGAGCCCTAGGTGGACACAGGGCCAACAGACGGTCCACGCAAAACAGCTCGTCGCGCGACAGATATTAGATCTCCATCGAAGCCAACAGGCTCGGAATGGGCGACACTTCAACCGCTCAACCGAGAGCCATGGAAGTCGCGGGCCTGTAACGACATCGTCGTTATGGCCTTGTAACGCGGATTTTTAGTGATGTCGCAATGGCGGGCCAACTCGAATATGCAAATCAAAACGTCTCCTCGAGTTAGGTGTCCCTGGTTTCTGATCCCCATCAAGGCGAAACCCTGAGACGATTCCAGAAACCAAGATGCGCTGGCCTTTGGCGGTCGATCGCCACCCTTTCGAGCTTGGGCTCTGATCCGTGCCTGCATCTACATCGGGAATCCCACGGCCGCAAAAGTCCGTGTCGGCGTGCTCATTGATCGACGGTCGCTCGACATTCCCCAGTTCGCTGTCCGGCCAAGTTACATGCCGTCAGCCGCACATAGAGAACTGCAAGAACGCCTAAAGGTCGGTCGTGACGCGGCAGCACTCTTGAACGTCTTTCTTTGCGAACTGAGGCCGTCCATCAAAAGTTCTTCTGACCCCATCGTGCAGGTCATCGTGTTACGAAGAATTCAGCCGAACGCGGTCTGAATTGTGCGGACCGTGCTGAGGCAATTTGAATACCGAGTGTGCTTATGGACCTGTCGAAGATAAAGACGCTAATCGCTTTTGTCGGGCGATCGAACATTAGCGAGCTGACGGTGACGGAAAAAGGCGTCACCGTTCGGATCTTCACGACCCCCGGTCAGGCAGCATCACAGGGCGCGGCGCAAGCGCCGAAGGCGGCATCAGCTGGTTCCATCGAGTCCGCTCGCGATGCGTCTTCGGCAACTGCCGAGACCTCGGCTTTCCCCGTGAAGGCGCCTGTCTTCGGCGTCCTGCATCGGGCGCCTGCACCAGGCCAGGAGCCGTTCGTCAAGGTCGGCGACGTGGTGGAGGAAGGACAAACCCTTTTCATCATCGAAGCGATGAAGGTCTTCAACAAAATTGCCGCGCCGCATGCCGGCCGCATTGCGCGACTGACCGAAGTCGACGGCGGAGAAGTCGAGACAGGCGACGTGCTGGCGGAGATTGCGTAATGGCCGAGCCTCTCGACAACACTGCATCTCCTAAGCAAGGTTTCGATACGGTTCTGATCGCCAATCGGGGCGAGATCGCCGCACGGATCCAGCGCGCCTGCAGTGAACTCGGCCTAAAGACTGTGGCCATCTGTTCCGAGGCAGACAGGCAGGCGCTTTACGGCAAGACCGCCGAGAGCTTTTTATGCATCGGTCCCGCGAATGCGGCCAAGAGCTATCTCAATCAGGATGCGATCCTCCTGGCAGCGCGTCTGACCGGCGCGGGGGCCATCCATCCGGGCTATGGCTTCCTGTCGGAAAACGCTGCGTTCTGCGAAGCTGTCGAGAGGGCGGGCTTTGTTTTCATCGGTCCGGAAGCTTCATCGATTGCCACCATGGGCGACAAGATATCGGCTAAGCGGGCGATGATCGCCGCCGGCGTGCCCTGCGTGCCCGGCCCGGATGCGTCGCTTCCCGATGATCCCGCTTCCATCGAGCGCATCGCGCAAGAAATCGGATATCCTGTGATCATCAAGGCTGCCGGCGGCGGAGGCGGAAGAGGCATGCGCGTCGTCCCGGAGGCCTGCTCGCTGCACGAGGCGATCACCTTGACCAGGGAGGAAGCCCGTCAGGCCTTCGGATCCCCAGTGCTCTACATGGAGAAGTACCTCCAGCATCCTCGCCATATCGAGATCCAGGTGCTTTGCGACACCCAAGGCAATGCCGTCTGGCTCGGGCAGCGCGATTGTTCGATGCAGCGCCGTCACCAGAAGGTGGTGGAGGAGGCGCCGGCGCCAGGGATTTCGCCGGATGCGATCCGGCCTGTCGGGATGGCTTGCGCGGAAGCCTGTCGGCAGATCGGCTACCGAGGCGTCGGAACCTTCGAATTCCTCTACGAAAATGGCGCCTTCTATTTCATCGAGATGAATACGCGCCTGCAGGTGGAACATCCCGTCACAGAAATGACCAGCGGCATCGATATCGTCCATGCTCAGATAAGGGTTGCGCAGGGGGAACCCCTGGATTTGCTTCAGGACGACATGAGATGCGAGGGGCATTCTTTCGAATGCCGCATCAACGCCGAGAATCCCGACAGCTTCCTGCCTTCGGCCGGCATTATCGCTGATCTCGCGTTGCCTGAAGGACCAGGCATTCGCGTCGACACCCATATCCATGCCGGCTACCGGGTTTCGCCCTATTACGACTCGTTGATCGCCAAACTCATCGTGCATGCGCCGATCCGGGCGGAAGCGATGGCGAAAATGCGAGAGGCGTTGGCTGCCACACGCGTAGAAGGGATCGCTACCAACCTTCCACTCCTGCGCGCGCTGTTCGAGGACGAGACGTTCATCCGTGGCGAGACGGATATCCACTACCTCGAGCAATGGCTCAAGCAGCGGAGGCCGACATGAGCGCGATCGACTTCAGCGATCCTGCGGCCATTGCAGTCCTGACGGACGCGCTGACGGCAGCCGGCGTGGACGGCCTGGAAATCTCCAAACCGGGCGGACAGCTTCGCATCGTCGTTTCGAAGGAAGAGGGTATCCAAGTCGCCCGGACAGGAAACGCGCAGCCGACGGCGGCACTGTCAGTGATCGTCAAGGCGCCGATGGCGGGGCGCTTTTGCGTCTCGCATCCCGCAGCACCGGTTGACGTCAAACAACTGCCGCATGAGGTTTCCGAAAAAGACGTGATCGGTTTCATCCGCATCGGTTCCGTCCTGCTTCCCATGACCGCTGGCCGGTCTGGTTTGCTGACTAGGCTGCTTTCAGAGCGCGATGCCCTAGTCGGTTTTGGTGATCCCCTGTTTGAAATCGAGCAGCAATCATGATTGCCACATTGAACAACCTTTCGCCGCAACGCGAAATCGTCGCGGCCGCCAAAGGCCGGGCGCGGGTCTCCTTCATTGGGGCGCGATCCTTCCTGCTTGAAACTTCAGGCGATTTCGATCTTGCCTCCCAGCGATGGATCTGGGCTTTGTCGCAAACAGTAAAGGGTTGGGCGGACATCGCGGAAGTGATACCCGGCATGACCAATCTTCTGGCTATCTGCAAGGAGACGCCCGAGGATCCCGAAATCGTCGTCAGCCGATTGCTGGAGGCATGGAATAATGCCCAAAGCCTCGATCTGGCGGGGAAGACGATCGAAATTCCGGTCCACTACGGCGGGCCATATGCGACTGATCTTCCCGCCTTGTGCGAGTTTTCCGGACTAAGCGACCGGGACGTCGTACGCATTCACTATGAAGCGACCTATCGCGTATTCGCCTTGGGCAGCGCCCCGGGCTTTGGCTATCTGCATGGCCTCGATCCCCGGATATGCATGCCCAGAAAGGCAGTCCCATCGTTGAGGATGGAGAAAGGCTGCGTGACGATTGGCGGAATGCAGACGGGCGTTGCGATGCTGACCGGACCGAATGGATGGAACTCCATAGGCTATGCGCAACTGCAGATGTTCGATCCGGCTTCATCGATACCGGCCCTGATGGCGCCGGGCGATACCGTGCGCTTCGTGCCGGCAAGGATCGAGCTATGATCGAGATCGTCGAAACCGGCCCATTCAATACGGTGCAGGATCTTGGCCGCCCCGGCTATCGCGATATCGGTGTGTCTGCCGGCGGCGCCATGGATCCGTTCGCTGTCAGGATCGGCAACATCCTCGTTGGCAACGATGAAGATGCGGCGGCAATAGAGGTGCAGACCTTTCCATTCAAATTGCTCTTCGACGTGCACACCGTCTTCGCCGTAACAGGCGCCGACGGCCAACTGGTGCTCGATGGCAGGGAACTGCTCGCCTGGTGCACGCATGTCGCTGAGGCGGGCCAGGTTCTCGAACTGAAGCAGCCGCCGACGCTGGCGCGCGCTTATATCGCGATCGGGGGAGGGCTTGATGTACCGGTTCTCATGGGCTCGCGAAGCACGGCGCTTCGGGGCGGATTCGGCGGCAATGCCGGGCGTCCTCTCATCAATGGGGACAGGATAGAAATCGGCTCAACACTTGATGAACTCCCGCTGCCGGCCAACGGTATCGCCGTCGTTGCGCCGGCCGTCGCGCTCGGCGATGTCTTTCCCGCCCCCATCGACGGCGCGTTGCCGGTCCGAGCGATAGCCGCCGGCGAGCAAGAGCTGTTTGTCTCAGATGGCGACGCCTTCTGGAGCCAGATCTGGCATATTTCTTCTCGCAGCGACCGCACCGGCTATCGTCTGTCCGGGGAGCCAATCAAGCCCACGAAGACGATCGAGATGCGCTCCCATGGCGTCGTTCCGGGCGTGATCCAGGTGCCGCCTCAAGGGGAGCCGATCATTCAGATGAGTGACGCCAATACGGCGGGTGGCTATCCGAAAATCGCCGGAGTCATCGAATGCGATCTGTGGCGGCTCGGCCAGGCGCGCGTGGGCAGCCGGCTGCGGTTCGTGCGCTCGACGCATGCTGAAGCGCGTGCCGTTGAGCAGGCCGTTGCCCGGTATGTCGAGGATGTCCAGCGAACGTCACAAATGGTCAAGCGCGCTTTGAGGGCGATGGCATGACGATAGTTCAACGGCTCAATAGGAGGAGGCGGTGAAGTTCGATCTGAATTCCGACATGGGCGAAGGTTTCGGTCCTTACCGGCTATGCGATGACGAGGCGATGATGAAGATCGTATCATCCGCCAACATCGCCTGCGGCTTTCACGGCGGTGACCCGGACACGATGGCGCGCATGGTGCGTCTTGCGAAACAAAACGGCGTCGGCATCGGTGCGCATCCAGGCCTTCCGGATCGGGCCGGTTTCGGGCGGCGCGAGATTTCATTCCATCCGGATGAACTTCGCCAGCAGATGCTCTACCAGCTCGGCGCGCTGAGCGCGATCGCCAAGAGCGAAGGCGTGACCGTCGGCCATTTCAGCTTTCATGCAGCCATGGGCAATATGGTCAATCGCGATCCCGTGCTCGCCGATCTGATGATGGATGCCATTTCCACTGTAGACTCGCGCCTCGTGGTATTCGTTTCTCCTAAGAGCGAAATCGAAAGGGCGGCGAAACGTGCCGGGCTCAAGACGCTGGCGCTGTTTTTGGCAGACCGCGCCTATGACGGCGGTGGCAAGCTGGTGGCGCGCGGTCTGCCGGGCGCCCTGGTCAAGGACGAGGCCTCCGTGCGGGTGCGCGTTCGCCAGTTCCTGACCGACGGTACCGTCGAGGCCATCGACGGCACTGTCATCGCAATGACGGCCCGATCGATCCTCGTCCATAGCGATACGCCCGGCGCGCTGGAGCTTGCCCGCATCATCCGCAGCGAAATGGAGGCTTCCGGCGCTACCTTCGCGCCTGCGGCCGAACTTGCTTCCTGATTGAGCCCTACGGTTCATCTCACCGAAAGATCATGTCGATGTCTTCCATAGCCGACCGTCTAAAAAACGTTTCCATCTCCGCTTCCGCAGCCATGACCCAACGTGCCAGGGAGCTGGCCGCCAGGGGCATCAAGGTTGTCAGCCTTTCCTCCGGGGAGCCGGACTTTCCGACGCCGGCTCATGCGATCGAGGCGGCCCATGCAGCAGCACTCAGCGGCGACACCAAGTATCCACCGATGGATGGAACGCCGGCGCTCAAGGCCGCGGTCAGCAGGAAGTTCAAGCGGGACAACAATCTTGATTACAATGCCAGCCAGATCGTCGTTTCCGGCGGCGGCAAGCAGGTGATCTTCAATGCGATGCTCGCGACCTGCAATCCGGGCGATGAAGTCGTCATTCCCACACCGTCGTGGGTCAGCTATGCCGATATCGTCAAGTTCGCCGGCGGTATTCCGGTGGCCGTGCCGTGTTTCGAACAGGCCGGTTTCAAGCTGCGCCCCGAGGATCTCGAAGCGGCGATCACGCCGCGCACCAAGTGGCTTATCCTGAACTTCCCGAACAATCCGACAGGGGCGGCCTGCTCGCGTGCAGACATGGCCGCGATCGCGGAGGTCATGCACCGTCATCCGCAGGTCTGGATTCTCACCGACGACATCTACGAGTTTCTGATCTATGGTGAGTTCGAGTTTTGCACAATCGCCGATGCTGACCCCAGTCTCTACGATCGCGTCCTGACGATGAATGGTGTTTCCAAGGCCTATGCTATGACGGGCTGGCGGTTGGGGTATTGCGCCAGCGGTTCGAAGGAACTGATCGCCGCGATCAGCAACGTCAACGGTCAAAATGGTGGCGGGATCACCACCGTCACGCAGGCCGCGGCCATTGCCGCGCTGGACGGGCCTCAAGATCTCCTCAAGGAGCGGGCGGCAATCTACAGGGAAAGACGCGATTTCGTCCTCGGCCAGCTGGCGAAGATCGAAGGGCTGCGCTGCCACAAGCCCGACGGCGCCTTCTACATCTATCCCAACATCTCCGGATTGATCGGCAAGACCACGAAGGGCGGGCGCAAGATCGAGACCGACGTCGATTTCGTCATGGCGCTCGTGGACGAGCATCACGTCGCGACTGTACAGGGTGCCGCCTATGGCATGAGCCCCTATTTCCGCATTTCCTACGCGACAAGCATGGAAATGCTCAATGAGGGCTGCGCACGCATCGCCCAGTTCTGCGGGGATATGCGCTAACTCGTGACCGCAGCCTTCCGGTCCGGTTGCCGGGCCGGAGGGCATTCGTCCTGCTCGCGGGCTCTAAAGTTTCAGCCGCCCGGTCAGTTCGACGAGAATGTCCTTGACGGCGAATGCCGGCTCTGACAGCGAACTCTGATCGGACGTGCAAAGTGACAGCGTTTCCTCGAGCCTGGGAGAGAGCAGCCGGCAAACGAGAGGCTCGCTCGATTCCGACACGATGCGATCGGCAATGGCCTTCGGCATGATGGTCGCTCCGAGGCCCGTTCCTACAGCGCGGGCGAGCGTCCGCACGATTTCGACTTCCGCCACGACCTTGAGATTGATTCGACTGCGCGTGAATGCGGTATCCACCGCGCGGCGCACGAAATTGTAGATCGGCGGCAACAGCATCGGCAATCCGTCGAGCGCTCCAACCGGAATGGGTTTGGAATCCGCTTCGATGGCGAAGTCGCGATGTGCCACGAGGTAGAATTCTTCACTCAGAATCGGTTCGAACCGGACGCCCTTGATCGGGCCGACCCCGTGGATCAGGGCCATTTCCAGCCTGCCGTTCATGATCATCTGACTATAGGTCTGGCCGACGCTTTCGGTCAGGTGAAGCAGAATACCGGGATGCCGTTTTCTTGTCTCGGCCAGGAGTTCGACAGACAGCGTGGCGGCGCTGCTGAACGGCACGAGCCCCACGGAAACGCGCCCTGCAAGCGAATTACCGGCGGCCGCGGCGTCTGCCTGCGCCTGTTCCATCTGACGCAGGATGATCTGGGCATGCCGGTAGACCGCATGGCCTGCGTCGGTCATGGTGACGCCCTGCTGGCTGCGGATCAGCAGTTTCTGGCCGAAATGTTCCTCAAGTGCCGCCAGTTGCTGGCTCAGTGCCGGCTGGGCAAGATGCAGGATGTCCGCCGCACGCGTGATGCTGCCGCTGTCCACGATGACGATGAAGGATTTGAGGCGTCTTATATCCATGGGGAATTGGCATTGTGTGATCTTCGCTGGAGCATGTTTACAGACGCGCCCCTGTTTTGCAAAGCGACCCTGGACGAAAGCCGTCTTCACCCTCAATAAAGGCGATAATTCCGGTGTTTTGGATCGTCCGTCCGTCGCCCGCCGATCTCCATAAAAGTTGCTTATTACTCCAAAAGTAATCGGTCTTAGGCAGGGCGTTAAAGCTCCGTTATTGTCCACAGCAACGACAAGGGGA
Organism: Rhizobium gallicum bv. gallicum R602sp; assembly: GCF_000816845.1. Classification (NCBI taxonomy): domain Bacteria; kingdom Pseudomonadati; phylum Pseudomonadota; class Alphaproteobacteria; order Hyphomicrobiales; family Rhizobiaceae; genus Rhizobium; species Rhizobium gallicum. Next base: position 2,055,407 of record NZ_CP006880.1, on the reverse strand, counting down.
TCAAAATGCCATTCTCCGATTACAGGACCGCATTGGTCACCGGCGCTTCCTCCGGCATTGGTGCCGCAGTCGTAGAGCGGCTTTGCCGAGAGAATCTCGAAGTGCATGCGATCGCTCGCAGCACCGGAGCCCTGAAGGAGCTGGCCGAGCGCACGGGCTGCATTGCGCACGTCATTGATGTGACTGATCGGGCGGCAATTGCCGATCTCGCGAACCGTGTGCAATTCGACATTCTGGTCAACAATGCCGGCGTCGACCGGCCGAAGAAGTTCCTCGAAGCGGACGAAGGAGATATCGATCTCCTGGTCGACGTCAATCTTCGTGCCGTCCTGCACCTTTGCCGTCTGATCGTGCCTGGAATGGTGGCGCGCGATTGCGGACACGTCATCAACATCTCCTCGATCGCCGGCAACTACAATTTCGGCGGCAATTCAACGTATCATGCTGTCAAGGCAGGTGTTGCCATGTTGTCGAACCAGTTGCGGATCGACGCATTCGGCAAGCGCGTGCGGGTGACGGAAATCTGTCCCGGCCGCGTCGCAACGGACATCTTTAACCACGTCCACGGCGATGATCCGAGCGTCCGCGAGCGCTTCATCGACGGTTTCGAATTGCCTCAGGCCGCTGACATCGCGGAGGCGATCGCATTCGCAATCGCCGCGCCTGTCGCGGTGAATATCGGCCACATGGAGATCACGCCGACGCTTCAGGTGATGGGCGGCTTGCAGACGGCCAAGCCGGAAAAGACTTTTCCCGAGGCGGGCAAATCCGGGGAGCCGAAGCGGTGAGCGGCTTCGATCTTTCGGCAATCTTGAGCAATCCGGAATACGTCGAGATGCTTCTGCACGGCATCGAAATGACGTTCGTCATCTATATAGGTTCGTGGCTGCTGGCGATGACGCTCGCGCTTTTGTTTTTGGGCCTGCGTTTTTCACCGCTGCGGTTCGGTGATCCGGTTGTCGCCGCCTATGTGTCCTATCATAGGAACGTTCCTACCCTCGTCCAGCTCATGCTTTGGTATTTCGGCATATTCACGCTGATGCCGCAGGGGTGGATAACCTGGCTCGCCGGCCACAATGCCGAAGCCATCTTTGCGATTATCGGACTGGGACTTTGCCAGGCCGCCTATTTCAGCGAGGATCTGCGTTCTGGCCTGCGCTCCGTCAATCCTGGTCAGATGGAAGCCGCCAAGGCCCTTGGGCACAGTTATATCTCGGCGATGCGTTTCGTGATCATGCCGCAGGGTGTTCGCAATGCGCTGCCGCCGCTCATAAACCACAGCGTTTCCCTCTTCAAGAATAGCAGCCTTGCTCTCGTCATCGGCGCATCGGAGCTCACGCATGCCGTGAAGGAAATTGAGAACTTGAGCTTCAGGACATTCGAAATCTACCTGGTCGGCACGGTTCTCTATCTCTTTTTCTCGCTCCTGATCATGACCGGCGGCGCCTACCTCTCGATGCGCGCAGATCCTGCACGGAGTGCACGCGCATGATCAACGACATCATCGCGATCATCAAAGACTACTGGCTGCTGCTGTTGATCGGCCAGTATCCAAACGGGCCGCTGGGCGGGCTCGCCAATACTCTCATCCTTTCGGCACTCAGCATCGCTCTCGCTTTTCCTGTCAGCATTCTTTTCGCGTTGGCCAGGTTGTCGAAATGGCCGATGCTGCGCTGGCCAGTCACCGCTCTCGTCTATGTCACGCGCGGCGTACCTTTGTTGATGCTCATCCTTTGGAGCTATTTCCTCGTCCCGCTCTGGACTGGGGCGGATGTTCCGAGTTTCGTGACCATGCTCACGACGCTTGTGGTCTATCAGGGCGCCTTCTTGAGTGAAGTGGTCCGTGCGGGGATTGTCGCGCTCGGGCACGGCCAAATGGAAGCCGCTCGAGCGCTTGGACACAGTTACCTTGGTGCGATGCGCTACATCATCCTGCCGCAGGCGCTCTACAACATGATACCGAGCATCATCTCGACGTTTGTCTCCACAATCAAGGACACGACGCTCGGATATGTGATCAACGTGCCGGATCTCACCTTCGCGGCCAGTCAGGTCAACAACCAGCTTCTGACGCAGCCTTTCCAGGTGTTCCTCATTCTCGCGATTGTCTACTACGCAATCTGCTGGAGCCTGACCCACGTCGCAAATCGTCTCGAGCGGCGCATCGCGCGCCGGCGCGCCGGTCCATCCAGCCTGCGCGCAGCACCCTTGGTTGCGACCTCAAAAATCGTATCGGAGCAGCTATGAGCACTTCAATTCCATCGACGCAGGAATTGCAGACGATCCGCCTTTCGAATGTCTGCAAGAGCTATGGCGACTATCCGGTCTTGAAGGACATTGATGCCGAAGTGTCCCAGGGAGAGGTCGTGGTCATATGCGGACCGTCTGGTTCGGGAAAGTCCACGCTGATCCGCACCATCAACCGGCTTGAGGAGATCAGCAGCGGATCGATAACACTCGAGGGGCGCAATATTCACGCGCCAATGCGTGCGAAAGAACTCAATCTTCTTCGTAGCCGCATCGGCTTCGTGTTCCAGAGCTTCAATCTTTTTCCGCATCTGTCGGTGCTCGACAACGTGTCGATGTCGCCGATCAGGGTGAAGGGTGTTGCGCCCGACGCGGCGCGCGACAAGGCGAACAAGCTTCTCGACCGTGTTGGTCTGGCCGACAAGGCCCATTCCTATCCAGGTCAATTGTCTGGCGGACAGCAGCAGCGCGTCGCCATTGCCCGCGCACTCGCCATGGAGCCGCCGGTGATGCTCTTCGATGAACCCACGAGCGCGCTCGATCCGGAAATGGTTGGCGAAGTGCTGAGCGTCATGAAAAGCCTGGCAGCCGAGGGCATGACCATGCTCTGCGTCACCCACGAAATGGGCTTCGCGCGTGATGTCGCAGACCGCATCTGGTTTATCGACGCGGGGCAGATCCTTGAGACGGCGTCTCCCGAAGGCTTCTTCAAGAGCCCGCGCCATCCTCGTGCCCAGCGCTTCCTGGCCGATCTACGGCATTAAACTAATCATCATAACAAAGGAGAACAGCAATGAACTGGAAATATCTTATCATGGGTGTCGTCTTAGCTGGCGCAAATGTGATCTCGCCGGCGAAAGCGGATCAGCTGGAGAAAATCAAATCCGCAGGAACGTTGCGCTGCGCGACCTTTGCCGACGTTCCACCCTTTGCGTCCCCCGATCTGAAGACGCGTCAAATGGCTGGCTTCGACGTCGATCTTTGCAACGCCATCGCCAAGGAACTGGGCGTCAAGGCCGAGATCAAGCCAGTCTCGGTCGAAGCGCGCGTGCCGGAGGTCAAGCTTGGCCGTGTCGACATTACCGTTGCCAATCTCGCTTATACATTGAGCCGGGCCGAGCAAATTCAGTTCAGTGATCCCTACTATCTCGCGAAGGAAATGCTCATCGTCCCGGCCTCCGATCCTGGCAAAAGCAAGGCGGATTTCGCGGGTCAGAGAATTGCCTCGACCAAGGGCTCCACATCCGAAATGTCGATCAAGCTCAACAAGTCCGAGCCCCTGACATTCCAGGACACGGCTTCGGCCTATCTTGCCGTTCAGCAGGGCAAGGCGAGGGGCATGGTGGCCAACACCATGACGACGACCAAGTTCGTCAATGAATCGAAGACCAAGGGCAAAGAAATGCGGATGATCGAGGAGCCGATGTTGTACCAGCCGATCGGCATCGGTATGGCCAAGGACAATCCGGACCTGACCGCCAAGATCAACGAGGTGCTTCGCAAGCTCGATACGTCGGGCGAGCTCAACAAGATCTGGGACAAGTGGCTTGGCCAGAACACCGAATACAAGATGACGCGGACCGACAAGGTCGTATCGCTCTCCGAGCTGAAATTCGATCCGATCCCGTAAATTGCCACTCGCTCGGCGCGGCCAGAACCTAATCGCAAAACACTGAAGACTGCAGGCGGCGCGACGTGCTCGCCGCCGGTCTTATCTAGGGGGTTTTTATGATCCACATCAGAGACATCGCTGAACGGCCAAGCAAGGCTGATGTCGCGGCACTTTCCAAATTCTCGCCGGCAACAATCCATGAAGCTCAAGGACGCAGGGGAGCACTTTCCTCTCGCCTTAAGCCGGTTGATTATCGCATGAAGCTGTGCGGTCCGGCCTTCACCGTGAAATGCGCGCCGCGTGACAACATCATGCTGCAGCTCGCCATCAACTACGCAAAGCCAGGCGACATCATCGTCGTGTCGGCCGGCGAATACGAGGAAGCCGGCTCTTTCGGCGACGTGCTGGCCAATGCCTGCCTTGCCAAGGGCATCGGCGGACTGGTGACCGATACCGGAGTGCGCGATACGCTTCAGCTGAGGGAACTCGGCTTCCCGGTTTTCTCGCTCAGTGTTTGCATCAAGGGCACCGTCAAAGAAACGATCGCCGCCGTGAATGATCCGATCATCGTCGGTGGGGAGATCGTTAATCCCGGCGATATCATCGTAGGGGATGCCGATGGCCTGGTCGTTGTCCGGCGCGCTGAAGTCCAGGAGGCAGCCCGGCTATCGCAGGCCCGCGAGGATGCCGAAGCCGGCTATATCGACGCCTATAAGCAGGGCAGGTCGGTGATCGAAGTCAGCAAGCTTGAAGCCGTCTTGAAAGCCAAGGGGCTGGTCGTCGACATCTGAGACCGGCCCGCGCCGAAGTCCTGCCGTTTGTTGCTGGCTTTATTTTATAGTCAAGCGGCGAACACAATTATTGCCGCGACACACCCCAATCTCCTACGTCAACGGGACATAGGCGCGGCTCCTTCTGTCAAGCCAATCGAGGTCGGTTTTGCCGCCTGCGCGCAGATAGGCTGCGGCCTTTATAAACAGCGGATGACAGAGATCCCGCCTTGTCAGAAGATGATGGTCTTGCCCTTCGATCCGCGCCATCATTGCCGCCTTTTCAGGCTCGTCGCTATATGCACGCGCTAAGAAGGTCACGGACCCATCTGTGAACTCAAACACATCGTACTCGTAATGGTAGTCACAAAACCCATCAGCGTCAGGCTCGGATGCATCGATGTGATGCGATACTTCCACCGTCATGGGCCAAGCGGTGGCCTCCCGCCCCAGGACGGCCCTGGTGCGCCACAAGGCCACTCGCGCTCGGTAAAACAGCTTTTCGATCTGCAACAAATCTACATGTCAGCGAGGTCTTCCTCGCCCTGGGTTTTTTCGCGGGCGCGCGGGGTGCCGCGCTTTTCCAATTCGCGCAATCGGCACGCTTGTGATCGAAACGCATCGTAGTCTCTAGCCCATCTTCCATCTCATCGGCAAGGGTTAGGAACCCGGGAAGGGTATCACACTCTTGAGCGCAACCGGTGCGGCCGTCGCGAAATCGAGGCTGGAGTGCTGTTACTCTTCAAACGCGCGATGTGGAAGCGCGTCTTGAAAGTGAATTGAATCCGAGCTTTTCGGAAATCTCTTGTGCTGCGTTCAACAGGCTATCGAGATAGGCAGCGCGATTGCGCAGCCCGTCTTCGCGCGGGGCAACCAGGCACAGCGTGGCGATGCAGGCACCATCAGCCTGATGAATCGGGACAGCCAAACAATGGGTGAAATTCTCCACTTCACTATTGAAGGTGAAATATCCATCGCGTGCTGCCTGCCTCACTTGGGCGATGAAATCCGCGGGCTCCAGCCGCCGGCCGTTTGGCAAAACGAAATCCTGCGGCGGGATAAGTTCAAGGATTTCCTGATCCGAAAGGTTTGACACCAGGAGGCGGCCTGACGCGGTCCAGGGAATGGAAACGAGTTCACCGACATTCGAGGAGATTCGGAACGGCCGGATGCCCTCGCGCATCATTGCAACCGTATATTTGTTGCCCTCGAGCAGACACATCTGCGCTGTCTCACGCGTTTCCTCGGCGAGATGGACCAGCATACGATCGCACTCGCGCATAAGGTCGAACTGCTCGGCATATGCGGTGCCGAGGAAATAGAGGCGGCGGCCGAGAAAGACCCTGCCGTCGCCGCCCTGATAATCCAACATTCCGTGGTTGAGCAGCAGGTTGACGAGTTCGTAGATTGAGGAGCGCGGCGCGCCGATTTCCGCAGCGATCTCATTCGGGCGCATCGGCCGACGCTTCACACGCAGGAACTCAAGAATCTCGAAGGCACGATCCAGTCCTCGCGTCCGTCGTGAAACCGTGTCGCCGGAGGCTTCCGTCATGTTCTTCTCCGGAGTTGCTGTCAGGTGCGATCGGCGCGATAGGCCACGCAATCGACTTCCACCTTGCAATCGACCATCATCCGCGACTGAACACAAGCACGTGCCGGTGCATTCCCGCCAAAAATTTCAGCATAGACGCCATTGAAGCTCCAGAAATCGCGGGGGTCATCGAGCCATACCCCAACGCGCACGACATCCTCCAGACCGTAGCCGGCTTCGTCGAGAATACGGATCATGTTCTCAATCGCCTTGCGACTCTGTGCGACAATACCGCCGGGCACGATTTCGCCCTTTTCCATGGGAACCTGGCCCGAGACATAGAGCCAGCCTGCTGCTTCCGTCGCCCGGGCAAAGGGCAGGGGTTGTCCGCCGGCCCCGGTTTCGCCAGCACCGTAACGCTTGATTGTCATGGGATCTCTCTTCTAGTTGAAACTTGAGGTTTTGAGAAACTCAGCGAGCCGCTCTGTCTTTGGAGTGACGAACATTTTCTTCGGGTCGCCTTCCTCGCAGATGACGCCTTGGTTCATGAAGATGACACGCGACGAAACTTCGTAGGCGAAGCGCATCTCGTGGGTGACGAGCAGCATGGTCATGCCGTCGGCGGCAAGCCCCTTGATGACCTGAAGCACTTCACCCACTAGTTCAGGGTCGAGCGCAGAGGTCACTTCATCAAACAGCATCAGCCGCGGCGACATGGCGATGGCACGGGCGATCGCGACGCGCTGCTGCTGGCCGCCGGAAAGCTGACCGGGATATTGGTCCATGCGAGCGGCGAGGCCAACGCGGTCGAGCCATTTTTCGGAAATGGCGCGGGCTTCCGGCTTCGTCATTTTCTTCACCTTGACGAGACCAAGCATGATGTTTTCAGCCGCACTCATGTGGGGGAAGAGATTGAACTGCTGAAACGCCATGCCGGTCAGTGCACGCTGGCGTGCGATTTCTTTCTCGCTCTTGCGGCGCCGGGTCACGCCTTCGACGCGATAGCCGATCTCCTCACCGTCCAGACTAATCGTGCCGCTTTGGAATTCTTCGAGCATGTTGATGCAGCGAAGCAAAGTCGTCTTGCCAGAGCCGGACGAGCCGATGATAGAAATGACTTCACCTTCCTGGACGCTACAATCGACGCCCTTGAGGACTTCGTGGGTGCCGTAGGTCTTACGCAGACCCTTGATGTCGAGAATGGTCTTGACCATTGGGGAAGCCTCTTCAGGACGGCAGGGCGGTCTTGCGCTCGACATATTTGCCGAACTGCTCGATGCCGTAGTTGACAATGAAATAAAGCGCGCCAGCCAGGAAATAGAACTGCAGGCTCATGAAATTGCGGGAGATGATCTCCTGCGTGCGCAGGAGAAGCTCCGCCACACCGATGACAGAAAGCAGGGTTGAGGCCTTTACCATCTCGGCCGCCGTGTTCACCCAGGACGGCAAGCACTGGCGCATGGCCTGCGGCCATAGCACGGAGGTGAAGGTCTGAGTGAAGGTCAGGCCGATCGCCTTGGCGGCTTCGGTCTGTCCCTTGGGGATTGCCTGAAGGGCTCCACGCACGATTTCGCCGACATGCGAGGAGCAGAAGATCGCAAGTGCGAGGACACCTGCCGAAAACGGCCCGAGATCAACTCCGGCGGCTGCGGAGACGTAATAGCTCGCCAGTACGAGCACGAGCACCGGCGTGCCGCGAATAACGTCCGTATAGGCGCGGACCACTAAGCGCAAAACAGTGCCGCCGTAGACGAGCGCCAAGCCGACGAAAACGCCGAGTACGGAACCCGCCAGGATGGCCAGCAGAGAGATCGACACAGTCATGGCGAGGCCGTTCATGATGACGTATCGGGCGATCCAGAGTTGCTCGAGAAAGGTGTGGGACATCCGGGCTTACCTCGGCAGGGCCAGGCGGCCCTCGACGAAACGCATCAAGGCGGCGATGAAAAAACAGGTTGCGACATAGAGGGCGGACGTGACCATCCAGGTTTCTACGACGCGGAAGCTCTCGACGTTGATCTTGCGGGCCGCAAATGTCAGCTCGGGCACGGCGATGGCGGCGGCGAGCGAAGTGTCCTTGAAGAGCGAAATGATCGTTGAAGACAGAGACGGCAGCACGTTACGCAGCATCAGTGGAGCAATGATGGAACTGCGGATCTGCAACCCCGTCAGGCCGATGGCGAGCCCGGCTTCCGTCAGACCTGCCGGAATTGACAATAATCCGGCCCGGAATACTTCGGCGAGATAAGCACCCGAGTATAGGGACAAAACCAGCACGAAGCTTTCCAATTTATCGAGGCGGACGCCCATCTGCGGCAGCGCGAAATAGGCAAATAGCACCAGAACGAGGATCGGCAGGTTGCGGATCACCGTGACATAGACCTGCGCTGCTGCGAGCCCGTAGCGGTTCTTCGCCGTCAGTGCGAAGGCCGAAAACAGGCCGATCACCGCTCCAATCACGATCGAGATCACCGCAAGGCCAAGGCTCAGCGCGAGCCCGCTCAACAGAAAATCGAAATTACGCCAAACGGCGGCGAAATTCAGAGTGTAACCCATGGCGTGCCTTCCCCTGAGGCCGAGGGAGCGGGAAACAGGTCCCGCTCCACACGGCTGTTATTTGAATTCGACCGGGAAGCCGATCTGAGGCGGGGTTAGATCTTTGCCGAACCAGGTTTTGAAAGACTTGGCGTAAGCGTCGAACTCAACGCCGGTCATGGCTTCGTGCAGAGCGGTGTTGACGAAGTTCAGCCAATCCTGATCGCCGCGCTTGACGCCGCAGGCGTAGGTTTGCGGGTTCCAGCCGTAGCCGGCATCCTTGTAACGGTCCGGATTCTGCGTCATGTACCAGGCGAGCGAAGACTGGTCTGTCGCAACTGTATCGGCGCGTCCAGATTCCAGCGCCTGATAAATGAGGTCCACGGATTCATACTGGTCTACCTTCGCCTCCGGCAGAGCAGCATGCACCATGGCCTCGGCATAGACATTTTGCAGGACCGAGACGGTGACGGACGAACCAGCCGCCTTCAGTGCGGCATAATCAGCATATTTTCCGTCCGCTTTGAGCATCAGACCCACACCTTCGCGATAGTAAGGAATGGTGAAGGCAACCTGCTGAGCGCGTTCGCCAGTTACGGTCATGAATTGGCAGGTGATGTCGACCTTGCCTGTCGTTATGTTTGGTATGCGGGCGTCGGAGGACTGGTTCACATATTCGATTTTTTCGGGATCGCCGAAGAGTGCCTTGGCGATGATATGACCCATATCGACGTCGAAGCCCTGAAGCTTGTCGTCTGCGCTCTTGAAGTGCCAGGGCGCGTTGGTGCTACCCGTGCCAAGGACAAGATGGCCGCGGGCGAGCACTTCGTCGAGCTTGCTGCCATCGGCGAGGACGGGGGTGGAAAACAGAGCTGTGGCGACGGCCAGCGACATCGTGCCGGCGAGGACGGAATTGGTCATCGTGTTCCCCTTGATTGACCGTTTTTCTGATAATCCAATATATCGGACATGTGTCTGTGTTATTGGATTGACATATCAAGAGGTATGAGGAATGACTTGTCAATAGGTTCTGCCATAAAGATGCAGCGTCGATTGACGACAGGTTTCCGGCAGTGCAGCATTCCCATACGGTTTTCAGAGGCTCCCATGCCCTTCTCGTCTAAAGATTTGACGGCGATCGACACGCCGGCGGTGCTTATCGATCTCGACATCGCGAAGCGGAACATCCAGCGCTTCCAGGATTATGCAGACAGCCACGGTCTGCGTGTGCGCCCTCACATCAAGACACACAAGTTGCCAGCCGTCGCAGAGATGCAGCTTGCAGCGGGCGCGATCGGCATCACCTGCCAGAAGGTTTCGGAAGCCGAGGCGATGGTTTGCGGCAGCAACGCCATACGCGACGTACTGATCACCTACAATATTATGGGTGCGGCCAAGCTGGAGCGCCTGAAGGCGTTGGCCGAAAAAGTAAATCTGTCGGTCGTCGCCGATAGCCGCGCGGTCGTCGACGGGTTGTCGTCGGCCTTCCATGCCGCGCCTGCGCCGCTGGCGGTGCTCGTGGAATGTAATACGGGCGCAAACCGCTGCGGCGTAGCCACGGTCGAGGAGGCCGAGAACTTGGCTGTCGCGATCCAGGCGGCTCCCGGCCTCGTTTTCGGCGGGTTGATGACTTATCCGCCGGCAGGCGGCGAGGCGCAGGTCGAACGTTTCATGCGGCAGGCCACTACTCGCATCAATGCGCGCGGCCTCACCGTTCCGGTTGTTTCCTCAGGCGGTACGCCGTCCATGATGCATGCGGCCGAGTCCCCGATAACGACGGAGTATCGTCCCGGAACCTATGTCTACAATGACCGATCGCTCGTGGCGCGCGGCGTCTGCGGCTGGGAGGACTGTGCACTGAACGTGCTCGCCACCGTCGTCTCCGTTCCCGCACCGGATCGAGCCGTGATCGACGCCGGATCCAAGACGCTGACCTCAGACTTGCTCGGCCTTGCAGGTTACGGTCATGTGCTCGGACGCGACGACGTTACGATCGACCAGCTTTCGGAAGAGCATGGAAGGCTGGTCAGCAGGGGCGCGATCGGCCTTAAGGTCGGGGACAAGGTGCGGATCGTGCCAAATCATGTCTGCGTCGTCACCAATATGGTTGACGCGGTCATGGTGACGAGTGGCGATCGGACTGGACCGGACATCTGGCCCGTCGTCGCACGTGGAAAAATTGTTTGACCAATTGGCGGGGCAGGAAGTCGCCTGATGCGCGCACGCTTCCCGAAGCCAAGCCTCTTGGTCAAGTCCTTACGAGGTCGTCCTTTCCTCTACTCGGGCTCTCGGACGGCATGGGCGCCAATATTGCGGCTCCGAGCGCCACAACACCCTCGTCGGCAGCGCTTCGATCTATGCCATGAACGGTCGTGACGAAAGCAGAGATCGCAGGGCGCCAGGCCTTCCTCGACGTCCTCCGCCAGCCCGAGCAACGACGGAAGACCGACCCACCTCAGCGTTGCGGCGACCGCAAAGATCGCCGCGACCAGATCTCCTTCGGCAGCTTTGCGGTCGATCTTCGTCGGAGAACGGCAAATTATTGGCATAATACACATGGCTTTTTGAAAGTTTTTATGTAAAAACATCGAGTTAGCTCACATGCCTTCGAAGGCGCGATTAGAACTCGTGACGGAAAAGTGGAACGCAAAGTCAATCTCAAAGATGTCGCGCGCGATGCGGATGTGTCCCTCAGCACGGCCTCGCACGCCCTGAACGGAACCGCCCCACTCACGATCGAAGTGCGTGAGAGGGTTTTGAATTCAGCAAAACGTCTGGGTTATCTCGAGCGCCGAAGGAAGAGGGCGACAATTGCCGCGTTGCGCGTCTTGCTTCTTGCAATTCCCGACGATGCCGCTCCGCAAAGTGACCTCAACTTGGTGAGTTGGACGATCCTCAACGGCCTTCGGAAGGAATGTGAGCGACGCGGGATCAGAACCGTACCCTTTGTCAGCACCGGCCGGAGAATCGATGGTAATCAGGTAAGACAGATTGCGCTTTCGGAGCGTGCTGATGGTATCGTGATCTTGAACGACGATCAGCCGGAACTCATCCGAAGTCTTGCTTCTGCCGGCATGCCCGTCGTCATCATAAACGGCGAGGATCCGGCCATGCTGGTCGATACGGTCACGCCGGAAAACCGCTTCGGAGCGCGACTGGCTATCGAACATCTGCTCGCGCTCGGACATCGTCGAATTCTGCACCTGACCTGGAAGGGCCGCACGACGATCCAGCGCAGATATGACGGCTTTTCCGACGCGTTTCTTGCCGCGCAGCTTCCTATTCTGGACGGCATGATCCTTGAGGCTGAAGGATATGAACCCAGACATGGCGAGGCGGCCATCAATGCGCTGCTTGATCAGGATCCTGAAATGCGCGGGGCGACCGCCATCTTTTGCGCCGCCGACAATCTGGCGCTTGGATGCCTGAAGGCATTGGCTGATCGTGACATTCGCGTGCCGGAGGCGATTTCCGTGCTGGGATTCGATGATATCGTCCGAGGCGAGTTCAGTCGTCCGCCATTGTCGACGATCAGTGTACCGGCCGACAGGCTCGGCGCTGCTGCCTTGTCCCTGATCGAACAGCGTCTGATCGCCAATGATCCGCAGCGGCCGGCTCACCGCCTGGAACTGGGATGCCATCTCGTTTTGCGTGGCAGCATTGCGTCGCCACGCTGACCGGGATCACTTCATCCCGGTTCCGGCAATACCTGTGGTGATGTATTTCTGCAGAAACACGAACACGATCGTCACAGGGAGCAGGCTGAGAAAAGTCATCGCAAGGATGTAATGCCACTGGACCGAGAATTCTCCCTGAAATGCATTCAGGCCGACCTGCAGTGTAAAATTCTCTCGACTATTGAGGACAATAAGCGGCCAGAGGAAATCATTCCAGCGCCAAAGGACGGAGAAGATCGCCAGCACCGCCAAGGCAGGTGCCGTCAGCGGCAAAATGATTCGCCAGAAGATGCAAAATTCGCTGGCCGCATCAACGCGTGCAGCCTCAATGAGTTCATCGGGAATTGTCAGCATATATTGTCGCAGCAAAAACACGGCCGTCGGAGAGGCGATCGTCGGAAGGATGACGCCCCACAGGTTATCGGCAAGACCAACGCCAACGACCACCAGATATGCCGGGACCATGACGACGGCGAGTGGGATCATCAAGGTTGAAATGATGATCACGAAAACCGTCTTGTCGCCGCGAAACCGGTATTTCGACAATGCGAAAGCTGCCATGGCGTTGACCAGGAGTGTCAAAACCGTTGCGACGAACGTGACGAACACCGAGTTCTTGAGGAAGGTCAGGAAGTTGAAACGCGTCAATGGATCGGCGTAGTTTTGGGTGGCCACGGTCAACCGCTGCACGGGCGTGATACTCTTTACATCGACGCTGACGGGCTTTTGCGGACTGACAGGGTCAACCATTTGGGCTTTGAGACCGATACGGCGGACCATCGCCATTTCGCGCTTCTCACCGTCAATGGTGACCTGCCAAAGGCTAAGCGGCTTGTCGAATCCCGCTACAGTCTGCTCGACGGCAGCGCGGGGAAGCAGCGTCGGCGGAAACCGGGTGATCTCAGCCGCCGGCTTCAGAGAGGAAAGGCCCGCCCAGACAACGGGAACAAGCACCGCAAGGGTTCCGGCAAATAGCCAGATCCATGACAGTATGTCGGTCATATCGATGCGTCCGGCCCGGCGCGTGCGCGTGAGAAAGCTGATGGGATTCATAAGGCTATTCATTTTATGACTCCATTCGCCGGCCAAGGCGCAGCTGTATCAGCGTCAGTACCAAAAGCACCAATCCCATGAGAACCGATGCCGCGGATGCAAGGCCGAAGAGGCGCAGATCGCTGCTGAAAGCCATCTGGTAGATGTATTGCACGATAAAGCTGTTGGCTGTGCCCGGGCCACCGCCATTCGTAAGAACCCAGGCTTCGTCGAAAATCTGGACGGACCTGATCATCAGAAGTATCAGAACGACCAGAAGGTTCGGCCCCAGCAGGGGCAGCGTGATCCTGAAGAGCGTGCGGCGAGGCGAGGCTGCATCGATTGAGGCGGCTTCATAAAGCTCCTTCGGGATGGCCTGGAGACCGGCAAGGAGGATGAGGGTGTAAAAACCCATGTGAAACCAGACGGAGACGACCACGACGAAGAAGCGCGACCAACCGACATCCAAAAGGAAGATTTCCGGGGGTACGCCGACCATCTGCAGGAAGGCGTTCAGCAGCCCATTCCGATCAAGGAACCATTTCCAGATCAGGCCGATGACGACGGGAGACAGCAATACCGGATAGAAGAAGATTGCTCTAAAGAAGCCTCGCGCGGCGATTGCTCGATTGAGTATCAGTGCTGTTACAAGGGCGACGAGCAATGTTGCGACGACGTTGAATGCCACGAACCAAAGCGTATTCCACACAGCCGTCCAGAAAAGCGATTCCCGGCAAGTTCCGGGCCTCAGATAGTCATCGCAGGCAAGCAGGGTGCGAAAATTGTCCAAGCCGACAAACGGCCGGTCCGACACGAAAAGGTTCGTCCCGCCCGTAAAGGCGTAACCCACGGCGATTGCGATGGGGAGGAACGTGAATATGCCGAACAGAACCAAATTCGGTGCCAGAAACAGCCATGGCATGCGTTTCCGGCCAAGCACGCGCTCCATTCCGTTTACGGGGGCCTCGATCACTCGCATGATCGTTTCGCCTGCCTGATAAAGGACCGCACCTTTCTTGGGCGTCGTCATATCAGCGCCTCCCTTGGCCTTGCCGCCGGCCAAACGCCAGGCCGCTTTCAGGATCGAAGAGATGAACGCGCACAGGCATGGAGTTGATCAGGACGCGGTCACCTGGTGACGGCGCGAAATGACCTGGCTCGTGAATGATGATCTGCTCGTCTTGCCCCTCCAGGTTGCCATAGACATAGGTTTCGGTTCCAAGCCCCTCATGATACTGGACGACGAACGGCAACCCATCTTGACCGGAGCGTGAAAAATGCGCGGGCCTGACGCCGGCAAGCACTGCCTGGCCGACCTGAATCCCGGAAAGGTCCACGTCACTGATCAGCTTGCCGCCGTTGCCGACGTCGACGATAACGCCGCTTTCCCCGATACTGGCGACCTTACCCTTTATGATATTCATGCGTGGAGAACCGAGAAAGCCTGCCACAAAGAGATTTCGCGGGTGATCAAACAATTCCAGCGGGGCGCCCACCTGCTCTACCTGTCCGCTGCGCAGCACGACGATCTTGTCGGCCATCGTCATCGCCTCGACCTGGTCATGGGTGACGTAGATCATCGTGGTTTTGATCTCACGATGGAGTTTTGTGATCTCGGCTCGCGTCTGGACGCGCAGTGCGGCGTCGAGGTTCGAAAGCGGCTCGTCGAAGAGAAAGATGTCGGGTTCGCGCACGATTGCCCGGCCGATCGCCACGCGCTGGCGCTGCCCGCCTGAAAGTTGCTTCGGACGCCGGTCCAGATAGGGTTCGATTGCCAGCATCCTGGCCGCTTCGGCAATCCGCGCCTCGATCTCGACGCGCTTGAACTTGAGGTTCTCCAAGCCGAAAGCGAGGTTCTTGCGAACGCTCATATGCGGATAAAGCGCGTAGGACTGGAAGACCATGGCGATCTTGCGTTCGGCGGGCGAAAGCTGGCCTACATTGCGCCCTCCGATTGAGATTGCGCCGGATGTTATGTCTTCGAGACCCGCGATGATGCGCAGCAAGGTCGACTTGCCGCATCCGGAGGGACCCACAAAAACGACGAACTCGCCATCCTTGATATCAAGTTCCACATCATGCAGGACCTTGATGGCGCCATATGACTTGTTGACGGTGGAAAGCTTCAGTTCTGCCATGTCCTGCTCCCATCAGGTGCCGCCGTTTCGAAGGCGACGTCAATCTTGTTCCATCCCTGCGGCAGGGGTGCTGGCCTTTTGATGAGCACCTCTTCCAGAAAGATACCCGTGACCCCGGAAAGATAGGCGGCTGGCATCCCTCCCGGATAGCGCTCAAGACCGATCACCCGTCCGTCCGAACCGCGCGTCCAGGCATTGGCGCGCCCGCCTCCATCGGCGCGCGGCGCCAAATCCGCATTCGTCGGGCGCAGGTCATAGAATTGCCCTGTGCCCAGTTGCCCGGGCTGCTGGACCAGGTTTATGCGCGCCAGCCGGATGTTTCGAATGCCGGCGGAAGACGTCGAAATCAAAGTGATCGCCCCCTCCATTCGGCCGGTTATATCTTCGACGATCAGGTTCTCGATCGCCCCGGCAGTCCGCGCCGCGACGCGGTCGACAACATTGATCGTCAAGGCTTCTCCCGAACCCCAGAAGCCGTCGAGCGTTTCATGGCACTCTACTCCAATTCTTAAAAATCTGACGTTCGATATCCGACCGCCGTCGCGCGAGAAAACGCCGAGCGCACGGTTGGAGGCCGAGACATTGCAATCCTCGAATACGGCATTTGTGATATCGCCATGCGTTTCCGTTCCGATCTTAAGGGCGCAACTCAAGCTTTGGATCGAGCATCGGCGAACGAGAATATTTTCGCATTGCCCTATGGCGGCACCCGCCGGACCCATACTCGTCTTCAGGCAAATGCCGTCGTCCGCGGTCGATATCAGGCAATCTTCGATGATGGCGCCGCGGCATGCATCGAGAACAATACCGTCCGTATTGGGAAGACGATGGTCGTTCTCGATCCTCACTCCCCTGACCGCAACGTCCGTGCAGTCGACAAAGTGCAGCGTCCACATCGGCGAGCGGCATATATGGATGGAACTGATCTCAACCCCGTCACACGCCTCGAAGACGACAACGCGCGGTCGAAAATCGGCCGGGATGAATGTCCCGACCGTCTTGTCGTCGCCGACGATGAAGCTGTCGCAACCGGCTTCGAGGCGGCCGAAGCCGGTCAGGCTTATCCGCCGCGCATTTTTGGCGACGATCATGCCGCGGTTTGATTTTTCTGCAATGACCGAAACGGTCGTATGTGCATAGGCGTCATAGTCCGCGACCGGACGCAGGATCGCGCCGGCGGCCAGATGAAGATCCACGCCGGATTTGAGCTGGAGCCCCCGGCAAATATGGATGCCGGCCTCAAGCACCACGCGCCCGCCGCCTGAAGCCGACGCTTTGTCGATCGCTGCTTGTAGTCGAGCGGTATCGTCGCTGCCGGCCGCATCAATCGAGATTGGAGATGCCGCGCTCATTGCTGGAGACCGCGCTCCAGAAGGACTTCCGTCAGGAGCAGCATGGTGAGCGCCTGGCCGTAAGGCGTCGGCACATTCGGTATGCGCCGATAGAAATCGAGGTCGTGGCCCATCGGTGTGCCGTCCGAAACACCATGGACCACACCTTCCTCGTCGATGCGCGCCAGCACGGCCGAAAGCGCCCGCTCGGCGTAGATCCGGTCGTTGGTATCCAGAATGCCGGCATCGACGCCACGCAGGATGCCGTAGGCAATTCCGGCGGTGGCTGATGTCTCCAGTGGCGACGAGGGGTCGTCCAACAAGGTTGTGAACATTCCGTCCGGCCTCTGACACGCCTTAAGCGAACGTACCTGGCTGGCAAGAACATTGGAAAGGTAACGCCGGTCCTTTTCCCCCAGCATCGGCACAAGCTCGAACAGCTCCGGGATGGCCACCGTGATCCAGGCATTGCCGCGAGCCCAAAAGGCATTGGCAAAATTGTGCCGTCCATTGAAGGTCCAGCCATGATACCATAGCCCACTCACCGGATCCGACAGGTAGCGCGTGTGGATCACGAACTGATAGACAGCTTCGTCGATCCATTCGCTGCGTTTGCAAAGCACGCCAGCGCGCGCGAGAAAGAGGCAGGCCATGAACAGCGTGTCGTCCCAAAGCTCGCCCTCGTTGAGGCGTTCTTTGACAACGTGTTGAAAGCCACCGTCCTCGGTTTTGGGCAGTTCCTTCACCAACCATTCGGCCCAGTCTTCGACAAGGGCGCGAAAATCGGGACGATCGACATGCTGAACGAGGATGGCAAGCGGCAGCATCGGAGCCGTGCTGTTGATCTGGCGTGGCGGTAGGCCCCGCTCGATCTGGCTGCTGTACCACGCCACAAGGTCCTGGAGCGCTTTTTGATCATTGGTGGAAATCGCGCGTCTTAGGAAGCCGTAAAGACCAACGCCGACTTCCCAATCCCACTCGTCGAACTGGATCCCCGAGGTGGACTCGGCGGTCACCAGGCCTTCCCGAATGCCCTTGAGACGGCTGAAAGCCATCGCGACCCGATCGATGGTCGAAAGGAGGACGGCATTGTCGACAGATGTTGGGTTCATGCTGGCACCTATATTCAAGAGTAGAACGGTCCTTCAGTGCCAGCGTCGGATGCTGCACTGTCGTAGGTAAGGATTGGGTGTGGTTGATCGTAAGCGAAGGGCCTGGCCTGCCCACCGAGCGACAGCCCGTCGGCATAAGACAGACTGATGGCCGGACCGCCCCCTGGCGTCAGCTCAAGACGTCGACGCTCACGGTCGAAGGAGACTCCCGTCTGGCGGATGCGCTCGACGAAGGTCGTGAACGCGTCGCCATCGCCGCATCCGACAATTGCTGCCCAGCCACAAAGCGACCCATAGGAACGCACTTCGCGGCCAGCCGTTGGACCGTCCGAGATCAGGTCCAGTCCGTTCGATGCGTAGATGGCAGAAAAACCGTTGCCCGAGCGCGCCATCAGCCAATTGGCGTCGATGACGAGATCGTCCAGACCGTCGCGGCCGATATAGGCGTGCGTCCATGCATGCCGTGCGTCGCGGGTTTCCTCAATCAGAAGGGCGACGTCACGATACTGGGCGACGCGCGGCAGAATGCCGTTGCCGGCCCAATAGGACGGCCTTTGGTTGCCCCATGGATCATCTTCGCCAGGATGGTTGATCCAGAGCCTTGCCATGGGATGGCCAGCCAGGCGCACATCGATGACATGCTGCTGATGTCCCTTCTGCCCGGTCTTGTGATCGATGACGGTCGAAAGCTGTGCCGCTTCGTTCTTGAAGAGGACGAGCTTTGCGCTCTCCAGGCCCTGACTATAGCGGGCCTCCACGCTTCTGCCCGCAACCAGGTTTGCAAGATCGGCGAGATCGGCAGGCGGTTCGTAGCTGCTCGCGCAAAACAACGGCAACGAGGCCACCCCGCTGTTGAGCCAACCGGTTCCGAAAGCGACTTGTGCAAAGGGGGCGAGCTCGGTCAAAGGGCCGGCGCGCAGCTCCTTGTCATAGGCGCGGCCCTGCGATCCAGCCGGAACACCCGAAAGCGTGTGCAGAGCGATCATCCGGAAAATGAGATCGAGCTGCGCACGTGCGCGGTCGGCAATCGACGCCTCAGCCCAGCGCTCCAGCGCCAGCAGCCCGATGAAGTCGACCGGGTAGTATGCCGCTGAATTCCATTCCGCAAGGCCGTGTGCTTCCACGCTGTCGAACCAGCGCGCCAGACGCGCGGCGGCAAGCTCTGCCTGCTCACTTCCTGTCCTGCCCGAAGCTGAAAAGGTCTCCTCCGGCAAGAACAGCCCTGCCAACAGCTGGCTTGTGTGAAAGCACAGCACGTGGTTTTCGCTCCAAAACCACATTGCGTCATTGCCCGGCTCGTCGACCCAATAGCGGTAGGACAGAACGGAGCGCTTTATGCGATCGACGGTGTCGGCCGGCATTTGAGCGGCATAGGCGCCAAGCAGCCAAAGAAGCGGCACCATGATGAAATCCGAGCAATCTTCACGCGCATCGATTGAGGCGAGCGTTGCTTCCATGATGCGGTCAAAGCTCGCCTGGTCTTGGTAGCCGGTTTCCATCATTGCAATGATGCGCGCCACGCGATCAGCTCCGAAGCGGGCGCTGTATTCGAGCGCTTGCCGCTTGCGATCCTTCAGTTTCGCCTTGAGTGACGATGGAGAAATGTTTGCAAGAAAGGCGGCATCGATGACGCGCGTGACCGATCCCGGCCCGCTGCCGATCGTCAGATGCACGCCGTGATAGCCATCTGCAATGCGGCACACATTATCGGCTATCAGACGGCTTTGATGGGCACGCAGGGTCAAGAGAGAATGTGCGAGAACAGGCCGCTCATGGCCGTGGCCGATGACCTTCAGCTCCACCGGCACGTCGCGCTGGGGTGCGGTATCGAATACCAGTTCCAATGGCTGGTCGACGAAGACGTCGCGTGCAGGGCGCACGCCGCGCGCAAGGTTTTCCAGTTCGCGGATTTCGTCCTGATCCAGCGCCACAGGCAACAGCACGCATAGCGGCTCCTTGTCCAGTACTTCAAGTTCGAAGAACCAGGTCGTGTCGCGTTCGGCAAGATCCTCGGAGTGAACGAGAATCTGGTTGTCGCCGGCTTCCAGCGACAGAGCGATGTCCGTTGAACTTTCCAGATTGCGCCTGAACGGTTCGAAACGCACCGCTTCCTGCCCATTGACCCATATGCGAACCCCGCCGCAGGTCTTGAGCCTGAGATGCAGGAGGCGGGGCGATGCCGTCCTGAAGGTGCCCCTCAGCCATCGACGCAGATGGGTCGGCACGTGCCAGAACCCGGTGAACTCGACGCGGCGGTTTGAGCCCGGTAGGTAGAGGCTCTTTGTCGGCCACGAGGTATCGGCAACGAGTTCCCGCCCGACCATTGTTGACCAGAAAGCCTTGCGGCACGGCAGATCCCCGACGTCGACGAAACCATTGACGAAACGATAGTCGACGCGATCTTCCGCCGGCGCAGCGATACCTGGAAAATAGCTGGCGATGAGGTCAGAAACCGCCCAAGCCGTCACGGTCTGACCTTCACCAACAGAGTATGCAGGCGCCTCGATGCCCGGCCCTTCGTTCACAGATCGCCTCCTCCGCAACCGAATGAAAATGTTTTCATTTCCAATTTTATGCGGGTTTCTTTTTGAGTTTTGCTGTAGTAACCGCATAATTGCCGGAGAAAATAGCTTGACGACAGGAATGTCAAGTATATGAAATTCGTTTATCGACGATCCCAATCGCGATTTATGAAAATGTTTTCATGGGAGGATGGAAATGAAGCACTCTCTTTCGGCAGCATTCGGGCTCGCTCTGACGGCCGGTTCCTTCGCGTGGTCCAGCATGGCCATGGCGGAAACCAAGACGATTACGTTCCTGTTCACCGACGACGACCAGGCTTACGTCGAGCGAATGGAAGGACTGAGCAAAGAATTCGAGGCCGCGCATCCCGACGTCAAGGTCAACTTTGTGTCGTCCGGCTATGACGCCGTTTCCAAGCAGCTGCCTGTGCAGCTTGCCGTCGGCGAGGGCCCGGATGTCGCCAAGATTTCCGACTGGCAGCTCGCGCCATATTACCTCGACATGCGTCCTTACATGAAAGATCCCGAAGGCTTCGCCAAGCTGCATGGCGACAGCCTCAACATTCTTCGCTTCCCGGGCGTCAATGATCCGCAGTCGATCAACGGATATGTCGCGTCGCAGACATTCAATCTGCCGTTTGTAAACAAGACGCTTTTCGAACAGGCAGGCGAACCGCTTCCGAAGTCCGGCGCCACGTTGAAGGAAATCGTGGAAGCGTCCGCGCGTGTTGCCAAGGCCACAGGTGCTCAAATTCCCTTCACGATGGATCGATCGGGGCATCGCTTTTCCGGCGCCGCATTTTCGTATGGAGCGACCTACGTCAAGGACGGCAAGTTCTCGTTTCCCGACGATGCCGCCAAGCGTTACATTGCGGATCTTTACAACTGGACACAGGATGGTTCCTTCCCGAAGGAAATGTGGGGAGCGGCCGGCGGATCCCAGTACAAGAATATGGGCGACGAATTCGTCAACGGTAACGTCGTGACCTATCTTGCCGGCAACTGGATGGTGAACCCGTTCCAGCAGAAGATTGGCGATGCTTTCGATTGGACCGCGATCAGCGCGCCGTGCGGCGATGCCGGCTGCTACGCCATGCCGGGCGGCACCGCGATTGTTGGCTTCAAGCGCACCAAGTATCCGCAGACCGTCGCCGCGTTCATCGAGTTTCTCGGTTCGGAAAAAATTCAGCGTGAGGTCGCCGAGAATTACGTCATTCTGACAGGCGCCGACATCAAGAACCCGCAGTACAAGCTCGCGAGCAACAATGCTAAGGATGCGATGGCCGTCTTCCTGGCGAGCCGCAAGAACGTGCCGCAGGCAGCGCGCGACATGGAGCGCATGAAGGGATCCTCAGCGATCTACCAGTTGATCGTCCAGAGAATGAGCCAGTTGATCGTCGGCGAACTCTCGCTCGACGAAACCTATGCGGCGATGAGCGCCGACGTCGACAAGACCAACCAGGCAATAGCTGCCAAATAGCTGGCCACACTTACTGCTGCAGAATGACAATCATCCACGGCCTTGACCGAAGGCCGTGGATAGCGCGCAAACGGTCGGTGCGGGCTGTGCGAATACTCGACAGTTTGGCGGTGATCCTTCTACAGACTGCGTGCGGGTTTTCGTTGTTTATCAAGCTTTTCACGACTTCGAGCAATTGCCCAAAGATGCCGAAGCGCAACCTGCTCAATCCGAAACGAAGTTCCACCTAAGAAGAGCGACATGTTAGACAGCGCAGGCACGTGGCGGCCGCGTGAGCTTCGCTTCCCATGAGTTGGACGAGCTATTCCGGACGACCTAGGCGGTTCTCGTCGTCGATCAAGATCAGTCGCGCCGGCGCGCGCTCAGTCCATTCCCAAAGGACAAGGTTCAGATCCTCGCCGGTCGCGCCCGCGGCGAAGCTTCGGACGAGCAGACCATGATAGCCGGCGGCGGCGAGCCGCCTGGCGAAGCTCTGCGTTCTAGCCTCGCCGCTGGCCTTCATCTGGTCGCGCCACGTCGGATCTGACATTGCGGCGGCGTCCATCCCTTCGGCCTTGAGCGCATCTTCGTCGCGACTATCGAAGACGCGCTCGGAAAAAAGCGTCATAGGAGACGAGCGTTGTAGGCTGCAGGTTGCCGACCTGATTGGCCTCGCGCAACGCGGTCATCACTGATAGCGACGTGTAGAGTGCCGGCATCCGCTTTGGATTGAACCGGCCACCATAGAGTTCGGCTCCCCGACCCGAGAGTGGCTGGCGAGCATAGATCGGGTTCACCGCCCGGAAGAGCTTGCCTTCATATCGCATTGGCTGGAACTATGCATGTATGCCGGCGTCGACCGCGTCGATATAATCGAGCACCTCATCCGAACGGCCGTCGCGCACCAGCTGCATGGCTGTCTGGCCCGAGAAGCCGGACAGGGGCTCTGAGCGGTACCAGGCATAGGCCATCAGAGGCGAGCCGAAACGCGGCTCGACCTTGTTGACGACTTCGATCATCTCGCGCAGACGCCGCTGCGTCTTGCCGGAGCGGATACGGTCCTTGCGTTGGATTGCGTCCTTGCCGAGACCGGCCGTGCGGGCGATCTCTTCTCTGGTCGTGCGGAAGGCGTCCGCGATCTTGCGCGGTGCAAACAGCCCGTTATCCGCATATTGGGCGAGATCCATCTCCTCACCTCCGTTCAAGTGTGCCAATCTCTCTGACGGTGTATAGCGTCAGAAGCGCCGGCATTCAATCTGCGGAAGGGAACTGATCGCAATCGATAGACTGGCCGATGCTAGACAACGCGAGCTGATCCGGATTGGGCTGCATGGAAACACCCCGTTGAGAGCGGCTGCAAGGGCCTGCGCGCTGTTCGCTCGGGACTTCTGCTTTCAACGTTCTGAGAAAGCCGAACGGTCCTACCGCCCAACGGTTTCCGTTTGAAGCGAGCTCTGGAGCGGGCAACGCGGCAATGCAACCGTCAATTCGCAGCCAAAGGGAAAGCAAATCCCTGTCGACGTTCGCTCGCAGCCTGACGGGATCGTTCGGGCTAGGATTGACCGTTAACCTCAGCGACTGCTGCCCGATGGGCTTCGTGCTTCTTAGCCGTCCCTGCCCACAAGGCCACCAAAATGACAGCAATGATCAGGTAACAAATCTTGCTCGATAAGGTTTGCAACGCACTGTTGCCACGCGTACACTCGAACTCGCTCAATTATTCGCGCTCCTGATTGTTGGGCGTTGTTTGACGCCATACTTAATGCTTTAGAAAGGTTGCATGAACGCCCAAATGTGGGACCCTAATGTGCGTGAGGCGTATGGCTTCAACGTCGCTTCTTGGATGAAGCGGCGTTATCCTGCGTCTCGTGCAGTCCCTTGATGGCGAATGCCACAGCCTCCCGTCATGCGTCCATGGCCGGGATTCGATTTCGGCAATCGGCGTCGGCCTCACCCAGACAATTCCTTGAGCCGATCGGAGTATTCGACGGGTGGTCTTCTCAGCCTAAAGCGATCAAAGACGAACGGAGCCTAGGACCGGTCGTTAGGTTCGTGCTTGGCGGGAAAAGTGGTTCGCCTTACCATTTGGCTGCCCCGCCATATATTCTCGAATATGAATATCCTATGGAAGAGGCCAAGGAGCTTAGGGATTTGGCGGCGAATGTCGCCAATACTCGCCTTGTCGTTGATCCTGATTTCGCCGTTCGCCCCCACAGCTTCTGTGTCTGCGGCAGAGCGCGTTGCCATCGTGCTGAAATTGAACGGTGCTGTCGGACCGGCGATGGCTGACTATGTGAAACGCGGTCTCCAACATGGCGATGAAACCAGTGCGAGCCTGGTCGTCCTGCAGATGGACACGCCCGGTGGCCTTGACACTTCGATGCGCGACATCATCCGCGCGATCATCGCCTCGCCAGTGCCCGTGGCAGGTTTTGTGGCACCGAGCGGCGCACGTGCTGCCAGTGCCGGTACATATATTCTCTACGCCAGCCACATTGCAGCCATGGCCCCGGGCACCAATCTGGGCGCAGCCACACCGATTTCGCTTGGCGGAAGCCCTTTCGATGGCGAGACGGAACCGGGCAAGGATGAACCGGGCGAGCCCGGCAGGCAGCCGCAGTCACCACGTAATGCCAGTGAAGCGAAAGCCGTCAACGACGCAGTCGCCTATATTCGCGGACTTGCCGAACTGCGCGGTCGCAATGCCGACTGGGCAGAACGCGCCGTGCGCGAAGCTGCGAGCCTTTCATCATCCGCCGCTGCACGAGAGCATGTCATCGATTTTACGGCAGCCACCATCGAGGATCTCCTGAGGCAGGCTCAAGGGCGCATGGTGCGGGTCGGCCAAAGGGATATCCCGCTCGAAACCGCAGGGCTTGTTGTTCACGAACTCGAACCGGATTGGCGGACGCGTCTGCTTTCCGTGATAACCGATCCGAACATTGCTCTCATCCTCATGGTGGTTGGCATATACGGGCTGATCTTCGAATTTCTTGCCCCGGGGACACTGATGCCCGGTACAATCGGCAGCATCTGCCTGCTCCTTGGACTTTATGCCCTGGCATTGCTGCCGGTCAGCTACGCCGGCGTTGGATTGCTCGCCCTTGGTGCCGGCTTGACAGTGGCCGAGGCGCATGCGCCCTCTTTTGGTGCCCTCGGTATCAGCGGCGGGATTGCACTGGTGCTCGGTGCGGCTCTTCTGTTCGACACGGATCTCCCCGAGCTCGAAGTCTCCTCGTCCGTACTGGCCGGCATCGCCATTGCCTGTTTTGCTTTCAGCCTCGTCATTGCCCGGCTCGCAATCGTTTCGCATCGGCGCAAAGTCGGCACCGGCACCGAGCAGATGATCGGTATTTCGGGCAAAGTCGACAGTTGGAAGGGCGCCTCGGGATATGTCATCGCGCATGGCGAACGCTGGAGGGCAACCTCCAGCGAACCGCTCATCGCCGGCGATAGCGTCAGGGTGACCGGTCGAAACGGACTGACTTTAGACGTCGTCCGCCGGGCGCAGGAGACTTAGCGGCTTTCAGAAAGCAGGAGCAAGCGTCATGGGCATCTTTGCAGAACTCGCATTTTATCTTGTGGTCATCCTCGTTTTGCTGCTCGTGATCGCATCGGCGATCAAGATCCTGCGCGAATATGAGCGCGGCGTCGTGTTCACGCTCGGCCGCTTCACCGGCGTCAAGGGCCCCGGCTTGATCCTGTTGATCCCCTATGTCCAGCAAATGATCCGCGTGGACTTGCGCACGCGGGTCCTCGACGTGCCGGGTCAGGATGTTATCTCACATGACAATGTCTCTGTCCGCGTCAGCGCTGTCATTTATTTCAGGGTCATCGATCCGGAAAGATCGACGATCCAGGTCGAGGACTTCATGGCGGCGACGAGCCAGCTCGCTCAAACAACGCTGCGTTCGGTCCTCGGCAAGCATGATCTAGACGAGATGCTGGCTGAACGCGACAAGCTCAACAGCGATATTCAGGAAATCCTCGATGCCCAGACCGACGCATGGGGCATCAAGGTCGCCAATGTCGAGATCAAGCATGTCGACATCAATGAATCCATGGTCCGCGCGATCGCCCGGCAGGCGGAGGCTGAACGCGAACGGCGCGCCAAGGTCATCAATGCCGAAGGTGAGCAGCAGGCTGCGGCAAAGCTACTCGAAGCAGCCGAAATCCTCGCAAGGCAGCCGGAGGCCATGCAGCTTCGCTATCTAAGTACGCTGAACGTGATCGCCGGCGAGAAGAGCTCGACAATCATATTTCCCTTTCCGATGGAGTTCGGCAATCTGATGCCTGTAAGATCGGACCCGTCTTCGCAAAGCTCAAGGGGATGATCGATGGGTTGGTCCTTCAAGATCGGAACGATCGCCGGCACGGCTCTGCGCGTTCACATTACCTTTGCGCTGCTGCTGGTCTGGATTTGGATGACGCATTACCGGATCGGGGGCATGCAGGCGGCCTGGGGCGGCATCGCCTTCATTATCGCCGTCTTCGTCTGCGTCGTGCTGCACGAGTTCGGTCACATTGCCGTTGCGCGCTACTTCGGGATCAAGACGCCCGACATCACGCTGCTACCGATCGGCGGCGTCGCCCGTCTTGAACGCATGCCCGACGTGCCTCATCAGGAGCTGCTGATTGCCATCGCCGGCCCGCTCGTCAACGTCGCGATTGCGGCGCTGATCATTCTTGCCATCGGCGCGTCAGCGGGCATCGAGCAGATGACCGATGTCGAGGATCCTGGGGGCGGTTTCCTGGCTAGGCTTGCCGGCGTCAATATCTTCCTCGTGCTTTTCAACATGATCCCCGCCTTTCCGATGGATGGAGGCCGGGTGCTGCGTGCCGCCCTCGCATCGCGCTTCACCTGGTCACGCGCGACGCAGATAGCCGCTACGATCGGCCAAGGCCTTGCCTTTGTTTTTGGTTTCGTCGGTCTTCTTTACAACCCACTGCTGATTTTCATCGGCATCTTCGTCTACCTGGCCGCAACGGCGGAAGCACAAAATGCGCAGATCCGGGAGCTCTCCAGCAGAGTTCTAATCAGCGACGTAATGGTCACCAAATTCGTAGAACTTAAACGCTCGGCGAGTATCGACGAGGCGATTGAGATGCTGCTTGCGACAACCCAGCGCGAATTTCCGGTAACCGATTCCGCCGGCCACTTTGAAGGGCTGCTGACGCGCGACGACATGATACGCGCCTTGAAGGACAAAGGTCCCGACACGTCAGTTGCAAGCGCGATGCGTACCGACATTCCGCGAATCCATCATCGCAAAAGCCTGGAGGACAGCCTGCGTTTGATGCAGCAGGGAAATGTGCCGGCGATCGCGGTCGTGGACGGTGCGGATCATCTCATCGGTCTTCTGACGCATGAAACGATCGGAGAAATGATGATGGTCCGTGCCGCCGTAACCGACGGTTTCCGATTCGGCCGCCTGCGCAGATCCAAGTCCTTGTAGGCTCCGAAAAGCCGACGCGAGCGAAAGAGATGGAACGGGCATTGCCGGCCGTTCGGCTGATGCTGGATGAGTGGCATCTTCCCCTTTTCGGTCAGGATCTCGAGCATCCCGAGCAATAATGAGCTAATCATCACGCCTAGATGCGAACCCCGCCATCGCTTCAATCATGATGACGGCCGACGCCGCGCCCGGATCGACGTGTCCCACTGCCCGATCACCCAACCGGGCTGCGCGACCCTTGCCCGCGATCATGCCGCTCGTCGCCTTACAGCCTTCGCGCGCTGCTTGAACGGCCGCCGCCAGGCACTGAGAAAGGGAAGCTCCCTGACGCCGGGCATCCAGCGCAGCGTTTGCCGCCGGGCTCCAGGCGTCCATCATTGTTTTCTCGCCGAGCTCTGCCTTGCCGCGCTCATGGATGCCTTGAACCATCGCCGCGACAACAGACAGGAAGTCGTCGTCGCTCAATGCCTGCTTGTCCTTCGCCGCAGTTCCAGCGCGCATGAATGCCGTGGCATACAAGGGCCCCGATGAAGCGCCGACCGCGTTCAAAAATGCCTTTGCGGCGGAGTTGAACACAGTCGTCGGCGCCGTCTGGGTGGAGTCGAGTGCGCCAACGGCCTTCGCGACCGCCAGACAACCAGCGTCCATCGCGAGACCATGGTCCCCATCGCCGATGACACCGTCCAACTCGCAAAGACGGTCGCGGTTCTTCGTCATCTCCTCGGCGATGAGCGCAAACAGGAGCTGCAGATCCCTGGTTGTGATCGCCATTGGTCACCTCGCAAACATAGCGCAATCGCAGGGGTGATCGATCAAGCGCTGAAGCTCCTGATCGAGGTGGATAACGGTGATCGACGCGCCGGCCATCTCAAGCGACGTGCAGTAATTTCCCACGAGTGACGTGTGGATGACAAGTCCGGTATCATCAAGCCGGGACTTCACGCGACGCATCATGATGTAGAGTTCCATCATCGGCGTCGAACCCAAAGAGTTGACCAGGACGGCGACACGATCGCCGGGACTCGCATTCATCTCCCGAAGAATACTGTCCATGAGTTCGTCAGTCACCTCGTCGGCCGTTTTCAGCGGCCCGCGAGCCACGCCGGGCTCGCCGTGAATTCCCATCCCGATCTCCATCTCGTCTTCGCCGATCAGGAAGTTCGGTCTGAGCGTCTGAGGCAGCGAGCACGGCGAGAGCGCGACGCCCATCGTGTAGGTTCGCGAATTCCCGTGTCGAGCGGCGCGCTCGACGTCGTCGAGGGAATACAGGAGATCGCATGCCGCACCAGCGACCTTGAATATGAAAACGTTGCCCGCCACGCCGCGTCGCTTGTGCATTTGATCCGAAGGGGCCGAAGCAACGTCGTCCGTCGTCAGAACGGTCCGCACTTCTATGTCGTCCAGGGCAAGCATTTCGGCGGCCATATCGAAGTTCATGACGTCGCCGGCATAATTGCCATACATGAACAGAACACCGGCACCGCCGTCGACGGCTTTGGCACACGCGATAATGGGATCGGGCGGCGGCGATGCGAATACGTTGCCTATCGCAGCGGCGTCTGCGAGCCCTTTGCCGACAAAACCGAGGAATGTCGGTTCGTGCCCGGATCCGCCGCCGATGACCAGCCCGACCTTGCCCTTGCGAGGCCCGTTCTTGGCAATGATCGCCCGTGGCATGTCCTCGGCCGCATAAAGATGGTCCGGATGAGCCGCCAGGACACCTTGCAGCATCTCATCGACGACGTTTGCACCGGAATTGATAAGCTTCTTGGTCTTCACGCCGATCCTCCCCTGATCCAGGCACGATGTCATAGATGCAGTTGCGACGCTGAAGGTCAATCGGCGAGTGGAAAGACCGCTGTCGCGAGGGGGGCGAGTTGAAGGATTGCGCTCGCATCCCCTGATACTCTCGTGCACGCGCCACGATCGATGGTTTGTTCGCTGCCCGTCAGGTTGACAATGTGAAGCCTTGCCCCTGTGGTGCCGTTAACGACAAACGCCAGGACCTCGGAGGGGGAGGAGGACAGGCACTCTTGCCAGGATGAACCAGCCAATGCAGACAGCGTCCGCACCGTATTGAACAGCGGGCGCCGGCCGCCTTCCTCGATCGGTTCAGTCGGACCGGCGATCAAACCAAACGGACCGGTCAACGCCGATAGCGTCAGGCATTCGAGATCGGCATCCAGCACGCGGATGGCGTAACCAAGGGCAAAGGCCTCCGCGAAACGTCCGTTATGGCGCGGGTCGCGGTTGGCCATGGGGATGCGTGCACCCGACGGATTATCCATCGTGCGGCTGCCATAGGGGTTCTGTCGCATTGCGATGGTCGATGGGCCGATCCGGTAGGGCTTCCGGCCGTAGATGGCCCGCACGGAACGGGTAATGAAAGGCAGGGCCTCCAATGTCTGCATGACGCTGAGATCGTCGGCCGCATGCACGATCGGGTTGGTGCAGTGGCTGATGAAGTCAAGCGGTCCCTCCGGTACCTGTTTGCGGTTGAGTTCCGTAAAATAGCTGAGCATGCCGCCGCCGAGGCGAATGCCTGAAAAGGCGGAGCGGGCTCCCGCGTAGACCTCTTCAAGAGGCGGGCAGTCCGGCCATTTGCTGCCGGGCGGCGTTGATTGCCGGTCGACCGAGGGCGAGATCATGATCGCATCCGGTTTGAATTCCGCCGACTCAACCTGCCGGGCAATCTTGGCCGCCTCGAAGGCAGGAGATTGCTTGCAGGCAAGTGCGATCTCCAGCGTCGAGCGTCCGCGGTGAATGGCGGCGATTGCGGCGAACCGGTTGAGCGCTTCGACGCCGTGTCCGGAACCGGGATCGAAATGGAAGAGGAGTTCCTGGGGCGCGATTTCCGATAGTATCGCCTTTGACGACAGCGTCGCATCGGCTTCCTCGGGTGTAATGATTAGACCGATTGCCGGCATCGTACCGGTCCGCAGCCCGAGGTTGAGTTTTATAATTTTGTCGAAGGCCGCAGCCGAGGGGTGTCGCGCGCGGCGGCCATCCCTGATGATGAGCGATGCTTTCTGCCGGACGGGCTGATTTTCCGGAATTGCATAAGGCCACGGAAGGGCGAGTGGCCTGACGTAAGTCTTGAATGACGCATCCGACCAGTTTCTCTGGTCTTCCATTTCAAAGGTGTCGCCCTCCATCCTGCATTCAGCCATGACGTCGGGCCTGACGTCATGGCTGATGGCGCGCATCTCCTTGAACGGTTGCCACGGCTCGATCAAATCAGGAAACCTTGTCGCGACGATCCTGCCGTCGACGTGCTCGATGGCAGCCCGCGTTCCGGCTATTCCAACGATCGGATGCAGGATACAGAAGCCGCAGCGGTTGGTCTCGAAGCCTGTTTCCGAGACAGCTTCGGCCTCGAAGTCGAGGCCGTCGGTGCTTCCAAGGATGCGAACGTCGATGACGAGAGTCGAGTTCTGCGGTCCGTCGCACAGTGCCCGGTAGCCGACCTCGAAATGATCGTCCTTCTGGCTGATCTTGAGGTCGGAGATCTCCGGGCTGTAGGTGCCCCAGTCACGGTCGCGCACAAGGTAGGAGACTGCTCTCAGCACCTCGGTTCCGTCATAGCGAATGGTGCGGAGGCTGCCATTGGCAAGATCGGCCTCCAGTTTTCCGGCACGCAGTCGGACCGGCTTCGGTTCGACGAAATGCGTGCCGTAGAGCAGAAATGGATCGACAGTCATTGCAGCATCGCTCCGACATCGATCGTCTGACCCTTCGCCGCGCTTTCATAGGCTCCCTCGACGAGTGCGAATGTCCTTAAATTGTCGGCGCCGGAGGTCGAGTGTTCCATGCCGCGCTTCAACTGGTCGACCCAGTGCTGCTGGATCGCGTACACGCTCTCCTGAATGTTATGCCAGGGCCGTGACGCCCAGGGCAGCAGCTTCGGAGACACGTTCGTGGTGGTGGTGCCCTCAGCATTGGTCACTTTGAGGCCGTAACCTTGGGTGAGCCGGATTGTGCCTTCGGAGCCATCAAGCTCGACCAACGTCTCGGGGAACGGTTCGGTCAAGAGTCTCGTGGCATAGCTGACGTCGACGACCGATGTGGCGCCGTTTTTGTGGTCAAGCAGGATAGTCGCGACGTCCTCGCCCTTGATTTTGGGGTTGACCCGCTTCGTGCGGGCCGTGACTGCCGAGACGTCGCCGAGGATGTAACGCGCAATGTCGAGTACATGGATGCCGAGGTCCTCGATGATGAATCTCTCACCTTCTGCCAGATACGGCTGTCCCGAGAAGACGTCATAGCCGGAGCGAAAGGAGAAACGTCCCCAGAAGGGCGTGCCGATTGCGCCCACCTCCAGCGCCTTTCGAACCGCCTGGATCGGCGTCTGCCAGCGGAAATTCTCGTGCACCATCAGCGCTACGCCGGCATTGCGGCACGTCTCGACCATGATCTTTGCGTCTGACAGCGTCTTGGCAAATGGCTTCTGGCAGATGGCCGGCACCTTGTGCCGGGCCGCCATTTCCACCAGGGCGCGATGGCTCTCTACCGTCGTGGCAATATCGACGAAATCGAAACCGCCGTCTGCAAACAGTGCTTCGGCATCGCGGTAGCGACGATCGATGCCGAACTGATCTCCGACGACCTTCAACCTTGCCGGATCGCGGTCACAGATCGCGACGATCCTGGCTCCTTCGACATCGTTCCATGCGTGCATCTGGTTGATCGCGAAAAAGCCGCAGCCGATCAATGCACCTTGCAATTCGGTCATTTCAACCCGCCTTTGCCATCTGCATGAGGGTAACGCGTTGCTGCAGTCGACGCTGGGCCTGATCGACAACCACGGCAATGATAATCACCAGTCCCTTGATGACCATCTGCCAGAAGGACGAGACGCCCATCATGACCAGCCCGTCCGACAGGATGCCTATGACGAAGGCGCCAATAATCGTTCCGCCGATCGTCCCGCGGCCGCCCGACATCGATGTTCCGCCAAGAACCGCCGCAGCGATCGCGTTGAGTTCGAAGCTCTCACCAGTCGCCGGGTGCGAGGCCATGAGTTCCGATGAGATGACGACGCCGACGATGGCCGCGCAAAGGCCGGAGAACATATAGACGAAGATCTTTACGAGATCGACGCGGATCCCCGACATGCGCGCTGCGCGCTCGTTGCCACCGACGGCGAAGATATGACGCCCGATCGGCGTCGAGCGCGCGACATAAGCTGCAAGCAAGGCGAGCGCGATGAGGATCCAGATCGATACCGGCAAGCCGAGCACCCGACCTGCGCCAAAGAAGTCGAAGCCGGTCGTGGCATAATCAGGCCGGCCGACGAGGTTCGGAAAGGTCTGACCGTCTGAGGAAAGCAGCGCGAGACCGCGGGCGATATACAGGGTGCCGAGCGTCGCAATGAACGGGGCAACGTTGAGCTTCGTGATGAGCAGCCCGTTGATCAGCCCGATTGCGAGACCAATCGAGAGCGTGATCAATACGATCTCGAACAGGTTGAAATAGATGGTGTAGCCGATTGGCAGCTCGATCCCGTAAAGGATCAAACCGCCGGCGACCATGCCGCAAAGCCCGACGATCGATCCGACCGACAGGTCGATGCCGCCGGTGATGATGACGAACGTCATGCCCATCGCCAGGAAGGCATTGAGCGCGACGTGTTTTGACATCAGGATCATGTTCGCAGTCGAGGTGAAGTTCGGTGCGAAGATCGCGAAGAAGACGATGACGGCGAAGAGCGCGATGAAGGTTCTGAGCTTCATCAGCGTCAGAAGGAAAGAGCCGTTCGCGCTCGCCGGCGATGAGGTGGATGAAGTAGCGGCCGTCATGAGGCGAGTTTCCCTTGATGTCCATGTCCCTTGGCCGAAGCCTGGACAATGGCTTCTTCCTTTGCCTCACTGCGATCGAAAACGGCCACCAGTTGGCCGTTGCTCAACACCGCGATGCGATCGGAAAGCGCCATGACCTCTTCGAGGTCAGAAGTCGAAAACAGAATGGCGAGCCCGTTTGCCGCCAGCCGGCGCATGGTGCGGAAGACATCGGCCTTGGCGCCTACATCGATGCCGCGGCTTGGCTCGTCCATCAAAAGCACTTTTGGGTTGGTCATCAGCGCCTTGCCGATGACCACCTTTTGCTGGTTGCCGCCCGACATCGAGGTCACTTCGAAATCCGGGTTGGGCGCCTTGATCGAGAGGTCCCGGATCGCATCGCGAATGGCGTTCTTCTCGGCGCCGCTGTCGATGTGGAAGAGGCGGGTAAAGCGACCAAGGCTTGCCAAGGTCAGGTTGGAGGCGATGGAGAGCACCTGGACCAGTCCCTCCCGCTGCCGGTCTTCCGGAATGAGCGCAAGGCCGCGGCGGATGCGCCTGGTGGTATCGCGGGCGCGTACTTCCTTGCCTTCGATGAAGATCTTGCCCGTAGAGTGCAGGTGACGTCCGATCACGCATTCGAAGAATTCGCTGCGCCCGGCGCCCATGAGACCATAGATGCCGAGAATTTCACCCGCTTTGACCGATAGCGAGACGTTGTCGACCGCAAGTCCGCCCGTCGGTCGCGGCAGGCTGATGTTTTCGGCGCGGAACACCTCGTCTCCGACGGCGTGATCTGCCGACTTTGCGAAATCCTTGGCATCAGAGCCGATCATGGAGCGCACGATCCAGCGTGTATCGATATCGCGAACCATCGCCTGGCCGGTGATCTGGCCGTCGCGCAGGACAGTGATGTAATCGCCGATGCGCATCAGCTCTTCAAGCCGGTGTGAAATGTAGATGATCGCCACCCCTTGAGCCTTCAACTCGGCAATCACCTTAAAGAGGACTTCAACTTCGGCGGCCGAGAGGGCAGAGGTTGGTTCATCCATGATCAGGATGCGGGCATTCAGCGACATCGCCTTGGCGATTTCGACGAGCTGCTGCTGGCCAATCGGCAGATCCTCGACCATCGCTTCGGCCTCGATTCCGGCATCCAGACGCTTCAGAAATTCATTGGCTTTCGCGGCCTGTGCCTTGTGGTCGATGCCGAATAGGCCGCGTGTGATCTCGCGAGTGGCGAAGATGTTCTCCGCGACCGACATGTTGGCGAAGAGATTGAGCTCTTGAAAGATCATGCCGATTCCGTAGGCTTGCGCATCGGCCGGGCTGGCGAACGAGACCGGCTCACCATCCAGGATGATGCGGCCGAGTGTGGGGCGCTCGACGCCTGCGATAATCTTCATCAGCGTCGATTTGCCCGCGCCGTTTTCGCCGACCAGGACGTTAACGGCACCTTGGTGCAGCTCGAGATTGGCGCGCTTGACCGCGACGATGCCGGAATAGACCTTCGACACGTCGTCGAGGCGCAGGATAATGTCGTCCTTCGGTGTGGCGGTCGCCGTCATGATGCCACCGTCAGTTGGCAAGGCGTAACAAGTGGAAGCTGTCCGCTGTTTGGCAGAGGGAAGGCCCCGATGACGGTCACTGTCTTGCCGGCTAGGCCGTCGCGTGGGATAGCGGACAGGAAGGCGGTATTGGCCTTCTCGTTGAACGCCTTGCCAAACTGCGCCCACTCGATCTGGTTCTTGAATTCGTTGAAATTGACGAAGTCGAGGGTGTCGCGCAACGCCGTGCCGCGCAGAGCCGGCCCGATCTGGACCTTTGCATCGGCTTTTCCGTCGCCATCGGCGTCGACATCGAGCGTTGCTGCACGCGATGCCGTGTCGGCCGCAATGACCTTGCCGGTGAATTTCACCGCATAGGTCCACGGCGAGCTGCTCTGCTTGCGCGGGTTGCCATACCTCCCTCCCGCCTGGTCTGGGCTGGAGGTGGCCAGCTGCAAGACTTCTTTCAGTTCGCCTGCGCGCTTCTCGAAATAGGGTACGACCTGGGGCTGCCAGATCGCCTCGACCCTTGCATTCGGATCGAAGGCGGTCTTGGCCGCTGCCGCCGCCTTTTCCTCTGCGGTCGGTGTCTTGATGATCTTGCAACCGGGCAAGGCCGCCGCCACGACTGCAGCGAGCAGAGCGCCCTTCATTCTCAACATGCAATGAACCTCGACATACAATATGCACTGCAGAGGGCGCAGTGCTGCGCCCTCTGCAAGACTCGGTGCGGTTAGTTCGTGAGCGCGAAGGTCTCGAGCTTGTCAGCATTGTCTGCGTTAACGAGAACGCAGTCCATGAGCTGCTTTTCTTCTTTGGGTGTCGTCCTGTTCTTGATGTAGGCGTCTGCCTGTTCGACGGCCAATTGCGCCTGGGCATAGGCCGGCTGCAGGACGGTCGCCTTGATGCCGCCGGATTTGATGGAGTCGCGGACATCGTTGGAACCGTCAAAGCCGACGACGATCACGTCCTTGCGACCGGCAGCCTGGAGGGCTGCGATCGCCCCCATGGCCATCGTGTCGTTGCCCGAAATCACGCCGTTGATGTCGGGATTGGCCTGGAGGATTGTCTCCATCTTCGAATAGGCTTCCGTCTGGCTCCAGTTCGCCGACTGCTTGGCGACAAGTTTCAGGTCCGGATAGTCGTCGATAACGTCATGGTATCCCTGGGAGCGGATGCCGGCATTGGTGTCGGACTCCTTGCCCACCAGCTCGACATAATTTCCCTTTTCACCCATCAACTTGACGAACTCCTGCGCACCAAGCTGGGCACCCTGGTAGTTGTTGGAAACGATCTGGGCAACGGCGACGCCCGTCGCATTGATTTCGCGGTCAATCAGGAAAGAGGGGATGCCCGCATCCTTGGCCTTCTTGACGGCCGCGACAGAGGCGTCTGCACCGGCATTATCGAGGATGATGGCCTTGGCACCCCTTCCGATTGCGGTGTCGATCATTTCGGACTGCTTGTTGGCGTCATCGTCATGCGTCATGACGAGGGCTTCGTAGCCAAGTTCCTTTGCCTTGGCCT
This sequence comes from Rhizobium gallicum bv. gallicum R602sp, assembly GCF_000816845.1. NCBI lineage: Bacteria > Pseudomonadati > Pseudomonadota > Alphaproteobacteria > Hyphomicrobiales > Rhizobiaceae > Rhizobium > Rhizobium gallicum. Next base: position 2,019,134 of record NZ_CP006880.1, on the reverse strand, counting down.
CAGCACCGACGGCTTCGGCCTTGAAGAAGGGATTATCATGGGCCGGCGTGATGATGGCGATAAGGTCGGCCGAATATGCCGGAATGGCCGTTGCGAGCGCCATTGCGCCGGCGAAGGCCGCAATTGTCAATTTACGTGTCAGTCTCATTTTCTCCTCCCGGGTGTGAATGTGAATAGCGCGCCCCGTCTCCCTTGGGGCGGTTGAGGGGAGGCGTTGCCTCCCCAGGCCAGTATCAGGTGATACGCCGGATGCTTTCGGCGATCTCCTGTGGTTCGAAAACCTTCTTCCAATCTTCGCGCATCAGCGCAGGAATGCCGAACTCGATCGCCTTGTTGCAGGCATCTGAAAACACGCCGTCAACTTCCTTGAAGATGACCGCGCCAAGCACGTTCATATGGCCGAGCAGGAAGTCGCGGGCAGCTTCTTCGGGCACGCCGCGCGCGACGCATTCGTCCATGGCCTGTCGCATGACGACGAGGAGCGATGCGCAGACGGTTTCGGACAAGCCAGGTTCGAGCATTGCAAGTTGGTCGACTGTAACCCGGTGCGAGCGCATGACGGGCGCCCAGATGACCTTGGCGATCTCCTCGCCGAGCGCGTATGCGCTTTCTGGTCCTTGCATCAGCGCCGAAACAATGTGCTGCTTGGCGAATAACCCCCCGAAATGGTCCTTCTTCGCCTGCATCTCCGTCTCGTCATTGAATATTGGCGGATGGCAGGGATGGGTAACAAAATAGGTGAGATCGTCGCGCTTTGGCAGATGACCGGCAAAGGGAGCCGCAGCGTCCAGGGCCATGACCATGGTTCCGGGCTTGAGCTTGTCGACGATGCCTGCCGCGACTTTTCCGATCGCCGAGTCCGGCACGGCAAGGATGACCACTTGCGCGCCATCAAGGGCGGCATCAACCGGCATGCATTCGAGGTTGAGGTCATTCTTCAGTCGGACTTTGCCGGCGTCGCTAACCTCAACATGGCGCACATCGAAACGTGAACCCTTGAGGTTCTTGGCAAGCCGATATCCCATTTTTCCGCCTGCGCCGAATAGGGCAATTCTAGTCATGTTTCCCTCACCTTCTTCTCAGTCCGATAGGACCATATACTGGTATAATGAGTCAATCACCATATCATCAATAAAGTATCACGATGCGTGGTTTTCTTCGTCGAGCCGATTAATTGGCGGTCCTTCAGCCTAAGGACGGCCAGAAGTATCGAAGCCCGACGTTTTATCCGCCCCACCAAAATGCTCGCGCTGGAACTCCTTCCACATCATTGGCAAGACTTCGCCCGACCACGCGCCGGATGCGAATACAAGTTCACGGTCCGCATCGGCAAGGCGGTTCGCGAAGGCGAGCGCTTCGTCTACGATCTTGTTCATCTTGAAGCTGGTGCGGACCCGGAAGCTTATCTCAGTTCTTCCTTCCATCGCGGATCTGCGCGAAATAGCCGTCGGATCCAACCTGGCCGCCCTTAAGAGCGATCTGCAGGCCATTCGTCGGCCCATAGCTGCCATGCGCGAGGCAAAGCGGAGAACCCGGTGTGTGGGGAAGCGGAAGTAGCGTCGTCAGAGCATCGATCTTCAACTGCCTGAGTGCATGACTGGAGGTATCGCCACCGGCAATGACGGCACGTGAAAGCCCTTCGCTCTCGATCAAACGGCGCAAGACCGAGCCGAGCACATTTCCGAGCTTGTGACGAGCGCCCGCGACCATGTCGATGTGGACGCCAACGTCTGCCGACGGGCCAAGGGCGGTATAGAAAATGACGCTCTTTCCCTGCTTCAGCTTTCGGGTGCCGGACTGTACCGCCTCATCCGCACAGCGTTCGCTATCCTCCGACACCAGTGCAAGAGGGTCGATTGCAATGGTTTCAAAGCCGTCATGGACCGCATTTCGGATTTGACGCTCGGTCGTCGGAGATACGCTGCCGGAGACGACGGCGAGGCGGTCGACCGGGCCCACATCGGCAAACTCGATGCTGCCTTGGCCGATAACGCCGTTTTGCCGCCAGGCACTGAGAAGCGCGTATTCGACCCCCGACGAGCCGGCAACGAAACTTGAGGATTTGCTGGTCAGACGGAGTAGCTGTTTACCTGCAGCCACCTGCGTCGCCTCGGATTCGACATCGATGAGCACAATCCCTTCTGAATTCGACGCGAGTTCGTCAATACGCGCGTCGGCGTTTGCCGATGTGAGTGCAACAAGATCGGCGACGGCAACGGGAAGGCGGGTCTGCTTTGCCAGGTGGGCGGCAAGGTCGGCCTCATCCATCGGAGTTACCGGATGACAGCGCATCACCGGGTGCCGGTCGATGCGATAGATATGGCCCTGGTAGGCGGCAAAAAGGTTGCCGAAGGCGGTATAACGCTTCAATTGCGGCGCACCAACGATGACAGGCACAATGGGCTGAGCGAAGGTCGTCCGGCCGATTTCGATCGCCTTGCCGATGCTGCCGATCTCAGCACTGGAATCGAAGGTCGAGCAGACCTTGTAGTGGCATATCTCGGCGCCCAGCGACTTCAGCCATTCGAAAGCGGGCGTCAGGTGCTGTTGCATCCATGCGGTTGTCTCGCTGCGACTTGTTCCCGCAATACCGATCGCCTGGCAACCCTTGAAGCGGGCGAGAATATCGGCCGTAGGGATGTCGAGAAAGAGCGCAGTCGCTATGCCGTTCGACGCCAAGGCCTCCATGACATCGGTGGAGCCGGTAAAGTCATCGCCGTAGTAGCTGATGAGAAGCTTGTCCATCGCGATCAGGCGCCTTTTCCGTCGCTGAACTTTGCAATGGAAGCCGCAAGCTCGGGATGATCTTTTGCGTAGGCCTCCAATGGTATGTCGGCGACTGCGGCCTGCCAGGCCTGCTGTACCGCCCGAACGCCGGCTGCCGGTCCGCCGGGATGACTGACGATGCCGCCGCCGCAAAGGTAGAGAAGGTCGGTGGTACGGCCGGTTCGTTGGTAGGTCTCCGGCGCCTGTCCTCCCCACTGACCGGATCCAGCAACCGGAAGCGGGCAGTCGGAGGCGTCGAAGAGGGGCGTGGTGACGGCCTTGAACGATGCGATGAAGCTTTCGTCCGGTTCCCAGTATTTTACCCGGATGCCGTTGATCTGGAACTGGTCGACGCCGAGCAGTCGCCAAAACTGCTGGTAGACCTTGAAGTCCATGCCGGCGCCCGGGTCGCGCGTCAGGACGTCCCAACCGTTGCGATGCGCATGCAGCACCAGATTGGAACGCTTTCGAAGAAAACTCATGCCGCCGAAGCCGATCGAGTTGATGTTGACGACGGCGCAGTTGCCGCCGGCCTTGGCGACGATGTCGTGGTTGCGCATCATTTCGTCGGGGTCGGCATGCGAGATGCCGAACGCATACATGACCTTCTTGCCGGTCTTCTGTTCATGGTCCAGAATACGCGGCATGATCGCCGCGACACGCTCCTTGAGTGGCGAATAGGCCGGGCTCATCAGCTTCTCGTCATCCTTGATGAAGTCGACGCCGGATTTGATGAGTTCGCCGACAAGCTCCGCCGTTTCCAGCGGCCGCAGGCCAAGGGCCGGCTTGACGATCGTTCCGATGATCGGACGGGCCTCTACCCCGGTCAGGCGGCGACTTCCGGGAATGCCGAACTGCGGTCCAGGATGGGCACCCCTGAAGGCGTCCGGCAGTTTCATGTCGACGATGCGAATGCCGGTCATGCCCTTGATGGAATAGACGCCGCTAATCGCGATGGTCATCAGCGCCGAAAGATCTGTGCCGATCGCGTCCAGCGGAAAGGCGATGTCGACCTCGGCGCGGTGGAGCAGAGTGCCGGGCCCAACCTCCGGCCATGTTGGGCGGCCTGCATCGCCGAGGCGGCGGATCGCCAGAACTCGGGCGGCGACACGCGATTTCAGCTCCTCGGTTTCACCCGGAACGGGCACGAAGGTTCCGGTCGACTGGTCGCTTGCGATCTTGTCCGCCATTGATTCGACGCTCCCAGGCGTCTCGATGCGGTAGGTGAGCGTAATCATCATGGCGGGCGGTTTGCTCCTGTCGCCACGAAAGTTTGGCATGGCGTCAACTTATGATCTGGTATAATCAGTATTCCAATCGATGAAAAGTGGAATCTTTCAATACGCGAATTTCGGGCTGAGCTTTGTTCTCGGCATGGAAGATGGTAGGAGGAGACATTTTGAGCCAGCGAGATCTTATGACACATCCCATCGAACAAATCGTCCGCCGGAAACTGTCCGACGAAGTGTTTGATCGACTCGAGCGGATGATTACGTCAGGCGAACTACAGCCTGGGGATGAAATGCCGTCCGAACGCGTTCTCATGGAGCGCTTTGGCGTTGGTCGTCCTGCAATCCGCGAAGCGATGCAGTCACTTGCCAATAAGGGGCTCGTGAACATTTCCCATGGTGAACGAGCCAAGGTACTGCAACTGACGGCGCAATCAATCTTCCGTCAGGTCGATTTGACAGCGAAGATCATGCTGTCCCAGTCGGCCGATTCTCTGGAGCATCTGAAGAGCGCCCGAATTTTCTTCGAACGGGGCATGGCGCGGGAGGCCGCTCAACGTACCAAGCAGAGCGACGTCGACGCGCTTCGCGACATTATCGACCGCCAGCGCCGCGCGTTGGGACACGCAGAAGAGTTCATTGCCGCGGATATGCATTTTCATACGCGCATCGCTCAGATTTCCGGCAATCCGATATTCGTCGCAGTGAGTGAGGCAATGCTCGCATGGCTGAAGGAATATCACACCGAAATGCTCATCTGGACCGGCAAGGAAAAGCTTACACTGGTCGAGCACGAGGAAATTCTTGAGCGGCTTGCCGCAAACGACGCCGATGGTGCCGAGGCAGCGGTTCTGAAGCATCTCGAACGCTCGCGGGCCCTCTACACGAAGTAGTTCACTCACGTGGCTCCATCACTATGGTCTGCGAGGCCTTGCGGATGAAGTTTCGCTCGAGCCGCCAATCGGCAGCAGTCGCTTGCTCATGCTCTCTTGGGAATGCTTTCGGCAAATGCCTGGAACAAGGCTTGCCCATTCGGCCAGTCCTCAAGCCCACTGCGGCCGTTGATATGGCCGAGTGCTCCGACCTCGACAATGTGGCTGCCCCATTCGGCCGCCCGCATGCGGGCATGTTCAATCTTGCCATAAGGATCGTCGGAACTTGCAATGACGAGAGAGGGGAAACGGAGCCTGCCTTCCGGTGGGTTGGTGAAATCGGCAGCCTCCGCTGGAAAGGCATCGGACTGCGGATCGGGAACCGCCACAAGGAAGGCGCCTGCTACGGGAAGAGAAGAAACGCGCTGCCAATGGACGACCAGAAGGCACGCCAGGCTGTGCGCCACCAGCAGCGGCGCATTTTTCGTGGCGGCGACGGTTCGCTCCAGCGCCGCGGCCCAGTCCGGTAAATCCGGCCTATCCCAGCTCCTCGGTTGAAAACGGATCGCTCGGGGATTTGTCCGCTCCCAATGCGTTTGCCAATGTGTCTCCCCTGATCCTCCAATACCGGGCAGAATGATGATGTCGGCCATGATTTCTCCTTTCACGTCGGGAAGATGGCGTCTTCCATCTGTCTCTGGAATAGGCAATCATCGGAAAACACATCCGATTTCCGATGAACTAACGGTCAAAGCATGCCACCTGCCCAAAACGGACGCTTCCTGCTCGATCCGACCGATATCGCCATCATTGAAGCATTGCAGGAGGACGGACGGATTGCGATTTCGGAACTTGGGCGCAAGATTGGATTGTCTCAACCGGCGACGTCGGAGAGGGTAAAGCGGCTGGAAGAACGTGGCATCATCGCTGGGTACGGAGCACGTATCGATGCCGCCCGGCTAGGATTGGGAATGATGGCGGTCGTACGCCTTCGTACGACGCACGAGCACATCCGCGCATGTTTGAAGCAATTTTCCGAAATGCCACATATTATAGAAGTGCTGCGGCTGACGGGAGAGGACTGCTTTTTCTTGAAGGTTCTGGTCCCGTCACCGGGAGACCTCGCAACGATTGTGGATTCGATCGCGCGGTTCGGAGCGGTCACAACGTCCCTCGTTTTGCGCGACGAGCCGCCGAAATTCATCGGGCGCACACTGATCCAGCAGGTTTAGGAATTCCAGCACAAAGCCGATCAGGCGTATTTCGCGAGTGCAAAAAAACGAACGCAACGTCGACCAAGAAGAGGTACGCCCGTGCATCAACCGATGCCGACAGAGAAAGGGATTACGCAGTTCCTTGCAATCTGTGACAGCTTCTATCCCGCTGATGCGGTGGCTGCTCCCATTTCCCAGCAAAGGCAATGGTACGATGCTCTTTGTGTGGGTTTCGACCAGCCCCTGCCGGAGGGCCTGACGACTGAGGATGCCCGCGTTCTCGACCGGATTGCGATACGGCATTATCGGCCGAAGGCGATCAGGACAGAGACCGTCCTGCTTTATCTGCATGGCGGCGGCTTTGTGGTGGGATCGCTTGAGAGCCATCATGCGATCTGCGCAGAGATTGCCGATTTTGCCGGTGCCGAGCTAATTTCGGTCGATTATCGCCTTGCGCCCGAATATCGATGGCCGGCGCAAACGGATGATTGTTTCGAGGTGTTGAAACACCTGCTCGTCTCAGACAGGCAGGTCGTGCTGATCGGCGACAGTGCTGGCGGCAATCTCGCCGCTGGATTGGCGATCAGGGCGCAGCAGCAGCGATTGCTCGGCATTGCCGGCCAGGTGCTGATCTATCCGACGCTTGGTGGAGACCTTGTATCCGGTTCCTTCATTGAAATGGAAAATGCACCGGGGCTGAGAACGTCGGACGTCGCCTATTACCGCGCAAGCCTGAAGGCTCCGCCAGGCGATCCCGTCGCCGAACCCCTTGCCGCCGCCTCATTTGCGGAGCTGCCGCCCGCCTTCATCACCGTCGCTCATTTCGATCCGCTGCGCGACGATGGCCGCCACTACGCGGCCAAGCTTGCAATGGCCGGTGTGGAGGTCTGGTTCCGCGAAGAGCCGCAATTGGTACACGCCTGGCTAAGAGCGCGTCATATGAGCGATGGAGCCCGCATCGGCTTTCGGGCAGTGTGCGAGGCCGCCAGCCGCTTTGCTGCAGCATGACATTACATCAGGTCCCGCGGGATCTGCTTTTCTGCGAAGATCTTTTCGAAGACCTGAGCCTCGCCTTCATAGGCCGTGACAACGGCGCTGATCATCCAACTCGTCTTAGTGCAGGAGATCCTGGCCGTCGACACGGTGCGGATCGACCAGCCGGGGCGCTGCATGTCGCATGTCCATGTGGAAGTGCCGGTCATCGAGAGAGGATCGTCGGGCGCGATCGACCAGACTTCTTGCCTCAGCTGCCGTGTCGAAAGCCCAGTCTCGGGATGCTCGAAAAGACCGGTGTCCTCATGGATCTGATAATGGGTAAAATTGCCGGACAGATCACGGACGACCTGTCTTTTCGTGGCAGCAGGAGCGTGCTCGATATACTTCGGCAGTGGATCAGGATCCTCAGGCGCCTTCATCTCGATCTGTTGATGGTCGCCGAGTTTGGGAAGCGCAAGGCCGATCGAAGCTGTATCGATGCTCACGCCAGCGTCTTCCGGAGGCGGCAGTATCAGCGGCCAATAGGCAGTCGAGAGTGAAAGGCGGATGCGGTGACCGCGGCCGACGCGATAGCCCAAGGCATCAAGGACGACGCGCACCGTGGTCGGTTCTCCCGTCTTCAGCGGTTCCGGCTCGGCATTGCCGTCACGATGAGCAAGGTTGAGCACGCCGAACGAGATGCGTGTCGCTGTCCCATCGGGATGAACATCGACCAGACGCACGCAAAGATTGGCGGTCGCCGCCTCTGAGCGAAGAGACAGAGTAACTTCCGGCCGGCCGAGATAGTCATGGTCTTCGGCAATCGGCACGGTCTCGAAAACGAGTGACCCCGCATCGTCGCCGCGCTGGTCGAGAGCCATCTCCGCATCCGGCTTCAGCGTGAAATATTCGCCTGACGCAGTGCCGGTATCGAGCGGTGAACGGAGATGGAGGCGATGCTCCGGCGCCTGGGGGATCGGCATCCCCTCAGTCAGCCGGCCGAACTGCTCGACATAAAAACACTGCATCTTTGGCGGCTCCCAGACATCCTTGGCGATCCAGAAGCCAGGGTCGAAATCGCGGCGCGGCGCCGGCCGGATGGCGTCGAGGATATAGGCGCGCACCTGCGGCAGCGCATCGGCGCCGTTTTTGTCGCCACGCAGCCAGCGGTTCCACCAGGCGATTGCCTCCCCGTGAAAGTCGGCGCGTGGCTTTGGCCAGGCGAAATGCGGGTATTTGTGAACCCAGGGCCCGATGAGCGCCTTCGCCTTGCCGCCCAGACCTTCCACCGCCATCAGCGGCGTATTGCGGTAGCCATCGGCCCAACCGGCGATGACCAGTGCGGGAATGTCGACGCGGGAAAAATCTTCCGAGATCGAGCCATGACGCCAGAAGTCATCCTTGCGCTGATGCTTGAGCCACTCGTCCATGAAGAAGGGTTCGCGCTTAAGGCGCTGCAGCCACATTTCCTTCCAGCGGTCGCCGACGATTGCAGGATCCGGCGGGCGCGATTGATAACCGAGCATGGTTGCCGCCCAGGAAAGCTGAGCCGAAAGATGGCATCCGTTTTTGTAATGTATGTCATCGTTAAAACGATCGACCGTCGAAGCGATGGAGATGATCGCTTTAAGAGCCGGCGGGCGAAGGGCTGCGACCTGGAGACTGTTGAAACCGCCCCAGGAGATACCCATCATGCCGACAGAACCATTCGACCATGGCTGAGCAGCGATCCAAGCGATCAGTTCGCAGGCGTTGGCGAGTTCGAGCTCAGTATATTCGCCGTCGATGACATCGTCGGATTCGCCTGACCCTCTGATGTCGACGCGTACCCCAGCAATCCCCGCAGCGGCGAAGACGGGATAGGTCGATTCATCACGAAGGCTGGTTCCGTCGCGCTTGCGGTAAGGCAGGAACTCGAAGACTGCCGGAACGGGATCGGCCACCGCGTCGTCAGGCATCCAGATGCGCGCGGCAAGCTGCGTGCCGTCCTTGAGGGCGATCCAATGGTTTTCGATGGTCGTGAAGCCGCGTTCGGTCATGGTGTCCTGGTCAGCAAATGCGGGGGAATGGTGAACCTAGAAGAACAACCCGCCCCCCTGAATTCAGTTGCCGGCGCTCTCCATCCTGCGTGTGGTGAGCACCCGCTCAAGCCAGCCGATTTCCATCTCGGGTACGGATTTGAGCAAGAGATCGGTATAGTCGTCGAATGGCGGGGAGAGCACCTTGGATTTTGGTCCGAAGCGGACGAGCTTGCCGCGATGCATCACTGCAACGCTGTCGGCGATCGCCCGCACGATGGCGATATCGTGGGTGATGAAGATGTAGGAAAGCTGCGTATCTTCCTGCAGCCGCAGAAGAAGGTTCAAGATGCCTTCTGCGACCAGCGGATCGAGCGCTGAAGTGGGCTCGTCACAGAGTATGAGTTGCGGTTTTGCGGCAAGTGCCCGCGCAATGGCGACACGTTGCTTCTGCCCCCCTGAAAGCTCTGCCGGGTAGCGATCGATGAAGCCGCTGCCCATCTCGATCTGCTCGAGCAGTTCCTTGACCCGAGCGGTCTTGGCTGCCCCGCGCAGGCCGTAATAGAACGCTAGTGGCCGGCCGATGATGTCGCGCACGGTCTGGCGCGGGTTCATCGCCGTGTCGGCCATCTGGTAGATCAGCTGGATGCGCCTCAGGTCGTCATGCGAGCGACTTTTGACATTCGGCGTCAAAGCATTGCCGTTGAAATACACCTTGCCCTCGCTTGGCGGCAGAAGACCGGTGATGACGCGCGCAAGCGTCGACTTTCCGGAACCGGATTCGCCGACGACGGCAAGCGTCTGGCCCCTTGGAACATGCAGCGAGACATCGTGCAGTACCTTGAAGCCGTTGGAATATTCAGCGCTGACATGGTCGACCTTCAAGAGCGTATCTGACTGGTCGGGTGCTTCTTCTCGAACAGCCTGCCGCACATTGACGAGGGCACGCGTATACTCTTGCCGCGGCGCCTCGATGATCTGCTGCACGCTGCCATACTCGACCTGCTTTCCATGGCGCAGCACCATGATGTCGTCGGAAATCTGAGCAACCACGGCGAGGTCGTGGGTGATATAGAGTGCTGCCGTGCGGGTCTTTTCGATCGCATGCTTGATAGCGGCAAGGACATCGATCTGGGTCGTGACGTCGAGCGCTGTCGTCGGCTCGTCAAAGACGATGAGTTCGGGATTGGGGCAGAGCGCCATGGCCGTCATGGCGCGCTGCAGCTGGCCGCCGGAGACCTGATGGGGAAAGCGATCCCCAAAGGTCTGCGGGTTCGGCAGGCCAAGCACCCGAAACAGGTACATTGCCCTTTCCTTCGCTTCCTCTTTGGTCACGAGCCCATGTTTCACCGCGGCCTCGATCACCTGATCGCCAAGCCGGTGTGCGGGATTGAAAGCGGCCGCCGCCGACTGTGCGACATAGCAGACACGCGCTCCGCGGATCCGGCGGATACCGTCCGTGTTGAGTGCAAGAATATTCTGGCCGTCGAGACGAACCTCGCCGCCTGTAATTTCTGCACCGCCTCGACCATAGGCCAGGGCAGAAAGCCCGATCGTCGATTTGCCCGCGCCGGATTCGCCGATGAGGCCAAGAACCTTGCCCCTTTTCAGGTCGAAGGACACGTCATCGACGATCGTCACGCGCTTCGGCGGCTCGCCGGGGGGATAGCTGGTCGCTTCGATTTTCAGATTGCGGACGCAAAGAAGCTCAGGCATCGCCGCGCCCTCCCTTGAGGCTGGACGTACGTTTCAACAGCCAGTCCACGACGAGATTGACGCAGACGGCAAGGGCCGCGATCGCCGAACCGGGAACAAGGGCTGCAGATATTCCGAAGATGATGCCGTCCTTGTTATCCTTGACCATGCCGCCCCAATCGGCCGCTGGCGGTTGAATGCCGAGACCGAGGAAAGAAAGCGTCGACAAGAACAGGATCGAGAAGGCGAAACGCAAGCCAAATTCGGCAAGCAGTGGTGTCAGCGTATTTGGCAGGATCTCGCGGAAGATGATCCAGGTCTTGCCTTCGCCACGCAGTTTCGCGGCTTCGACGAAGTCCATGACGGCGACATCAAGCGCGACCGCCCGACCGAGCCGGTAAACGCGGGTGGAATCGAGAATCGCCATCACGACAATCAGCACGATCAGGTTCTGTGGCAACACGGCGAGAACGACGAGCGCGAAGATCAGCGTCGGGATCGACATCATCAGATCGTTGAATCGTGAGAAGACCATATCGATCCATCCGCGCGAGACGGCCGCTGTGAAGCTCAAGATGATGCCGAGCGAAAAGGAGATGATCGTCGCGGCAAGGGCGACAAACAGCGTCGTGCGGGCGCCAAAGATCAGACGTGAGAGGATGTCACGTCCGAGGTTGTCGAGCCCAAAGAAATACTGGCCATCGGCTATCTGCCAGACGTTGCCGACCACTTCCGTTTCGCCATAGGGGGCGAGCAAGGGCGCAAAGATCGCGCAGATGAAGGCGGCGGCAATGCCGAACATACCGATCCAGGCCGTGATGGGAACATTTCGCAATCTCATCGCGGGTGCCTCAGTCGCGGATTGGCGATGATGGCGAGGATGTCGGCCACCATGTTCAGGAAGATATAGACGGCAGCGAAGATGAGGCCGCAGGCCTGCACGACCGGCATGTCGCGAACCGTGACAGCGTCGACCATATACTGACCCATGCCGGGATAGACGAAGACGACCTCGACAACCACGACGCCAACGACGAGATAGGCAAGATTGAGCGCCACGACATTGATGATCGGCGCCAGCGCGTTGGGGGCTGCGTGCTTGACGATTGATCGGAAGGCACCGAGCCCCTTGAGCTCGGCAGTTTCCATATAGGCTGAAGACATAACGGAAAGGATGGCAGCGCGCGTCATTCGCATCATATGGGCCAGAACGACGAGAACGAGGGTCGCCGTGGGCAGGGCGATCGCCTTAAGTCGGTCGACGAGGCCCATGCTTTCATAGACGGTCGCCGGAAAGGTCGCGACGCCGAATTTGACGGCGAAGAAAAGGATAAGGAGATAGCCGATGAAGAATTCAGGCAGCGAAATCGCCGCCAGCGAGATGATGTTTATGATCTTGTCCGGCAGACGGTTGCGGAAATGGACGGCGAGCATACCGAGACCGACGGCAAGCGGTACCGAGATGACGGCAGCGAAGCCTGCAAGGAAGAGTGAATTGCCAAGCCGCTTGCCGATCTGCTCGCCGACGGAATTTTTACTGGCCCACGACGAGCCGAAGTCACCCCGCAAGGCATCCCCGAGCCACTCGAAATAGCGCGTCGTTACCGGACGGTTCAGCCCGAGTTCCTGACGGATATTGGCGACGGCTTGAGGGGTTGCGGACTGGCCGAGATAGGTTGTCGCGAAATCGCCGGGCAGTGCTTCCAGGCCTCCGAAGATCACGACGGAGACGGCAAAGAGCAGGATGATGCTGAGCACGAAGCGCTCGAGAATAAGGGCAAGCAGAGGAAAACGCTGCTTGAACCTCAGGCCGGGTAAGATGTGACCTGACGGAGGATTGGACATGGCGATGGCCTCGTGCTGAAACGTCGGGTGGACCGCGGGGTGCATTCCCACGGTCCTGGCTGCGTTAGAGATGAGGGGCGTTAACCCCTTCACGCGCTAGGCGTCCAGCCAGACGCGGGTCGCGACGTAACCGTTCGACATGTCGTTGCCGATATCGTGAACATAGCCCTTTACCTGCTTGGTGGAAGCATTCACGAAGTCGTTGAACATCGGCAGGATGAGCCCGCCTTCGTCACGCACCATCATCGCCATCGTCCGGTACATGTCCTTGCGCTTGGTCTCATCGAGTTCGGCGCGCGCCTGTAACAGCAGCTTGTCGAAATCCGCCCGCTTGAAGCGTGTGTCGTTCCAGTCAGCTGTCGACAGATAGGCGGTGGAATACATCTGGTCCTGCGTCGGCCGCCCGCCCCAATAAGACGTCGAGAAGGGCTGGACGTTCCAGACGTTGGTCCAATAACCGTCGCCGGGCTCGCGCTTGACCTCGATCTCGATGCCCGCCTTCTTGCAGCTTTCCTGATAGAGAACGGCCGCATCGACTCCACCGGGGAAGGCCACCTCGGAGGTGCGCAACAGAACAGAGCCGCTGTGACCGGACTTCTTGTAATGGAATGCCGCCTTGTCGGGATCATACGCACGTTGCTCGATGCCCTCGGGAAACAGCGCATAGGTATTGTTGATCGGGAAATCATTGCCGAGCTTGCCATAACCACCAAGGATCTTCTTGACCATGGCTTCTCGATCCATGGCGTATTTCAGGGCAAGGCGCAGGTCATTGTTGTCGAACGGCGCGGTATCGCAATGCATGATGAAGACGTAGTGGCCGCGGCCGGAGGTCGACAAAATCTCCACGTTCGGTGCGCGCTTCAAAAGATCGACCGTCTTCGGATCGACGCGATTGATGTAGTGTACCTGGCCGGATGACAGCGCTGCGATACGGGCGGTAGCATCATTCATGCCGATGATTTCGATAGAATCGACATAACCGCGGTCGGAACGCCAGTCGTCCTTGTTCTTCTCGAAAGTTGCGCGAACACCCGGCTCGAAGCTCGTCAGCCTGTAGGGGCCGGTGCCGATCGAGGCGAGCGGATCGTCATTGCCGCCATTTGGCTGGATCACCAGGTGATAGTCGGTGAGCAGCAGAGGCATATCGGCATTGCCTTCGCTCAGCGTCAATACGAGATTGCCGCCATCCGCCTTGATATCCTTGATCGATCCCAGCACGCCAAGGGCGCCGGATTCGGACTTGGCGTCCGTGTGGCGCTTCAGCGTCGCGACGACGTCGTCGATTGTCAATTCCTTGCCGTCGTGGAATTTGACGCCCTTGCGGATCTTGAAGGTCCAGGTCGCCGCATCCTTCGACGGCTCCCAGGATTCGGCAAGCGCAGGGACTGCAGCCCCCGTCAGCGGATCGGATTCAACCAGCATATCGCCCCAGCAGCGGCCGACGCAGAACATGAACTGCGACAGGAATTTTGCGGGATCCTTGGAATCGGTTGCCGCCCCACCTTCGAGGCCGAGCTTCAGATGACCGCCACGCTTCGGCTCCGCTGCATGTGCGCTTTCAGTAAAAAGCTTATCGGCAACAGCCAGCGTAATGCCTGCTGCCATGGCACGTCCGATGAATTCGCGGCGGCTCAGTCCACCGGAGGTTACGCGACTTGTGAGATATTTCGTATAGCGGTTCATTCCCCTGTTCCTTCTTCTTGATCCGTTGACAGAACTTTCGGGCAATTGGCGGCATGCGGTTTCCTCTTCCGCCTGCGCTGCCCGAGATCATGCGGGAAAATGGCGGTTGCCGCCGCCTCGTCACTTTCCTTTCCACATTGGGGTTCGCTTCTCCGCGAAAGCCCGCGCGCCTTCCAATTGGTCTTCGCTCGAATAGAGGGCATCGACTGTTGCAAGCTGCCGTTTCGTGATCTTGTTCATGGCAGTCTGAAACGTTGTTCCCTCCGCTTCGCGCACGATTTCCTTGATTGCGGCATAGACAAGCGGCGGTCCGCTTTCGAGTAGGCGGCCAAGTGCCCATGCACGGTCCATCAATTTGTCGGCCGCGACGACCTCGTTAACGAAGCCCCAGCGATGGGCCTCGTGGACATCGAGCCAGCGTCCCGTCAGGAGCATGTCCATTGCGATATGGTAGGGAATGCGCTTGGGAAGCTTGACGGAAGCTGCATCCGCAACCGTTCCCGAGCGGATTTCCGGCAGCGCGAAGGTCGCATGTTCAGCCGCGACGATCAGATCCGCCGAAAGGGCAATCTCCAGTCCGCCGCCGCAACAGATGCCGTTGACCGCACAGATGATCGGCTTGTTAAGATCGCGCAGTTCCTGGATCCCGCCGAAGCCTCCGATGCCGTAGTCGCCATCGACGGCATCGCCTGCCGCTGCCGCCTTGAGATCCCAGCCTGCGGAAAAGAATTTTTCGCCGGCTCCGGAAATGATTGCTACGCGCAGGGCTGAATCGTCTCGAAAATCGCGGAAAAGAACGCCCATCTCGCGGCTCGTTGCAAGATCGATGGCGTTCGCTTTCGGCCGGTCTATGATGACCTCGAAAATCCCGCCGTCGCGTCTCGTGCGAATGGAGCTGCTCAACTTCTGCTACCTCCTTCGCCGTATGAGGGCGTCGACCGCGACAGCGCCCTTGTTTTCAGGAAGAACCATCAATGGATTAATGTCCAGTTCCTCCAGACGCGCGGCATTCTTTACGACATAATCTGCCGCTGCTGCGACAGCGAAGACAACCGCTTCGAGGTCGCCTTTTGGCCGGCCACGATAGCCGTTGATCAATTTTCCGATCCTCAGGCGCGAAATCGTCTCCGTTATCGCCGTTCTGGTCGTTGGAAGTGACAAAATGGCGGAATCTTCAAGCAATTCCACTAAAATTCCGCCCGAACCGACTGTGAGTGTCAATCCGAAGACAGGATCGCGTATTGCTCCAATGATCAGCTCTGCGACGCTGTGCTCCACCATCTTTTCGACCAGGAATGCCTTGGTGCCGTTCATTGATGTGGCTGCGTCGAATACCGCCTTCGCGTCCTTTAAGTTGAGCGCCACCGCACCCGCCTCGGTCTTGTGCTCAATGGCGAGCCCCTTGAGCGCGACGGGATAGCCGAGCCCTTGCGAGCATTCCATCGCCTCTTGCGGAGAATTCGCAACGACACCGGCAGGGACGGGAACGCCAAAGGCCGAGAGCGCGGCCTTTGCATCGGCCTCATCCAACGTTTCGATCTCGCCTTCGACTTGCGGCACGTCGAGAAGGCATGGCTCTGGCGGAACGCTCCATTCCCGACCGATTCGGCTTGCGATCTCGGTTGCCGCAAGCATTTCGAAAATGCCGCAAAAAGGTATGACGCCCCTCGCCATCAGGCTGACGGCACGATCTTCAGGCATGTTCTCGGGAAGCGTCGCGACAACGCCTGCAAGTCCACCGGTGGAGGCTGAAGCGGCAACGATCGCATCGACCGTCGTCGTCCAGTCGGTAGCATCGCATCGGTCGGTCCGCGGGAAATCAAGCACGACGAGATTGAGCGCATAGCCGCCGTCAAACATTGCCGTAAAAGCGTCCGTCTGGCGACCGAGATCGCCCCACGCAAAGGTGTGGTAGTCCAAGGGATTGGAAAGGGTGACCATTTGGCCGAGCGCGAGGCGAAGGGGCGCCAGCTGCCAAGGCCGCAAGGGGCGAAATTCTAAGGCGCGACCGACGGCGGCATCCGCCATCAGCGACGCTTCGCCACCTGAACAGCTCATCGCGGAAATCGCATTGCCGGTAAGCGGTCCGGCGACATGCAGGAGTTTTAGCGTTTCCAGCAATTCCGGCAATGAGCCGACACGGCCGATCCCCAGACGGCCAAGAACGGCATCGGCGACCGCGTCGCTGCCGGAAAGCGAAGCGGTATGTGAAACCGTCGCTCGTTTCGCCTGCTCGGATTTCCCGACCTTTAGCGCGACGACCGGTTTTTTCAGCTCGCGTGCTCGGAGCGCGAGGTCCTGGAGCACCGGCAGATTTCCGAAACCCTCTACGTAAAGCCCGACTGCGGTGACGCGAGGGTCCTCGAGCAGCGCGTAGGCGACGTCTGAAAGTGACGTCTGCGCCTGGTTGCCGACCGTGACCAGATAGGCGATAGGCAGGCCGCGCGTCTGCATGGTCAGGTTGAGCGCGATATTTGAAGACTGGGTAAGAATTGCAACGCCGCGGTCGACACGTTGCATCCCATGCTGGTCGGGCCAGAGCAATGCGCCATCAAGACCGTTGATCAAACCATAGCAGTTCGGCCCGAGGATCGGCATGTCGCCCGCCGCGTCCAGCAGGCGCCTTTGAAGATCGGCACCGTCGGCCAATTCGCCGGCCGCCTCGCTAAAGCCCGACGCGTAACAGACCGCACCGCCTGCTCCTCTTGCAGCAAGATCTCTGACAACGTCGAGTGTCAGGATTCTGTTGACGCCGACGAAAGCGGCATCGGGCGCGGCGGGCAGTTCCAGGATCGAACGATAACAGCGCCGTCCATGAACCTCTTCGAGTTTCGGATGGACCGGCCAGACGTCTCCACCGAACCCCATTCGGTCGCACTGCTCGATAACCCGATGCGCCTCGCGACCGCCGAAGACAGCGATCGTTTGAGGTCTGAGCAGGCGGTCGAGCGAGCGCTGGGTCATCGTTTCATGCTCCGAATGGCCGCAGCAGCTCACGGCTGATGATGTGGCGCTGGATCTCGGAAGTGCCGTCCCAGATGCGCTCGACCCGCGCATCCCGCCAGAAACGGGCAATCGGCAGATCGTCCATCAGACCCATCCCGCCGAAGATCTGGATGGCCTCGTCCGTTACGCGCGCAAGCATTTCGGAAGCGTAGAGCTTTGCCGAGGCGATCTCGCGGTTGGCGCCAAAACCCTGATCGAGCCGCCAGGCTGCAGCAAGCGTCAGCCAATCGGCCGCATCGATCTCGGTGATCATGTCCGCGAGCTTGAAAGAAACGCCCTGATTGGCCCCGATCGGCTTGCCGAACTGCCTGCGCTCGGCAGCGTAGGGAAGGGCCATCTCGAAGACGCGCCGGGCCCGTCCGACGCAGGTGGCGGCAACGCTCAGTCGCGTTCCGTAGAGCCATTCATTGGCGATATCGAAACCGCGATGGATCCCGCCCAGCACCTGGCTCTCGGGAAGCCGGCAATCGGTGAAGTTCAAGATGCAATTGTGGTAGCCGCGGTGCGATATGGAATCATAACCCTTGAGGATCTCGAAGCCAGGCGTGCCGCGGTCGACGAGGAAGGCCGTAATTTTCTTCTTCGTTCCCTTCTGTGTCTCCTCCTCGCCGGTTGCGGCAAAGACGATGACGAAATCGGCGACGTCGGCATGCGAGATGAAATGCTTCGTGCCATTGAGAATGAAATCGCTCCCATGGCGGCGGGCCGCACACTTCATGCCGCGCATGTCCGAACCGGCATCCGGCTCGGTAATTGCAAGCGCGTCGATCCGGTCCCCGCGCACAGCCGGCAGCAGATACCGGTCCCGTTGGTCACCTTCGCAGGCCATGAGAATACCCGAGGGACGACCGAAGAAGACCGTCAGGGCCATCGAGCCGCGGCCAAGTTCCCGCTCCACCAGAGTAAAAGTGGTATGGTCGAGCCCGGCGCCGCCAACCTCTTCAGGAAAATTGCAGGCGTAAAAGCCGAGTTCGATACACTTTCGCCGGATCGCCTGGCCAAGTTCAGGCGCGACGATGCCGGTGCGCTCGACGGCGTTTTCGTGCGGATAGATTTCCGTTTCGACGAAGCCGCGGACCGTTTTGACGATCATCTCCTGTTCTTCGTTGAGAGCAAAGTTCATGACGTACCCCAACGCTTCTGACCGACGTGGCGGCCGGCTCCTTCAGGACGGGGGAGAGCGGCATGGGCAGCGGCGATGGACCCGGCTTTCTCAAGCACCCCAGCTGCGGCGGGTATCGCTTTGCCGGCCCTTGTGTCGACATGCACCAACATGTGCTCGGCGGTCGCAATCGCCTCGCCAGCCGCCGTGTCGTGGATCGTGTGGAACACCTGCAACCGCTTTTCATCGACGGAAAGCACCTGACAGGTTGCGTGGATCGCCTGACCGAGCTTGGCCTGTGCGAGATGGCGGATATGGGTCTCCACCGTATAATAGCTTTGCCCCGCCTCAACATAAGCGAGATCAACACCGATGAGGCGCAAGAGGGCATCCGAAGTGTCGCCGAAAACCTGCAGGTAACGGTGCTCGGTCATATGGCCATTATAGTCGACCCAGGCGGGGCTGACCGTGGTTTCGATCAGTCGCAGCGGTTGCGAGAGATCGGATGATGCCTTCGTCTTTCCGCCCGCTGCCCAAAGCGAGTGCTCGAACTCCTTAAGCAGCTTTCCAGCACCCCAGCCCTTGCCGTCATTGGACCCCTTCAGGGCCTGAAGGATACCGACGAGATTTTCGTCGCGAATTCGTTCGAGCTCACGAATGGAACGGCCAGCTGCCTGCTCATCGGACTGCTGGCCGATCTTTTCGACGAGCGCGTCGTCAAGATCGACGACATTGGTGAGCTTCGTCCAGGGCCATGCGAGGCACGGACCGAACTGTTGGAGGAAGTGGCGCATGCCAGCCTCGCCACCTGCAATCCGATAGGTCTCAAAGAGACCCATCTGTGCCCAGCGCAGGCCGAAGGAATAGCGGATCACGTCGTCAAGCGTCTCGACTGTGCAGATATCATCATGGATCAACCAGAGGGCTTCGCGCCACAGCGCCTCGAGAAGGCGGTCGCCGACAAAAGCCTCGATCTCCTTGGCGATGTGAACGCCCTTCATGCCAATCGGCGGCAATTTTTCCATCGCGGCCTTGATCGTCGCCATCGCCGTCTTCTCACCGCCGACGATCTCGACCAGCGGCAGGAGATAGACCGGATTATAGGGATGGGCGACGAAGAGGCGTTCCGGATACTGCATGTCCTGCTGAAGATCGGTCGGCAGCAGGCCCGACGTCGACGAGCCAATTAAGGCGTCCGGTCGCGCTGCCGCGTCGATCTGGGCTAAGACGCTACGCTTCAAGTCGAGCCGTTCGGGCACGCTTTCCTGGATCCAGTCGGCATCGACGACGGCTTCTTCCAAGCTGCCGCAGAAGGTCAACTTGCCGCGTTTTGGCAGCGGTGCGCCTGTCAGCATCGCATAGGCCCGTTCGGCATTGGCGAGGACCTCGCCGATGATGCGGCGCGCGTCAGGATGTGGATCGAAGACGTCAACGTCGATACCGGCGAGAAGGAAGCGAGCAATCCATCCGCCGCCGATGACGCCGCCGCCTATGCAGGCTGCCTTGTTGATCTTTATCATCCGGCCCTCAGCGCTTCGTCAGTTTAAGCTTCTTTCGGACCTCTTCCGGTCCGATGATACGCGCGCCCATGCCTTCGACCACCTGGACTGCCTTTTCGACAAGCTGGGCATTGGTCGCAAGCCTGCCCTTGCCGGCATAGAGATTGTCTTCCAGGCCGACACGGACGTTTCCGCCGGCGAGAATAGCCGCTGCCGGATAGGCCATGGCGTTGCGGCCGATCGAGAAGGCCGAAAAGGTCCAGCTCTGCGGCACGTTGTTGACCATCGCCATGAAGGTATTGAGATCGTCCGGCGCTCCCCATGGGATACCCATGCAGAGCTGGATCAGCACCGGGTCCTCGATCAGGCTTTCGTCGGCAAGCTGTTTGGCGAACCAGAGATGGCCGGTATCGAAGGCCTCGATTTCTGGCCGCACACCGAGATCGGTCATCTTTTTCGCCATCGCGCGCAGCATGCCTGGCGTATTGGTCATGACATAGTCGCCGAGACTGAAGTTCATGGTCCCGCAGTCGAGCGTGCAGATTTCCGGCAGGCATTCGCCGACATGGCTGACACGCTCGCTGGCGCCCGCCATGTCGGTCCCTTTTGGGTTGAGGGGCAGAGGCGTTTCGACATTGCCGAAAATCAGGTCGCCGCCCATGCCGGCCGTCAGATTGAGCACGACATCGATCTCGGCGGAGCGGATGCGATCGGTGACTTCCTTGTAGAGGTCGTTGCGTCGGCTTGCGGCACCGGTGTCCGGATCGCGGACATGGCAGTGAACGACTGCCGCCCCAGCCTTGGCGGCATCGATCGCGGAATCCGCGATCTGCTTGGGAGTAACGGGAACGTGGCTGGATTTCGAGACCGTATCGCCGGCGCCGGTCACGGCACAGGTGATGAAGACATCGCGGTTCATCACAAGAGGCATTTTGTTCTCCCTCGTATTGAGAGCATTACGCGGCAAAGCTCCGCCCATTGCTTTGCATTAACGGAACTAGGTGATACAGTTTCGGCAAAATCGTGGAGAGTCCATGCTGGCGCGATCGACACAACGGCTCGATATCGACCTTCTGATTTTGCCGGAAACGAACCTGATCCTGATCGCCTCGGTGATCGAGCCGTTGCGAGGCGCCAACCGCATTTCCGGCAGCGAGATCTATCGCTGGCGTCTATTGACCGTGGATGGCGATCCGGCTCCAACCACGAGCGACATCCCGGTTCCCGCCTGCGCGCCCTTCAAGGCAACGGCCGATACGGCGCCGCTCTTCGTGCTCGCAAGCTACAACTGGCGGCAAAGCGCCACTCCGGCGCTGAAGATGCAGCTCTCGCAGGCTACTCGCTACCGAACGATGATTGCCGGCATCGAATCCGGCACGTGGCTGCTTGCCGAAGCAAGCCTTCTTGATGGGTATTCTGCGACTATTCATTGGGAGGATTTCGAAGATTTCGCGCTCGCCTACCCTTATGTTCGTGCCTCAAGGGAGCGCTTCGTCATCGATGGCAAGCGGCTGACCACTGCCGGCTCATTGCCGACCGTCGATCTGATGCTCGAGGTGATCCGGCAGCGGCAAGGCTATTCGCTGGCGCTAGAGGTCAGCCGGCTCTTCAGCTACGAACAAGCAGATTTCCATTCCGAGCACGAGCTTTCTCCATCGACTGTCAGTTTGCGGATGCGCGATCCGCGTGTCGCTCACGCGATCCGGTTGATGGAAGACAACATCGAGCAGCCTTTGGTTCTGGCCAGGATTGCGCGCCGCGTCGGCATCAGCGCGCGCCATCTGCAGGGGCTCTTTCAGGAGAGCATTGGAGCGCCGCCGCACGTGCACTATCTGGCGTTGCGGTTGAATGCTGCCCGTCGCAAGGTGATCGAGACCAAGGCATCTTTTGCCGATATCGCCGCCGCAACCGGCTTCAATTCGGCTTCCGCCTTTGCCCGGAGCTACCGGGCAAGCTTCTCCGAAAGCCCCTCCGACACCCGGCGACGCCTTCGCCGTCGCATCATGTTGGCGCAAGAGCGGCCATAGGCTGGAAGGCCTCCCGCACCCTTTCGGCCAGTTCCTGGATCGCCGCGGTGGAATGATGCCGGCTGCGGCGCAATACGACCCGGGATGAATCGACCAGCGGAAAGCCATCAGCACTTGTCAGTTCCCGGCATCCGGGCGGGATGTTGCTACGGGAGAGCGTGGTTACCGCAAGCCCGGCGGCGACCGCGTTCTTCAGTCCGGAACTCGTATCGGCAATGACGGCAATGCGGTATCTGCGGCCGTGCTGCTCCAGCGAACGAAGTGCGAAATCGCGGCACCAGGTCGAATTTCTGTAAATTGCGATCGGTAGCGGATCGGCATCGTGCAACCGATGCACCAGCGAGGTCACCCAAACCGTAGGGTCGATGCAAAGTACCTCGCCGTTGATCTGATTGCTCCAGTCGAAGACGACGGCGAGGTCGAGTTCGTCGCGTTCGAGCGCTGCGAGATTATGGGATGTGTAATCGCAAGAGATCGTCACCTCGACGGCCGGGTGGCGCACGGAGAATGCAGCAAGTGCGGCCGGCAATACGGTCTGACTATATTCTTCGGGGATACCGATGCGAACAGGCCCGTCCAGCGGCTTGGTCCGGATCGTCGCCGTTGCCTCATTCAGAAGGTCGATCACCCGTCGAGCATAGGGAAGGAGCTGCGTCCCAGCGCCTGTCAGTGCAACGCCGCGCGCGCCTCTTTCGAAAAGCGCTTCGCCGATCGTGTCCTCTAGTCGTTTCACCTGAGCGCTGACAGCCGACTGGGTTCGGCCGATGCGCTGAGCGGCGGCCGAAAAGTTCGACGTTTCGGTCACAACCAGAAATGTCCGCAGCAGGTCGCTTTCAATTGGTTCACGCATGGGCAGCCACAAAGAAATCCGATGGCAGACATCTCTACTATTCGTTTGCCTGATGTCAATTACGGGCGCACACAGATCGTGTCGCTTCAGTCTTTCCCAAGGCAGCCCGCATGACCATCCACCTTCAGGCGCGATCGTTGGCGCTCAGCGAGCACGAAAAAGGCATTGCTTTTGTGGTCGCCGCGACTCTTGCCTGGAGCGCAAGTGGGCTCTATTCGCGGCTCTTGACCGTCGATGTGTGGACGACGATCGCCTGGCGCTCGCTGTTCGGCGGTCTTTTTCTCCTGGTTCCGAGCCTCTTCCTGGAAGGCGGCTTTTCCAGGCGTCAATGGCGCTCGGTCTTCCATCCCTCGGGTCTTGCGATGATTGGATGTCAAACCTTCAGTCAGGCCTGCTTCATCGGCGCACTTTTTATGACCAGCGTTGCGAACGTCACGATGATCTACGCCACCGCGCCCTTCATTGCCGCCCTCTTCGGCTGGCTGATCCTGAAGGAGAAAGTCGCAAGGCGAACCCTCGTTGCCGGGGGCGTGTGTTTCTCGGGAGTGGCGGTCATCGTGGCCTCTTCAATCGGCGGCGGCACAGGAACTGGCGACCTTCTGGCGCTCGGAATGACCGTCTCATTTGCCCTTGTCATCATCATTCCCCGCATCAATCCCGATGTGCCAAGCCTTCCCCCGACCATCGTCAGTGCGTTTCTCACCCTGATCCTCTTTGCACCTTTCGGTTCGGTCGGTTCCCTTGATCTTCACAACTGGGTCGTGCTTGCGGCATTCGGGGCTACGAATTTCTCCATTGCGCTGGTTCTGTTCCTTGCGGGTGCACGACGTATGCCGCCGGCCGAAGCTGCCCTTCTCGGCACCATGGAAATCATTCTGACACCCTTCTGGGTCTGGCTGTTTTTTGCCGAACAACCGCCGGCCGCCACGTTCTTGGGCGGTGCAGTCATCCTGGCTGCCGTGCTCTGGCATACGATCATCGACTTCCGCCGTGGCCGCCGGATGCTCGCAAAGGCTGAGGATTCCCCTTTCTAGAATTGGGCGGATATTCACAAACCACCTTCCCGATCGCCTGTTTTCCTTCGATGAGTCGTGCGGATTTGAGGAACTGCTCAAGTGTCCATTTCTGCAATCTTTGCTTGGGGCTCGTTGAGGAGTATTATCTGAAGTTAAGAACCTAGATCATGAACGGGATGCGGGCGGACACGGCATGCCCTTTCCTCATCCCGCTCATCAAAGGGCGAGAAAAGCCCATGTTTCGGGAGGAAGTAATGAAACGCAGAACCCAGGTCGAGAGGAAAACGTCGCGTCGTAGATTCCTAAGCGGCGCAGCCATGGCCGGCGCCGCGATGATGGCGGCGCCAAGCGTCGTCAAGGCGCAGGGGCCGGTCAACATGCGCTGGCAGAGCACCTGGCCTTCCAAGGATATCTTTCACGAGTTCGCACTCGATTTTGCACAGAAGGTCAACGACATGACCGGCGGGGATCTCAAGATCGAGGTACTGCCGGCGGGTGCCGTTGTGCCGGCCTTCGGCCTGCTCGATGCGGTCTCCCAGGGGACGCTCGACGGCGGCCACGGCGTGCTTGTCTATCATTACGGCAAACAGACGGCACTGGCGCTTTGGGGCTCGGGTCCAGGCTTTGCGATGGATGCCAACATGCTGCTTGCCTGGCATAAATATGGCGGCGGCAAGGAGCTGCTCGCCAAGCTTTACGAATCGATCGGCGCGAACGTCGTTTCGTTTCCCTATGGTCCGATGCCGACACAACCGCTCGGCTGGTTCAAGAAGCCGGTCGCCAAAGCCGAGGATATCGAGGGCCTGAAATTCCGCACGGTCGGCATTTCGATCGACGTGTTCACCGGTCTTGGGGCGGCGGTCAACGCTTTGCCGGGCGGCGAGATCGTCGCGGCGCTTGACCGTGGTCTGCTTGACGCGGCCGAGTTCAACAATGCCTCATCCGACCGCGTCCTCGGTTTTCCAGACGTTTCGAAAATCTGCATGCTGCAAAGCTACCACCAGAATGCCGAGCAATTCGAGGTCATGTTCAACAAGACCAAGTATGACGGCCTGCCCGAACAGATGAAGGCAATCATCACCAATGCCGTGGAGGCGGCGTCTCAGGACATGGCCTGGAAGGCCATCGACCGCTATTCGAAAGACTATGTCGAGATGCAGACGACCGACAAGGTGAAGTTCTACAAGACGCCGGAGGCGATCCTGAAAAGGCAACTGGAGGTCTACGACGAGGTGGTGAAGAAGAAGGCCGGCGAAAACCCGCTGTTCAAGGAGATTCTTCAATCGCAGATCGCCTTTGCGGAGCGGGCAACGCGATGGGAGCAGGACACCGTCGTCGGCCGGCGTTTGGTCTTTGATCACTACTTCGGACCAAAAGGGGTGGCAAAGGAACTCTGACCTATGATTCAAGCATCACCGGGCAGGAGCCCCGGTGATGCTTGCAGTGAGGATATGCTCTTTCCCGGGGGCACGCGTGAACGTTCAGCATTTTCTGCTCAGGGTGGATGCAGTCAGCGTGTGGGTCGGAAAAGCTTCGGCCTGGCTCATCATCGGCCTGATGACGCTGGTTTGCGTCGAGGTGTTCAAGCGTTACATCCTGAACATGCCGACGGCGTGGATCTTCGACGCCAGCAACATGTTCTATGGTACCCTGTTTATGCTCGCCGGAGCCTACGCGCTGGCGCAGAATGCGCATGTGCGCGGCGATTTTCTTTATAGCTCGCTAAGGCCCCGGATCCAGGCTGGGCTCGATCTCGTCCTTTACGTCCTCTTCTTCCTGCCTGGCGTCGCCGCCCTCGTTTATGCCGGCTATGACTATGCCGCGCTTTCCTGGCGGATCGGCGAGCATTCGACGGTGACCGCAGAAGGCCCGCCGATCTATTACTTCAAGACGGTCATTCCGGTAGCGGGCGCGCTCGTCATGCTGCAGGGGCTTGCCGAAATCCTTCGCTGCATCGTCTGCCTGAGGACCGGCGAGTGGCCGGCCCGGCTCAAGGACGTGGAGGAGATTGACGTTGTTGCCGAGCAGCTTGCGCAAAGCGAGCACGTAGACGCAAAGACGCGCGAGGCAGCGATCGAGCGTGCCCACGACCTAGACAGGGCAGCGCGTCAACGGGGAATGGGGGGAGATATCGAAACGTGAGCGATCCGTTCCTTGGAATGACGATGCTGATGCTCATCGTGGTCGTCATCATGATGGGTTTCCCGACGGCCTTTACGCTGATGGGGCTCGGCATGCTCTTCGGATTCTACGCCTTTTATAATCCCGCCGAACACTGGATCGACAATCGCGTCTTCGATCTGATGGTTCAGCGCACCTACGGGGCAATGACCAACGACGTCTTGATCTCCATCCCGCTCTTCGTCTTGATGGGTTACGTGATGGAGCGCGGCGCGCTGGTCGACAAGATGTTCTACAGCATCCAGCTGTCGTTCCGGCGCGTTCCCGCGTCGCTTGCCGTGGCAACCCTGATCGTGTGCACGTTCTGGGGGATTGCGAGCGGTCTCGTCGGCGCCGTCGTCGTGCTGATGGGGGTGATCGCTATGAGCCCGATGTTGCGAGCGGGCTATGACGTGAAGCTTGCCTCCGGCGTCATTACCGCTGGCGGTACGCTCGGCATCCTGATCCCGCCCTCGGTGATGATCATTGTCTATGCGGCGGTTGCTGGCCAGTCCGTGGTCAAGCTCTACGCTGCGACGATGTTTCCGGGTTTCTTCCTGGCGTTCCTCTATCTCGCCTATATTCTCACCTGGGCGGCGATCAATCCGAAAGTCGCTCCCGCCTTGCCGGAGGACCAGACACGGGTTCCGGTGGCAAGCTGGATGCGCAGTCTTCAGGCGGCCTATTCGCAAAACATGATGCTCGGTCTTCTTCGTGCATTGAGCTCGCCATCGAAGGCGATGGCACTCGAAACGGCTGAGGGACGGCTCACCTACTGGACGCTCTTCAAGAATTTCTGTGCAGCCCTCGTGCCCTTCTCCTTGACTGCATTCACACTGCTGATGGTGTGGTGGTATGTTGTTATCCACCCGCAGGCCGCAGGCGAGGCGGAAGCCCCCGAAGGGCTGGAGCAGCTCGGAGCGCCGGCTGCAGACGCGGGCGCGGCCATGGTCAATGGCCCGGCGACGAGCTTCTACGTGTCGTTCGCACTCGTTGCAGCAATCGCTGCTGCGGCCCTTTCCCGCTACTACTACAATATGGGTGCGGAGCGGCTTCAGGTGATAAAGCTTCTGGTGTCCTCCGTCATGCCGCTCGCGCTCCTCACTGTCGTCGTGCTCGCCGTCATCCTGTTCGGTATCACAACGGCAACCGAGTCTGCCGCAGTTGGCGCGGCCGGCGCCTTCCTGTTGGCATTCCAGGCCAGAACGCTCAACTGGAAACGCACCAAGGAGGCAGTCTTCCTGACGGCGAAGACGACGGCGATGGTCTGTTGGCTCTTCGTCGGCTCCGCGCTTTTCTCCGCCGTTTTCGCCATTCTGGGAGGGCAGGCGCTGATCGAAGAATGGGTGCTGGCGCTTGAGTTGACACCGGTGCAGTTCATGATCCTGTCGCAGGCGATCATCTTCATTCTCGGTTGGCCGCTGGAATGGACCGAGATCATCATTATCTTCGTGCCGATCTTCCTGCCGATGCTGAGACACTTCGATATCGACCCCATCCTTTGGGGCGTCCTCGTCTTCGTCAACCTGCAGGCAGCCTTCCTGTCGCCGCCGGTGGCGATGTCGGCTTACTATCTCAAGGGCGTTTCACCGCCGCACGTCACGCTCAACCAGATCTTCGCAGGTATGATGCCCTACATGCTGATCGTCATCCTTTGCATGGTCATCATGTATGTTTGGCCGGGAATGGCACTTTGGCTTCCGAACTATCTCTACGGCTGAAAGATGCTGGCGCCGTTCTGCTTGCACAGAAGGTGCTTGCATTTCCTTTCATGCACTTCACATTCACGAAAAGGCATTCAGGGAGGTGGTCATGGCGGATGATCGCAAGGCGACGCTCGTGCACATATCGGGGCGGGTCCAGGGCGTCAGCTTCCGCATATGGACAAAGACCCAGGCACAGCGGTTCGGCTTGACCGGCTGGGTGCGAAACGAAGATGACGGATCTGTGACCGCATTGATTGCCGGACAGGATGCGGCGGTTTCCGCAATGTTGGAACAGTTTTGGAACGGACCCGTCGGCGCGTCCGTTTCCAGTGTCGTGACCAAACAGGCCTCCTTGGATGAGGCGCCATCGGACTTCCGAATCACGAGCTGAGGCTGACGGCCTTCGCAGAGGCATTTGTCATGGCGCCCCAGACGTCAAACCTTGGATCCGATGACAAGCCCAGCTAGTGCGTTGCCGATTTCTGCTTGGCAATCGTCAGGATATAATCGTCGGCGATATCAGCGACCGCCATGGCGATCTCTGCTGCCGAAAACTCCATTAGCCCCTCGCTGAAAATGATCTCGTGAACGGCCTCTTCGATCTTCTGCCGGCAGGCAAAAAGACGATCGGCATGATTGACCTGTATAGAAGGTAATTCCATAGTTCTCATAACCCCGATCTTTAGCGGTGGTGATCACCGATGACGCATCGACCCAATAGAAAAACTCGCTGACGCTGCGATTGCTCGCCGGCCGAAAGCCCCCAGTATTGACGGAGGAAGCATAACTGTAAAAATTGCCGCGGATGCGTGAAATCGACGTGACACAATTTTAAATAGCGGTATAGTATTTCATGCTAAAATAAGCTGCCGTCGGACTCGTCGCACGTCTATTCCCAAGTCAGGTACCTTGAATTGAAACCAGTTAGACTTGGTTGCATAACATTAAGACGGTCCTTGGTGGGACACCAAGAATATCGTTCGATAAAAGATCACCTTTAGTTGCATTTTTGACGGAATGCATCATGATGCACGTCGCATGAGCCATGAGGGGCCCCATGAAGGCGAAATCTCCAAATGCTATTGATGTATATGTAGGCGGTCGTCTGCGGGTCCGGCGCAAGGTTCTTGGCTTGAGCCAGGGCAGTTTAGCGGAAGCCTTGGGTATTACATTTCAGCAGGTGCAAAAATACGAGAAGGGTATGAACCGAATTGGTGCCAGCAGGCTCCAGAGGATTGCGGAAATTCTCAGAGTCCCCGTTGGGTTCTTTTTCGAAAACAATGCGGGCGCGTCACCCGATGTCGAGCCGCGGCGCGATACGGATGATGTCACGCTGTTTATGACGTCGAAGGAGGGAGTGGCCCTTAGCAAGGCATTTCTGGCAATCGAAGATCCTAACGTCCGCCAAAAATTGCTTGCCCTTACCAGAAGCCTTGGCTCTGCAAACCCGGTCGAGAACCATCGCGACAGTTCCAGTCAGATAGAGCCCGAGCGAGGATAGACACTTTGGTGCTGTATCTACAGACATTTGGCGATCTGCGACTGACCGATGCGAATGGCAACGCCATTCGCTATCCGGCCAAGGGCCTGGTGATGGTCGCTTATCTCTTCAGCCGCAAGACCCATGAACTGAGCCGTCATGAGCTCTCGGAGTTTCTATGGGCCGATGCGGAGGCCGAGCTGTCGGGACTTAACCTGCGCAAATTGATCTCACGTATTCGACAGATCGACGACGATACGAACGAGGCGCTGCTTCAGATCACCTCCGGTACGATCCGGCTTCGCACGGAGGCTCTTGCCGTCGATCTTCAGGCTCTCGACAGCGCAATGCCCCCGTTGGCGCGATTGAGAGCGATCAGCGACCTCCATCAGCGGGATTTCATGGCAAGCGTGAAACCCTCAACCAGGTCGATCGACAACTGGATCACGGGAGAGCGTCGCAATCACAGATTGAAGCTGCGCGAAGTGCTCTTTGACGCGCTGCCACATGCCCAAAGCAACGATGACCTCCGGGCAATATCCACCGCGGGCCTTTATCTTCTGGAGAAAGATCCGGGCGACGAAGAAATCAGGGAAATGCTTCGCCGGCTATCTGGAACGAATCTGGCTGACGGGGACAGGCGTGAAAAGGCAAGCAGGCCAAAAATCAGCGCCCTGCCATCGAGCCCGCAAGACGCGCTCGTTCGAATCGAGCCTGGCAAGCCTTCGTCGTCAGTCCTTCCTCGCGTCGTACTGCTTCCGCCAATCCCACAGGGACATGTTGCCGGGCTCGTTATTGCCAACGCCCTGATCGAAGACGTCACCATCGAGCTTTGCGCGCTTCGCAACATTTCTATTGTCGCACCGCACACGGCCGAGCAAATTCGTCGCGACTCCGACAAGGCCCAGGTCGTTGCGCGGCATTCGATTTCTTATCTCCTTGAAACGCGGCTTTCGACTGAGGGGCTCTACGCCCAGCTTATCTATTTTCCCACCGACGAGGTCATCTGGGCAACGCGCTTTACGATGACATCGGATGCACTGCCGACACAAAGGCGGCTCATTGCTCAGAGGCTGACCTTTTCCCTTGTGCAGGAGCTGGCGAAGAACGAGCGGGCCAGATTGAACATCGAGGCAGATCCTCAAGCGTATCATTCCTATCTCGTTGGCGCGAGCTTGATGGGCAAACTGACGTTGCCTCATATCCGCAAGGCGCGTCATGCCTTCAAGGAGGCTCTTCGGTACAATCCCGACTTCTCGCCAGCATTTGCCGGTCTTGCCCGCACCTATACGAGCGAGTGGCTCGTGACGGCGCAGGGAAACGAAGAGCTGCTGCGCCTGGCGGAAACGAACGCTGGCAAGGCCATCGAAGGAGATTCGATATTTGCCGGCGGACATCGAGAATTGGGGGTCGCCAAGCTCTATCTCGGCGACGTCGATCACAGCGTTTCGGCCCTCAGCCTGGCGGAGGAATTGAGTCCGCATTTTGCCGACGTCATCTATAGCCATGCTGATACGCTCGTACATGCTTCTCGCCCGGGGGACGCGCTGTCGAAGATCAAAAAAGCGATCTCGCTCAACCCGATATCGCCCGACGCCTATCTCTGGTGCGCCGCAGGGGCATGTTACTTCCTTGAGCAGTATCAAGACGCAATCGATTACGTAGAGGCAATGAAAGACAAAGCACCGGCTCACCGGATCGCGGCGGCGAGCTGTGCGATGATCGGCGATCGAAGGCGGGCACAGTTTTACCGGCAACGCGCCGAAGCACTCAATCCTGTTTTCGATGTCGAGAAATGGCTTTCCGTCGTTCCTTTCAAGGAACAATGGCAGAAGGACCTTTATCGGGAAGGCCTTTTAAAGGCCGGATTTTAATACAGCCCTTATGGAGAAAAATTCATGGAAAAAGCTGTCGTATTCGGTATTGCAGGACAAGCGGATCTCTGGATTGCGGATCTTGACGCAGGCACGGTCAAGCCGCTTGGATCGCCGGTTGGAGAGCTGGCACAAGTTGTTGCCGACGTCCGCAAGACAGGAGGCACCTTCGTGAAGAAGGTGGACTTCGCCATCGCGGTTTCTTCGGCGCAAACGGTGTTTTCCGGTCACGTCGACGGTTGAGATGCTGCTCTGACAGCCGCTCAAGTCCCTTCATATTCCGACCGGACCATCGTGCCGTCAGAGACGCTCACGCGTGTCGCGCCGTTTCTGGCTGATCTCGGCATCACCCGTGTCGCACGTCACACGGGCCTCGATCGTATCGGGATACCGGTTTGGTGTGCCTATACACCCAATGCCCGCTCGATCGTCGTCGCTCAAGGCAAGGGCCTGAGCGACGACGATGCGAAGGTATCGGCCGTCATGGAGGCCCTGGAACGGGCCGTTGCCGGCAAGCCTTCCGTCGATACTGTCCAAGCAAGCGCGCGTCACCTTCAAGACTCCGGCTGCAGGGTCGAAAAGCTGAACTGTCTGATCGGTCGCCACAAGAACGACATAGGCGATGACGAAGAGATCGAATGGGCGCTCGGCAGGGAACTCTTGTCGGGGACCGAGATCTATATCCCTTTCGAGGCTGCGATCCTTGACCGGACACGCGAATGCCGCTTCTGGATGTCCTCTGATGGCTTGGCGTCCGGAAACACGCTCAAGGAGGCAATGCTACATGGCATTCTCGAGCGCATAGAACGGGATGCCTATGTCCTTTGGCAGATAGGCAATGACAGGGACCGTCACGCGCGTTGCATCGATCCACGCGGTTTCCAGGACCCGGCCTTGGATCAATTGATCGAAAAGATCGAAACGGCCGGGTTGGGACTTCGGCTCTTCGACATGACGAGCGATATCGCCGTTCCGTGCTTCACCGCAATTTTAGGCCCAGGCGATATTCATGACGACGCCAATGTCCGTTTTGTCGAAGTGACGGCAGGAAGCGGTGCTCATCCATCGCCCGTTCGCGCGGCCATACGGGCTGTAACCGAAGCAGCTCAATCCCGATTGACCTATATCAGCGGTTCACGGGACGACATCTTGCCCGAAACCTTCCTTGCACCACTCCCGTTGCAGACGCGCACTCTTTTCCAGGCCGTTCCGGCGATGCCGGCGACGATGGCGCCGGCCTATCCGCAATCTCTCGCTCAACATCTCGACTACACACTGAGTGCCTTGCGGGAAAAGCAAATAGATCAAGTCATCGTCCTGGCTCTCAGCGATCCCGCACTTCCTTTCAGCGTTGCGAAAACCTTTATCCCTGCTCTTGAGAATCCGCAGGGCGGGCAGGCACGCCGCTTTGGAAATCGTGCGGTTTCAAAGGCTATCATGTCATGAAGGTCATCTTTGTCGGTCCGAGCCTTCCAGATGCGGCATCCTTCGCTGGAGATGAGGTGTTCGTCTGCCCGCCTGCAGTTCAGGGCGATGTTCTTGCCGCCGTGAGGCGTGGGGCGACTGTCATCGGGCTAATCGACGGTGGGTTCGAATATACGGCGCCGGTCTGGCACAAAGAGATCCTCTACGCGCTTTCTCAGAATGTGGCTGTAGTAGGCGCGGCCAGCATGGGAGCACTGCGCGCTGCAGAATGCCAGCTCTTTGGAATGATTGGCATCGGCCGGATTTTCCGTGAATACGAGAAAGGCGCGACCGTCGACGACGCCGACGTCGCCTTGCTCCACGGCCCAATGGAATATGGATACAAATCCCTGACGGTGCCGCTCGTGAATGTCAGGGCAACGCTCGACAAGTTGGAAAGCGAAAAGCAACTTGCATCTGCCATGCGGGTAAGGCTTGAGGAGGGTGCTTCTCGAATCTTCTTCAAGGAACGGACCTGGCAATCGATCGTCGCCGATTGTGACATGGCCAACATGGCTGTCCCCCGGGATTTGCTTTCGCTGCTGGTCTCAAACGCCGTCGATCAGAAACGGATTGATGCTCTTGCTCTTGTGGAAGCTGTTCGCGCCATCAGTGACTTCCCCCTTGATAGAGAGATTTCCTGGCATATGAACGAGACATTTGTTTCGCCCATTTAACAAGGGTATGCGCCGCTTAGCGCAACTATGGATTGTGTCACGCGTTTTTCACGGGCTCTTCGCCGTCATCCCCAATATGTTCTTCAGAGATTTTGGAGATCGAGATGAGCGCCACTTCTGCAGGTAATCCGGATGACTCAAGCCACAATGCAAGATCCATTGAGGAATTGGATGAGCTCATCGCGCTCGCCCGAATGATCACTTACGCAAGATACGCGGCACAGGACGTTGAGCTTGTCAACGCGACGCATTGGCTCGACCTGGCCCTGAAGGCCGTTACCCGCGAAATCGGCGATGGCGCTGAAATGGGGCTGCCCGACCTGACGCTATCCGTGGACGCCATTAATCTGCACAAGCACTAGCCCGGCCGACGAAGCTCGGCCATGGCTCGTTGCTTCATCGTCGCGGTTAGCGAAGTCGTTTGGAATAAACGCCAAGCCTGTTCGACGGCTCATAGCCATTACCTGTGTAATAGTCCGCAACGCGGCCGCTCTGCTGGGAAACGAGCCAGATCTGCAGATAGCCCATAGTTCGGGCTTCGATTTGGAGGCGGCTCAGCAGACCCGAGCCAACTCCCTTTCTTTGATGCTTGGGCAATACGGCTATTTCAGCAAGGTGCAGGCCGCGGCCGATCACCGAGGTATGCGGAAGGGCAAAGGCGAATCCGATGGCTTCTTTCGCCTCGAACGCTGCCACACCAAGGCAGCCAGGCGTTGTGGCCAGTTCATCCAGACGCCAAGCTGCATTCTCGATCGACCACTCTTCATTCCAAGGTGGCTCGGCGTAAGCCTGCACCATAATGGCTGCGCTTTGCGCCGCTTCGACATGCGTTATTCGTCTGAATTCGATGGGCATCCACACCTGCTATTGAAACGCTCGCAGAGAAGAAACCTGCTTGTCGACTAAATCCTGCTTGAAGAGCATCAGGGCTGCACTGCAATTTCCTGCAATGTTCTCCAAACCGCGAAATGATGCGCTCGATCAGCGGTCCTGTTTCGGTTGGATCCGCTCCATTGCGCCTCCGAGAGAACTAAGCACAGGCTTGCACAAAGATGTCGTGACTTTAACGTGACACCCTCAATGAGGGAATTGAAATCACAATATACAATTAAAAGAAGTGAACTGGAAGGACGCCGTTTCAATGAACGTTGAGGAGCGCTCGAAGCACAGTTACACCCGCGAGATCTGTGGCGTCCATTGGGCCAGACAGGCGGCCAGCTGATCGCTGTCGGGTGCACCCGTGCGTCCGCCGAAGACCTGACACTTAAGCGCCGCCGCCGCCGATGAAATGCGTATGGCCTCTTCGATTTGCAATTGCTGTGCGACGGCAAAGGCAAACGCGCCATGGAAGATGTCGCCCGCCCCAAGCGTATCGACTGTTTTGGTGGGTCGCACGGTCATATGCATCACGCAATCGTTGACATCGTCATACCAATAGGTGCCGTTTTCACCCGCCGTGACGCTGATAAATGCCAGCGGGAAACGTTGCTTGAGCACGCCAATTGCCGCAGCACAATCTTCCGTCGCTGCCAGCTTGACTGCTGCGGGGTGCGAAAAGACGATGTGGCTCGCCGCCGGCCCCAGCCGCTCGATAACCCCGTCGGCGGCGACGTCGCCATCCAAGATCGCCGGCTTGCCGAGGCTCTGCGCCGTTTCTAGGGCCTTGAGCGCAAGCTCTGGCCATCGAACATCAACTAAAACGGCGTCGAAAATGGCGATTTCAGTTGTCGAAATGAGTTTGATGGATCGATGCAGTTCGGGGTCGTAAAAGGGGACGATGAGGCGCTCGCCGTCGTCGTCAACTAGGATGGTCGAAATTGCAGATCTCGCGCCTTGGACGATATGCATTCCGCTCATGTCGATGCCGGCTAGAGAGAGATCCGCGATAATGCGCCTGCCTGTTTCATCATCCCCAACAGCGCCCCATAGGCTTGCCTTGCCCCCGAGCCTGACAACAGCGTAAGCCGCGCTCGAGGCCATACCCTCGGCTATCTGCAGCATGTCATATGGCAGAACCTTGCCTTGTCCCGTCGGCATTTTACGAACGCGAAACAGAGTATCCAGCACAGCTGCGCCGACGCACAAGACGTGCGGGTGTCGGTCGTTTGCTTTTGAAGCCCTCTCCCTTGTCAAAACAGCATGCCCGCCTAGCTGCCTTTGACGGCGCCCGCCGTCAAACCAGCAACGATCTGCTTCTGGGCAAACATTGTCAGCACAAGCACCGGCAGCGTGACGATCAGAGCTGCCGCCGCAAGCGGTCCCCAACTGACCTGCTCGAAGGAGAGCATGTTGTAGACTGCCACCGGCAACGTCCGGGTTTCGCGGCTCGCGAGCACGATACCGAACACGAAATTGTTCCACGAGAAGATGACGGAGAGGATGAAGGCGACGACAATGCCGGGCTTGGCGATCGGCAGCGCCACCAAGCGGAAGACCTGCCATGGCGTTGCCCCGTCGATACTTGCCGCCTCTTCGAGCTCCATCGGCGTCGTTTCGAAATAGCCGATCATGATCCAGACGACGATCGGCACCGTCACCACCAGATGGATGATGATCTGTGGCCAGAGCGTGCCGAGGAGATCCAGCCATTGGAACAGCAAGAAGAGCGGGATCAGAAAGGAAAGCCCGGGTGTCATTCGTGCGATCATGATCACCATTGCCGAACGCTCGGCCTTGAGCCGGGCAATGCCATAGCCTGCCGGTACGCCAATCAAAAGCGCCAGAAATGTCGCCGCCCCCGTCACAAGAATGGAATTCCAGAAATACAGGAAGAAATTGTTTTCCTCGAAGACCTTGACGTAGTTCGACCAGGCAAATCGCTCTGGGATGAAGATCGGCGGGTAGGCTCCATTGTCGATTTCGTATTTCAGGGACAGCGAGATCATCCATAGAAAGAAGAGGATGACCGGTGAGACCATCACCAGCGCGACGAAGAAAAGACCGATGCGATCGAGCGTCTTGCGCTTCATCAGCGTGTCTCCGTGTCTGACCAGTTTGTCCGCGCGCGCACCATCATTAAAACGAAGGAGAGCGCGACGATGACGACGAAGAAGACGACGGCCATCGCAGATCCGTAACCGATGTCGTAATAGGAAAAGGCCGTATTGTAGAGATAGATGTTGATCGTCTCCGAGGCCGTGCCCGGTCCGCCTTGCGTCATCGCATAGATGATGTCGAAGCTCTTTACGGCATCGATGCTGCGGATGATGACGCCGACCATCAGGAAGGGCGCAATCATCGGCAGCGTGAGATAACGGAACTTCTGCCAGGCATTGGCACCATCGATTTCCGCGCTTTCATACGGCTCGCGCGGCAGAGCCGCAAGACCGCCAAGCACGATCAGCATGATCAGCGGCGTCCACTGCCAGGTTTCCACCAGAACCAGCGAGGGAATGACGCTCGTCTGATTGTAGATCCATTCCTGAGGCCCAATTCCCACCAATGAGAGAAGATAATTGAGGACGCCGAGCTGCGGATGAAACATCATCGTCCAGACGAGCGCGATGGCAACGGGTGTCGCCATCATCGGCATGACGAATATGCCGCGCAGGAGTCCGCGCAACGGGAACTGCGCGTCAAAGATGAGGGCGGCGAGCGTTCCCAGAAAAAGGGGTCCGATCACCGCAAGCACCGTATAAAGGACGGTATGCCAAAGAGAATCCCAAAAACGCGTGTCGGTCGCGAGACGGAGATAGTTGTCCCAGCCTGAAAAGGCCTGTGCCTGGCCAAGCGTCCAGCTGTTTACGCTCATCCACAGGGTGAAAACCCATGGAAAAACAATGACGGCCGCGATCACGATCAGGGCTGGAACGACGAAGGGCCAGTAGTTCGGAGCAAGCCCACTGGGCTTGCTCCTCGCACTGGTTGCCGTCGCTTTGGCGGCTTCGATGCTCACCGAAGACATCATCCCTCGCTTCGCGCCAGCACCGGCTCGAACTGGGCCGTGGCGGACTTGAGTTCGGCGGCCGGATCTGCGCCGCCGATCATGTTCGTCAGGCCGACGCCATAGATATCCCGGAATTCGGTGACCGGGATGATGACCGGCAGGGCGAGCTTTGAAATCTTGCCGGAGCCGACGACCGCGTCGACCCATGCGCTCGGCATGGTGACGCCTTCGCGCACCTTGGGATCTTCAAGGATAGACTGGCGGAAGGGAACGCCGGCACCGGCCTGCAGAAGCCGGGCACCCATGTCATGGGAAACCACCCATTGGCAGAAGAGGTAGGCCGCTTCCTTGTTCTTGCTTGCTGCCGTTACGCCGATACCGTCGCCAAAAGTTGCGGCGGCCTGGGCTTTCGGGCCCTTCGGCATGATCCCGTAACCCACCTGGCCGACGACGCGGGATTTTTCCGGGTTTTCGATCGGCGGTGCAAAGCCGACGCCATCGAGCCACATGCCGATCTTGCCCTGCAGGAATGCCGATTGCGCTTCCGCCCAATTGAATCCGGAAACGCCGACAGGCGCTGCCTTGGTCATCAGACGCTGGTAGAGCGTTGCCGCCTGGACGGCTTCATCGGAAGTAGTGCGCAGTTTGCCGTCGGGCCCGATGGGCGTCATGCCGTAACCGAGCATGAGGGCCGTCCAGACAGGGACATTGGCGTTTTTCAGTCCGCGGGCAACGAAGCCGTAAGTGTTGCTCGACGCGTCGGTCAGGGCCTCTGCGGCGTTCGCCATCTCTTCGAAGGTTGCGGGGTACGAAAGGCCCTTCTTCTCGAAGAGCTGCTTGTTCCAGTAGACAATCCAATAGTCGACGGAGAAGGGCAGGGAGCGCAGGAGGCCGTCGGAGTCCTTGGCGAACTGCAGGCCCGCATCGGCGAAGTCACCCTCGACCAGAGAGGGATCGGTAAGGGACGGATCCTTGAGAAATCCGCTTATATCGGCAAGCCAGCCGCCCTTTTCGAACTGCCGTTTCTGCACATGATAGCTCATGTGAACAACGTCGAAGCTCGGCTTTCCGGAGCTGAGTTCGATCGTCGTCTTCTGGCGCTGCTGTTGTTCGGGGGTCGCCTCGGCATTGACTTTTATACCGGTCAGCTCCTCGAACTCGCCGAGATACTTGAGGATGATCTCACTGCGTGGGCTTTTCACGAGATTGACTTCGAGCGTCGTGCCGGAAAACCGTTTCCAGTCAACGGCGGCCGAAGCTGCCCGGACGCCAAGAAAGCCGGCGGCGCCGAGAGCGGCAGAACCAGCCAGAAAGCCCCGGCGCGTTGGATTCCAAATTGAAGATGACATGCCATTCCTCCTCTTCTTGCCGGAGATCTCCTCACCGCCGGCTTGTTTTGCTTATAATCTGAGTGCGCGGTCCCTCGCGTGATGGATATGTGCGACGAGCGCGCTGACCGCATCTTCGGCAGACCGTCGCTCGATGGCTTCGAGAACCTTCAGATGTTCTCCCATGACCGGCCCGACACGGCCGTCGATGCGAAAGCGTTCCTGGCTTATAAGGCGCATCTTGATTGAATTCACCCGGTAGACATTCGAGATGATGGTGTTGCCGAGCGCGTCGATAAAGGCGTCATGCATTCCCCAGTCCACAGCCTGGGCGTGAAGCTCAAGATCATGCGAATTGTTGCCGCCATTGATGGCGTCGGCGATGTTCCGGTGCATTTTCAGGAGGCCCGCGATCGTTTCGTCGGAGGCCGACCGTGTAAAAAGCGCAACTGCCTCCTTCTCCAGGAACACGCGGAGCTGAAAGGCTTCGCGGATCAAGTTGAGATCGATATGAGCAATCTGCAGGCCGCGTTGCGGCACCGTCTTGATGAGGCCTTCGGCTTCGAGCCTTGGAATGAGTTCACGGATTGCGCCGAGCGTCAGTCCGGTCAGTTCGACGAGGCGGCGTTGGGAGACGAACTGACCAGGGCGGACATCGCGCGCCAGCAGATGTCGGGTAAAGCTCTCATAAGCTCTTTCCCGCAACGTCGGCTGTTCGTCCAGTCCATCCATGGATCCCCCTTCATACATGACGATTAGGCGGCCTTTTTTCGAAACAGGGCGTCAAAGGCAAGGGCAAGCTTGCTGCATCCTTCGCCGGATATTGAAACGAGCGGTGGTCGGACCGCAAGCCACATTTCATCGTCGCTCAGATGCGCGATCATCACCTTTACGGCGGGGGTCACGGGATACTTCAGGAGCTCGGCCACGAAAGCGACCACGCGCGGATCATCTTTTCCCTCTTCGGCCATGCGCTTGATCTCGGGGGCGATGAAATTCGCCATGCCGGAGATTGCCCCCTGGCCGCCCGTGCGCGTACCTTGTGCAAGATGACGCTCATCGCCGATCAGGATGATGAGATCGTGATGGGCCTCGAGCAGCCTTTCGGTAAAGGCCCAATCGCCGGAGGAATCCTTGACGCCCGTTACAATTCCGGGAAACGCCTGACGCAGGCGGCCGATCAGCGCAACGCTCAAGGGCACCATCGTGACGGAGGGAATGTTATAGACGATGATGTCGCGGGCTTGGTCCCCGAGAATGCGGAATACGGCATTAAACCAGTGGAAAATGCCTTCGTCGCTGACATTCTTGAAATAGCAAGGCGGGGCAAGGAGAATGTTTCGGACACCCATGGACAGGGCATAGCCCGTCTGGGCAGCAGCATCCTCGGCGGCATCGACCAGGACGCCCACGACGATTTGGTAGGGATCAATACCGGCCTCGATGAATGCCGCAAGCACCCTCTGGCGCTCCGCGTTGCCGATCGACGATCCTTCGCCGGTCGTCCCGAACAGCGTGACGCTGGAACAGCCCTGCGCAAGGCTGCGCTTTGCCTGAGCGATCATCGCGGAAACTGCAATGTTATCGTCGCCGTCGAAAGGTGTCGCCAGCGCGACCGATAATCCAAAACGCCCCACGAACTTACATCCCGCGATCTGACTATTCAGTATAGATTGACTAACATGTTAGTCGTAGCCGAGCAAGTGGGAATCTCGCCTCTGCAGAACTAGGGCTATGACTTATCAGAGAGCGGTCTGCTTCCATCAACCGGCTGAGCATCTCATTGGATGCAACGAACGGCGGTTTCTGGCAGCTTGTCGACATCGGCGGCGGATGGTTCGCATAGACAAGCGGAATCCCTTCGTCGGTTGCCATGTTGGCGAGAGCCGGGGTGCTGTCACCGTCGGCAGCGACGGCTGCGACGATGATGGCGTCAAGGCCCAACGATTACTTGATCCAGTGGCTGGCTGGGATCGTTCTGCGCATCCTCCACCTGGAACCTCACGCCTTTGGGTTTGGCGAGCAGCCATGACGCGGGTTATCCAAAACTCATGGCAACGACTTGCAGACCAAGCCCGGGGCTCGCTCAGTTTCCCGCCTGCGCAATAATCTTCGCGGTTCAGACGCAGGCAGCTTCTAGACGGTGATGATGCTTAAGGCAGCGCCGCACGCCTTCTTCGATACCGACCTTCGGCGTGAGTCCGAACGACTTTTGAAGCGTAACGTCGCCGCAGCGGAAGAAGACGCCCTCTGGACGGTTTGCCGTTCCTCGCACATGCGGTGCCCAGCCGAGCTCGCGACTTATAAGCTCGGCAAGCGAAATGAAAGAGGTTGGCTTACCCGTCGAGAGGTTGAGGCTTGCGCCTGATGGCAGCGCGTCCATCGTTTCCCAGATGAAATCGATGCAATCGGAAATGTGGATGAAGTCGCGGCATTGGTGTCCGCTCCCCCAGACGGAGACTTCCGGAGCACCGCGCTCCTTGAGAAGCCTGCGACAGATGGCGGGGAAGGGATAGGCGAGGTCCTGGTCCTCGCCATAGCCGCTGAATGGCCGATAGGCAACGGCACGGCCGCCATAGCGCTCGACATAAAGCTTCATCAAGTACTCGCCGGTGAGCTTGGTCCAGCCGTAGCTGAGGTCGGGCACGCCGAGCGGGCGATCGAAAGAGATCATGTCTTCGCAGAGCAGCGTCTGCTTCGCCTCGGTCTGCAACGCCACGGGATAGGCCGCGCTGGAGCTGAAATAGACGACGGTTCCGGGTCGGCATTCGCCTGCCCACCGCCAGAGCGCTGCGTCGACGGCGAGATCTTCGGCAACGAGCAGCGTCTGGTTCTCGAGCGTCATGCGCCCGCCGACGAGCGCCGCGAGGTGAAACACATAGTCGAAATGCTCGTCAGCGCATTCAAAAAATGCCCGGCAATCCTGCTCATTCAAGGTGAACTGACGATGCAAGCGCTGGCTTGAAACCGGTGGCCTTGCGCCCGTTCCCGGTTTCATTAAATCGACGCAGACCACATCGAAGCCCTCGGCCAAAAGCCGGTCACAGAGATGCCGGCCCACAAAACCGCATCCGCCCGTCACGAGTGCACGCGTCATGATCCCCCCTAAGCAGCGAGAAATGCAGTCTCCCCTGTATAGATCGCGATCATCCGGCGTTCCCATTCTGGGCGGCTGGGCGCAATCTTCTTGCCAAAGGCGCGGGCGCCTTCGGCAAGCTTTTGCACAAGGCTGTCGCTCTTGACCTTCAACAACGCTTCGGCGAGTGAGGCGGCGTCGCCGCTCTTGAACACCAGCCCTGCGCCGTTTTGCTCAATCTCCTCAGCAATGAGGGCGTTGCTGCTTATGATGACCGGGATTCCGCTCATGATCGCCTCGGCGGCCACCAGTCCGTAAGGCTCCGGCATCCGAGACGGCATCACGAATATCCGAGCCTGGTCGGCAAGCTCGGACACGGTTGCATCATCGAGCCAGCCGGGTACCCAGCAATGGGGAAGCGTCGCCTGCATTTCTTCGAGAAGCGGCCCACGGCCAATCAGCGTTGCTGCCTGACCGGTCATGCGCAGCGCTTCACTGAGGGTACGCACGCCCTTTTCCCAGGTCATGCGGCCGAGAAACATGATGCGTTCGCGCCGCCAAGGTTCCGTCGGCCGCCCCGTGAGAGGCTCGGTGGGTGTGCGCAAGGTCTGGAAGTTCCTGATTGGCCCGGGGGTCAGATAGGCTTCCATTTTCTCATGGGCGAGGATCACCTCGATGCGCTCCCAGAAATTGTCACCCACGCCAATCTGCCCCAGCATGCGCCGGAAGCGCCAGAGCTTGTGCAGATAGTTGCGCTTATCGCAGTTGGTTGCCAGGCACTCGAATGACATCGGTTTGACGGGGCAGATTTCGCCGCTCTTGTAGTTGAGCCGGCCGCCATTCGGGCAGTTCAGGAAAAAATCGTGGGCCGTTACAATGACGCGTGCCGCGCTCTCGGCCAACGCATGGAAGATCGAGGGCGATAGGATCTGGTTCCAGCCGTGCACATGAACGACGGTCTCTTCGCAGGATTGGCCCAAGAGTATTGCCAGAGCCTCGTATGCCCGCTTGTTGAAGTGACGATCGAAGACATTGGCGATAACCGGCCCATCTCGAAGCGGCCTCTCGCCAAGCGCGATCGTGGCTACGCGCAGACCGGACTCTTTGAGGCCGGTCCCGTCGTCGCCGACAAAGAAGGTGCAATCCAAGCCGGCTCGCACACAAGCCTGCAGACACTGAATCGCGACTTTCGTGGCTCCACCTCGGATAACGGAAACGTCGTTCACAACAATAAGACGCATGATCAAACCGCCCAAATTTACGCAGGGGCCTAAGCGGGGACAAGCATCGGCACAGAAAATAAAAATCCCCGCTTTCAATGAGGCGATGTATCACGTCCGATTGCAATTCACCCAATGGCATTAGTCAGGAAAGAGCGCCGGCGGGATTGCTGTTTTAAAACAATCTGCTGGTGCGCCACCCAAATAAAGTAATCACCTCCGTCGGACGTTCCTTCAACCCGCCGACGAGGAATTGCTGGAGGCCAGCGGTGGACAAAAGCAACGTTGCGTAGACGCACAGCCTGAATGACATGACACGTAAGTTGTAACTGCGCAGCAATCCTGCGCTTCACAATGTGAAGTGACTTCGAGCCGTGTCGGATGTACGCTATTTGATAGCGCACAATTGCGAGAGCAAAGGGTGCAAGATGACAATTGGAACTGTTCTGCTTCTTGAGGACGAGCCGATCATCGCTCTCGATATCGAGAAGCTTCTCCAGGAAAACGGCGCCGACAAGGTCGTCACCTTGTCGACCTGTGCCGAGGCTACCGGGTGGCTGGGTCTCAACACCCCGAATGTCGCCATTGTCGATCCGCGCCTCAGCGATGGAGTATGCTCGTTTGCGGTGAAGACCCTTGCAGAGCGCAGTGTCCCCTTCATTCTCTATTCTGGCGAACCAGATGCGGCGATCGAGAGCGAACCCGCCTTCTCCGCAGGCCAGCTGCTTTACAAGCCATGTGAGCCCGACAGACTGATCGCCGCTCTCTCGCGGGCTGCTATCGGGTCGTTTGAACACTCCGCCCGCAAGGGTATACCTACGCGGCTCCCGTTGAAAAAGGGCACCAGCCGGACCACCGGTTTATGATGACGCGGCCAGCTCAATCCAAGTGCAGCCAGAGTGCCCTGCGCCGAGTTGGGACCTTAGTCCAAGTTGACGGCAAGCCCCTCCAAGCTAAACTAGGCTTGGTCGTCCACTTTGCGGCGATTTCGCATTTCGCATTTCTCAATTGCCCCGCCGCTTGCGGGGCATTTTTCTACGCGGTCGCACTGTAGTCTGCTGCAGGTGGCTGGAACATCTTATTTCCGGGATCGCCATTGCGCGGCTATCTGGCATTTCGCGTTGGACGAATACGCCACTGCTTGCGCAGCGGCAGTTCGCTCAAGCTTCCGACGTGCCGCAGATTAACTTCCTGCGGCGCGAGATGCGACGGGGCTCGCCTCGACCCCCAGACCCTCCGGGGCGACCCTTGTCGCATCACACGAACTGGGCACCGGCCCGGCCAACAGAGTGGCGAGGGGGAGAACTGCTCGCTTGAACGGACCTGTCCAGCTTGCGGAAACACCGTTCCGCGGTTTCCTCGCAGAGCAAGAACGAGACCTCAAGAGTATCTTGCTGGAGGGCTGGCCGGTAATGGAGCCGGACTGTCGTAAAAAAATGGGCCGCTGGGTAGTTGCGGCCCATGAGATGTGAAGGTGTGAACCTCCAGAGGGGAACAGCTGGCGGCACCGGGAGGAAAGGTACACGCGGCAGCTGTTTCTATATAGGGCCAAAGACAGCATCGATCAACCCGCGATTGCTTAGCCGGCACGGAAAGGCTAAGCGGGATGCGGACGCCCCTGGGGCGACCTTACCCACGTGTAGCTGAGCGACTTTTAATTCGGATCCATTCAAGAAAAGCCTGCCGTTGTCGTCAAGGTGAACAGTAATATCCAGCTGACCAATCTCGCCTCCTACCATCCCGCAGGGCGGCCCCCCCGGGACGCGGAGCGAAGTCAAGCATGTCGGGAACCGATTGCTGCGCCCGACCGCCTTGCTTGCACAAACCAGATTGAAGCCACAACCCAGTATGTGATTGATGCTGCAGCCGGGGCGGAAAAGACAATGCGGCTCGGTTCTCCTTCCCGGAGGAATGGGCATTTGTTCCCGACTGCAACAGGGCGCTGAGCCGCATCTGAATCTACTTAACCGGCAGGATGAGTGGGGTCCCTTTCTTGACGAT
Source organism: Rhizobium gallicum bv. gallicum R602sp (assembly GCF_000816845.1). Taxonomy (NCBI): domain Bacteria; kingdom Pseudomonadati; phylum Pseudomonadota; class Alphaproteobacteria; order Hyphomicrobiales; family Rhizobiaceae; genus Rhizobium; species Rhizobium gallicum. Next base: position 1,974,462 of record NZ_CP006880.1, on the reverse strand, counting down.
ATGACCCTACCGTGGTTGATTTCGCTGACCTCGACCCCGTGGCCGATGAGTCGTCAGCGGGCCGCGCCGATGCCCGAGACGACGAGATCGAGACCGCTTTCCGAGCCGGAGCGCAGCCGACGTTCGCCCCGTGCCGAGTGGATCGAGGACCGCGAGCCCTAAGGTGTGAACTGGCGCGACCCGAAAGGGTGTCATCGACAACTAGGTCGGCGTCGAGCCTCCAGCCAAGGCAGATCGTCCTTTTGCGGCCACTCGCTATGGATACGAGTGTCATGTTTTCCTTTTGTGTGAAAAAAGGGCGGCGCTAGCACGCGCCCTTTGTAGATCATCAAGTTGACGGAACGCAGCGATCAATCGTGTCGTGAGTTCCCGGGCGAAGGCACGACGCTGACGTGCAAAGCTTCGGGCCGGCGGCTCAGGATTTTGCTGCCGCGGCACGCATGCCGCGATACTGTACGGTCGGAAGGCCACCCCAGCCCCAATTGTCGAGATCGACCTCCTCAATCACCACGTAGGTCGACTCAAGGGGTTTGTTCAGCACTTTGAGCAGCACCTCGCTGACGCCCTTGATAATGGCGGCCTTTTCCTCGGTGGTGACCGAATTGCGGTCAGGAGTGGTCCCCTCGCGGGTAACCTGTACGGTGACGATAGGCATTGTGATCTCCTTTCGAGACGTTCACCAGCGACCGGCGTTCTGGCCGCCATCGACGTGGAGGATTTCGCCGGTCACGAAACCAGCGGTTTCGAGATAAAGGACGGCATCGATGATGTCGCGGATTTCGCCCATTCGGCCGACTGGATGCAATTCGGCGAGCGCCGAGTGCGTCTCCACAGGATGCATGGGCGTCTTGATCACGCCCGGAGACACCGCGTTGACGCGAACGCCGCTCTTCGAGAACTCCATCGCCAGAGACCGGGTCACAGCGTTCAGACCGCCCTTGGTCAAGGAGGCGAGTGCCGAGGGCATCCCGACCATTGGCTGATCGGCAAGGCTCGTGGTGATGCTGACGATATGGCCCGAACCCTGCTTCAGCATCCAGGCGGCTGCGCGCTGGGTAATGTGAAAAAAGCCGGCCACATTGACACCGAGGTTGTGGTCGTAGTCTTCCTGGGTCATTTCGATGAAGGGCTTGGCGAGGAAGACGCCGGCGTTGTTTACCAGCGAATCGATGCGGCCAAAGCGCTCAATCCCTTCGCGCACGATCCGTTCGGCAGTCGCCGGCTGACTGATGTCGCCGGGCACGGCGTGAACATCCGGGTCCGTGCTGGGCTTGATCGAGCGGGACGTGGCGATGACACGGAAGTTGCGGTCGCGGTAGGCGCGAACCAATTCAGCGCCAATCCCTTGTGATGCTCCGGTGATGATGACGACATTTCCTTCGGTATTCATGGACGGGGATCCTTTTTCGATTGCAGCGGGCGCTTCATCTGCGCCAGCCCTTCGCCCTCGGCGTCGGTGCAATTGATTTAGACCCATCCGGTGTCAGGGAGAATTGCCGTGCTTTGGGCGACACTCCTCCGGAAATCGGCATAATTAACCGAGCGTGCCTGCCTGCGTTGCCAAGCGTGCTAATTCCGAGCGCAGACGCGGCGTGGCGAAATCGACGAAGGCGCGGACCTTCGGAACGGACATGCGGCCCTGTGGTGCGAGGAGATGAACCGGCAGCGGAGGGTGCTCGGCATCTGCGAGCACGATCGTCAGCCGGCCGTCCCTCACATAGTCTGCGACATGATACGAATAGAGCCTGGTCAAACCGCGCCCGGAAGCGGCCGAAGCGACTGCAGCCCGCACGCTGTTGACGATGCACCTCGGCGTGAACTGGACTGTCCGGGGAATGGATGAGCCCTGTGCCGGCGTGAAGCCCCACGAGTCGAGACCGAAATTGGTAAAGGCGACGATTTGGTGCTTCGTGAGATCTGCGGGTTCTGCGATGCGGGGATGAGTGGCTAGATAGCGCGGGGATGCAACGACGACGCGCCGCACATCGCCGCCAAGCCGGGTGGAGATATGTGATGAATCGGCGAGATGGCCGATGCGCAAGGCAATGTCGACACCTTCGTCCACCAGATTGACGAACCGATCCAGCAGCAGAAGCCGAACTGAAACGGCCGGGTGCAGCTCAAGGAAATCGTCCAGAATGGGATGCACGACTTCTTCCCCGAGGATTGGCGGCGCCGAAATCGTCAGCATCCCGCGAGGGGCGGAACGCTCACCGCCGGCGAGCATGTCAGCCTCCTCGAGATCGACGAGGACCCGCCGGCAGGCTGCGGCGTAACGCTGACCCGCGTCGCTCAGTTTGAGGGTGCGGGTCGTTCGATGCAGCAGTTCAACGCCGACATGAGCTTCCAGGAAGCTCAGTGCCCGGCTGACCGCAGTTGGTGATCGCTTCAGCCGCCGGGCGGCACCTGCCAGACTGCCTTCGTCGATCGCGGTGACGAACACTTTCATTGCATCGATACGGTCCATTTTATTCTGCCGATCTTCGGGATAGTGAAGGCCAATCAGTAAGTGTTCACCCGGAATCAGCCGGAAGTAAACATGCGACGGATCCAAACAGGCATCGTCCGCCGGCTTCATCGCAGCGCACAGCAAAGTCTGATTCGACGATGAAGTGACCGGACTCAAGATCCAAACCACAGCCGTTTCGGCAGCACATGTCTATGCGAGCTTTCAAACAGATCGGGCTCAACGAAAAACGCGAGCTTCACGCTGAAAAATTGTGGACGGACAAGCTTTTTTCGGAAGAGTGCAGTCGATTGGTAAGTCACGTCCAACAAATCGCCTCGCGGGCTTGAGCCCCCTCGAAGATGTCGACCGCCTGTCACCGCTTGTCGAGCGCGGTCCTGATTTCTGCCGTCCCCAAATTAAGTGGGTCGAAAAGAAAAAAGGATCGGCGCGAACCGCACCTCTTTTCCACGTTCACTGCATGGCTATGGGCAGGTTGGGTTATCGGTGTTGGTAACCCTGCTGTTGCCGGTGTTTTCCTGAGGGGTCGCTGTCAGAATGCAGTTGGAAGATTTTGATGGTTGGTGTTGGTCGTGCTGTTTGTGGGTATTCGGATCGACCGCAGGCAGAGCTGTAGCATCGCAGCCGCCAAAGACGGGTTTCTGCAAGGCATTAGGTGCCGGACGCGACGGCGCGCTGTCTGCCCGTCAGGGGGCGCGGCTGCTCGGAACAAAACATGCGACGGGCCGTTTTCTCGACACAACAAAAGGAGGAAACACTATGGATTGGAATCGCGTTGAGGGTAATTGGAAACAGATGAAGGGCAAGATCAAGGAACAATGGGGCAAGCTCACAGACGACGATCTTGATCAGATCGCCGGCAAGCGCGAGCAGCTGGAGGGAAAAATCCAGGAGCGCTACGGCATGGCTCGCGACCGCGTCCATCAAGACGTCGATGATTGGTATGAAAACCAAACGTGGCACTAAGAAACGGATCCTGGCTAAACGCTGGGTGAGACTGCAGACAAATCCCTGGCTTGCCGGGGGTTTGTGTTCACTGGGACATGGTGAAGAATCATCCAACTAGACGGTCGAGATGGCGCCGTTCCGAGATGCTGATGCCGAAGGATCGGCTCAGCAGTTGGGACAAGGCGGATATATAGACCCCGCAGTGAGTCGCATTCGGGTCCGATGTCAGAGCTCGTGGTCGCCACCCCAGAACGTCAAGAAGATCACAACGGCAAATCGCCAAGCCTTCGAACCACCTCGGCGCGAGCGTCCATGCCCCTGGAAGCTACGCCCATTCGATCCTGCATACCAAAAATCTCGAAGGAGCAGCTCGCCGGTCGCGCTTTGGTTTCGTCGCAGACTTTGGGCCCCAGGTGGACCTATGAGGCGAATGCCTCCCTCACATCTACGATGTGGTTCGCCTGACTAATCGCACTTGTCTTGCTGAGCCTTCGCAGCAGCGGTTTTATCGCCATGCTGCTGTGCCACCACATCCTGTTCAGACGTCGCAAGATTGGGGTTCTTGGCCAACGGCAATGTTCCACCCTCTTTCTGAGGTGCGTTGGCGTCAGCCTTGTTCTTTTGCGCTTGCGTGGTTTCACTGCCTTCCATCGGAGCACGAGTACCGTCTTTGGCGATGCCGCTACGGTCCTCCGTCCCTGTAGACCCGGTTATGTCCACGCAATCGGCGAAGCTTGGTTGGGATGTCAAAGCTGCCATGCCAATGGCAACCAGAGCCAACGAAGTGTGTTTCATGACGCTTCCTCCTATTTGTTGTTATTGATTCATCCTAACGAGGCAGCACCCTCGAGGTTCCCACGGTATTTTGCCTGACTACGGGAGATCGCTGCGGCTGGGTTTGTAAGTCCTGATCATCGCGCGTGCGATCCAGGGCGATAAAAAATGTTCCTCTACCTGCATGTGCAATGGAGGGAGCGCCACTTCCAAACAACCGAACAAATCGTCAAAACGCCGACGACGCTGGCCATCGACCTTACTCGGGGCTTATGCGTCAATTCACGACCTGCACGTCTTCTTTCCGAAGGTCGTCGATTGCATCGATCGCTTCCTCGGCGGACCAGCCTGCACGCAGTGCTGCGGCAACCAGACGCACTTCGGCCTCCTGTTGAAGTTTCAGATAAAGCCCTTCGAGCGCCTCTCTTGCTGTGACGACATGTTCATCGTGGAGCGGAATGGCTGGAATTCTATCTAGCTGAGGCATTTTCATCTCCCCTGTTAAAGACGGTTTTTCTCGGGGTGTTGCCATTCGAACTGCGCGAAGGCGTTTGCTCTTCGCGACACGAAGGCGACGTTCGTCGTCGATGATATTCTCCGCGGTCTGCGTCGTGCGCTTCTGACGATCCACGCGTTCTTGCTGGAGCACTTGCCATCCTCTCGATGTTGATGCGCCCGGACTGCAGCTAGAGTTTGCGCTAGATGCGTCAACCCCGAGTGTCAGCGCGGAAACTTTAAAAGTGCGGATCTTGGGGTATGCAGCGACCCGACTTTTCAGGCCACAATCACGACCGACAGTGAGCCGCATCGCAGCTTGTCCGTTTCCGGGCCGTGAAAATCGACGCCACCAAAAAAGAGCACTGCGACATATTGATGCTCGCCAGAGAGCGACGTTGACGCTGAGAGGAACCGCAACGCTTTCCGGCCGTTAATGGGGGCGATCAGCGCGGAGGTAGCAAATGGCGTCCAGGTTCTTTTCCAAGTTCGCAACAGGAGTGGCCGACCTTTCCGGCCGACCGGGGACCTTCATTGTCGCGGTATCTTTGGTTCTGATTTGGGCGATATCCGGCCCGTTCTTCAACTTTTCGGAGACGTGGCAGCTCGTCATCAACACATCCACCACCATAATCACTTTCCTGATGGTGTTCGTCCTGCAGAACTCGCAAAATCGCGACGGGAAAGCGCTTCAGGCAAAGCTCGATGAACTTATCTTGACATCCCAGGCGCAGAATAAGTTCGTCGGAATTGAAAAACTCGGCGAGAACGAGCTTCGAGAACTGAGCAAGATGCTGGCGGAAAAAGCCGAGTGCGTCGATCAAAAGGCGCAGGAGAAGACGACAGTTCAGCAGGACGCTCCAGGCGTCGCCTGACCAGCGTAGTGAGGAAAGCGATCGTGCCCACTCCACTAGCTCATCAGCTCGTTGGTCGCCTGTCGGATCACTCCGCACGTATCGTCGGAAGCAGGCTTGCCCTGATGGCCGTTGCTGCAGTTATCGCAATCTGGGTTATTCTCGGTTTGGCGACGGGTCCAACAAAGCAATGGCTCCTGGCAACAAATATGCTGGCAACATTGGCAACCTGCCTCATCCTCGTTCTTCTCCAGCATTCCCAGAACCGCGACATGCGGACGCTTCAAACGAAGGTCGATGAACTCATCAGGTCGAGCGGCGCGCGAAACCACATGATTGGTGTGGAACGGCTGGAGAGGGACAAGGACGCCCCGGTTTTAAGAGGGTGACCCGGTCGCGGCGCGCAGACGACAAGGCCAGAACGACGACGGCCGCGGCGAGCAAAGTTCTTCGCAAGCTAGAATCTCTCCTGCGTTTCCTCCTCTGGCAAGCCGGGTCCACATTCGGCCCACCGCAGGCGGCTTTCGATGCCATAGTGCCCCGCCGGTCGAATCCGCTCGGGATGATCGAGAGACCCGGCGGTCAGTCGTATCAATTCGTCCCCGTCGTACCGCAGAAAGAGCGGCGTCCCGCAACTGGCACAGAATCCACGCGTTGCAATCGGCGAAGACCTGTAGACGGACGGCTTTCCGGTCGTCCAAACCAAATCCGAAAGCCTCGCCTGGACAAGAACCGCGAACGGGCCGCCCGTTGCCCGCTTGCACATGTCGCAATGGCAATAGCCTGAATGAGGCCGATCGCCCTGGAACTGATACCGGCATCCTCCACAGAGGCATCCGCCCGTCCATTTTTCTTGATCGTTCATGATTTGCGAACTGCGTTCAGCGAAGTTTGTTCCATGGCTGGCTTCGAGGCCATGTGGTCGATCGCAGTTCGGTAAGGCAGGACGTACATTTTCAGCTCCGACTTCGGCCGGCAGTGGGGGTTGCACACGAGTTCTGCATAATTTTGCCGGTAGTGATGCTGCCTCAATCGTCCGGAATCCGATCAACTGCGGCGAAGCCCCACACGGGCCCACGAAACTGTTGCCTGTGCGGACAGGATTTAGCAAAGGTCGGTCGTTAGAACGCCGGAACATTGAACAGGCCTCAGCGTTAAGTCACTGCAATAACTTCAAAACCTCAAGATCGGAGGCAACACCATGGGTCGCGGTATTCTTCTTTGGCTTCTCGGCATTCCACTGCCAATCGTCATTCTCCTTGTTCTCTTCATGCGATAGGAGGTGTCCATGTCCATGTCCATGACAGGTCCAGACGTCGCGGCCACTCCTGTCGAATCGTCCAAGTCCGCGATGTCGTGGGGACCGATCCTCGGTGGTGCTTTCGCCGCCACAGGCGTCACCCTGATCCTCTTGCTTCTCGGATCTGGTGTCGGGCTGACGATGGTGTCGCCTTGGACAGGACAGAGCGCTTCGGCAGAGGCCATTGGCGTGACTGCCGCGATTTGGCTGGTGGTCGTGCAGTGGTTGTCGGCAGCGTTAGGGGGCTACCTCACGGGCCGGCTCCGCACGAGATGGGCCGCTGTTCACACCGACGAGGTCTTCTTCCGGGACACCGCCCATGGTTTGATCAGTTGGGCGGTTGCCACGATTTTCGTGGTGGGTTTCTTGACGTCATCTTTGACCTCGCTTGCTGGGGCCGGCGCGCAGGCAGTCGGCCAAGCGGCGACCAACGCAAGCCTTGCTGGCGCTGTCGCAGCAGGATCATCGCAGTCGCCGGCGACCGATCTCTCGGCGTCCTATTTCACCGATGCTTTGCTTCGACCAGACCGAAATCGCGCGCAGGCCACGACCGACCAGGGTGCAGCCACGGCTGAAGTCTCGAGAATCCTTCTTCAAGGCGCCGCTCAAGGCGGGATCCCAGATGAGGACAAAAACTATCTCGCAACGATCGTGGCATCGCACGCAGGTCTTTCGGAGGCCGATGCCAAGACACGCGTTGACGCCATCTTAAAGCGGGTGGAGGATGCCAAGGTCACTGCCCAAAGAGCTGCAGACGAGGCACGTGAGGCAGCGGCAACGACTGCGATGCTCGGCGCTCTGTCTCTCCTGATAGGCGCTTTCATTGCCTCTGCTGCTGCAGCGCTCGGAGGCCGACAGCGAGACGAGGAAGAAGACGTAATTCTAAATCGCATGTGAAACCGACGTCCGCTGCATGTCCTACAAATGTTATGCAGTCCCGGACCTCCGGCAGCTTTGAGGCAGAAGTCCGGGACGAGACCATAGGCCAGGATCACCGTGGCGCCGGCGACCTCGTCGGCAGGTGTCGTCTCGCTGACGAGGCCCTTGTTTCTCGTTGCAAGCTTGCCGCTTGGTCCGTCTTTCGCAACGTCGCGGTAGGGTGGGGGCGTCGTTGATTGCGATGCGTGTTGTTATCGACCCGGCTGATGTGCGCTTTGGTATTCGTCGAGAACTGCCCGCACCGCGTCAATCAGCAACTCCTGCGGTTCAAGGGGCTTTCCGGCGTACCTCACCAAATTGGGCAGATGCTGCCGGAAAAGAGGTGCCGGGATGATCCGGCCGTCGAGTGCTTTCGTGAGCCGAAAGACGGCATCCTCCGCTGCTGGGTGGTTCCAGTAGTAGCGAATACGATCGGAATAGGAGTAGTGCCGCAGGATATGCTGCTTAGCCTGCGAACCCTGATAGTGGCCTTTCCAGTGGCCGGGGTCCTTCCTCATCAGCGCGTCCATCACGGCCATGAGGTTTCGGCTCGGATAACCGGGGATAAAGTCGCTTGCGATCAAGTCAAGTCCGTAGAGTGCTTCGCGAAGTGCGAAGGTCAATTCCGGCCCGACCTTGAGGATGGCGAAGCCGTCCTCGACGAGTTCGCGGAGCGCTTGCGCGCCCTGATAGTCAGTCGAATGCGCCTCGTAGACAAGCGCGGGCTCCTCGTCGAGCAGCGCGGCAAGGGTTCGTGCTCTCGCCCGGTCGTAGACAATAACGTTTTCATTGCCGAACTCGACTCCGGGTTGGACGACAAGCGCCAGCACGCGGTCGAAGGCCTTGCCGAGGCCGGCTGCGTCAAACCGCGTCCGGTGCAGCGCAATCGTCTTGCGCGCCGCGTCGACGCGCGTCGGTTCGAGCGTGGTGATCACATGATGCGCGCCGCCAGGCGGCGGCACTTCGGTTCCGATGACATAGACCGGTGGCTCACCGCCTGAAGAGGCCGCGCACCGTTCCGCCACGGCCGCCAGCCTCACCGCTCGCCCGGCTGTCGTCGCGTCGTCGAGCGCGACCGGCTCGCCCGCGCAGCCCATGGACGTATCGAGATGGAGCTTTCGGAAGCCAGCCTCGACATAGGCGGCGATCATGTCGTCCGCTTTGGTCATGGCGACCTCGGCAGGTTCTGCACGCCATGGGTTGGGGCCAAGATGATCGCCTCCGAGGATGACCTTGTCTCGCGGCACACGCTCTTCGCCGGCGATCTTTTCCACCAGCGCCACAAAATCACGGGGCTTCAAGCCCGTGTATCCACCGAACTGATTGACCTGATTGCAGGTCGCCTCGACCAATACCGGACCATCGCAAGCCACGGCATGTCGAAGGGCCGCGCGGATCACGATGGGATGAGCCGAGCAAACCGAAGTGATGCCCGCCATGGCGCCCGTGCGCCGGCTGCGCGCTAGGTTCGCGAGTACGGAGGTCATATGCTGCGCCCCGGTGTCATGGCGATGAAGGCGTCGAGTTCGGCGCGGGTGCCGGCCCCCTCCATCGGCCCCCTGGCCGTGACATTGCGGGCGCCGGCCGCATTGGCGTAGGTGAGCGCCTGTTCGATTGGCATACCGAGCCGACGGCACGCGACATAGGCGCCACCGAAGCAGTCTCCGGCGCCGGTCGGATCGATTTCTTCGACTGCGAAGGCCGGGCAGTCGATGCGTCGGCCTTCCAGTGTGAAGACGGTTGAGCCCTTTGCGCCGCGCTTGAGTGCCACTTCGCTGGCGTTACGGGCGAAGAGCGCATGGACCGCCTCACTTTCGCCCCCGACGCCAGCGGCGACGAACAGCTCTTCTCCAGACGGGAGGATCAGGTCGGCGATATCGACAAGCCTTGCGAAGCGGGCGCGGGTTTCGGATTGCCCGAGCAACTCCTTGCGGACGTTCGGGTCGAAGGAGATGCTGCCACCGCGAGCCTTGATCGTCGCAATCGCGTATTCGATAATCTCGATGGCGCCGGGTATGGCAAACGCGGTTCCCATGACGTGCAGGTGGCCCGATCGGGCAATGAGCGCGCGCGCCGCGGCGGTAAGGTCGATCTGGGAGGCTGCGGATCTTGCTATGTTGAACACGAAATCGCGCGAACCGTCATTCCGGTAGCGCACGAAGGCGCTGCCGGTCGGAAACTCTGGGCTGGTCGAAATAGCCGAGACGTCGGCGCCGTCTGCGTGCAGTCGTGCGACATTGACGCGGCCGAAGTCGTCGTCGCCCACGCAGGCGATGATGCCGGCCGAACCGCCTATTCTGGCGCATTGGTCGATGAAGATTGCCGGAGCCCCGCTGGGGTAGGGGCCGATGAGAGTGATCGGCTCGAGAAAGCCTGTGCCGCGATCCGTTGCCATGATCTCGACGAGGATCTCGCCGATCGTTATCGTCGGTCCGAGGGCATCAGGGGCTAAGCCGGTTCGTGTCATGCAGCATCCTCGGCAGAGCGCGCGCTGTCGGTCAGGAGATAGCGCTGGTGAAGCATGCAGGCAGCGCCGAAGGCCGGCCCCACCGTCTCATCGTCATTTGTTTCGATCAAGGGCAGCGGAAAGCTCTCCTCCTGCATGGAGCGAATGTGATGCAGGACGCGCGCCGCCATCAGCGGATAGAGCGCGGCGACCGAACCCCCAAGGACGACCCTGTCGGCATCGATGATCCTGCAGGCCTGAATCAGGCCGTAAGCCAGCACACGCGCCCAGTCCTCTGCTATGGCGACGGCGCCGGGAACGCGGTCGCGCACATCGACCAGAAAAGTCGCGAAGTTTGGTTCCGGCTGCATCGAGACGCAACGATAGATGCTCAGGATGCACTCCAGACCGAGGACGCTTTCAAGGCTGCGGCCGGGCGCATCGGCACCATCGACGCGCAGATGCCCGATTTCGCCGGCAAGTCCCCGCGCGCCGCGAAGCACGGTCCCGTCGACGACGATGCCGCCGCCCACGCCGCTTTCCATGACGAGATAGAGCGTGACACCCGAATGGACCTCCCGAGCGCCGTAGCTCGCGCCGATCGCGAAGGCATTTGCGTCATTCTCCACCATGACCGGCATTTGTGCCGGCACGGCCGCACGCACGAGATCGGCAAGCTGTATGTTCTGCCAGCCGAGCAGGGGAGCGGTGTTGATCAGCCCATTTCGGTCCATTTGCGCCGGCACGGCGACGCCGAGGCCCTCGCAGCGGCTGCGGTGTTCAGCCGGCAATGTGTCGAAGGCGATCGCGATCGCGCGCGAGACCGCAGTCTCGACATCGACGGATGGGCCCTCGAATGGCTCCATTCGGTTGTTGACGATGCGGCAGGCGAGATCGACCTCAACGACCGTGATATGTTCGACGCCGATCTCGATGCCGAGAAAAAAGGCGGCTTCGGGCATAAGTTCGAGCATGATGCCCGGCCGCCCCGCGTGGGTCGTCTGGGCCTGCTCGGCGGTTCCCACCTCGCGCACGAGGCCCTCGGCGGTGAGTCCGGCGATGATATGGCCGGAGGAGGAGCGATTGAGCCCTAGAATGCGCGCAAGCTCCGCCCGGCTCAAGCGGCCGTGGCGATAGAGCGCCCGCATCGCCGCGAGTTCATTGCGCTGGCGGATCCCGCTTTGAGACGCGATTGGACCCACTTCATTCACGGGCGATTCTCCTTGCCTCTCTTGTCCTGCCATTGACACATCATGACTGGGCCGCAAACGCGCGGTATCTACCGGACTTCACCTTTCCCCCCATCTTTCGCCGTCACGGCCGCGCAACGGTCGCGCGACGGCGTTTCGCCTCGTCCATCTTGAGGTCGATGAAGCGCTTTGCATGCTGCGCGAGCGGCATGTTTTCGGTCCAGGTGTCGCGCCAGATCGCGCAGGCAAGCGACAGACCTTCATCGACGACAGCGCCCGAAAAGGATTCGAAGGTGATGTCGCGCTCGTAGTCGATGTCGAGCAATGCATCGAACATGAGGTCGAAATTGATGACGCCGTCGCCGAGATAGCCGCGATTGCTTTCGCCGATATGAAAATAGCCGATCTTATCGCCCGCAAGCCGGATGGCGGCCGCCGGGTTCGCTTCTTCGATGTTCATATGGAACGTGTCGAGGTGCAGCCGCACATGCTCGGAGCCTACCTGCTCGATGAAGGCGAGGCCCTGGGCGGTGGTGTTGAGAAGGTTGGTCTCGAAACGGTTCACCACTTCGAGAACAAGGTCGATTCCTGCAGACTGGGCATGGCCAGCCGTCTTGGCGATGGCCGCGACACTGTTGTCCCATCCCTTTTTGGTCGGCATGCGGGCGTATTTCGTGTGGGCGGAATAAAGGATGCCACCGAGCTTGCTCCCGCCTATGTCGCGCACGGCGCGCACGGCGTCGGCCAGCATGCCTTCGCCCGCTCGCACCGCCTGCGGATCTTCGCTCGACACGTCGTGGCTGACCGGAAGGCCCATGGTGACAGCAATATCGAGTTTCAGCGCCGCAGCCCGCTTGGCGAGTGCATCGAGGTCGAATTTCTCCGGGCGCAGGTAGGCGAACTCGATGAGGTTGTAACCGCAGGAGGCGGATTTCTCCATTGCTTCCTCAAGCATCGTTTGGGTTTGTCCGCCTGTCCACACGAAAGAATGAATACCTAACCGGCCCATATCTTCCCCCTCGAAAAGTATGTTGCATTGCGCAACAAATAAAGCTTCAGCCGCATCTGTCAAGCGGATTTCAAGATCGAGGAGGGTCGAGCATTCGATGTCAAAGTGAGCAAATGCTTTTTTTGGGGTGCAAATGCCTCAATAGTAGTCTGCAGGGATTTGGAAACATGGGTTTATGAGATTGGTGTTGACAGCTTTCCCAAATGAACTAATTTGTTTTCTCAGGCAACATATAGGGCGCAAACCAGCGCCAACGGAAGGCCGACGTGCAGGGGGAACCAATGGCTCGCTTGCTCTTAAGCTGCGACTGGCCAAGGGAGCCGAACGACGAAAAGCTCTTTTGGCGTGCATGCTGACATAGGCGCCCGGGGAGCCACGACCTGCCTGTCGGGAGGAGGTTATTTCCATGAAAGCCGATTTGCGGATCGTACCCGATTTCGAGATGATCATCTGCCCGCCAGCAGAATCCTTTCGCTGGAACATGCATGATTACCCCTATTTCCGAGCGAAGTGGCACTATCATCCTGAATACGAACTGCATCTCACCCGCACGACTTCGGGCGTCATGATGGTGGGCGACTATATCGGCGAGTTCGAGCCTGGCTGCCTGGTGCTGACTGGTCCGAACGTGCCGCACAATTGGGTCAGCGATATCGAGCCCGGCAAGCTGATCCGCAACCGCGACGTGCTAATCCAGTTCACCCCCGAATGGGCCGATCGCGTCGCCTCATTTTGTCCCGAGCTCGGCACGATAAAGCCGCTTTATGAGGACGCGGTCTACGGCGTTCAATTCTTGGGCGCCACGGCACTTGAAGGCCGGCGGCTGCTTGCGCAGATGGGCTCGGCCCATGGCGCCGAGCGTGTGGTGCTCTTCCTGCAGCTGATGATCGCGCTGGCACGCACTCCCTCCGAGCGGCGCAGGCTGTCGCGGCTTGCGCCGGCCTCTTCGCAGATGGAACTGCCCCATGAGCTCGATGTCGCCATGCGCTATGTGCTGGAGCACTACAGCGACGACATTGATCTGGCCTCGGTCGCTAAGGTCTGCGGTCTCGAGCCGCAGGCCTTCTCGCGCTTTTTCAAGCGCCAGACCGGTCATACCTTCGCGCGCTACGTCATCCTTGCGCGCATCTATGCCGCCTGCTCGTTACTGACCCAGACCTATCGTCCGATCACCGAGATCTGCTTTGACGTCGGGTTCAACAACATTGCCAATTTCAACAGGCAGTTCTTCAAGATCTGCGGGCGCACGCCCTCGGATTATCGGCGCAACGCACACAAGATCGGAACGCAAGCGCGAAGCGATCCCTTCAGGGAAATTCGTGCCTTTTCGGCGGCCGTGGCAGTCGGCGAAAAAGTATAGGTCGCGGGCAAACCACGCGTGGCGGAGCAAAAGACCGCGCACTAAGCTCTTCTTACGCCACTAGGAACGAAGCCGGGAAAGCAGCTCAGAGGTAGCGTTCCGATGAGGGCGAACCGTATCTGGAAGCCGGGAGGAGCCGTGCTGCCGGAACCTGGGAGGGGCCGACACCTGTCGGTCGTGGGAACGTACTTGCCGGCCAGCGCCCGCAAGTGGTGCAAAGGCACAAGGAGGAGGAATTATGATTAGGAAAAGTGGAATTGGAATCGCTGCGCTTGCGATCGGTGTTCTTACCAGCGTAATACCCGCAAGGGCCGATTTCTGGTCGGATGCCGGCGCAAAGTACAAGGGTGTCGTCCTGCACGGCGTGACCGAAAGCACGCCGCCGTCCAACTACATCAAGGACGTGCTTGCGCCGGAATTCGAGAAAAAGACCGGCATCAAGGTCCAGATCGAGACCACCTCCTGGGACCAGATGTACGACAAGGCCATCAAGGACATGGAAGCCAAGACCGGCATCTATGATATGGTCTATATCGAGCAGGACATCATCTATGCCTATCTGGCGCGCAGCTTCCTGACCGACATTTCGAAATCGCTGAAGGACGATCCGTCGCTGAAGGCGCCGGAATTCGATGAAACCCATTTCACGACATTCGCCAACTACTTCAAGAACGCCGACGGCGATCTCTTCGGTATTCCGATGGAAGCCTTCATAAAGGTCTATCTCTATCGCACCGACCTCTTCAATGATCCCAAAATCCAGGAAGCCTTCAAGAAGGAGACAGGCAAGGATCTGGTTCCGGCCAAGACCCATGAGGAATATACGCAGATTGCTGAGTTCTTCACCAAGTACGGCAAGGACAACGGGATGGAGCTCTGGGGAACGACGGCCCAGGCGCACACCGGTCACGCGGCCTCCTGGTACGAATTCTTCGAGTCGATCGCTCCGACATTCGGCGTCTACAACTGGGGTATCGACGCCAATAACAACTATGCCGCCTCCGTCGAAAATGGCGGCCAGATGAACGGCGACAAGGCCAAGGCCGCCATCAAATACTGGCTGCATCTGCGGGACATCGCTCCACCTGAATCTGCTGCTTCAACCTGGACGGAAGTCGGGACGACATTCGCCGCCGGCCGCGTCGCACAGGGCCTGGTTTATGGCGAGAACGCCGCCTGGATCGCGTCGGATGCAGAAAAGTCCAAGGTGGTCGGCAACGTCGGCGTCGCGCTTCCGCCCACCGAACCCGACGTGCTCAAGGAGGTCGAGGGCGGCAAGGGCTATCTCGGTTACTATGACGGCGGTGCCTTCGGCTTGCCGGTGACGTCGAAGAACAAGGAAGCGACCTTGCTCTTCCTGCAGTTCATCGGCCAGGACTCGGTCCAGCCCGATTGGGCGATTGCTGCGCCCCGCATCACCAATACGGCGACTTATGACGATCCCAAGGTCCTCGACATGGATAAGAAGCTGAATGGCTACTACACCATGCTCAAGGACCAGGGAAAGCTGTTCGCCGGCGCGCCGCCTTTCCCCTTCCATGCGCAGGTGCGTGAAGCCACGGCGCCGATCTTCTACAAGATCCTCTTAGGCGAAGTAGGTCCGGATGAAGGCCTCGACCAGATGGCGGCGGCGGCCGAAGCAGAGCTGAAGAATCTCGGCTATCGCAAATAACACCGACAAAAGCCTGCGTCCGGGTGGCCTCTCCCAGGACCGCCACCCGGGCGCAGTTGCCGGTTAGTGCAGGCTGTGGATCTGCACGGATATCTTCGGGAGCACGAATTCATGCGTTCAAACACTGTCGGCTGGCTGATGCTCGCCCCGACGATCGCGATCCTCGGCATCTTCGGCATCATACCTTTCATCTACGTGCTTTACGTGGCATTCCACCAGTGGAACCCGTTCGGCGCCAGCCCCGACATGATCTACAACGGCGCCAATAATTTCCGCCGCCTTGTCTTCGACGCCGAATTCCTGACCTCCATCGCGTTCACCATGAAATTCGCATTCTTCGCGGTGCTGAGCGAGATCGCGCTGGGTTATCTCCTCGCGCAACTCTTCATGAAGGAATTTCCCGGGCGTGGCTTCTTCCGCACGATTCACACACTGCCGCTGATCGTCGCGCCCATCGTCGTCGGCTCGGTCTGGCGTCTGATGACGACGCCCAGCATCGGCATCATCCCCTATCTCCTGAGAAACTGGTTCGGATACGATCTCAACATCGGCCGCGACGCCACCACCGCTTTCACCCTGACCGTCATCATGGACATCTGGCACTGGACGCCGCTGGTGACGCTGACACTGCTTGCCGCACTGCTCGCCCTGCCGAAAGAGCCGTTCGAGCAGGCGCAGATCGATGGCGCCAACCGCCGCCAGATCTTCTGGCACGTCACACTGCCAATGATCCGACCGGCAATTCTCGCAACGGTCTTTATCCGCCTGATGGATGCGCTGCGCACCGTCGACGAAGTCTGGATGCTGACCTCGGGCGGGCCGGGGGCCGCAACCCGTTATGTCGGGCTGCACATCTGGAAGATCGTCTTCCCAAAGACCGACTACGGCTATGGCGCCGCGATCTCAGTGATCGTGCTCTACCTCACCCTGGTGATGTGCTGGCTGCTCTATGTCGCCCTCGTGGCTCGACGCGAACGCAAAAGGACATTCTGATGCAGGGCCGCAATCCCCTTCTTTACGTGGCGCTTTGGCTGTTCCTGAGCCTGCTGACGCTTTTCCCGATCTATTGGCTCTTCGTCATTTCGGTCAAGCCGGCGGTCGATCTCTTCACGACGCCGAGCCTGTTTCTGGACGCGATCTACTGGAAGAATTACGTCAACGTCTTGGGCAATGAGACGCTGCGCGGCTACATGCTCAATTCGATGATCATATCCAGCGGCAACGCCGTGCTGGTTACGGTGCTGGCCTTCATGGCTTGCTATGCGCTCTCGCGCTTCGACCTCGCAGGCAAGGAGAACATCTTCTTCTGGACGATCACCAACCGCATGGCGCCGGCGGCGGTGTTTCTTTTGCCGTTCTTCCTGCTTTTCACCCAGATCATCACGTTCGGCGACTGGAAGCTTTACGACACCAAGATCGGCATGATCCTGCTCTATTGCACGTTCAACCTGCCTTTCGCGATCTGGACGCTGAGGCCCACCATCGACGGAATTCCCAAGGAACTCGATGAGGCCGCAACCGTCGATGGTGCCTCGACCTGGCAGGTTCTCCACGAAGTCATCTTCCCGCTTGCACGGCCTGGCCTTGCCGTCACGCTGATCCTCACCTGGGTCTTCGCCTGGAACGAGTTCCTGCTCGCTGCGACCCTGACCAGCTTCAACGCGCGCACCATCACCACAGGCCTTTCGGAATATGTGACGACAACGGGGACCGAATGGGGGGCGATGGCGGCGATCGCCGTGATCACGCTCATCCCCGCCCTCGTCATATTCGCAGTGGTCCAGCGGCATATCGTGGCAGGTCTCACCTTCGGCGCAGTCAAGGAGTAGAGCGATGCAAGAGCCATTTGACCCTGGACAGATCGATGCCGAACCGGAAGTGGCGGGCCGCAAATCCGAGCGGACAGGCTTTCTGCCGATCACCACCAACTGGTTCGACCGCGTCTTCGTCGGCATCTACCTTTTCGTTGCGCTCGAACTCTTCTGGATGCGGTTCCTCGAACAATCAATTCCGCTGACGGTCTGCCACGTCCTGGCCATCGCGCTCGGGGTCCTGATCGTATGGCGCGGCTGATGCTTCTTGAGACAATAGGACAGAAACAATGAAAGCGCTGGTACTGGAAGAGAAGATGAAGCTGTCGCTGCGCGATTTTCCGATCGAGCGCGACGAGGTGCTCGGCCCACGCGACGTGCGCATCAAGCTCCACACCGTGGGCATCTGCGGCTCCGACGTGCATTACTATACACATGGCGGCACCGGCGTATTCCAGGTGAAAGCACCGATGATCCTCGGCCACGAGGCGTCCGGCACGGTGATCGAGATCGGTGCCGAGGTCACGTCGCTCAAGGTGGGCGATCGGGTCTGCATGGAGCCGGGCATTCCCGATCCCAACAGCCGCGCGACGCGCCTGGGCCTCTACAATATCGATCCGGCGGTCCGCTTCTGGGCGACGCCGCCCATCCATGGCGTACTCAGGCCGTCGGTCGTCCACCCGGCCGATTTCTCCTACAAACTGCCCGACAACGTTTCCTTCGCCGAAGCCGCCATGGTCGAACCGCTGGCAGTGGGTGTGCATGCGGCCACCAAGGCGCAGGTCAGGCCGGGCGACATAGCGTTGGTGATCGGCGCTGGTCCGATCGGCCTGGTGACAGCGCTGTCGGCTGTCGCGGCCGGCTGCGCGCGGGTGTTCGTGAGCGACATCGATGACGCCAAGCTGGAGCTTGCCGCCAAGCTCGGTCCAATCTCACCGGTCAACGTTGCGCGGCAGGAACTGGCGAGAGAAATCCTTGCCGCCACCGGTGGCTGGGGCGTGGAGATCGTTTTCGAGTGCTCGGGCCATCCCGCAGGTGCCCAGGGCGTATTCGACCCGCTTTCACCCGGCGGTCGTGTGGTCTTCATCGGTTCGCAGGTTCATCCGATCCACTACGATGTCGGCAAAGCAATGGTGCGCGAGGCGCGCGTGGAGCATGTCTTCCGCTATGCCCATGTCTTTCCGCGCTGCGTGGCCATGCTGTCATCGGGGGCGATCGACGTGAAACCGCTCATCACCCGAACATTCGATTTCGACGAAAGCGTTCGGGCTTTCGAGATCGCGGCTTCCGCTGCGAAGGGCGAAGTCAAGATGCAGATCGCACTGCCGCAATAGAGGAACTCATATGGCTCACGTCACCGTCAAGAACGTTACAAAGAATTATGGTGCGCTGCCGGTCATCCACGGTGTCGGCATAGACATTGCCGATGGCGAATTCGTCGTGCTGGTCGGGCCGTCCGGCTGCGGCAAGTCCACCCTGCTTCGGATGATCGCAGGGCTTGAGACGATCTCCGGCGGCACGATCGCCATCGGCGGCAGGGTCGTCAACGACGTCCTTCCCAAGGATCGCGACATCGCCATGGTGTTTCAGAACTACGCGCTCTATCCGCACAAGACCGTGGCAGACAATATGGGCTTTCCTCTCAAGCTCAAGGGCGCGCCAAAGAGCGAGATCGAAGCGAAGGTGCGCAGGGCGGCCGAAATCCTCGATCTCGGCAAACTGCTTGATCGCTACCCGAAGCAGCTCTCGGGCGGCCAGCGCCAGCGCGTCGCCATGGGACGCGCGATCGTCCGTGATCCGCAAGTCTTCCTGTTCGACGAGCCGCTTTCCAATCTCGACGCCAAGCTGCGCGTGACCATGCGCGTCGAGATCAAGGAACTTCACCAACGGCTGAAGACGACCACAATCTATGTGACGCATGACCAGATCGAGGCCATGACCATGGCCGACAAGATCGTCGTGATGCGCGACGGACGGGTGGAGCAGATCGGCGCGCCGCTCGATCTTTATGATCGCCCGGCCAATGTCTTCGTGGCAGGTTTCATTGGCTCGCCGTCGATGAATTTCGTTCCCGGCAGATTGTCGATGGAAAGCGGCCGGCTGGCCTTTGTCAGCGACAAGGCCACCGTGCTGCCGGTGCCAGAGGGAACGCCGAGCCACGGCGAGCCTATCATCTACGGCATCCGTCCAGAACATATCGATGTGCGGCCTGAAGGAATGCCTGCGACGATCTCGGTTCTCGAACCCACTGGCTCGGAAACTCAGATCTTTGCACATCTCGGCGGCGATGCCATCATGGCGGCCGTTCGCGATCGCATCGCCGCGCTGCCGGGTGAGGCTATCTCGCTCCGGTTCGACCCGGCCCGGGTGCATCTGTTTGACGCCAAGAGCGGCCGGCGTCTCTAATTCTGCATAGCCACGGAGCAAGACATGTTCTTCGAGAAATTCCGGATGGATGGCCAAACCGCTGTGGTGACCGGCGGCGGACGCGGTATTGGCCTTGCCTGCGCCGAAGCGCTTGCCGAGGCAGGCGCCCGAATCGTCATCATCGATCGTGACGAAGCGCTCGCCGAATCGGGCAGGCAGGCCTTGGCCGGCAAGAGTGTCGAAGCCGATGCGCTGGTCCTCGATGTCACTAATTCCGCAGCCGTCGACAAAGCCGCTGCGGACATCTTCGCAAAGTACGGTCGCATCGACGCGCTGGTCGCCAACGCAGGCATTGCCCGGACCGGTACGGCCGCAGAAGATACGCCGGACGAACTCTGGCTTAATGTCAACGATGTGAACTACAACGGCGTCTTCTGGTGCAATCGCGCCTTCGGCCGCTACATGCTGAAGGCCGGCCGTGGTGCAATCGTCAATATCGGTTCGATGTCCGGCTATATTGTCAACCGTCCACAGCTGCAGACTTATTACAACGCCTCAAAGGCCGCCGTCCACCATCTGACCGCCTCACTCGCCGTGGAATGGGCCGACCGTGGCGTTCGCGTCAACGCCGTCGCACCAACCTATATCGAAACCGAAATGACGAAGACTGTGGTCGACAAGAAGATGATGGACATCTGGATCCGTGACACGCCGATGGGCCGGATGGGCCAGCCCCATGAGATTGCCTCGGTGGTGCATTTTCTCGCCTGCGACGCATCGAGCCTGATGACTGGCGCGACCGTCAGGGCTGACGGCGGCTTCACTTGCTGGTAGGAGGTATTGGCGATGGATTTTTCTAACAGGCATGTGGTGGTGACCGGCGCCGGCAAGGGCATCGGGCGGGCGACTGCTGTCATGCTGGCGCAGCGTGGGGCCAAGGTGACCGCGCTATCGCGTTCGGCGGCCGATCTTGGGGATCTGAAGAATGAAATCGGATGTATCCCAATCGCGGTCGATCTTGCCGATCCGGACGCGACGCGCGCTGCAGCCCTTGAGGCTCTACCGGCCGATTTTCTGATCAATTGTGCGGGCACGACCGAGCTTGAGTCCTTTCTCGATCTCAAGGTCGAGAACTTCGATCTGCTCTATGCCGTCAATACGAGGGCACCGATGATCATTTCGCAGGAATACGCCCGCGACATGGTGAAGAACAGCCGGAAAGGCGCAATCGTCAACGTATCGAGCGTCGCCGCCTTTGTCGGTATTCCCGATCACGCCGCCTATTGCGCTTCCAAGTCCGCTCTCGACGGGCTGACCCGGGTAATGGCCAAGGAACTTGCGCCGAAGGGCATCCGCGTCAACGGCGTGCATCCCACCGTGACGCTCACCCCCATGGCCATCAAGGCCTGGAGCGATCCAAAAAAGGCAGCCGGCATGCTCAACCGCATTCCGGTCGGCCGTTTCGCCGAACCCGAAGACATTGCCGAGGTCATTCTTTTCCTGCTCTCTGACGAGGCAGCAATGGTCAACGGCCTATCGATGCCTGTGGATGGTGGTTACATGATCGCCTGACGGTTTTGCGAGGCAGATGCCTCAAATTGTGAACCTTCCCGCCGCCGATCTGGCGGCCCCAGATTTTCAAGGATCAACGCATGACACGCTTTGACGCAAAAATCGCCAAGATCAGGGCCGGCAACTACAAGCGAACGGATTTCATCATCGCGGACGCGAAGGATGGCGACATGGGACCGAGCATTCCATCTTGCGGCCCGAAGCTCGAGAAGGACTGCTCCTACACGCGCTTCCGGACGCGGGCGGAATTCCTCGAACAGATCAGGGCAGTGGTCACCCAGGACATCGTCGATATCATGCTGACCTCCGCCTCCAATCTCGAATTGCTGACGGAGAGCGGTGCTTACGCAGGCAGCAATGTGAAACCCGCCATTCGAGCCAATGATGCGACGGATATCTGGGTGGGGCGCGGCGCGACCTATGCCTCTCAGCCGTCACGGCCCTATCGCACTGCTTCTTTGTCGGCCAACCGGCGCCATACCGATCTCGGCCTCTATTCGATCACCTTCAACAACGATCTCGACGCGGACTACAATTCGCTGCTCGCCTTCCTGGATTTCGTAGAGGACGCGCACGACAACGGCTTCAATTATTTCCTCGAGGTCTTCAATCCGAACGTCGACACCGGTATTTCGCCCGACCTCCAGCCACATTTCGTAAATGATTGCATATGCCGGGCGCTGGCCGGGCTGACGCGTGCCCAGCGGCCGCAGTTCCTGAAGATTCCGTACAATGGTCCGAAGGCGCTGGAGGAACTCACGTCCTACGACCCGAGCCTGATCGTCGGCGTTCTAGGCGGCGGCGCGGGGACTGCGCGCGACACGTTCGAACTCATCCACCAGGCGGAGAAATACGGCGCTCGCGTGGCGCTTTTCGGTCGCAAGATCAATCTCGCCGAAGATCCGCTCGCCATGGTGAAATTCATGCGTGCCGTAGCAGATGGTGATCTCAGACCAGAGGAGGCGGTCAGGGCCTATCACGGCGCGCTGCAGGCAGGCGGTCAGGAGCCGATGCGGACACTCTCCGACGACACGGTCATCACCGAAAAGGTTTTGATGAATTGAGCCCGCCATGGGAGGAGAGCATGACCCGAACGAGCAGGCGCGGCTTCATCGCCGGCGGGACCTGGTGCCTCGACCGAAATCGCAGGATAGACGCATGGCCAAGGGAAGACAGCGTCGGTATCGCCTGGGGGCTCGAGGAACGTGGCGGCGGCCCGGCCTGCAATCTTGCCATCGACATCAAGAGGCTCGACCCGGCAATCCCGGTCGAAACCATTGGATTGGTGGGCAACGACGAGGCCGGCCGAAAGCTCATCGCCGAAGCCGAGCGAGCTGGTCTCGACCATCGGCAGATGCATGTCAGCGATCAGGCGACCACCCATACGACCGAGGCCTTCGTGTCGCAGGCAAGTGGACTGCGCACACACATTTCCGAGATCGGCGTTTCGGCGCTGCTTTCGCCGGATCATTTCGATTTTTCTGGAACCACCGCGCGCTTCTTGCATCTTGGACTTCCCGGCATCCACCCCACGATGGATGCCCCTTGGCGCGACAATGCCAATGGCTGGGTGACAGTGCTCAAAGCCGCTCGAGCAGCTCGTCTTGAGACCAATCTCGAACTTTGCACGGTCACGCCGGAACGCCTGCGCGGCCTGATCCTGCCCTGTCTACCGCATCTCGATACGCTCATTGTCAACGACAAAGAGATCGGGGCGCTTGCAGAGATGGAAACAACTCGGGACGGCAGGACTGACGTTGATGCCTGCGCGGCGGCCTCGGCCGTCATTCTCCCGCAGGGCGCGATGCGGCTTGTCGCCATCCACTTTCCGGAAGGCGCGATCACCGTCACGCGGTCGGGAGAGAAGATCTTCGTGCCCTCCGTCAAGATACCTCGCAATGCGATTGTCGGACCGAACGGTGCGGGCGATGCCTTCGCGGCGGGCTTCATGTACGGCCTGCACGAAGACTGGGCAATCAAGGACTGTCTTTGGCTCGGCCATGCGGCAGCCGCCTGTTCGCTTCGTAGCGCCGGCACGACTGACGGTGTCGTTGAATGGAAGCAATGCCTCGAAACGGCAAGCCAGTGGGGAAGCCATTGAACCGGATGGCCGCTGGATTTGCAGAACGTGATCTGACGCAGAAGGAGACGAGCATGGTCAAGCAATTGGAAGGCATGGTGGCGGCAGTTACGGGTGCGGCCTCCGGCATCGGACTGGCGAGCACGAAGGCGATGGTTGCGGAGGGCGCGCGCGTGGTGCTCGTCGATCGCGACCAGAAGGCACTGGACGCAGTGTGTGCCGATCTCGGTAATGGCGTAATCCCCCTGGTGATCGATCTTCTCGATCCCGCCAGTTGCGCAAGCCTGATGCCGTCTATCGAGAAATTGACCGGCCAGCTCGATATTTTTCACGCCAATGCGGGCACCTACATCGGGGGTGACCTGATCGAGGCCGACACCGCCGTTATAGACCGGATGCTCAACCTCAACGTCAACGCAGTCATGAAGAACGTCCATGATGTTTTGCCGCACATGATCGCGCGCGGTTCGGGAGACATTATCGTCACAAGTTCAGTGGCGGGGCATTATCCCGTTCCATGGGAGCCCGTCTATTCGGCTTCGAAATGGGCGATGACCTGCTTCGTTCAGACCGTGCGGCGCCAGGTCAACAAGAAGGGCATCCGCGTGGGCTCGGTTTCGCCCGGACCGGTGATCAGCGCGCTCCTTGCCGATTGGCCAGAAGAAAATCTCCAAAAGGCGAAGGAATCGGGAAGCCTCATCGAACCGTCGGAGGTGGCCGATGCCATCATCTTCATGCTAACCAGGCCGCGAAATGTCACAATTCGCGATGTCGTTGTGCTGCCGACCAATTTCGATATCTGACTGCGCCGTCGATCTTGGGAAGATAGTTCGCGCGATGGTAGTAAGCGCGGGATGCTGAAGCCCGAACCGGGACCGGGGGTTGATTTCCAATCCCATCCAGGGCTTTCGAATGTTGCTGGCGATGATGCCCGCTACGGCGGATATGTCAGTGCATCGCTCAACGGATCGAAGACGTCGTTGAAGCGTCGCACGCCGGCGGGCGCGATAACGACGCGCCTGATGGAACTGCGTCATGTCAGGGCCATTGAGGAGAAGACCGGTCTCGGCAATGCCGTCGCCTGACGGCCGTTCAGGTCTCTGTCAGGTTCGTCAGCCACCTAGGCGCTACCCACTCTGGAGCGCCCATGCCTGAGATCCTTAGCCCGGAAGTTCCAATCTTTTTGCACCGCGCCGGGACATCGAGCGCGTTGGATGCATTAGGATGAACAAAGTCTTGTATCGCTATCGGCCCACGGTCAAAAGCGTGACAGTTTGCGCCGCCACGACCCTGTATCTGCTGCTTGTCACCAACTGGACATTCTGGACCAGGGCGTTCGGTTATTTGGCAAAGGATCACTTTGCGTTCATTCTTTTTGCCGTTGGCATCTCGGCAATGAGCATGGCCATAATCACGGCCTTTTCTGCGAAATACGTAACCAGGATATTCTTGATCTTCTTCATCCTCACCGCGTCTGCGGCGTCCTGGTTCACCGATCAGTTCGGTGTGGTCGTTGATCGCGAAATGATCCGGAACGCCGCCGTCTCAACGGGTGCTGAAGCGGGGCACCTCTTAACCTTGCGCTTCGCCACCCATCTCCTTATGACTGGGCTCCTTCCATCGCTGGTCGTTGTCTGGGTAAGGATCGCGCATCGGCCATTCTTGGCGAAACTGGCGCACAACAGCGCAATAATCGCCGGATGCATCGGGATCTTCGCTCTGGCGGCGGCCTGCGACTATCGAACCTTTGCCGGGGTCGGCCGGGCGCACCGGGACATCCTCGATCCACTCAATCCCTTCTTTCCGATATCGAGCGCCGTTCGATTCATAATAGACGCGACCCAGAATGCCGAGGTTACCGCGCAGCCACTGGGAGTGGACGCACATCGCGCGGGGTTGAGGCCAAAGCCGCGAGTGACGGTCATCGTCGCGGGAGAAACCGCTCGGGCAGACGATTTTTCGCTAGGCGGATACGCCAGGGATACGAACCCGGAGCTCCGCGAGCGCGGCGTCGTCTACTTTCCGAACACGACGAGCTGCGGCACGTCCACGGCCGTGTCGATACCGTGCATGTTTTCGGTCTACCCGCGCCGCGCCTACACACATCGCAAGGGCCTTGAGACAGAGAACGTGCTCGATGTCCTGACCCATGCAAACGTATCAGTGTCGTGGTTTGACAATGATACCGGCAGTTATCACGTGACCGACCGCGTCGCTTATCAATTCCTTCCGAGTTCTGCCGACGCCAGGTTTTGCAAGGACGGCGAATGCCTGGACGCCATTCTTCTCGATCGCATGGATTCATGGCTTGGCACCGTCAAGGGCGATAGTGTTTTGATCCTGCATCAGCTGGGAAGCCACGGCCCGGCCTATTTCTCGAGATATCCAAACGATTTCAGGCACTTTTTACCAGATTGCCGGGCAAATGACTTCGGTGCGTGCTCAGCGCAGGAAATCAAGAACGCCTATGATAATACGATCCTTTATACCGATCACATCGTGTCGCAGGTCATCGATAGACTGAAGGCGCGCTCCTCCACGATTGCCGGATCAGTCATCTACCTTTCAGATCACGGCGAGTCGCTTGGTGAGCACGGCCTTTATTTGCATGGCGCGCCATATGTGTTCGCGCCGTCGCAGCAAACCCATGTCCCATTCCTCGTTTGGATCGCGGATGACCTGCAGCGCGCGGGTGGGTTTGACATGGGATGTCTGGATCGGAATGCAGCGCTCCCGAACTCCCATGACAACCTATTTCACAGTGTTCTCGGGCTGATGGACGTGTCGACAACGGTTTATGATCCCGCACTCGACATATTCGCGAAATGTCGTCGACCAGGCACCAACCTCGCTGACGCAAGGCAAGTTCCGATCGCCGGGTAAGAGGGAGATCCGGATCAGGCGCGTAGCGTAACGGTTCGGGGCACGTCATCACTTGGCAGATCCGCAATGCGACAAGGGCTCGCCTCAAGCCGTGGAGGAAGACGAGCCCTTGTCCACTTGGGTGTGCTTGGAGAGGGAGGGACCATCTCCCGTAGCACTCGGATCACGCGGTTCACGTAAGGGAGGAGAACGCGCCACGTGATCCACTGCAGCAAACATTGAGGAGGATGAAAAGTTCCATCCTTTCCAGTGGGCCGTTAAAATGGCAGCATCATCGCTCATTGGAGCGCAGGCGTTACACCCACCTTGCCGTTTGCCGTCAAGCCGTCACGAATAATTCGATTTCGTCCTGCGTCAGGAGAACGGGCATGCTTTCGGATGGAACGGCGACGACATCGTCCGGCCCGGTCTGAAAGCTCTTCGATCTGTCCGCGAGCGAACCGACGGTCAAGCAGGTGCTAATGAGCTTTGGTAGATGTCGTGTAGCGCTCCATGGATTTCGGTCCATCGAAAAGAGCGATTAAGTGGGCTGTCAGATCTTCGACGGAACTGTGACCCTGGTTGAAGCGATCAATCACCGAACTGCACAGCATGGCAGAATATCTCGGTTCTGGTGCCAAGCCAAAGTGTCTGTACCATGCTTGGACCGCGCCCGACATCAAGCGCAGGTCACTTTCCTTGAATGAAACCCCCAGCACTAAAACCGCCCCCGGTCATTTCCGCCCCAGGCAATCTAGCCGCGATTGAAATGCCGTCAACCTGGACTAAGGTCCGAACTCATGGAAGCTGTCGAGCGACGGGCTCCAGGAGGGCGTGACGTGTGGCCCCTACATGTTCATATGACAACGAGCCTTGCCGCATACGATAGAGGCCAGACCTCGACAGCTCCCGACCCAGGTGCATCCACGGATGTGCTATAATTCTGTCGTCGAACCATGGCTGATGAGGACAGCATGAGCAGAACGAGCGATCCCAGTCTCTGGAGCCGCCTTGAAACTTACAGCCTCGATCAACCCGGCGTCGGCATGCCCTTCTCGGCCAGGCTCGCGCGCCAAACTGGTTGGTCATCCGAATTTACGCAACGTGTCATTCAGGAATACAAGAAGTTTATCTATCTGATGTGCGTATCGGAGGAGACGCTGACGCCTTCGCAAGAAGTCGACGAGGTGTGGCACCTGCATCTCATCTATACGCGCGACTATTGGATCGACTTCTGCCGTGACGTGTTGGGGAGAGAGATCCATCACGACCCAAGCGAGGGAGGCGCTGTTGAAAGTGCCAGATATCGCAACTGCTACCGACGCACGAAGGTGCGATATCGGCAGGAGTTCAACATGACGCCGCCCCTCGACATCTGGCCGCACGAGCAGATCCGCTTCAAAGACGCCCGGCGATCTCGCCGCAGCAGTTGGTGGCGATCCCTTAGCGTCACCAGGAGCCAGCTCGGTTTGGTTTGCTGCCTTGCCATTTTGGTGCTGGTTGCGGGATGGAGTTTTGAAGAACGCTTTTCTTCGGTGGCGCCCGTGCTCGCCGGCATCGCCGCCTTCTTTGGTCTTACGATGTTGCTTCCCGTCCGCCGGCCTCGAAGGGACAGACAAAACGCAAGCGGGTGTGGCGGAGGCGGAAGCGGAGGATCATCTTCCGGGGACGGTGACTGCGGATGTGGTGGAGGTGGATGTGGCGGGGGTGACTGAGCCGAATGTTGATTGCCGGCCGCCATGGCGAAGCCTCAAACGGAGTTTGCATGGTGCTGGTAGGTCATGCCTTCCTCGGTATCTCTGACAAACCTGCGCTCAGCCGAACTCTGCGCTCATGCGCGCGAGGTCGTCCCACAGGCTTTCGGCAAATCCTCGCAGGACGATAATCTCGAATGTGTCGGCATCGACACAGGTGATATGGGCCGCGATATGGCCGACCAACGTCGTTGCGGATTGTCCGACGGGGAGTGAGCCGGGCGCAAGATCGACCGCCGTGCCTTTCGAAAGGACGCGCCTGGCCAACTTGCCGCTGATCCGGATGCGCACGCGTCCATGGCTCTGGTCGACGCCGGTTGCGCGCGGTCGGAGCCCGTCCAACAGATCCTTCATGTCCTGATATGCCATCGGTTCTTCGCCAACGACGAACCACTGTCCGGGCGAAACAGAACGGACGGCGAGGGCGGCCCCTTTGGCCAGGCCATCGAGGAAAGACGCTACATCGCGTTCGCCGGGCTGGGCGAGCACATGAATGATGACGCCTTCGGGAAGCGGAGAGAGGCTGACGGCAGTAGAAGAGATCACCGGCTTTGCGCCGAGCGCCGGGCGATGGGTCGGGCGGAAATCAGACATGGAGCCTCTCGTTCTGCGGATCGAAGAAAACCGGATTGCACAGGCGCGCGCGGGTGAATTCGTTGCGCAGGCCGTTCCAAACCACCACCTCTTCGCCGTGCCGCTCTGATCCGCGATTGACGAGGGCAAGGCCGATGGTCGATCCGACATGCGGTGAAAACGCGCTTGAAGTGACGTAGCCCTGGTCATTTTCGAGTGTTGCGGCGGCATCCTTGGCGAGGATGTGGGAACCCGTGCGGAAGGATTGGTTGGGATCGAGCGGCACAACACCAACCAGGCGCGGCCGATCGCCGGCCGCAAGACCGTCGCGCCCCACCATGGCCTTGCCGATGAAATCGGCCTTTACCGACGAAACCATTTTCGCCAAACCGAGATCAGCCGGAACGACGGTGCCGTTGATCTCGTTGTGGGTGAGATGGCCCTTTTCGATGCGCATGACGCCGAGCGCTTCGACGCCATAGGGCATGATGCCATCGTCTTTCCCGGCGTCCATCACGGCATCGGCAACGCTTTCGCCGTAACCGGCCGGCACCGCGAGCTCATAGGCAAGTTCGCCCGAGAAGGAAATCCGGAAGAGGCGGCCGTGAAGCGTGCCGTTGAAAAGTGAGATATCCTTCGCTGCGAGAAAGGGGAAGGCAACGTCGGAGATGTCGTCGTCGACGATCTTCTGGAGAATAGAGCGGGCTTTTGGCCCGGCGATCGCCATCTGCGCCCACTGGTCGGTGACGGATGCGAGGCGAACGTCGAGATCTGGCCACAGCGCCTGCGCGCAGAACTCCAGGTGGTTCATGACGCCTGCGGCATAGGCCGTCGTCGTCGTCATGAAGAAGCGGTCCTCTTCAAGGCGGCTTGTCGTGCCGTCGTCGTAGATCATGCCGTCCTCGCGCAGCATCAGGCCATAACGGGCCTTACCGACCGGTAAGTTGAGGAAACCATTGGAATAGATCCGGTTCAAAAATTGTGCCGCGTCTTTGCCGCAGATCTCGATCTTGCCGAGCATCGAGACGTCGCACAGCCCCGCATTCCGCCGCACGTTCAGCACTTCCCGGTCGACACTTTGGCGCCATGTATGTTCGCCCTTTCGCGCGAACCAGGAGGAGCGATACCACAGACCGGTCTCGACGAAGACGGCGCCGTTCTTTTCCGCCCAGCCGTGCAGCGGCGATTTGCGCACCGGCTGGAAATGATGTCCGTGATAGGCGCCTGTCAGCGCACCGAAGGAGACAGGCGTATAGAAAGGCCGGAAAGTCGTCGTGCCGACGTCTGCCGGCGAGACGCCGCGCGCTTCAGCCAGAAGTCCGATGGCATTGATATTGGAAAGCTTGCCCTGATCCGTCGCCATGCCATTGGTGGTGTAGCGCTTGGCAAGCTCAACATGGCCATAGCCCTCGCTGACGGCAAGGCAGAGATCCTTGCGATGCACGTCATTCTGGAAATCGACGAAGGCCTTTCCCTTGACGCCGGTTATGGACCAGACCGCCTTTTCAGGCGGGGCGAGGATATCGTTCTCCACAGCGCCGAACGCAACGGCTGCCGCCTTGAAGCCAAGTCCCTCTGCCATGGCCGCGCCCTGCCGCGCGCCGTCCGCAAGGCAGGCGGCAAGGCCGCCAACGGCGCAAACGGAGCCGGCGAGTGCCATCCCCTTCAGATTGCCCGGTGCGAGGAAGGCTGCATTGTCATCCGACCAGACCGGTTTGCCGCCGCGGTGGCAGGCAAGGTGGATGATCGGGCTGAAGCCGCCTGCCATGGCCAGGGCATCAACATTCAGCCGTTCCGTGCGGCCCTTTGAGCGGATATCGATTGCGTTCAACGCCTTGCTGCCCTTGGCATCCGATACCACGGCACCCCTGATGATGCGCGCCGGGCCAAAGTAGCCGCTGCCGCCGCCCTCGCGGCTGTCGACGATGGCGGCAAGCTGAATGCCGTGCGCTTCGAGATCGCGGGCCAGTGCATAGCCGCTGTCATTGGTGGTGAAGATCGCTGTCGCCTTGCCGGGCGCAACAGCATAACGGTTAAGGTAGTGGCGCATAGCGCTCGCCATCATCACGCCCGGAATATCGTTGCCGCCGAACACGACCGGACGCTCTTCCGCTCCCGTCGCCAGAACGCTGCGCTTGGCGACAATGCGCCAGAGACGTTCCACAGGTACGTTGGGCTGCGGTTCGGACACATGCTTTTGCACCCGCTCGACGGCGCCGAAGACATTGCCGTCATACCAGCCGAAGACGGTGGTGCGGGTCAGGAGGGTGACATTCGGCAAGGCTTCGAGCTCGCAGATGCAGTCGGCTGCGAAATCGGCAGCCGCCTTGCTGCCGATCGATGCGGTCTCGCTCAAAAGCGCGCCGCCGGCAACTGAGTGCTCGTCGATGAGAATGACGCGGGCGCCGGCACGGCCGGCACTGATGGCGCCAGCCAGCCCCGCCGGCCCGGCACCGATGACGAGCAGGTCGCAATGTGCCCAGCACTTATCATAGGCGTCCGGATCGGTTTCATATGTTGCCTTGCCCAGTCCGGCGGCCTTGCGGATGAAGGGTTCGTAGATCCTTTCCCAGAACGAGGCAGGCCACATGAAGGTCTTGTAGTAGAAACCGGCGCCGAGGAAGGGTGACAGAAGGCTGCTCAGCGCGCCGATGTCGACGTCGAGCGACGGCCAGCGGTTCTGGCTTCTTGCTTCGAGGCCGGCATAGAGTTCCTGCATGGTGGCGCGCGTGTTCGGCTCGGTGCGGCCGCCGCGGCCGATGGTCATCAGCGCATTCGGCTCGGCTGCGCCTGCCGTCAGGATGCCGCGCGGCCGGTGATATTTGAAACTCCGGCCGACGAACCGGCGGCCGTTGGCAAGCAGTGCAGAGGCGAGGCTGTCGCCCTCAAGGCCTTCCATCGCCTTGCCGTCGAAGGTAAAAGACAGCGACTTGGAGCGGTCGATCAGCCCGCCCTTCGGCAAACGGTAGGATGTCATGCGCCTGTACCTTCCTTGCCAGAGGCAGCGTCGCGGCATGCGGCTATCTCATGGGTCACCGTATCGCGGGCGACGACCAGCCACCGCCGGCAGCCGGACGTGTGATGCCAATATTCCTCGTAGGCACCGCGGGGATTGTCGCGCAGATAGACGTAGTCGAACCAATCGTCAGGACCGGCATCGGGCGTCGGTCGCGCAAGGGCAGCGCCCTTGATGGTGAATTCCTCTTTGGATCTTCGCCCGCAATGCGGGCAGGGCACGAGACTTGCCATTTCGAATGTCCTTGATCCGCGAAATCAATGCAGGTTGGGCTGGGCGCCTTGGCCCTTTTCGTCGATGAGATAGCCGCGCTGAAAGCGGTCGAGCCGGAAGGCCATCGCCGTCTCCTGCGGGACGTCGCGGGCGAGAAGATGGGCAAAGCAAAGGCCCGACGCCGGGGTCGCCTTGAAACCGCCATAACACCAGCCGGCATTCAGGTAGAGATTGTCGACATGGGTCCGGTCGATGATCGGCGAACCATCCATCGACATGTCCATGATGCCGCCCCAGGAGCGCAGCACCCGGACCCGCGACAGCGCCGGGATCATCGCCTTTCCGGCTTCCGCCACATGTTCGACCGTCGCCAGATTGCCGCGCTGGGCATAGGAATTGTAGCCGTCTATGTCGCCGCCAAAGACGAGGCCGCCCTTGTCGGATTGCGAGACGTAGAAGTGTCCGGCGCCGAAGGTGACCACCCCGTCGATGAAAGGCTTCAGGCCTTCCGAGACGAAGGCTTGAAGCACATGGCTTTCGAGCGGCAGCTTCAGGCCGGCCATCCGGGCGACCTGCGAAGAATTGCCCGCTGCCGCGAGCGCCAGCTTGCCGCAGCCGATGAAGCCGCGACTGGTTTCGACGCCGATTACCTGGCCGTTGCTTAGACGGATGCCGGTCACCTCGCAGCCTTGGATGATGTCAACGCCGCGCTGATCGGCACCACGGGCATATCCCCAGGCGACCGCGTCATGGCGAACTGTGCCGCCACGCTTCTGCAGCAGGCCACCCTGGATCGGGAAACGGGCATTGTCGTAGTCGAGAAAGGGCAGCATCTTCTCGACCGAAGCGCGGTCGAGAAGCTCGGCGTCGACGCCGTGCAGCCGCATGGCGTTGCCGCGGCGGGTATAGGCGTCGCGCTGCCCATCGGAGTGGAAAAGATTGAGCACGCCGCGCTGTGACACCATGGCGTTGAAGTTGAAATCCCGCTCGAGCCCCTCCCACAGCTTCATGGAAAGCTCGTAGAACGGATTGTTGCCCGCCAGCAGGTAGTTCGAGCGGATGATCGTCGTATTGCGGCCGACATTGCCGGACCCGACATAGTTCTTCTCCAGCACCGCCACATTGGTGATGCCGAATTCCTTTGCGAGGTAATAGGCCGTAGCAAGGCCGTGTCCGCCACCGCCGACAATGATCACGTCGTAATGCGGCTTAGGCTCGGGCTGCCGCCAGGCGGGCGCCCAGTTCCTGTTGCCGAAAAGCCCGTTTAAGAAGATGGACAGTGCCGAGTAGCGCATCGATGCCGCTTTCCAAGAAAGACCTGTTGCCGGTCATAGCATGGGGAAGTGAGCTGCCGTTGCATCCTTGGGACATTATGATGTAATTCTAGGACATGAGCCCTAGCCCTAGCGACCAGAAGAACCTTCAGCGGATCGGCTTCGTCCTCGTGCCGAATTTCGCGCTGATGTCCTACGCCTCGGCGACCGAGCCGTTGCGGGCGGCAAACCTGCTTGCCGGAAGTGCTCTTTACGAAGCGATCCCGTTATCGGCAGATGGTCTTCCGGTTCGCAGTTCGTCCGGCCTGACGATCAGTTGCAACAGGCTTTCGGAGGCTGGCGGCACCTGTCATACGATCTATGTCTGTGCCGGCGGCGATCCGCAAGACTGGTACGCAAGTGTCTCCCTGCATATGCCGCTAAGGAAGTTCGCGCGCAACGGCGTGCGGATCGGCGGCATATCGAGCGGCTCCTACGTGTTGGCATCGGCGGGCCTGCTCGACAACACGGATTTTACGATCCACTGGGAACATGCCCCCGTTCTGAAAGAGGCATTCCCGCATCTCGCCCCGCGCCAGGCGCGGTTCGTCATCGATGGTGCACGCGTGACCTGCGGTGGAGGGGTGGCACCGCTCGACATGATGCACGCCGTGATTTGCGAGCGGATGGGCGCCGATTTTGCCCGCCGGGTGAGCGATTGGTACCTGCATACTGCCGTCGCCGAACC
This sequence comes from Rhizobium gallicum bv. gallicum R602sp, assembly GCF_000816845.1. Taxonomy (NCBI): domain Bacteria; kingdom Pseudomonadati; phylum Pseudomonadota; class Alphaproteobacteria; order Hyphomicrobiales; family Rhizobiaceae; genus Rhizobium; species Rhizobium gallicum. The sequence goes on along the minus strand of NZ_CP006880.1, from coordinate 1,940,780 downwards.
GAGCGATCCGCAGCGGGCATCGGCCGCCAACCGCTTCGGGACCAATCACCCGGCGCTTCTCGCCGTACTGGAGAAAATGGAGACTGCGATCGAAAATCCGCTCAGCCGTGCAGAGATGGCGAGCCTGGCCGGCATCAGCGCGCGCCATCTCGATCGGCTCTTTCTCAAGCATCGCGGCATGACCTTCCTCGACACTTACCGGCAGGTCCGCCTGCGGCATAGCCGCCGGCTTTTGGAGCAAAGCCCGCTGTCGATTTCGGAGATCGCTTTTGCCACCGGCTTTTCGAGTCCCGGCCATTTCTCCAGATCGTTCAAAGCGACGTTCGGTCAAAACCCGACGGATGCGCGGCGGTAGGACAACAGGAGACCGGTTCGCGCATTGCGGTCAGTCCCCAGCTGTCGGCTCCCGACACCCACCGGACCGCGTTTTTCTCTTTAAGTCCGGCTGTTTGAATCGCATCCAAGCACGGGCCTCTCGCACGCGCATTGAAGACGGGCGCGGGTTTTTCCTTTGAATCGTGAAAGATTTCCTGAGAAGATAAATTTTGCTTTCTCCGGAGACATCATGCCTTCCAAGACACAGATCGAAAGCGCCGTAGCGCTGGATCAGAATCCGCACGCAGTCCGCGAACCGCGCGTCAACAATCTCGAGATGGCCATCGGACACGAGGTCCGCAATTTCCGCAAGAGGCTCGGCATCACCGTCACCGACCTGTCTGCGGCGACTGGCATTTCGCTCGGCATGCTGTCGAAGATCGAAAACGGCAATATTTCGCCGTCGCTGACGACACTGCAAACGCTCTCCAGGGCACTCGGCGTTCCGATTACCGCCTTCTTTCGCCGCTTCGAGGAGCCACGGAATGCAACCTTCGTCAAGGCGGGTGAAGGGGTGAATATCGAGCGTCGCGGCACGCGCGCCGGACATCAATACAGCCTGCTCGGCCATATAGACAATAATACCAGCGGCGTCACGGTCGAACCCTATCTGATCACCCTGACTGTCGAATCCGACGTCTTTCCCACCTTCCAGCACGACGGAATGGAGTTTCTGTATCTCCTGGAGGGGGAGGTGGTCTACCGCCACTCCGACGCCCTTTACCGGATGCAGCCCGGCGACAGCCTGTTCTTCGACGCGGATGCTCCACATGGGCCGGAGGAACTCGTCAAGCTCCCCTGCCGCTATCTTTCGATCATTTCCTATCCGCAGCAGAAGGCCGTCGGCGATTAGTTTATTGCCTCAAAAGAAAAAATTATTCTTCATAGTTGATTATCGCCAAACCCTCTGGTAGCACTCGTTCAGACACGAACGGAGGTTGCCAGGTCATGTGCGGCATTGTTGGACTGTTTCTCAAAGACCGGAGCCTCGAGCCCCAGCTGGGGCAGCTGCTGTCGGAAATGTTGATCACCATGACCGATCGCGGTCCGGACTCTGCCGGAATCGCAATCTACGGCTCGGCTGCCGAGGGAAAAGCGAAGGTGACGATCCAGTCGGCGAAGCCGGAGGCGGATTTCGCCGGCCTTGAAAATGACTTGGCAGAAGCCGGAATAGCGGCGAGTGTCAGCATCAAGAGCACCCATGCCATCGTTACGCTCGCTGCGGACAAACTTATGGCGATCCGGCCGCTTCTAACCGCTATACGGCCCGATGTGCGCGTCATGGGCTCCGGCGACAGCGTCGAGATTTACAAGGAAACCGGCCTGCCGAAGGATGTCGTTGCCCGTTTCAGCGTCCGCTCCATGGGCGGTTCGCACGGCATCGGCCATACCCGCATGGCGACGGAATCGGCTGTCACGACGCTCGGTGCGCACCCGTTTTCGACCGGTTCCGATCAATGTCTGGTGCACAACGGTTCGCTGTCGAACCATAACAACCTGCGCCGCGAGCTGGTGCGGGAGGGCATGACCTTCGAAACCCAAAACGACTCGGAAGTTGCAGCTGCATACCTCACCTCCGAAATGGCCAAGGGCAAGGATCTCGGGCAGGCGCTGACCGGTGCACTCGACGACCTCGACGGCTTCTTCACCTTCGTGGTCGGCACCAAATCCGGCTTCGGCGTCGTGCGCGATCCGATTGCCTGCAAGCCCGCTGTCATGGCCGAAACCGACCAGTACGTCGCTTTCGGTTCCGAATACCGCGCGCTCGTCAACCTGCCGGGCATCGAAACGGCGCGCGTGTGGGAGCCTGAGCCTGCAACCGTCTATTTCTGGGATCACCAGAAAGCCGCCTGAGCAGCATCTCCTGCGCATTCTCCAAGGGTTATTGAAAACATGCCTGTCATTGATCTTGCCATCACCCCTTTGCGTGAACTCAACAGCGCCCTGCACAGCATCCAGCAGGGTTCGAACGATCTTTCCTTCGAGGTCGTCAATCCGCGCGGCAGCCATTCGGTTGCCGTTGGCATCGATACGCCCGTCAAGGTCGATGTGAAGGGGTCCGTCGGCTATTACTGCGCCGGGATGAACGATGGCGGAGCCGTTACCGTTCATGGTTCGGCAGGCCCGGGCGTGGCGGAAAACATGATGTCGGGCACAGTCGTGATCGAAGGCGACGCATCCCAGTATGCGGGCGCAACGGGCCGTGGCGGCCTGCTGGTCATCAAGGGCAATGCAGCGTCGCGCTGCGGCATTTCGATGAAAGGCATCGACATTGTCGTTCATGGAAATATCGGCCACATGTCCGCCTTCATGGGCCAATCCGGTCATCTGGTGGTGCTCGGCGATGCCGGCGATGCGCTGGGGGATTCGCTCTACGAGGCGACGCTTTTCGTGCGCGGCTCGGTCAAGAGCCTGGGTGCCGACTGCATCGAAAAGGAGCTGCGGGCGGAGCATCTGACGAAGCTGGCTGAACTCCTCGAAAAGGCGGGCGTGACCGGAGTGAGGCCCGAGGAATTCAAGCGTTACGGCTCGGCCCGCAATCTCTACAATTTCAATATCGACAACGCCGACGCGTATTAAGGCGAGGGACCATCATGAGCTATCACAACCCCTATACCCCGCCGCGCAAGTCTGCGACCTTCGACGATTATACGCTGGCGGAAATCCGCCGCGCTGCGGCGACCGGGATCTACGATATTCGTGGCGCAGGCACCAAACGGAAGGTTCCACATTTCGATGACCTGCTGTTTCTCGGCGCGTCGATCTCGCGCTATCCGCTCGAAGGCTACCGCGAGAAGTGCGACACGTCGGTCGTCCTCGGCACGCGCTTCGCCAAGAAGCCCATTCACCTGAAGACGCCGATCACCATTGCCGGCATGAGCTTTGGCGCCCTGTCCGGCAATGCCAAGGAAGCGCTCGGACGCGGTGCGACGATTGCCGGGACCTCCACCACCACCGGAGACGGCGGGATGACCGATGAAGAGCGCGGCCATTCACAGATACTGGTCTACCAGTATCTGCCGTCGCGTTACGGCATGAATCCCAAGGATCTGCGTCGCGCCGATGCCATCGAAGTGGTTGTCGGCCAAGGCGCAAAGCCCGGCGGCGGCGGCATGCTGCTTGGCCAGAAGATTTCCGATCGCGTCGCCAACATGCGCAACCTGCCCAAGGGCATAGACCAGCGTTCGGCGTGCCGCCATCCAGACTGGACCGGCCCGGACGACCTTGAGATCAAGATCATGGAACTGCGCGAGATCACCGACTGGGAAAAGCCCATCTATGTGAAGGTCGGCGGCGCGCGCCCCTACTACGATACGGCTTTGGCGGTGAAGGCCGGCGCGGATGTCGTCGTCCTCGACGGCATGCAGGGCGGCACTGCAGCCACGCAGGACGTTTTCATCGAGCATGTCGGCATGCCGATCCTCGCCTGTATCCGCCCCGCAGTTCAGGCCCTGCAGGATCTCGGAATGCATCGCAAGGTGCAACTGATCGTATCGGGCGGTATCCGTTCCGGTGCGGACGTCGCAAAGGCTCTGGCACTCGGTGCCGATGCCGTTGCCATCGGCACGGCGGCGCTGGTTGCGCTGGGCGATAACGACCCGAGATGGGAAGACGAATATCGAAAGCTCGGTACCACGGCCGGCGCGTATGATGACTGGCACGAAGGCAGGGACCCGGCTGGTATTACGACACAGGATCGGGAACTGGCGGCTCGCCTGGATCCGATCGCCGCGGGCCGCCGCCTCGCCAACTATCTGAAGGTCATGACGCTCGAAGCCCAGACCATCGCTCGTGCCTGCGGCAAGAACCACCTGCACAACCTGGAGCCGGAAGATCTTTGCGCGCTGACCATGGAAGCAGCTGCCATGGCGCAGATCCCGCTCGCTGGGACGAGCTGGTATCCGGGCAAGGGAGGTTTGTGAAACCGCATCAAAACAGCGAGCCGCATTTGGGAGGATGCGGCTCGTTTCCGTTGAGTGTCTGAATACAAAAAAGGGGAATGCATGACACTGGATCTCTCGACATATGCCGCGGACAACGGCATCAAATATTTCATGATCAGCTTTACCGATCTGTTTGGGGGCCAGCGCGCCAAGCTGGTGCCGGCCGAAGCGATCGCAGACATGCAAAAGGACGGCGCCGGTTTTGCGGGCTTTGCCACCTGGCTCGATCTGACGCCTGCCCATCCCGATCTTTTCGCCATTCCGGACGCATCCTCGGTCATCCGGCTTCCCTGGAAAGAAGATGTGGCCTGGGTCGCAGCCGACTGCGTCATGGAAGGCCAACCGGTCGAGCAGGCTCCCCGGGTTCTCCTCAAGAGACTGATTGGCGAAGCTGAAAAGGCGGGCCTGCGCGTCAAGACCGGTGTCGAGCCGGAATTCTTCCTGATCTCGCCAGATGGTTCGAAGATTTCCGACGAGTTCGATAATGCCGAAAAGCCCTGCTATGATCAGCAGGCAGTCATGCGCCGCTACGACGTCATCGCCGAGATCTGCGACTGCATGCTGAAACTGGGCTGGAAGCCCTATCAGAACGATCATGAGGATGCCAACGGCCAGTTCGAGATGAATTGGGAATATGATGATGCGCTGCAGACGGCCGACAAGCATTCCTTCTTCAAATTCATGGTGAAGTCAGTTGCCGAGAAACACGGTCTTCGCGCCACATTCATGCCGAAGCCCTTCAAGGGCCTGACTGGCAACGGCTGCCATGCCCATATTTCCGTCTGGGACCTCGAGGGTAGAAACAACGCGTTTGCCGACAAAGCAATGCCGTTTGGTCTTTCCGCCAAGGGCAAGACCTTCCTCGGAGGCATCATGAAACATGCCTCGGCGCTGGCCGCGGTGACCAATCCGACCGTCAATTCCTATAAGCGCATCAACGCGCCGCGGACGATCTCCGGTGCGACCTGGGCGCCGAACACGGTGACTTGGACCGGCAACAACCGCACCCACATGGTGCGCGTGCCCGGCCCCGGCCGCTTCGAGTTGCGGCTGCCCGACGGCGCGGTCAATCCCTATCTGCTGCAGGCAATCATCATCGCGGCGGGACTCTCTGGCCTTCGCAGCAACGCCGATCCGGGGCCGCATCACGATATCGACATGTACCGCGACGGACATACTGTAACCGATGCCCCCAAACTACCGCTCAACCTGTTGGATGCACTTCGCGAATACGAGAAAGACACCGAACTGCAAGCCGCCCTCGGCACGGAATTCTCGGCGGCCTATCTGAAGCTAAAGCGGGGCGAGTGGAACACCTATTGCTCGCAGTTTACCGCCTGGGAGCATGAAACGACCCTTGACGTCTGATATTTTCTCCGCTGCCCTTCGCGGCCTTCCCCCGCACTGCGCACGGGGTGTCTTTTTGACATCGCTGCAAGAGAGCCTGCCATGACGCAATTCATCCTGACGGTCACCTGCAAATCAACGCGCGGCATCGTGGCCGCCTTGTCCGGCTATCTGGCGGATGCAGGCTGCAATATCGTCGACTCGTCGCAATTTGACGACCTCGATACCGGTCTCTTCTTCATGCGTGTCAGCTTCCTGTCGGAAGAGGGCCTCGCTCTTGCGGAGCTTGCCGAAGGTCTAAAGCCGATCGCCGCGGCGTTCAGGATGGACGCTAAGGTCCACGATGGCGCGCGGCGCATGAAGGTCATGCTGATGGTCTCGCGCTTTGGCCATTGCCTCAACGATCTTCTCTATCGCTGGAAAATTGGCGCGCTGCCGATCGATATCATCGGCGTCGTCTCCAACCATTTCGACTATCAGAAAGTGGTCGTCAATCATGATATACCGTTCCACCATATTCCGGTGACCAAGGAGAACAGGCCGCAGGCGGAAGCCAGGATCATGGACCTCGTGGAAGGAACCGGCACCGAACTCATTGTGCTCGCACGCTACATGCAGATCCTTTCTGATCGCATGTGCACCGAGATGTCAGGCAAGATCATCAATATCCACCACTCCTTCCTGCCGAGCTTCAAGGGCGCCAATCCGTACAAGCAGGCCTACGGTCGCGGCGTAAAGCTGATCGGCGCGACGGCTCATTATGTCACCGCAGACCTCGATGAAGGCCCTATCATCGAACAGGACACGGTGCGCGTCACCCATGCCCAGAGCCCTGAAGACTATGTCTCGCTCGGCCGCGATGTCGAGGCGCAGGTTCTGGCGCGCGCCATACATGCGCATATCCATCGCCGCACCTTCATCAATGGCAACCGCACCATCGTCTTTCCGCCAAGCCCGGGGAGCTACGCATCCGAGCGCATGGGGTAAAATGCAGCGTGCGCGAATAATTGCGCCGCCAGTTGCAATCGCCCGACCCTGTCGATAAGTATTTGGTACGCCATAATATGGTGTGGCCGGTGTATTATTCCGGGAAGACGCCGTCGAGCATGGCATATCAAGACAGGGGCGGACAATGGCGGTTGGTTTGAAAGATTCGACGATCAAAGTGGAACGGCCCGCGAAAACCCTGCGCGAACTGGCGCTTGACAAGGTTCGCGAGGCGATCGACAGCGGCCATTTCAAGCCCGGTGATCGTCTGGTTGAGCGAGATCTCTGCGCCCAGCTTGGGGTAAGCCGGACGATCGTTCGCGAGGTGCTACGGCATCTTGAGTCGGAAGGCCTTGTTGCAAATCTTCCGAACAAGGGCCCGATCGTCGCCCGGCTGGATGCTGATGAAGCGCGACAAATCTATGAAATACGCGGAGCGCTGGAGGGCATGGCGGCGCGCCTGTGCGCCGAGCGTCACGATTCTACAATCGTTGAAGCGCTCGAGGGGGCGCTCTACGATATTCGCCAATGCTATCGCGAAAAAGACATGCCGGGCGTGCTGGCCAGTACCTCGGCCTTTTACCAGGTGCTCTTCAGCAAGGTCGATCGCCACGTCGCCTGGGGTATCGTCAATCTTCTGACTGTCAGGATCAATCATCTCCGCTCGATGACGATCAAGACGGATAACCGCAACGTCGAGGGTCCCGCACAGATGGAGCGGATCATCGAGGCGATCAGGCGGGGCGATGGTGAAGGCGCCTATCGCGCTGCGATGGACCATGTAACAAGTGCGGCGGCGATCGCCGAGGCCGTGATTTCTGCCCAATCGCCGGCTGCCTGACATCTTCGTCGTTGACGTGAAGCACAGCGGTCTTTGCCACGCGCCGCTGTTTACGCATGCTGCGGAGCCAAGAGGATTGGTGCGCTCGACTGGCTCAATCTCACGCAAAGAGTACATCGCTTCCAAAAATCGGTGCGGCTGCAGGTTCAGCCAAAATCAGGACTATCACCGGACACGCGCCAGAATGAGCGCGGTCGGAACCGTCACCGTGCGGCGAGTGTTGCAACGCGTTCGCGCACCACTTTGTCCCCTCATCGACAACCATTGTCGTCGAGATCGGGCTTGAACGTGTCGAAAAGACTGCTCGGCGGATCCTCATGTCCCGAGTTGTCATTGTCCATCATTTGAAGTGCGCAAAACAAACGGCGAGGTCGGATGCAGAGGCGCCGAGGAGCAAATTCGGCTTAAAACGAGGCGGAATGACTCGCCTCCCGTGAACCCCCATGAGGTGGTCGGATCGAGCAAGAATTCCCTAACTACCTGATCGAAATACAAAAATCGACTGAAGAGGACGCCGCAGCCGCTTGTTCGCACAAGGCTATTGACGAATTAATATTATGGCATACCATAACATCATATGTAGCTGAGGACGTCGCATGAGCATCCAGATTCGCAAGACGCTGTTGCAAGTTGAAACCACCTTGATCGAAGGCGGAAAAACCGCCCCGCTGCCGCTGAAACTGTATTCGGCTTTCGCGGTGGTTAAGAACCCGTGGGCTGGCAAAGGCTTTGTCGAGGACCTCAAGCCGGAAATCCATGCGGGCGCCCCTGTGCTCGGAGAATTGCTGACTCGCATGATCATCGAAGCCGTTGGTTCGGGCGAATCCGTCGAAGGTTATGGCAAGGCCGCAGTCGTCGGTCTCGACGGCGAAATCGAACACGCTTCAGCGCTGATCCACACGCTGCGTTTTGGCAATCACTACCGCAATGCAGTTGGCGCCAAGTCTTATCTTGCCTTCTGCAATACCCGTGGCCCGGCCAATGCGCCGATCATGATCCCGCTGATGGACAAGAACGACGAGGGCCGCCGTTCGCATTACCTGACCATTCAGGCAGCCATTCCCGATGCCCCGGCCGCCGACGAGATCCTCGTAGCACTGGGGGCGTCCGTTGGGGGGCGTCCGCATCATCGCATCGGCGACCGCTATCAAGACCTCAAGGATCTGGGCCACGACGTCACCAATCCTGCAGGCGTTTGAGAAGGAACAGCTGGCGTCATGCAAACGACACACTCCAGATTGTCGGAAGAGGCATCGATGCAGTTCCAGCGCCAGCACACCATCAACGGCGTTTCATACTTCGAGGCCGGTGAAGGCGAACCGTTGGTTTTGATCCATGGCGTCGGCATGCGGTTCGAGGCTTGGGCCCCGCAGATCGCGCTGTTTGCAAAGACGCATCGTGTCATCGCCGTCGACATGCCTGGACACGGAGAAAGCGCCAAGCTGCCGAGCGGAAGCAAACTTGAAGACTTCGTTGCCTGGTTCGGCCGGTTTCTCGACGAGTTGAAGATCGATGCTGCAAATGTCGCCGGCCACTCCATGGGAGCTTTGATCTCCGGTGGGGCTGCTGCTTCTTTCGGTAGGCGGATCCGGCGGGTTGCATATCTTAACGGTGTCTATCGCCGCAATCCCGAGGCGAAGGCAGCGGTCATGTCTCGCGCAGCTGCAATCTGCGCCAATGGCGTCGACCGCGATGGTCCGCTGAAACGGTGGTTCGGCGACGATGATAATAGCCTTTCAGCGCGCGATCTCACGCGTGGCTGGCTGGGCATGGTCGATCCCGAGGGTTACGCCATCGCCTATTGTGCCTTTGCCGGCGGCGACGATACCTATGCGGACGGCTGGCGAGATGTTCGCTGCCCAGCTTTGTTCTTGACAGGCTCCGATGACCCCAATTCGACGCCGGAAATGGCGACGCAAATGGCGGCGATCACCCAAAATGGCTGGGCTCGTATCGTCGACGGGCATCGGCACATGGTTAATCTCACCGCGCCTCATACCGTCAATAGGCTGCTTGCGGAATGGCTTGAACATCGAGAGGAGGAGCCGAGATGACCCCAGAATCCATCGATCCACGCGCACTGAGAGACGCCTTCGGCGCTTTTCCGACCGGCGTAACGGTCGTGACCACCCGCGATTGCGACGACCGCCCGATCGGCTTTACAGCAAACTCATTTACATCGGTCTCCCTTGATCCGCCTCTTCTGCTTGTCTGCTTGGCAAAGACCTCACGCAACTATGCGACGATGACGGGTGCGAAGCATTTTGCAATCAACGTTCTTTCGGAAAGTCAAAAAGATGTGTCGAACACCTTTGCACGGCCAGTCGAGGACCGCTTCGCCGCAGTCGAATGGTCTGAAGGCAAGGCCGGCAGCCCAATATTCGCGAATGTTGCGGCGTGGTTCGAGTGCGCCATGGAGAAGATGGTGGAAGCTGGCGACCACGTCATCCTGATGGGGCGCATCACCGCCTTCGAGAATACCGGCCGCAACGGATTGGGCTATGCCCGCGGCGGTTACTTCACCCCAATCCTTGCAAGCCGGGCCGTTTCGGCCGCAGCGGAAGGCAATATTGAGCTCGGTGCCGTTCTGGAGCGCGACGGCGATGTTCTCCTTCTCGGCGATGACATGCTTTGGCTGCCGGGCTGCGACGTAAAGGAAGGCAGCCCGACCGAAATTCTGCGAGATTATCTTGAAGATCTGACCGGGCTGAAGGTTACGATCGGTTTCCTGTATTCGGTCTATGAGGACAAGAGCGCGGGAAAGCATCACATTGTCTACCGTGCCTTTGCATCGCAAGGCGCTCCGGCCGCTGGACGCTTTCTGAAGCCCAAAACACTCACGGCCGAGCAATTCAAGACAAGTTCGACGGCCGATATCATCGCGCGTTTTGCGCTGGAGAGCTCGATCGGCAATTTCGGGGTTTATTTCGGCGATGAGACTGTTGGTACGGTCCGCCCGGTTGCAGCGAAGGTGGCACAAGCATGAAGTTTTCTCTCTTCGTCCACATGGAACGCCTCGACGAAAGTCAGAGCCACAAAGGCCTGTATGACGAGTTCGTGGCTCTCTGCGAGATCGCTGACAAAGGTGGCATGCATGCGATTTGGACGGGCGAGCATCACGGCATGGATTTCACCATCGCGCCCAACCCCTTCGTGACCATCGCTGACCTGGCGCGTCGAACGTCGCGAGCGAGATTAGGCACAGGAACGGTGATCGCACCGTTCTGGCATCCGATCAAGCTTGCCGGCGAGGCGGCCATGACCGACATCATCTGCGACGGCAGGCTCGATATCGGGATTGCCCGTGGCGCTTATTCGTTCGAATACGAGCGTCTGCTTCCCGGTCTGGATGCCTGGGCGGCGGGCCAGCGCATGCGCGAGCTCATTCCGGCTGTCAAAGGTATTTGGAAGGGCGACTACGCCCACGACGGCGAGTTTTACAAGTTTCCGTCAACCACGTCGGCGCCGAAACCGCTGCAGCTGCCCAACCCACCGATCTGGGTCGCAGCCCGTGATCCGAATTCCCACGAATTCGCTGTCGCCAACGGCTGTAACGTCCAGGTTACCCCCCTTTGGCAGGGTGATGACGAGGTGGAAGCGCTGATGGGACGGTTCAATGACGCCTGCGCGAAGCATCCGACGATCGAACGGCCCAAGATCATGCTGCTGCGTCATACCTATGTCGGTTCGTCGGACGCAGACATCGCGCAGGCGGCCCATGAGCTCAGCCTCTACTACAACTACTTCTTCGCGTGGTTCAAGAACGAGAAGCCGGTCACGCAAGGTCTCATTGAGCGAATTCCCGAAGCTGAAATCAACTCAAACGCCATGCTGTCGGACGCCGTCATGCGCACCAACAACGTTGTCGGAAGTCCACAAAGCGTAGTCTCGCGCCTCAAGACCTATGAGGCCATGGGTTATGACGAATATTCCTTCTGGATCGATACGGGCATGAGCTTCGAGCGCAAGAAAGCATCGCTTCAGCGCTTTATCGCCGAAGTGATGCCGGCATTTGCGGAGTGAAGCCCATGCAGCGTTTCCAGTATTATATCGATGGTCAATTCCTAGACGGTGAAGCACGCTTCCCAAGCGTTGATCCGGCCACCGGGAAGGAATGGGCTGACTTGCCGGAAGCGCGCGAGGGTGATGTGGATCGGGCGGTCAAGGCCGCTGAACAGGCACTCTATAACGGGGCCTGGTCAAAGATGACGGCCACGCAACGCGGCAAGCTCATCTACCGGCTCGCTGATCTGGTCGCAGCCAACGCACAGAAGCTGGCAGAACTCGAGACACGCGACACCGGAAAGATCATCCGGGAAACGTCGGCGCAGATCGCCTATGTCGCGGACTATTACCGCTATTACGCCGGCATCGCCGACAAGATTGAAGGATCCTATCTTCCCATCGACAAAGCTGACATGGATGTCTGGCTTCGCCGTGAGCCGATCGGCGTCGTTGCGATGGTCGTGCCCTGGAATAGCCAGCTGTTCTTGTCTGCCGTTAAGATCGGGCCGGCTCTTGCCGCCGGCTGCACGATGGTCGTCAAGGCCTCGGAAGACGGGCCAGCGCCGCTTCTGGAGTTTGCGCGCCTCATTCACGAGGCAGGCTTTCCTGCGGGCGTCGTCAATATCATCACCGGCTTTGGCACGTCCTGCGGGGCAGCACTTAGCCGCCATCCTAAGGTCGCGCATATTGCCTTCACGGGTGGCCCCGAAACGGCGCGTCATATCGTGCGAAACTCGGCGGAGAACCTTGCCTCCACGTCACTCGAACTGGGCGGCAAGTCACCCTTCATCGTTTTCGCCGACGCCGACCTCGAGAGTGCTGCCAATGCCCAGGTCGCGGGTATCTTTGCTGCGACCGGCCAAAGCTGTGTCGCCGGTTCGCGGCTGATCGTCGAGCGGCGTATCAAGGATGAGTTCCTGACCCTCTTGAAGGGCAAGGCAGAGGCGATCCGTATCGGTGCTCCCTTGGACATGGCGACCGAGGTCGGTCCGCTTGCAACGCGGCGCCAGCAGGAGCACATAGCAGCGCTCCTCGACAAGTCCCTTCAAAGCGGCGCCCGCCTAATCACCGGCGGCCATAGGCCCGGCGGTGAAGGCTTCTACTTCGCGCCGACAATTCTTGACTGCGACGGCGTCAATTCTCCTTCGCTTGTCAACGAATTCTTCGGTCCAGTTCTGTCCGTCGTCTCGTTCGAAACAGAATCCGAAGCGCTCGCGCTTGCGAACGATACGCACTATGGGCTTGCCTCCGGGGTCTTCACCCAAAACCTGACGCGGGCTCATCGCCTGATGAAGGGAATTCGCGCCGGCATCGTCTGGGTCAACACCTATCGCGCCGTCTCGCCGATCGCGCCATTTGGCGGGTTCGGTCTGTCCGGGCATGGCAGGGAAGGCGGCATGGCCGCAGTGCTCGACTACACCCGGACAAAAACGATCTGGCTGAGGACGTCGGACGACCCGATTCCTGATCCTTTCGTGATGCGGTGATGGCGATGTTTTACGAGATCCGGACTTACAGACTGAAGAACGGTGCGATCCCGCAATATCTGAAGGTTGTAGAAGAGGAGGGGATAGCCATTCAAAAGAGCCATCTCGGCAACCTCGTCGGTTATTTCTATTCGGAGATCGGCACCATCAACGAGATCGTCCACATCTGGGCGTTTTCCAGCCTGGACGACCGTGAGGCAAGGCGCATGCGCCTTATGGCTGACCCTCGGTGGCAGGCCTTTCTGCCGAAAATTCGCGATCTGATCGAAGTGGCGGAAAACAAGATTATGAAGGCAACCAGCTTCTCTCCAGAAAGCGGGGACGGACTGCCGGCATAGGAATGCGCATAAGACACTCCAAAACAAGGAAAAGGGAACATGAAACACACATTTGCATTCACGGCCTTGGCGGCAATCATGGCGCTCGCCATTCCCGCAAAAGCCGAAACGCTCGTCTTCTCAAGCTGGGGAGGGACGACGCAGGACGCGCAAAAGGCAGCCTGGGCGAACCCATATACAGAAAAGACCGGACTGCAAGTGATGCAGGATGGCCCCACTGATTACGGCAAGCTGAAGGCCATGGTCGAGGCGAACCAGGTAACCTGGGACGTCGTCGATGTCGAAGGTGACTATGCCGCGCAGGCAGGCAAAAACGGGCTGCTTGAGAAGCTGGATTTCTCCGTTATCGACAAGTCCAAGCTCGATCCGCGTTTCGTAACGGATTATTCCGTCGGCAGCTTCTACTATTCCTTTGTGATCGGCTGCAATGCGGATGCGGTTACTGCTTGCCCGAAGACCTGGGCCGATCTGTTCGACACGGCGAAATTTCCAGGCAAGCGCACCTTCTATAAATGGTCGGCTCCCGGTGTGATTGAGGCGGCCCTCCTGGCTGACGGTGTTGCCGCCGACAAGCTCTATCCGCTTGACCTCGATCGAGCATTCAAGAAGCTCGATACGATCAAGTCGGAGATTATCTGGTGGTCAGGCGGCGCCCAGTCGCAGCAGCTGCTGGCATCCGCCGAAGCACCGTTCGGAAGCCTCTGGAACGGCCGCATGACAGCGCTCGCCAAAAGCGGCGTTAACGCAGAAACCTCCTGGGAGCAGAATATTACCGCCGCGGATTCGCTTGTCGTTCCGAAAGGGGCTCCGAATCTTGAGGCAGCCATGAAGTTCATCGCGTTGGCAACCTCGGCAGAACCGCAGGCAGCGCTTGCGAAAGCCACCGGATACGCGCCGATCAATCTGGAATCGGCCAAGTTGATGGATGCCGAGACGGCCAAGACACTGCCGGACCAGCAAACGGCCAGCCAAGTCAATGCTGACATGAGCTACTGGGCAAAAAACCGGGATGCCATCGGCGAGCGGTGGTACGCATGGCAGGCAAAATAGGCTGAAAATGCAGCGCAACGCACGGCGAGCCCATGCCCGCCGTGCTGAAAGCGCAGCGTGCTCGGCCCGCCCCGGGACCTGCGGCGCTTGTCTGAACGTTCGGCAGGAAGGACTGTCATGTCGACCTATAGTGATGCTTCCAGCGTGAGTGCGCCGGTGCCAAGAGCGCTCAGGCGAGCAGGGTTCAGCGGGGTCGTCCCGGCTCTTGCCTTCGTGGCCATCTTCTTCATCGTGCCGGTGGCGGCACTGTTGCTACGAAGTGTATTGGAACCGGTTCCCGGCTTCGGCAACTATGCTGAGCTGCTTGGATCAGCAACCTATCTCAAGATTTTCGCCAATACCTTCATCGTATCAGGATTGGTGACCGCTATTTCGCTCTTGATCGGCTTTCCCGTTGCCTGGGCGCTGGCAATCATGCCTGGAAGGCTGGCATCGGTGATTTTTGCGATCCTGCTGCTCTCGATGTGGACAAATCTGCTGGCGCGCACCTATGCCTGGATGGTGCTTTTGCAACGGACGGGTCTCATCAACAAGATGCTGATGGGCATGGGGCTGATCAATCAGCCGTTGCCGCTCGTCAACAATCTGACAGGTGTAACGATCGGCATGACCTATATCATGCTGCCCTTCATCATCCTGCCGCTCTACGGAGTGATCAAGAAGATCGACCCGGCAATCCTGCAGGCGGCTGCCCTTTGCGGTGCCAGCCGGCGGCAATGTCTCACGCGCGTTCTCCTGCCGCTGGCCGTACCGGGCATGGCTGCCGGTGCCCTCTTGGTTTTCGTCATGTCGCTTGGCTATTTCGTTACCCCCTCGCTTCTCGGCGGCACGGCGAACATGATGCTGGCCGAGCTGATTGCCCAGTTCGTCCAGTCCCTGGTCAATTGGGGCATGGGGGGAGCGGCCGCCCTGGTACTCCTCGTTGTAACGCTTTCTCTCTATGTCGTTCAGCTGCGTTTCTTCGGCAGTCAGAACACCGGAGGGCGCTGACATGCTGCTTAACTTCGATCGTCTCGGCTGGTGGAAATACGCGCTTTTGACGATCACCATCCTTGCGGCTGCATTTTTGCTGCTGCCGATCTTCTTTATCGCGGCCCTTTCCTTTGGATCCTCGCAGTGGCTGATCTTTCCGCCTCCTGGCTGGACGCTGCAATGGTACGGGGAACTTCTGGCCGATCGCCGGTGGCTGGAATCGGCCTGGACGAGCTTTAAGATCGCATCAATCGTCACCGTGCTATCCGTTCTGCTCGGCCTGGTGACGTCGTTCGGGTTGGTTCGAGGAACGTTCCTTTTCCGTGACGCACTCAAGGCGCTTTTCCTGACGCCGATGATCCTTCCCGTCGTCGTTCTTGCCGTCGCACTCTACGCATTCTTTCTAAGGGTGGGGCTCGGTGGAACCTTGGCTGGCTTCGTGATCTCTCACCTCGTCCTTGCTCTTCCGTTCTCCATTCTGTCCATTTCCAGTGCGCTTGAATGCTTCGATAAGTCCATCGAGGACGCGGCGATACTTTGCGGCGCCTCGCCGCTTGAGGCGAGGATCCGAGTAACGCTGCCTGCAATCAGCCACGGAATATTTTCCGCCGCTGTCTTTTCGTTCCTGACATCCTGGGACGAGGTGGTTGTGGCGATCTTCATGGCGAGCCCAACGCTGCAGACCCTGCCGGTAAAAGTATGGGCCACGCTCAGGCAGGATCTTACGCCGGTCGTGGCTGCCGCGTCGACGCTTCTCATCCTTTTGACGATCCTCTTGATGGCGCTTGTCGCTCTCGCACGCAAGGTACTGAAATCATGAATGACGCTTTCCTTCAGATCAAAGGCATCCGCAAGGAGTACGGCCCTGTTGTCGCGGTTCACGATGTCAACCTACACGTTCAGCGCGGTGAGTTTCTGACCTTCTTGGGACCGTCGGGTTCGGGAAAGAGCACGACGCTTTACATCCTGGCGGGTTTTGAAACTCCGACAAAAGGCGACATAACGCTTGACGGCAAGACCCTGCTGGAAACCCCTTCGCACAAGCGCAATATTGGAATGGTCTTTCAGCGCTACACGTTGTTTCCGCATCTGACCGTTGGTGAAAACATTGCCTTTCCGCTGAAGGTCAGACGCAAGTCCAAGGCCGAGGTCGACACCAAGGTGAAGGAGATGCTGCGTCTCGTTAGACTTGAAGGATACGAGGATCGCAAGCCCGTACAGATGTCAGGCGGTCAGCAGCAACGTGTCGCCCTCGCCAGGGCGCTTGCCTACGATCCTCCGGTACTTCTGATGGACGAGCCGCTCTCGGCGCTTGACAAGAAGCTGCGGGAGGAAATTCAGCACGAAATCCGCAGGATCCACCAGCAAACTGAAGTGACGATCCTATACGTGACCCATGACCAGGAAGAAGCGCTGCGGCTGTCCGATCGCATCGCGGTATTCTCTAAGGGCATCATCGATCAAATTGGCACTGGGCCGCAACTCTATGCCAACCCGCGTACGCGTTTTGTCGCTGAATTCATCGGCGACAGCGACTTCATTTCCTGCGATCTGCTGTCATGTGCAGATGGAAAGGCGACGATCTCACTGGGCGGCAGCGCAGTTTTTGACCGGATCCCGGTCCATGGCAAGGCGGTTTCCAACGCGAAGGGGGCTCTCATGCTGAGGCCGGAACGCATTCGGCTATCGCGTCATGATGGCGGCAACGGTGTCAGTGCAACAGTCAAGGACATCACCTTCCTCGGCAATAATATCCATGTGGCAACGGCTACGGCCGCCGGTGAAGCCTTGTCGGTGCGACTGCCATTCGGGCACGAGGCAATCGCCGGCCTGAACCCTGGAGACCGGGTTCACCTTGAATTCGACCCCGGCGCCGCGCACGTGTTCTGTTGAGGTTTGCGATATGAAGCCCGGCGATCATTCGCTCTCTCCAGCGAAGTCCGGAGGCGTCGTTCGGCACTGATCTTTCGGTATCGAGCAATCTGAGATTGTGTTGGTCTGACCCTAAAAGGCCCAGAACAACATCTCCCTTAAGCGCTACCTCTCAAAAGAAGTGACTATGTGCCTCGCGAATTGCGTCGACGGTGGCAAGCGTGCCTGTAAGGTGGCGGCGTACGGCTTCCTGTGCCCGCGGGATGTCTCCGCCTCGCACATTGTCCATTATTTCCCGGTGCGAACACAAGATCGTGCCGGCTTTGCCGGGATCCATCAAATTGAGCTTGCGAAGCCGATCAATATGCCCGGATCGCGACTGGACCAGCACCCAGAGGTCGGCAACGCCCGCACCTTCGAACAGGGTTTGGTGGAACTGGCGATCGAGAAGCGCGAAGCGTTCGAGGTCGTGATCCACGTTGAGCGCCGTTTCTTGACGGGCCACCAGACGATCGGATTGTTTGATGACGGCTTCGGGCTGGTTTTCCGTCAGAGACCGAATGACTTCCAGTTCAAGAGAGAGCCGCAGGAACTGCGTCTCGCGCGCCTGGCGCAAATCGATCCGTGTGACCTCCGTGCGGGACTGCGGATAAACCACCACGAGGCCTTCGCCCTCCAACATTTGCAGAGCGTCACGCACCGGTGTCTGGCTGACACCGTAGGCCAAGGCGATCTCGCTGCGCGACAGATGCATGCCCGGGGGCAGATCGAGCGAGATGATGCGCCCGCGCAGCACGTCGTAGAGCTGGCGCGAGGTCGAGGTGCGTTTGAGCGCAATTGTCGGGGAAACATCGTTCAGAGCGTCCATGAAACCTCACTTTGACGCGTATCATAGCCGGTAAGACGCTTCATCTCAAACTAATATATTAACACAGTTGACCAACTGATATTTTAGTGTTTCACTCTGCCGGTGCTGGGAGGCACGTTTCATACGTTTGGAATTTACAGTGGGAGGATAGGATGTTGAGACTTTTGGGTGCTGCCGCGATCGCAGCTTTTTTCGCAACCACGCTTCCGGCTTCGGCTCAGGAAAAGACGGCGATCTCCATCACACGACAGCCAGGGATCCTGTATCTTGCGAGCCACGTCATGGAGACGCAAAAGCTCATCGAGAAACAGGCTGCGAAGGAGGGGCTGGACGGCCTCGGTATCGAATGGCGAACCTTCAGCGGCGGTGGAGCGCAGACCGATGCACTGCTCGCAGGCAATGTCGACATCGTCAACACGGGGTCGGGTAATCTTCTTCTGCTTTGGGATCGCACGAAGGGCCGCGTAAAAGGCATCATTCCGAGCTCCGCGCAACCGGTCATCCTGGTCTCCAATGATCCCAAGATCAAATCACTCGATGATATCGGTCCGAGCGACAAGATCGCCGTTCCGACCGTCGGCGTCTCGACACAGGCGATTCTGCTGCAAATGGTCGCCGCCGCAAAGTATGGCGAAGACCAGGTTCGCAAGCTCGACAGCAATACCGTGCAGCTTGGCCATCCGGATGCAGTCGCGGCCATCGCCAACCCCAATCACGAAGTCAAGAACCATTTCTCAGCTCCGCCCTTCCAGTACATCGAGCTAAAACAGAAGGGCGTGCATCGCGTCACGGACTCGCGCGAGATCATCGGAGGTTCCCTCACGCAGGCGACGTTCTTCACGACGACCGCGTTTGCTGAAAGCAATCCCGTCATCATCAAGGCCGTGCGTGAGGCGACCAAGCAAGCAGTGGCCTACATCAAGAACGATCCAAAGGGCGCCCTCGAAGCTTACAAGACGATCACCGGTGACAAAACGTCGATCGATGATCTGATGGCGATCATGAACGAGCCGGGTTTCATCGACGACTATCGGACCGAGCCGCAGGGCACGATGAAGTTCGCAACGCATCTGAACAAGATCGGGACGCTGAAGATGCAGCCAAAAGCATGGACCGACTATTACTTGCCTGAATCCGCCGACCTCAACGGCAACTGATCAACATTCATCCGGCAGAAGGCAGGCCGCTGTCTGCCGGATATGCCCGCCCCTTTTCACGTGAGGACGTCGTCAATGTTCCAGTCCGTAGCAACTTCACCGGCGCATCAGGCTATTGCGCAAGCTGAACCACTCTTGAGTGTCGAGAAAGTTACGCTGCGCTACAAGACGCCCAACCTGCTGGTCACCGCCACCGAACAGGTCTCTTTCCACGTCCGCAAATCAGACCGGTTCGTGCTTCTAGGTCCATCGGGCTGCGGTAAGTCGACGTTGCTGAAGGCAGTAGGCGGATACATGAAGCCCGTCGCCGGTTCCATCCGCATCAACGGCCGGACGGTGACGAAACCGGGTCCGGACCGCATGATGGTGTTTCAGGAATTCGATCAGCTGATGCCCTGGAAGACCGTTCTGGAAAATGTGATGTTTCCGCTGCTGGTTGCGCGCAAGCTGCAGCCAAAGGAAGCGGAGGAAATCGCCCGCGCCTATATCGACAAGGTAAAGCTGACGCGCGCCGTCGACAGTTTTCCCCATACCCTATCTGGCGGCATGAAACAGCGTGTCGCCATTGCGCGCGGCATGGCGATGCAACCCGACATCCTGCTGATGGATGAACCTTTCGCGGCGCTCGACGCGCTGACGCGCCGCCAGATGCAGGACGAACTGCTTCAGCTTTGGGATGATACGAAGTTTACCGTCATCTTCGTCACCCATTCGATCGCCGAAGCGATCAAGATCTCCAACCGTATCCTGCTTCTGTCACCCCACCCGGGGCGCGTCAAAGCGGAAGTCGTGGATGTCGACAAAGCCTCGAACGAGGACGGGACCGCAGCTGCACTCGAGGGGGATATCCACGATCTTCTGTTTTCTGAACCTGGCCATCGGGAGTAAGCCATCATGAGCGCACCACAGATCCTGCTGGCCGAAGACAGCGCAAACGCGCGCCCGGCCTATGGCAACATCGCCGCGATCGAACAGAAGCTCGGGCCAGTTGAGCTCATCTGGGGTATCGGCGCTATTCGAAAGGCCCTGCTGATTATCGTGCTTGCGCTGCTGTGGCAGGTCTACGCCACTTATCTGGACAACCCGCTTCTATTTCCGACCCTCGCCGACACGCTGGTGACGCTCGTCGATCGCTTCGCGGATGGCACGCTGCCGGCGCGCATCTGGACCACCTTGAAGATCCTGTTGATGGGATATGCGGCGGGAACGATCCTGGCGGCCATCCTGACCGTGTTGGCGATCAACACGCGCATCGGCACCGACTTCCTCGAGACGATGACCGCCATGTTCAACCCGCTTCCGGCCATTTCACTTCTGCCGCTGGCGCTTATCTGGTTTGGCCTCGGCGCCTCAAGCCTCGTCTTCGTGCTTGTGCATTCCGCGCTCTGGGCCGTGGCGCTGAACACCCATTCCGGCTTTCTCGGCGTTTCCCGCACTCTGCGCATGGTCGGAGCCAATTACGGCCTGTCTGGCTTGTCCTACGTCGTTCGCATTCTCATCCCGGCTGCCTTTCCCTCGATCCTTACCGGTCTAAAGATCGGCTGGGCCTTCGCCTGGCGCACCCTGATTGCCGCCGAACTCGTCTTCGGCGTCTCGTCCGGGCAGGGCGGCCTTGGCTGGTTCATCTTCGAAAACCGCAACCTTCTCGACATCCCGGCCGTTTTTGCCGGACTGCTGACTGTCATCGTCATCGGTCTGGTGGTCGAAAATCTGGTCTTCCAGACGATTGAACGCAATACTATCCAGAAATGGGGCATGAAGGAATGAAGACTGCTTCCTTGTCTGCATTCGCCTCCGTTCATCATCCTTGTCGGACAATGCCATGAAAACACGCAGAACCTACGAGCAGCTCCGCTCCGCCCGCTGGATGGTCCCCGATGATCAAAGATCCTTCGGCCACAGATCGCGCACCATGCAGATGGGCTACGACCCCGCCGACTGGGAGGGGCGCCCGATCATCGCCATCCTCAACACCTGGTCGGATGCGCAGCCCTGCCACATGCACTTCAAGGACCGAGTGGAATGGGTCAAGCGCGGCGTGCTGCAGGCAGGAGGCTTCCCGATGGAGCTTCCAGCGCTGTCACTGTCTGAAAATTTCGTCAAGCCAACGACCATGCTCTACCGCAATATGCTGGCGATGGAGAGCGAGGAATTGCTGCGCTCCCATCCCATCGACGGCGCGGTCCTCATGGGTGGTTGCGACAAGACCACTCCGGGCTTGGTGATGGGCGCGCTCAGCATGGGTCTTCCCTTTATCTACCTGCCTGCCGGACCGATGCTGCGCGGCAACTGGGCGGGCAGGCATCTGGGTTCCGGTACCGACGGATTCAAGTTCTGGGACGAACGCCGCGCCGGCACGATTTCCAAGGAAGAGTGGCAAGGGATCGAGGGGGGTATCGCCCGCTCCTATGGCCACTGCATGACCATGGGAACGGCATCGACAATGACGGCGATCGCCGAGGCCATGGGACTGACGCTTCCTGGCGCCTCCTCCATCCCCGCCGCCGATGCAGGTCATCAGCGCATGTCCACGCAATGCGGCCGGCGCATCGTCGATATGGTCTGGGAGGACCTGACGCCGGACATGATCGTCACGGCGGCAGCAGTGGAGAACGCCGTGACCGTGGCGATGGCGACCGGCTGTTCTACGAATGCCATCATTCATTTGATCGCCATGGCACGCCGCGCCGGGATTGCGCTGGAACTGGACGACCTCGACCGCATCGGACGCAAAACGCCCGTCATTGCCAATATCCGGCCATCGGGTGCGACATACCTGATGGAGGATTTTTACTACGCCGGTGGTCTGCGGGCGCTGATGAAGCAACTGGGCGACAAGCTCAATTCGTCAGCGATCACCGTCACCGGCAAGCCGCTTACGGAGGGTCTCGACTTGGTAAAGGTCTGGAATGACGACGTCATCCGGCCACTGTCGAACCCGGTCTATCACGAGGGATCGCTTGCCGTCCTCAAGGGCAATCTCAGTCCCGACGGCGCGGTGATCAAGCCTGCCGCCTGCGACCCGAAATTCCACCGGCATAAAGGTCCGGCTCTTGTGGCTGATAGCTACGCCGAGCTGAAGACGATCATCGACGATCCCGACTACCCGATGACGCCGGAGACTGTTCTCGTCTTGCGCAACGCCGGGCCGCAGGGTGGACCGGGAATGCCTGAATGGGGCATGATTCCCATGCCCAAGGCGCTGTTGAAGCGCGGCCTGCGAGACATGGTGCGACTGTCGGATGCGCGCATGTCCGGCACTTCTTTCGGCGCCTGCGTGCTGCATGTGGCGCCGGAATCCTATGTCGGAGGCCCGCTGGCGCTTTTGAAGACTGGCGACATCGTCGAGCTCGATATCCCCAACCGCAGCCTGAACATGCTCGTACCGGACGAAGAACTCGCGCTTCGCCGACAGTCGTGGAAGCCGCCGGCTCCACGCTATGGCCGCGGCTACGGCTTCCTATTTTCCAAACATATCGAACAGGCCGACAAGGGCTGCGATTTCGATTTCCTGAAGACGGAATTCGGCCCTCAGGTCGATGAACCAGCGATCAACTGATCTATTCAGCCGGAGATGATAATGACCGACTACGCTCTTTCCGACGAAATCCGCGCAAAATTGATGAAGGCGTCGACCGCCTCCGTTGCCACTGCGCTCTACAAACGCGGCCTGCGCAACCAGTTCATCCAGAATGTCCACCCGGTCGCCTGGAAGGGCAAAAACATGGTCGGACAGGCCTTTACCCTTCGCTACATTCCGGCGCGCGAGGATCGCAATCCTATCACCGTGTTCCGCAACGCGGACCACCCGCAACGTGTCGCGGTCGAAACCTGCCCGCCTGGTTGGGTGCTTGTCATGGACAGCAGGAAGGATGCGCGGGCCGCATCGGCAGGCTCTATTCTCGTTACAAGGCTTGCGATGCGCGGCTGCGCCGGCGTCGTATCTGACGGAGGCTTTCGCGACGCCGAAGGCATCGGCAGGTTGGATATGCCGGCTTACCATCAGCGCCCGTCGGCGCCGACCAATCTAACCCTCCACGAAGCGCTCGACATCAACGTGCCGATTTGCTGCGGTGACGCCCCTGTTTTTCCCGGAGACGTGCTCGTCGGTGATGGTGACGGTGTCATGATCATTCCAGCGCATTTGGCCGATGAGATCGCCGAGGAATGCGCCGGGATGGAAAGCTTCGAGGAGTTCGTTCTCGAACAGGTCCAAGACGGAGCTGCCGTAATCGGCCTTTATCCGCCAACGACCGACAAAGCGCAAAACGACTATGCTCAATGGCGTAAAAGAACCGGGCGCTGAGCCCGAGCGGCGTAAGCCGCACCCATTCCCCGAACCCGAACGCTCAGTTGCAGTCAGAACTGTTGCCAAACGCCCTGGACGCTTTCGAGCCAGGACATGACAGGACGAAAGCTGGACGCTTTCCGCCGTACCAAGAAAGCCGACCGCTTCGATCGTTCCCCGACGAGCGACTTTGGTTGAACAGTCACCCTGACGAAGCGCGGGAAAGACAAACTCATCGGACGTTCCCACACCGTTGCACATGGCCTGCTGGTTGCGTCCGAAGACATCCACGGGGATCTTATGACCGGTATTGAGGACCACTGTCGAAGCCCTGCGGGTGCGTACCGATCGTCCTCATGATCGACAGCCATCGTGAGGCAGCGATGGGCGCGGCCCGAGCAACATCGACCGACGGCTTC
Organism: Rhizobium gallicum bv. gallicum R602sp; assembly: GCF_000816845.1. NCBI lineage: Bacteria > Pseudomonadati > Pseudomonadota > Alphaproteobacteria > Hyphomicrobiales > Rhizobiaceae > Rhizobium > Rhizobium gallicum. The sequence continues at coordinate 1,916,830 of NZ_CP006880.1, read as the reverse complement.
CTCGGCATCAAGACCCTCAACCTCAACGTCAAAGCGAAGATTGTTCGTGTCGAATGCACCTCCTCCCGACTTCGGGATGCTGGCCGGCAATGTCGGGTTCGGTATCGGCGGCGAGAAACAGGCCTGCGAAACCGAACGCGACTACATCTCAGTCAAGCTCGACGATCCGAACTTCCCAGCTCCGATCTACGCCAGCCTGACCGGGCTCCAGGGCCAGGAAGGCCTCCAGCTCCTCTGGTCACGCAACACGCGCCGCTGACGGAAAGGAGGAGCCCCGGTTGGAAGCTGGCAGGTGCTGAGCCCGGTCCTTTCGCGGCCCTCGTCTCATCAGCGTCCGCTCTGGGTTGCGTTTGGAGCAGTCACAAAGGGTAACGGCGATGCCGTGCCGTTTCCCCAGGTGCTTAGACTTCGGATTCAGATCTGCTTGCCAAGTTTGGCATCTACAGACTGCGAATTCGATCCCCGAACCGCGAAGAACAAGAAAATGGCAGTCCAGAGGATCGATTTTTCGGCGCCACCAAGGCCTTCACCCCGCACCACGCCATGGAAATAGACAGTGACCAACAGCACGATCATTGCAGCGAAAGCGGCTGGCCGCGTGAACAGCCCGATTGCGATCAAAATGCCGCCGAAGAATTCGGTTGCCGCAAGCAACGGCGACCAGAAAAAACCGGGATAGAAGCCGAGACCTTCCACCATGCCGGCAGCTCCGAAGGGATTCAGGATCTTGCCGTAGCCATGGGTCACCAGCAGTCCGCCGGCGATCACACGCAGAGCCGTTTCAGCGATGGTGTTAAATGGCATGTAAATTCTCTGAAGTGCCGGCACCATCGGGCGGGGTCGGCTATCGGCAAAATCTGTCATGGGTGACCTTTCCGTTTCATTGCGATGCAACACATCTGCCGTGAACCGGTTCAAGAGCCAAGTCGGACGAGGATAAAATATGATGGTTCGAGTTAACAATGACGTGATTTCGACGTCACAATAGCTGCGCGGTGCGGAGCGGGCAGACGCTGCCCATGCCCTTTGTGAGCTTTGTCCTTGATCGCAAGGTCCGGCCCGAAGAGGTTCGGAAAACAAATAGCCCGCCACTCATAACAGTGGCGGGCTGAGCTTCCAGCAAATAGATTTTAGATCTCGGGGCATCCGCGCACGTTGGCAAATACTATCCGTGCGGGACCACGGCGCGTAAAGCCTTGGACCACGACACTGCGTGGCGAGACACGAACGATACGAGCGCGACGGAGACCTGCGTCGCGCGCACTGTCAAGCGCATCGTCTGGGTCGCACGCCCGGCGAGCCGGCCTATAGCGGCGATCGAAATACCGGTCCCGATCGCGGTCGCGATCGTAAATACCAACTCCACCTGGACCTACCCGCAGTTCCAGTTCCTGCGCGCCCGCAAGGGAATGGCTGATCGTCACGCAACCCAGTGCGGCGAGACCGATCAAAGCCGATTTAAAAATATTGCGCATAAGTGCTTCTCTCCAGTTCTTCAACGTGCAAATCCGGTGAGAAGCAGACTAAGGAAATTTTTGCTCCGCCCTGCGGCAAAAGACCCGGCTCCTCGTCAAGCCGGGTCTCTCCCAGTCCGCCTGCATCTCAGCGCGGTGCCGCCGTCTAGGCCCTCTCCTAGTCATCGTCAAGAGCGGACCAAAGGCCTCGATGCCAGGGAGCAACTCTGCCCGCACCCAACCTCTCCTTCTGACATGAGGAAATCCACTGGCGCCGATGGAATGGACCTGCGCTTCACCGCATGCGTGTCGAGCGTCGGAGGTAAATCTGATCGCGGCTGGAGGAAACCGCGCGGCACGTCACAGCGTTTCTCAAGGGAAAGTCGAGCTCACCATGTCGAACCGCCGAGAACAGCAGACGCCCGAAGGCGCCTTCAAAGAGAAGATCGGGCAAATCACCTCATTTCCCTACGACCGACTGACGGTCGAGCGTTTTCGCGCGGCTTTTCCCCAAGCGCGGTGGAGCGAGGACCTCAAGGCATGGTTCGTCCCCGGGAAGACTGCCGGTCGCCGGATCGCCCGCTGGCAGGCGCATGAGGCAACGCAGGTCGAAGCCTATGCGGACGAGAAGGGACGCGACGCCTTCCAGTTCGATCCGATCGAAAGTCCCTATCTGGAGGTCGGGGAGGCGGGCTTACGGGTCCGGACGCCGTTTTCCCGGACTGTCGTTGATGAGCTGCGCGAAGTTCCCTGGGCCCAATGGGACAGCGATCTCAGGGTCTGGCATGTGCCCTTCCGGTCGTTCGACGATCTAAGGCGGCGATGGGCGACGATCGAGGCCGCGGCCCGGCGGAACGAGCCCGAAGAACGAAAGCGCAGGGCTGAAGAGCGAAAGGGAACCGAGGACGACAGGCGCGCCCGACTTCGCTCGGTCGAGAGGAAGCGTCGTCGCTATCCGCTGGCGTGCAACGACCTGCCGCCGTTGCACCGGCCAGTGGCGACCGAACAGTACGGTGTCATCGTCTTTACGGAGATCACCGGCGAACTCGTCGAGCCAGATACCGTTGCGGATTTCTATCCGGGTGCGACGGAAGACCACGTATGGGGACTGTGGCGGACGCCGACGCTGGACGAACTGATCTCCACATGGCCCGCGAAGCCGGTTCCAGAAAACCGGAGGCGAGAATGGTGGCTTCCGAGTATCGTTGAGCTGAGGCCCGTCCGCCGGCTGGCGCGATCCCGGGAACGACGCAGACGAAAGTAATTGAGTGCATTCATATACATCGGCATAAGGGCCGGCTAAATTCGCGTTTGAATGCGCGACTGCGAAGCTGCCCTGCGTCACGCATCGCGAGAGAACCAGGTGTGTGCTTACAGACCTATTGGACAGGATTCCACGATCGCTGCCGAACACCGGCTTGCAACTTACGGATCGCTGGCCCCCGGCCGGGTGAACCATTACCAGCTTGCCGGCCTGGAAGGAACCTGGCGGAAGGGGACGGTCCGAGGGACTCTCGTGGAATCCGGATGGGAAGCTGCCCTTGGTTTTCCAGGCTTGCTGCTCGATGAAAGCGGCGTCGCGGCAGTGAACGTGCTTTTGTTCGAGTCGCCGGATCGACCACTTGGAACGGCTCGACGCATTCGAAGGGGCGGGGGTATCGCCGTATACGGGCGAAGATCAGTACGCCTGATGGGCAACTAGAGGCCTTCATTTACGTGGTCGCGCCTTAGGCGCACCGGCTGCCGGCATAAGAAATGAGTTTTGCAGCATGCGGTGCGAGAAGGTGTGGCTCGAATGCACTCAAGCTTTCGAGTGCCGTCCTCAGCCCTCTTTCTCCCAGCAGCCGGTTCGCATAGGTCATTCGCAACGCTGATGAACGATTTTTTCATGAGCGGTGTTTCCTAAACTAAGGTGTCTCATTCATGGTCCTTTGGCTCCGTTCTGGCATGAAGGGCGATCCAGTGTAGGAATGACACACATGGATAGTCAGGGCTGAATAGTCATGCTATCGAAACCTGGTTGGGGAACGGATCCTTGCGATCCAAAGGGCGGAAGAATGAGACTGAAGCTCGTTGCAGTCGCGGTTGCGGCGCTAGCGCCAGTTGTCGCGATGCTCGTTTATAACGAAGTAGAGACACGCCTTCAGCGCAACGAGGAAATCAGGGGCAATGCTGCGCAGGCCGCACGCCTGGCGGCTTCCGAAGTCGAACGAATCATCGAAGGGCTGCATGGCCTTCTTGTCGCCGTTGCCTCAATGCCAGCCATCCAGGATCTCGACGCGGCGGCTTGCGATCGGGCCCTTCGGTCGGTTGCCTCGAGCGTGTCCAATATTCGCACGATTTTTGTGACCGACTTGAAGGGGCATCCTGTCTGCGGCAGCGTCGAGCCGCCGAGCGGCGTCCGGTTCGCGGATCGGGACTACTTCAGGCAAGCCCTGGCGTCAGGCCGGTTTGTCGTCGGCACCTACACCGACAGCCGGATGTCGAAGGGTGCAGTCCTTCCGGTAGCGATGCCGCTGATGAAAGAGGGGGTCGCCCAACGTGTGCTGGTGACGGGCCTACGCTTGGAATGGCTGCAAGACAGGATCGCAGAACGCGGCGTAGAGGGTGGCAATGCCATTACGATCGCCGACAGCAAGGGGACGATACTGGCACGCGTGCCAAATCCCGAGCGTTTTGTCGGAACCGCCATACCTGCTGCCTTTCAACACCTGATCTATGCGGATTTACCAGGTATCATCGAGGTTACTGGGCAGGACGGAATCGAACGGATCCTTGGATATCGCCCGATCAAGCTTCCAAACAACCCGCTCTACATCGGCGCCAGCATCTCGAAGGAAGAGGCATTCGCACCGATCAACCGAGCGACGGAAGTCAACGCGCTGTCCATCCTCGGCGGCGCACTGCTCGCCTTTCTGGCCGCCGTTCTCATAGGCAACCGGTTCATCGTGAGGCCGATCCACCACATAGCTCGCGTGATGGGAGACTGGCGCGCCGGCAGAACCGACGTGCGCACGGGAATGAATCCGGCGAAAGATGAACTCGGTGCTGTGGGTGCGACACTGGACAGTCTCCTCGACGAACTGGACGCCCGGCACCGGCAAGCGAAGGAGGCAGAGGACGAAAGAGACCTGCTGTCGCGGGAGATGGCCCACAGAGTCAAGAACGGCTACGCTCTGGTGCAGGCGATCGCCCGACAGAGTTTTGCGAAGAGCGATCCGTCGCGCTATGCCGTGTTCTCCGAAAGGCTAACGGCGCTGGCAGGAGCCTACGACCTCATTCTCACAAGAGAGGCCCATTCGGCGGATATGTCCGAGACGATCCGAAAGTCGCTGCGCCCCCACCATGAGGTCGATGCCAGCCGAATGGAAGTAACAGGTCCACAGGTTTCTCTACCGGCGGAACTCACGCTGGCCCTGTCGCTGGTCGTGCACGAGCTCGGCACGAACGCGATGAAATACGGCGCGCTCAGCACCGACGAGGGCCGTATTGTCATTAACTGGACCCTCAAGGACCGGCGGGTTCTGCTGACTTGGCAGGAATCAGGGGGCCCCGAGGTTACTCGGCCGAACGCTAGAGGGTTCGGCTCAGTGCTGATCGAAAAGGCATTCCCGGCAAAATACCAGGCAAAAAGCCTTTCCACCTACGGGACCAGCGGCCTGATATTTGAACTCGCATTTTCTTTGCCGGGAGATCCGGCGGATGATCATCCGGCGACGTCTTTCCAGGCTGCCCGCGCCCAAAGCGAGGATGACGCAATCGAGAATCCGCGCAAAGCGAGCCACAGTTGAGAAAGGCTGCGGCTGCGACGGACCGTCAAAGGCACTGAGCCTCGTGCGCATGCAGGCTGTTTGCAGGCTCGCCTGACGTCCAGGTCATTCGCGCTGAATAGCACCTTCTTCCGTTGAAGAAAATTCCGCCCGACTTAGCATTTGGTCTCATGAATGCGAGATCAATCATGCTGCAAAGACTGGTGCGGGAACCCGATTTTGCCGTGCTCTGGCGGGCCGTCGGTGAATGGTATCGCTATTATCAGGTCGCTCCTGATGAGAGGACAACGGTTGTTGACGGTTATCGTAGGTGGCAACACGCGTGAACGCGGGTCTTCGTCGGCGGTTCATTAGCGCCTCGCCGGCTGCTGCCTCGGTATCGAAATGACGTGAGTGGGAACCGTCGAGACTCTGTCGATGGCGGATCGCGATTAAGGTCCTCTGCCCGGTATCTACGTCGCGTTTCCATTGCGGCTGGTCGGGCAAATGCGGCCCGCTTGCCGGTCGGTTGTATTTTAGCATCTTCGAAAGATTTCATTTGCTTTGCTTCTGGTGGCAGCGCATGGTTCCCGCCTCCAGCAGTCATCATCACGGGGGCTGCTGTTTGAGGGCCGCCATGCTCTTGCCCCGACCGAAAGGAGGGCCTGATGTCTTCCGAATTTTCTACGAAATATCTGACGAGCAAAGACCTCGGCATGCTGCAGCAGGTGCTGAGTGATGCTGGCTATACAGACGATATTCTTATCGAACCGCCTCGACCTTTCAATGCAGCAGCCAAGCTGATGATCCGCCTCTTTCAACAGGGAATGACGGATCCCACCAACCTTGCCAATGAACTTGATCGGCAATTCGGGAAGTCTCGGAAAATGGAGACGGCCTTTGCAGGTTCACCGCTTCATCGCTTCGCGATCCAAGGTCTTCCGACGAAGCTCCGTTCTATTGTTCATTAACGCCTTGCTCAAAGGCGAGGCTCGATCATGCGGCGGCAGAACTAGCGCAGGCTTTGATTACGAGGAAATGGACGATGTTTGAAGGCAGCAGAAGGGAACTGGACGACTGGCAAGCTGAAAACATGGGCGCGCTAGCGCCAAAAACTGGAAAGTTGCTGGGTGACAATCCGTATGATCCCCAAAGGGATCCGGTTCGCTACAGGCTTTGGAGAGAGGCGTATTTTAGGGCCCAGAATGAGATCGACGGCTTTAAGCAGGACCCCGCATTGCTCCGAAGCCTGCGCTCGTGAAATCCAACTTGATGATGCGGTGCTGATCGCCAGCGCGATCTTTCCACCGATCACTGGCACAAGGTAGCTCAGAAGGACGTCGAGCCGCACCAGAGACATCCCGTCGTTCGACCGAGGAAAATCAATGTCGCTTAAAATGCGCCCGAACATGCCGCCGTTCGTCACCAATGAAAACGGCCATATCCCAATGACCGACATCGCGGCAAACTGGCTCGTGATCGTGACGCGCGAGGCTTTGGAACGAGTAGCGTCGCCGCCCGACGCGTCGCTGGAGCGCCTGCTGGCATATGCCGACACCTTCGGCGAGGTCGCCACATATAAATTGGAGCATGGCCGCGCTGGCGAAGAGGAAACCATCTGGGTTCAAAGCGCGGATGTTGTCGAATGGCGAAGCACACAATCTATGTAAGTTTTTTCGACTGTGCGGGCCGCAGCCACGCGTTCACCCGCCTTTCGATGAGCGATTAGCTCGCATCGTTCATCGCAAGATCGCAAGCGCCGGACCAGGTTCGAGCGGCTAGGGGAGAAAGACCGCTCAAACCTAAACGGGCAACCGGATTTCAGGCTGCCTTAACGGGAACACTGGCTGCCCTGTATGCGATCAAGTCTTCGATGGTGATCAGATGGAGGCCATGCCGTTCAGAAAACCGCTCGAGTTCGGGAAGGCGTGCCATCGTGCCGTCGTCGTTGGCCACCTCGCAGATCACCCCGGACGGGGACAGACCGGCAAGCTTGGCGAGATCCACCGCTGCTTCGGTGTGGCCAGGGCGGGAAAGAACGCCGTTCGGGTGGGCTCGGAGCGGAAAGATATGACCTGGCCGGGCAAAATCCTCTGGGCGAGAGCCTGTTCTGACGAGTGCTTGAACGGTGGCAGCCCTGTCGGCGGCCGATATTCCAGTCGTCGTTTCGGGAATGTAGTCCACGGAGACGGTGAAGGCCGTCTTCAGCACTTCGGTGTTGCGTGGAACCATCAAAGGAATATCGAGTTCGTCGAGCCTGTCGCCTTCCATCGCAACGCAGATAAGGCCGCGGGCGTGGTTCATCATGAACGCGATTGCTTGCGGAGTGACGGCCTCCGACGCGATCACGAGATCGCCTTCGTTTTCCCGGTCACGGTCATCGACAACGACGACGATATCGCCTCGCGCAATAGCGGCGACCGCATCGTCGATTTTGGAAATTGCCATTTTCATGCCTTTCAAGGGTTAGCCGTCGTGAGCGGCGCGCATGGCCTGTCAAAGCCACCATTTTCCCTTGGGCGAACAAGCATAGGAAACGCCGCTCATGAGGCGGCGTCCGCTGCATTGCTCTCTTCCATCCGGACTGTAACCGTCGGCTCCGGCATCTCACCGGATCTGCTGACCCTCCGCTTCCACGAAGGCGCTCGCGGGCTCCGAGTTGCCTCGATACCGCCGGTGGGGAATTGCACCCCGCCCTGAGAACGCGTGTAACATAGAGGATCAATGCCGTATTCTGCAAGAGGCTGCCAGCTGCTGCCCATCGAGAATCTGTTTTTCGCGGTGAACGCACCGTTCCTCATTATCGAATGAAGCTACGACATGATCAGGCCGCCATCGACGTTGATCGTCTGGCCGGTAATATAGGCAGCATCGTCGCTGGCAAGGAAGGTGACGAGACCGGCGACATCTTCGCCAGATCCTGCCCGCTTCATGGGAATCCCCTCGATCCACTCTTTCATCAGTTCTCCGGGGCCGTAATTGCCGAGGAGTTTGCCCCAGGCCTGATCGTTATAGGCCCACATGTCCGTTTCGATGATACCGGGGCAGAAGGCATTGACGGTGATGTTTTCGGTCGCGACTTCCTTGGCAAGGCTCTGGGTGATCCCGACGACGCCCATTTTTGAAGCGGCGTAGTGTGGGGTGTAGATGAAGCCGTCGCGCGCCTGGCCGGAGGCGGTGTTGATGATGCGGCCGCCGCGTCCCAGCCTGCGCATGCGCAGAATTGCTTCCTGCGCGCACAAGAAGACGCCCTTGGTGTTGACGGCCATGACCCTGTCCCACTCGCCTTCCGTCATGTCTTCGATCCGGGCGATGGTGATGACGCCGGCGTTCTGGATCGACACGTCGACCGTGCCGTAAGCTTTCTCCGCTGCGTCATAGAGAGCCTTCACGCTGGCTTTGTCGGTGACGTCTCCGACGAAGGAGATAGCATTGCCGGCATCGGTTTTGATTTGCTCGGCGACTGCATGGACCGACTCTTCGTTTGCTGAAACCACGAGATTGGCGCCTTCTCTCGCAAACCGCTTGGCGATCGCTGCGCCGATTCCGCGGCTGGCTCCGGTGATGACGACGGTCTTGTTTTCGAAGCGTTTCATTTCTCTTCCTTTCCCGTTGCCAGGCGATATCGGGCGTCGGCCGCAGAGCCGGCAGTTCCTGTTGCGTCATGCTGCTTCAAGCGGCTGCCGAAATGATCTTGGCTTGTGAACCGCAGTGGCCGCCTGTGGTGCAGGCGCCCGACGCCTTTCGCTTGCGGTGTCGGGCCCCGGTAATCGCGGTCTAACCCTTCGGGTGCGCTTTGCGGGTTCTCGATCGGCGTGAAGGGCGAGCGGACGACGATGTCGCACGCCGCCTCGCTCGTAAGTCCCTTCAGCGCCTCGATCTCGGCCAGGGAGGAAGCGAGACCGTGTATTTTCTAGTTGCCGGCAATCAGCTTTCGCATGGCATCACCAGCAGCAGAAACCGCCGTCGACAAGCAGATCGACGCCTGTCACGAAACTTGCCGCGTTCGACAGCAGGAACACCGCCGGACCGACCATCTCGTCGACCGCTGCCATGCGCTGCATCGGCGTCTGCTCTTCAAAGAGCTTGGTCTGATGGACCATCTCGGGACGCGTGTTCATCGGCGTCGCCGTGTATCCGGGCGAGATCGTGTTGACGCGGATGCCACGGCCGACCCATTCCATCGCCATGGACTTCGACATATGGATTACGCCGGCCTTGGAAGCGTTATAGTGCGCCTGGCTCAGTCCCCGGTTGACGATCACGCCGGACATGGACGCAATATTGACGATCGACCCGCGTCCGTTCTTCAACATGGCACGGGCCTCGGCCTGGCATGAAAGGAAGACCCCTTTCAGGTTAATGTCCATCAACGTCTGGTACTGATCCTCTTCCATCTCTTCCGCCGGGTTGGCGTTGGCAATACCTGCGGCGTTGACGGCAAGCGTCAGTGCGCCGAGCTCCGCCTCGGTGCGTGTGACCGCATCTGCAAGGGAATACTTGCTCGTGACGTCCGCCGCGATCTGGAGAGAACGGCGGCCTGCGCCCTGAATGTATCTAGCGGTGTTGGCCAGTCCGTCGTCAGTTCGACGGTCGAGCAGCGCGACGTCGGCGCCGCACTGTGCAAGACCCATGGCAATGCGCTGCCCAATCCCACTTCCGGCTCCGGTCACGATGGCAACCTGGCCGCTGAGATCGAAAAGCTTCGGGGCGTTCAGAGTGATGTCGGACACCGCTCTTCCTTTCTCTGTCTATTTAGATTGTAGCGAGCTCCATGACCGAGACGTCGTTTGCCTGGTCACGATTGAGAATGCCGGCCTGCTTGCCCTGGGCAAGCACGAGAATGCGATTTGAGACGCCGAGAACTTCCTCGAGGTCCGAGCTCACGACGATGACCGCCACGCCCTGTTTCGCAAGATTGACGATGATCTCGTAGATGCCCGCTCGGGCGCCGACGTCGATGCCTCTCGTGGGTTCGTCGAGGACCACGACCTTGGGATTGCGCATGAGCCATTTCGCGATGACGACCTTCTGCTGGTTGCCGCCGGACAGGTCCGACGCATACTGCTCCGCACGACCCTTGACGCCGAACTTGGCAACCGCCTTCTGCGCGAACGAGCGCTTGACGCGCGGTGTGATCCAATGCCCACCCAACATGTCAAGATTGGCGTAGATGATGTTCTCTCCGATCCGGTGCTCGACCACCAGTCCCTGGTCCTTGCGATCTTCCGGAACCATTACGATGCCTTTGGCGATCGCGTCGGCAGGATCACGGAGCCGCAGTTCTTCGCCTTCCAGCTTGATCGAGCCTGCACCGATCGGATCCGCTCCCGAAATGGCGCGCACAAGTTCGGTGCGGCCGGCGCCGACCAGTCCGGCAATTCCAAGGATTTCGCCTGCCTTCACGTCGAAGGTAACGTCGCGGAACGAATTGTCCGGAGAACTGAGCCCCGACACCTCAAGTACAGTATGGTCCGACGGAACGGGCAGGGTCGGGAACAGACGGTCGAGCGAACGTCCGACCATGCTCTCGACAATCGTGCGCACGGGCGTCGCGCTGTCGGCGAATTCCTGCACGCGCTCACCGTCGCGAAGCACGACGATCCGGTCGGTAATCTGCCTGATCTCCTCCATGCGGTGGGAGATGTAGATGATGCCAACGCCTTCGGATCGAAGCTTTCGGACCTGTTCGAAAAGAGCTTCCGTCTCCGCGCCACCGAGTGCTGCGGTCGGCTCGTCCAGTATCAGGAGCTTTGCATTGAGAGCCAGCGCTTTCGCGATTTCGATGAGCTGCTGATTTGCGGTTGAAAGGCCGGCGACTTTCCGCGTTGCTGGTATATGAAGGTTCAGGCGAGCGAGCTGCTGCGTTGCGCGGCGAACCATCTGGGCGCGGTCGACGACGCCGTTCTTCGTGGGCCAGCGTCCGATGAAGACGTTTTCTGCAATGGAAAGCTGCGGAAGGAGTTGCAGCTCCTGGTGGATCAGGACGACACCCTTGTCGATCGCCTCCCTTGGGGTGGCCGGGGCATAAGGCTGTCCCAGCCATGTCATTGATCCTTCGGATGGCGTGCGTGACCCGGCGATGATGCCGGAGAGCGTTGACTTGCCCGCTCCGTTCTCACCCAGAAGTGCAACGACTTCGCCCGGATAGACGTCAAGGCTGACATTTCTCAGAACCTTGAGCGGCCCATATCGCTTCGATATGCCCCTCAGGGAAAGAACCGGATCAGTCACGGCACACCTCCTCAAGACCTCGACTTTGTTACGGGTGGCTGGCGATGAAACCTGCGACGTTTTCCTTGGTCGTCAACGTGGCATCCAAGAGCTGTACCGGCGGTACCTTCTCTCCGGCGACGAGCTTGGCGGCGTTTGCGACCGCGTCGCGTCCCATCTTCTGCGTTTGCTGCGTTGCAGTCACGTCGAAGACCCCCTTGCTGAGCGCTTCGAGGGCTGCTGTATCGCCGTCGAAGCCGCCCACCACGATCTTCTGGGAGGGATTGGCGACTTTGATTGCCTGCGCGGCGCCAAGTGCGAGTGCGTCGGCTTGGGCAAATACGATCGAGACGTCGGGGTTTGCCTGGAGCATGTTCTGCATGATCTGGAATCCTTCGTCCTGGCTCCATATGTTCGAGTACTGCTCGGCAACAACCTTCACGTCCGGATTGGCCTTGAGGGATTCAGCGCATCCCTTGGAGCGGTCGACCTCGGGGGTCGTCCCCTTCTGGCCATGGATGATCACCATTTTGCCCTTGCCGCCGGCTTGCTTCAGAATGTAGTCGCAAACGGCCTTGGCGGAGGCGACGGAATCCGTTGCAAGGAAGGTGTCGCCGGGCGCTCCGTCGGCGTTTCGGTCAACGTTCACCACCGGAACGCCGGCATTCTTGGCAAGCTTGACCGGAACGGTCGCTGCGGCCGCACCCGCCGGAATGTAGATCAGTGCGTCGATGTTCTGGGTCAAAAGGTCCTGGATCTGGTTGACCTGCGTCGGTCCGTCGCCCTTCGCGTCGACCGTGACGACTTCGATGCCATGCTTCTTGGCTTCGTCCTCGACGGACTGCTTGATCTGATTGAAGAAGTTTGCCTGAAGGTTGGCAACGGCCAGGCCGAGCTTCTTCAGCTCCGCCGCATGTACAGGACCGAGCGTGAGACCAAGTAGTGCGGCAGACGCGAGCATGGTGCGCGCAATTTTCATTTTAATTCCTCCGTTGTTTGATGGAACCCTCGGGTCATTCCTCCCCCTCGGGGTGTTGATCCGCCCCAACCCTTGGGGGCGGAATTCGTGGAGCGCGCCAACTCGGCGGCCGCTCGTCAGGCGCGACGCCGACGAATTGTCTCCGCGCCGACCGCAAGCACGATGACGATGCCGATGATCACCTGCTGAAGGAACGGCGAGACATTGAGAAGATTGAGACCGTTGCGAAGGACGCCGATGATGAGAACACCGATGAGCGTTCCCCCGATCCCGCCGGCGCCGCCAGAGAGCGAAGTCCCGCCGATGACGACCGCAGCGATGGTGTCCAACTCATAGCCAAAGCCACTGGACGGCTGGACCGAGTCCAGGCGGGCCGCGAGCACGATGCCGGCTAGTCCTGCAAGGACTGCGCTGATCACATAGACGCCGATCGTCACGAGCTGGACGTTGATGCCCGCCAGACGCGCGACCTCCGGATTCCCGCCCACGGCGTAGAGCATTCGACCTTCGGAACGAAAGTGCAGGAATAGCCAAGCGGCAAGGACGACGGCAAGCATCAGAAAGACGGTGGCCGTCAGCACACCGAAATGGCGATCGATTGCGAGCATCATGAACCAGTCAGGGAACCCCACGATCTGCTGACCGTCCGTGATCATATTTGCGACGCCGCGAGCCGCGGACATCATGGCCAGAGTGGCGATGAACGCCGGAACCCTGAACTGCGTTACCAGCAGGCCTACGATCAACCCCGAAACGGCGGATGCGATCAGACCGAAAGCGATCCCGACGGGAAGCGGAAGGCCGGCGATGTTGGCGGTCCAGCCCATGACCATCATCGCAAGGGCAAGAACCGAGCCGACCGACAGGTCAATGCCGCCGATGAGGATGACGAAGGTCATACCCACCGCCATGATGCCAAGGACGGTGATCTGATCGAGAATATTGAGGCCGTTTCGAACCGAGAGAAACGCGTCCGTGCTGAAGCTCAGGAAGATGCAAAGCGCGAGCAGTCCCACGAGCGGACCGGTGGCACCCTTGAGCTTGCTCAGCCAGGTGCCGGATGAAAGCCTCTGTTCATTGATGTCGAGCGCCACCATCGTTCCTCCCTGGGTCTAGCTGGTAGCCAATATTCGTGCAGGTAAGAATAATTATTCACACCCGTTGGAAAATTCATTAACAAGTTGGTTTGCGGCTGTCAACAGCGATTGTCCGCGTCAATGGTTTGAGATGTTCGCGCTAGGGGCTTGACTAAACGATGTCATGTGCAAAAATATTGATAAGTGAATAATTATGCACACGAGGAATCAATGGATACCACAGAACTTGAGCGCCTCGCTCGCGAGATCCGATTGCGCGATCTTCGGGCAGTTTTTGAAGCAGGCGCCGGCCATATCGGCGGTGAGATGTCGGTCATCGACCTCCTCACGGCCCTTTACTTCCGCGTCCTGAAAGTCTGGCCGGACCAGCCGAAGCATCCCGATCGAGACAGGTTCGTCCTTTCCAAGGGGCATACGGCGTGCGCCCTGTACGTAACCCTGGCAAAGCGCGGTTTTATTCCCGAAGAGGAGATATCCACCTTTTTGCAGCCGCACTCGAGACTGAATGGACATCCCAACTGCAACAAGGTTCCAGGCGTCGAAACGAATACCGGTCCGCTCGGCCATGGTCTGCCGGTTTCGGTGGGCATGGCGAAGGCCGCCAAGCTCTCCGGCGCGATGTATCATACGTACGTTGTCACCGGCGACGGGGAGATGCAGGAGGGGTCCAACTGGGAGGCAATCATGGCAGCCGTCCAATTCAAGCTGGATAACCTGACGTTGATCGTCGACCACAACAGGTTCCAACAGGGTGCGGCACTTGCCGACACCAACGACATCGCCCCACTTCGACCGAAACTAGAAGCATTCGGTTGGGAGGTGTCCGAGATTGACGGTAACAATATGCACGAGATCGTTCCTGCGCTCGAACATCGAGGCGACCGCCCGCATTGCATTGTCGCGCACACGAACAAGGGACAAGGAATCTCATTCATGCAGGATCGTGTCGACTGGCATCACAAGGTTCCGAACAAGGAACAATACGAAATCGCAGTGGCAGAACTGTCGGAGGCACTGTAATGAACGCGTCAGTAAACGCACCCAAGCTTTACGACTGCCGTGACGCGTTCGCAGCGACGCTCGAACGCCTGGCGACCGAGAACGAGAAAGTTGTAGCGGTCTGCAATGACTCGGTAGGCTCGTCGAAGCTTGGCGGCTTCAGGTCGAAATTTCCGGAGCGCCTGATCAATGTCGGAATTGCGGAACAGAACATGGTCGGCGTTGGAGCAGGCCTGGCCAACGGCGGGCACCTACCATACGTCTGCGGCGCCTCTCCGTTCCTGACTGGACGATCGCTTGAACAGATCAAGGCGGACATCTCTTACTCGAACGCGAATGTTAAGCTCGTGGGCATCTCCTCTGGAATGGCATATGGCGAGCTCGGGCCGACCCATCACTCGATCGAGGATTTCGCATGGACGCGGGTCCTGCCGAACCTTCCTGTGATCGCGCCCTGCGACCGCATCGAGACCGCAGCGGCCGTCGAGTGGGCGGCGACCTACGACGGGCCATGCTTCCTCCGGCTTTCGCGCGTGGGCGTGCCCGACCTTCTTGCGGAAGGTCACAAGTTCAAGCTTGGCAAGGCAAATCTCCTGCGCGAAGGTTCCGACGTCACGCTCATTGCGAACGGCACATTGACTCACCGTATGCTGAAAGCCGCCGAAATCCTCACGGAACGTGGCATTGGGGCCAGGGTTCTCAACTTCGCGACGGTTCGCCCTATAGACGAGGATGCCATCATTGCCGCTGCCAATGAAACCGGAGCGATCGTGACGGCAGAAGAGCATTCGATTTTCGGCGGGCTAGGCTCCGCAGTCGCCGAGGTGGTGGTCGACAATGCCCCCGTTCCGATGAAGCGCCTGGGCGTTCCGGGCGTCTATGCTCCGACCGGTTCGGCTGAGTTCCTTCTCGATGAATTCGGCATGGCTCCGTCGGCAATCGCGGATGCCGCCCAGGCGCTTATCAGGCGCAAATAAGCCGGTTGCACGCGATCGAGCCGGGACGCTCAGCCGCCCCGGCCTTTTAATTTGTGGAGGATACGATGCTCGCTATTCTGGCGATCGATCAGGGCACGACCAATTCAAAGGCAGTTCTGGTTTCTGAAAAGGGAGAAGTCCTCGGCAGAGGCTCCGCGGCTGTGGGAATTTCCTATCCGAAACCCGGCTGGGTCGAACAAGAACCGAACCGTCTCTACACGTCTGTTTGCGAGGCGATCGAAGTCTGCCTGAAAGCGGTCCCGGACGTAACCATTGCGGCTGTGGCAATTTCCAATCAGCGCGAGTCGGTCACGGTTTGGGATGCTGAGACGGGAGAAGCGCTCGGACCGGTCCTCAGTTGGCAATGCAGGCGCACGGCACCTGATTGCGAGCGTCTCCTCGTCGAAGGACATCTGGGTCGCGTGCAGGCGCTCACGGGCCTACCCCTCGACCCAATGTTCCCAGGTTCGAAATTCCGATGGCTGCTTGATCGCGTGCCGAACGGCCGACCAGTGCGACTGGGAACGATCGACAGTTGGCTCGTACACTGCATGAGCGGCGGACGCCGGCACGTGTGCGATGCCTCGAACGCCGCCAGGAGCCAATTGTTCGACCTTGAGGAGCAGACGTGGAGTATGGAGCTCGGCGAGATTTTCGGTGTCGATACCGCACTCCTGCCGGAGGTGCTCGACAGTTCAGCCGATTTCGGAACAACAAAAGGGCTGCAGGGCGTACCCGACGGCACCCCTATCAGGGCCGCGATCGGGGACAGCCATGCAGCCCTGTTCGGCCATGGAGCGTTTAAACCTGGTGATGGAAAGATAACCTTCGGAACGGGGTCTTCGGTGATGACAACCCTTCCGCGATTCATCGCCCCACGCAATGGCGTCACGACTACCGTCGCCTGGCGCATCGACGGAACGCCGACTTTCGCTTTCGAAGGTAACATCCTCGTTTCTGCCGCGAGCCTTCCATGGATGGCGGGCATTCTCGGCCTTGCGGACGTCGCTGCGCTGATCGACCTTGCCGAGACCGCCGAAGCAGGCGGGCCGGGATTCGTGCCAGCCTTCGTAGGACTGGGTGCACCATACTGGAACTCTAATGCTCGCGCCCTTTTCTCTCAGATCAATTTCAGTACGACGCGTGCGCAGATGGCACGTTCGGTGACCGATTCGATCGCGTTTCAGGCCCACGACGTGATCGCGGCCATGCGAGCACAAAGTGGCGGCGAACTTGGCGCCCTTTATGTCGACGGCGGACCAAGCCAGAACCGCTTCCTGATGCAGTGCGTGTCGAACCTTGTCGAGCACGCCGTCATCCAATGCGAGGCCCCCGAGGCGTCGGCAGTTGGCGCCGCATATCTGGCAGGACTGTCGCTTGGTCTGTGGCGCGATCTTGAAGTCATCGCGGCAATACCCAGAAGCACGCAGATCATTGACCCGGAACCTGTGGACCGGGCAGCGCTCCTGAATACCTGGAATGATGCTGTCGCCCGCTCGACGTCGCGCCAAACAATGGCTAAAGGTGAATAAAAATTCCCACCGGGATCAGCCATGGCTCGCCTCAACGAACTCCGCCTCATGTCAAGAGTGGCCCAGATGTACCACATCGAAGGGCGACGGCAGGCTGAGATAGCGCAGCATCTTCGCCTGTCGCAGGCCACGGTCTCCCGAATGCTGAAACGTGCCGAGGCCGAGGACATCGTTCGCACCAGCGTCATTCCTCCTGTCGGTACCTACAGTGAGCTTGAGGGCGCTCTCAGGCAGAAGTACGGACTACCCGAAGCCGTCGTCGTCGAATGTAGCGAGGATCGAGACGGCGCGGTCATGGCACGGATTGGGGAAGCGGCTGCCCATCTCCTTGAGGTCACCCTTGCCCCTGGCGAGATCATTGGAGTTTCGAGTTGGAGTCAGACCATCTTCAAGATGGTCGAAAACATTCACCCGCAGAAAAGCGCCCAGGCGAAGTATGTCGTTCAGACGCTCGGGGGCATGGGCGACCCCTCGGTGCAGACACATGCCACTCAACTGACGACTCGACTGGCACGGCTGACCGGCGCGGAGCCGAAGCTGCTTCCGGTGCAAGGCGTGACGACCTCGCGGGAGGCCAAGCTGCTCATGCAGGCCGATCCGTTCGTCCGTGAGACAATGGACCTGTTCGGCAGCATCTCACTGGCAATCGTCGGCATCGGAGCGGTCGAGCCTTCCGAGCTCCTTGCGCGTTCGGGGAACATCTTTTCGTCGCGGGAGCTCTCCGACCTAGCTGAAGCGGGAGCCGTTGGCGATATCTCGCTCCGGTTCTTCGACAGGAATGGTAAGGCGGTTAAGACGCCGCTCGACGAGCGCGTTATTGGTATCCCGCTCGAAGACCTCGAACGCGTGGATCGCGTGATCGCCTTAGCCGGTGGGTTTAAGAAGACCGCCGCCATCGCCGGCGCCCTTCGAATTGGGGTCATCGACATGCTTGTTACGGACAAGTTCACCGCCCAACGACTCATTGATCTGTAAATCCGGCATTGGACGACCCAAAACGTCGGCGCCTGCATTGTCTGCCAGCGGGCCCGGAGACGAACTGCACAGCCTGTGCGATGCTGCAGCAGTGGTCCGCCATCGTAGCGATGCCCCCAAAGTCAATTGATGACTTCAGGAATGAAGCCGCCTGTCTGACGTTTCCAAAGGCGAGCAAACAGGCCATCCTGTTCGACCAGTTCGTCCGGCCTGCCTTCTTCCACGATACGCCCCTGATCGAGCACGACGATTCGGTCCATCCTGGCGATGGTTGAAAGGCGGTGTGCGATGGCAATGACCGTCTTTCCCGCCATCACCAGATTGAGTTTTTCCTGGATGGCTGCCTCGAATTCGCTGTCGAGTGCGGAGGTCGCCTCGTCGAGCACCAAAATGGGTGCGTTCTTCAACAGGACGCGCGCAATGGCGATACGCTGGCGTTGGCCGCCGGAGAGCTTGATGCCGCGGTCGCCGACGAAGGCGTCAAAGCCCTTGCGGCCTTCACCGTCCGCAAGATCGGCAATGAACGCGTCGGCCCTTGCCGTCTTTGCCGCCTGTTCGATCTCGTCCTGCGTCGCCTCCGGCCGACCGTAGCGGATATTGTCACCGACCGAACGGTGCAAAAGCGAGACGTCCTGCGCGATGACCCCGATCGCGCGGCGAAGGCTTGCTTGCGCGACCGTGCGGATGTCCTGTCCGTCGATCAAGATCGCGCCGTCGCGTATGTCGTAGAAGCGCAGCAGCAGGCTAACCAGCGTCGTCTTGCCCGCCCCGGACAGGCCGACGAGACCAACTTTTTCGCCGGGCCGCACCGTCAGCGACAGCCCATCGATCACCGGCTTGCCGGTTTTATAGGCGAAGCGGACATTCTCGAAACGGATCTCCCCGCGGTTGACAGTCAATTCGGCCGCGTCCGGCCCGTCGATGATGGTGGGTGGCGTCGTCATCACTGGCATGGCGTCCTTGATGGTGCCTATCGCCTGGAAGATCTGGTGGCCCATCTGCAGGAAGGTGAAGGTGTGCCCGGACAACCGGTGGAGGATGTAGACCGCCGCGACGAACTCGCCGACCGTGAGAAAGCCGTTGACGAGGCCCGAGAAACCGATCGAAAGAATCGACAACCAGAGCGCCATGTTGAGCGCTACAACGATCAGTTCCGACGTCCGGTAAATGCGTTGTTCCTTGTGTTGCGTCTGCACGGCCTTCTGCAGGATGCGGCGGATGGCGCCCGCCTCGCTGTCTTCAGCAGCGAACTGTTTGATCATCTGCATGTTGCTGTAGAGATCAGTGATGGCGCCGGCGACGAGGCTGCGCTGCTTGGCGGTGCGGCGCGAGCGTTCGGCAAAGATCGGCGCAAGCCTGACGGCAAGCGCGACGTTGAGGATGATCCAGACGAGGACCGGCAGGGCGAGCTGCCAGGACAACGTGCCGAGCAGGATCATCGAGCCGACCATCTGCAGGAGGAAGCGCGGGATAGACTGGAATGCGGCAATGATCTGCTGCTGTACGGCGGACGCCACCTGCGAAAGACGGGAGGCAACCTGTCCGGCAAAGAGTTCGTGAAAGAAGGCGAGATCCTGCCTTTCCACCGCCTTGTGACCCTGCCACTGGATGGCGGCCGGCATGCCGACGCCCAGCGTATGCGAGGTGAGGGTGTTTACAAGGAACGAGGCGACCGGCGTGCCCGGAAAAATTAGGAGGCCGAGAAAGGCAAGCAGCGGCCATTCGCTGTGCAGGAAGGCGAGGGCGCCTTGAGCCGTCACGCCGTCGACGATGACCGAAAGCCCCCAGACGATCGTCAGGCTGATGGCTTCGACCACCATCGAGGAAAGTGCCAAGACGATCAGAACGCCGCGGAACATCGAGATGAAGTGCACGAGGACCGCGACCGGGCCCTCGGAGGGCAGCGGGCGATAGGGGATCTCGAGCGGCCGGACCAGCGTCTCGAAGGGACGGTAGATCGCATCTGAAATCGACATGGGCCGCTCGGGTCAAAAATCGGCGGAGGGCTTGGGGACACAGCTACGCGGGTTCCATAGGACCATCTTCGGGCTGCAATCTCAACTAGAAAATCTCTGCTCGTGAGAATTAGTAATATAATTTTGCCCCGTTGGCGGAACAATCGCGGCGGTTTTCCGTTACGGCTGCATGACATCGGAACCAGACGAACCGGCCGTGCTGCAGTATCTGCCGTACGAAACTGACAGGGCTCTTGTTCGGCAGTTGCAATCATTGCCGACATTTGCCGTGCCTTCAGACACCGACGATGCTTTCGGCCCCTTCTTGAAGAGACTTGACGCCATTCGCGAACACCGCGCCGACGACACTTCCACAAAGTAGTTCGGGTGCGACCGATTCATTCGAGGAAATGAGTTCTTCGTTCCAATGTCGCTGCACCGGCATGATCCGAAAGCCGCACCTGCAAAACCATAGCGACACCAAGCAAGATCGGGGCTCACCCGGTGAAAAATCGAGAGCTCAGTTAACTTGCTGTCGAAACGGAGCCGCGCCGATCGATTGCCATCCAGGCAAAGCTTGGGCGCCGACAAGGCGGGCGAACGCGTCATACCTTGTGCGTCGGCACCGAGGCTTCCGTTTCCGCGTTGCGTCATACGGTCAGCAGGTTTGCAATCCGCATAACCGCAAGTGCGCCTGCGGCGTTGCGTGCGCCCTCCTTCGTGCCCTCGGCACAGGTCCATACGTGATTCTTTTTGGCCTGGAACTCTTTGCCGTCTTGCAGAACCATTAGTTCCCCTTCGGTGATGTGGCAAATCATTGCATTGGGCATGGCGCTGACAGGCAGGTCCGACTGCGGCTGAAACACGAGATCGATGAGCGAGACTGTCTTGTAGCCGGGGATCATCGCAGCCCCCTTGCCGAGCTCCACAGCCCGCACACCCGGCGCCAACTCCTTTCCCTCGTCGGCTCGGTAGGTTTGGGCCTGCGCCGAGCTAGCGCCGCCCGCCAATGCGGCGGCCATGGCGCTAAAGGCGGCGGCGCCACCGTAAACGAAGTGCCGACGATCCACGGACATTTCTTTGCTGTCGATAAACATGAAACCAACCTCCCTGCTAGGTTACCTCCGATTGAGGGTCTCTGGCGCGCCGCCGACATCGGCGATGGCGAGATCATCTGAACCTCGCTCGGCGTTAGACAAGAACGCCGTGCTAAGCGCCGCTCTGTAAAGCGGCACCACCGCGATCGCAGCTAGGATACTCCTGTCTCCCGCGGCACTCCACTGGTAAGCGGCAGAACGTTGACGACATAATGCCGCCACCGCGGTTCCAAACGTGATTTCTCCAGGCAGCAGAACGCCCACATAGGGGCTGGATCAGATCTCGCCGTCTTCGGACACTGTCGGCGGGAATCCTGCAGGCGCTCTGCTCTTTCCGGCGGCTTCGGTCGTGTCGCCAGGAAGTCTTTCAGCAGTTGCTTGGTCATGCGCAGCGCCAAGAAAGAAACGTGTCGACCAAGTGGTAGTATGCCGTGGTGTCGCCTACGCGGGCCGGGACCACACCTCGAAGGCGGCATAGATCCTTTCACCGGCCGCTTTCGACTGAGCGTCGGAAGACAGACAGAAAGAGGAAGGCCAGTATCCTGAGATCTTGCGATATCGCGTCTTTGCCAAGACCGGTAAACACGCCTTCCTGATACGTCTTAGCAGGCGATTCGCGGGTAGGGAGGGCTCGTCATGATGTGCGGCAGGTCCTCGTTCCATCTGGAGGAGGACGGGATGTACGAGCGGACGATTGGGTTCTTGGTGGCGGCCGAACTGTCAGCTATGTTCTGGGCTGCTCTCTTTCTCGTGCTCGGTTCCATTTGAGGATCGTTCTGCCGGTCACGGCAGGTTCAATTGCACCCGTCGCCGCCGACGCTGCCGGCTCGAAACAAGGATGCTCGGCCCCTTCTTTCCTTAAGTAGCATGCATGCCTGTCTCTCCTTAACCGGGGTGGCTTTCCTTTGGGAGGACAGATCTTGCGGTTGTGTCAAGGACTGGTGCGCGGGCGGTATACTGCACCGACGGGCAAGTTACGACGAGGGCTCGCCTTCGGATGGGTGGGCTAAGGCGAGCCCTGGCCGTACCTTGTGCCGCTGCTGCCTTCGGAGCCTTGCGACACTTGGAATACGCAGTACAAATTAAGGCCCTCCCTGGCTGCACGAGGAAAGCCCTGACCTTTCGCGCGCAATGCGCACTTCGGGTCATTCAGAACATGCATTATGCTTGAGGCGGATGATATTGGACCGAAGTCTGAATATTGGCGGGACTTTGGTCCTAGCCGCGCCATTGTTTTCCATGAAACGTGACAGCGGCTCACATATTGAGACCCATGATAAGTTAGGCCCAACCTTTTGGGGCCGGCCATCAGCGAAATTCCAACCCCTATCGATGCTTTACGCCCGGGCGCCATGTCAGACAAAGAACCTGCCGCGGATACGTTGCATTTCTTGATCGCCCGAGCGCTGGACGAAGCAATTGCCAAACCAAGACGGCGCGACCTTGCTATGCCACGGGAGGCGGCACCAGACTAGCATGGAAGAAATGCCCGTGAGGAGCAAAGAAAGCGGTGAAACTCAGCTGCAGCGCCAAGCTCGCCCAAGGGAAACAACGTCGCTCGGCCCCGCTACCGGAAGTCGCTGGTTTTGCGGCAGAATTCCGCCGTCTGATAAGATTGTTCAACGCCTCAAGCGCACTTCAGGAGGCATCTTTTTCCCTAACCCCCCATGGTGTCGAACGGAACACCTGCTTCTTTCGCTGCTGCGATGAAGCTTACGCGGGCTTCGTCAGGTTCTCGGATGCCGGCTTCGACGTCGGAGCAGATCAGCAACGCGGCCATGAACGCCTTTCCGTCCGCAATCGGCCAAGAATTCGTGAGAACCTCGAGCGCCTCGGCTGTGGATGCGATGGTCGAGAGCTGCCCGGTCTTCCTGCAGATGATCATTACGGGGTGATCCCAACGTCTGTTACTCATATTTCCGCCCCTCGCCAGAAAGGCAGGTTAACGATGGACGGCCGCCCGATGCAAGGGGAGAACGTCCAGCATCCTCGACAAGGCGCGGACTGGAAGCGGTCCAGCCCGATCGCTGGACGTCCAGCAGCGCTCCTGATCAACGGACATGAGGGAGAGAAGCGGCTTTCCGCGCGGCGTACGATATCGTTTGGCCCAGCCGGGCATTCGCAGATGTCTCGGGCTGCTGCCGCACCCCATTGCCACGGGTTTCGACAAGGTGGGCGTTTGAACTGATGGCCATTCGGCCGCGCTAGCGAGACACACCGAACGCTTACGAAAAGCGAACGCGATCACTGATGCCTGGGTGACGGCGAATGCGTCTTCTGGTCGAGATCGATGCCGCTTATCCGTGTTGGAAGTCCCTGGATTGCATATCTGGGAAGGCGCTGCCATTTGGACCCAACAGTGTTCCGGTTGAGGATGTCCATCAGTTCAGTGGCATTTTTTTCAGTTAGATCAGTCAGTTGCTTGCATCCTATCATGGCGGGATAGCCGGTGACGGTATCAAATACCGTCCATTTGCCGTCTTGTTCCGCGCGGCAGCCGTATGGCATGTAATGGATGTCGGACGACATAGAACCTCCTTTCGCTGAAGGCAGCGAAGCCCACGAAACGGGGCGAACCTTAGAGGTTGCTTCAACATCATAAAATTAGCAAGGTCTTAATTAATGGTCTTGGGCGCCGGCTCAATGGGCCAGGACGAAGGGCGTAGCAGCCGCAAACTCATCAACAGCGCAAGCGCGCAACGGCCGCAATTTCCTGTTGCGACTAGACATCCATTGGGTGGGCGCGACCAATCGCGGCGAGCCGCAGGGCGTGATGAACCTGTCGGTTCTCTTCACAAGTTCTCCAACTGTGTCGAGCCAACCGCTCTGTCATGCGTCCATCCTCTTTTTGTCGAGGCCAAACGCCCTGCATCGTTGAAAGCAGCCGCTCGTAGGAATTCTCACAACATAGGCGGTTCTGGATCAGGATTGATCTGCTCTATAATGTCCGGCGTGTCGTTTTTGGGTGAGCCTACGGCTTGTCCGATCGGCCACATGGTCATCAGTTCGGAGGGGAACGGCCTCATCAGATCATCGGGCTCCGGCTCCGGCGACAGCCAGCGCTCGTAGTCCTCTGGATGCAGAATGACCGGCATGCGGTCATGAATCGCAGCCATCGTTGCATTTGCCGGGCAGGTGATGATGGCGAAGGTGCGAACATCGACGTTGGCCGCATTACGCCAAGTTTCCCAGACGCCGGCAAGTGCGAAGGGTGCTCCTGACTTCATGGCGACGGCATACGGTTGCTTGTTCTTGCCCGTGCCTAAGATGTCCTTCCATTCGAAGAAACCGTCGATTGGAACAAGGCAGCGGCGAGCGCGATAGGCAACCTTGAATTTGCTGTTCCTGGCGATACCTTCTGAGCGGACATTGACCTGAGGCCGCCCTCCCGGTTTCATCCATCCAGGTATCAAGCCCCAGCCGGCGCTGACGAACACCGGTCCCATGACATCCGGTTCGCGCACCATTTCCCTGATGATGATCGGATAGTCGAGCGACGGGGCGCCGTTATACCGCGGGAACTGGTTGGCCATGCCGAGCACGCCTTTGCGATCGGCGAAAGCAAAGGCGTTCATCATGCTTTCGAGGTTGGTTTTGATGAATACGCGTCCGCACATGTCAGGGCTCACTCGAAATTCTCAAGAGCTCTATTTAACGCGCCATTTTGCCTTTGAGCAACGTCTGACGCTGTTCATCTAGAAGCCTCTCGCTCGTATGCCGGTGCAAGGGGCGCAATGCAATGCGACTATTGCCACGGCGCCTCCGGCTCAGGGCATGACCGTGGTGACACGGTTGCGCGATAGAACAGGTGCACGCAATGAGTAGATGCTGATCCGAATTCGGTTCTCGTCAGTAACGTGCCTGCCCAGGAGATCAAGGGCACGATACGATCTCGTCAAAAGGCACACGCGGATGCCAACGAAGCATACGCTACTGAGCACCGAGACCGAAAGATTAAGGGTACACGAGTGCTGTGCCTGAATGTCTCATCGGTCTGGAAGGCCAAGTTTCGAACGGAGCTCGTCGATCCGTTTCGAGGCTTCTGCTTTCGTCAGTTTCATCGAGAAAAGCTCCGGGGCGTTCGCCTGCTCGGACAGCGTCTTCAGGTAGGATTGCTGGGCTCCTGTCATAGGCTCGTCGCCGCTGACCCAGTCTTCAGGATCCTTTTCCAGGTTCGAATTGGTCGTATCTGCCGTCTTAGTCATTGCCTGACCTCCTCGGTTGCGTTGATGAAACGACCCAAGGGTCCGTAGGTTCCGCGTTAGGATCGGTATCCGGGGACCCGTTCGGTTGAGCGCGCAGGCAAGTTGACAGGCAGGTTTTGGCAATGCGTCCCATAAAGCTGCGAATGCACTCGCCGGCGACCGGCGATTGAACGCTATCCGGCTCGTGCAATTTTTATTTGATCCAAGCAGTCGTTGCAATGCCGGCCGGCGTCCCCATATAAAGGCAATGGTAGCATGTTGGAACGGGCGCCATCTTTTCGGATCGGTCTTTCGAAGCCCCGACAGGAGGACGGTAAATGTCGTCCCCTAAACTCTCCAGTCATCTGACGACCGCCACTATGAGCACGATGGATCGTGTCCTCGCGAAAGCCGGCGTTTATGAACTTCGCCCGATCGAGGACCGCCCGGTCATTCTGAGCGCGACGAAGTTTCTCATCGGGCATGTGCTGAACACACATATCGGTGAGGCCGGGTTGCTGTTTGCGCTTCTCAACCGCAGCGAGCAAGCCTTTGCGCCGGTCATACGTGGTCTGAAGCCTTCGATGAATGGGCGCCGTGGGAGGCCAAGCGCAATTCCTGCCGCGCCATCCCCGGCTGATCGTTCTGATCAAGTATCAACACAATCAAATCCTGATGGAAAGAAGCGGTAATGCCCCTCAGCTTCCCAAATAGAAGTCGCAGTTTCGATGAAAATCGGAAGGGGGTCCGCTTCTTGGGCTACGATGGAATGTTCGAAGTCCGATTTCTGATCGAAGCGACCGCCCTGCGGTCCACGGACCAACCTAGTCGGTCCGAGATTGAGTGCCTCGATGCGTTCGACGCAGAGCGACCATCGATTCTGGAGGCCGCATCCAAAGCCTATAACCGTAGCCGCAGAAACAATTACACACTGACGGCACAGGACATCCGTCGATAGCCCGTCAGATCTATAGGCGGTCAGTGTCCCGCAAGGACGGGTGTGGTCGAGAACCTTAGATAAGCCCTGGAGACAAGGTATGTCAGTCGATAGAAAAGATCTGGGTGTGGTAGCCCGCGCCGCAACAGCACTTCCCGAAGCGGCTGATATCGAATCGGCCGTTTACGACGCGTTGGCATGTGCCGCCGATATCGATCCGACCTATATTTTCGTATCGGCTCACGGAGCCGAGATCACTCTTTCCGGCTGGGTCTCCGGCCGCGCCGAGATTTCCAAGGCCGCGGAGGTTGCTCAGCAAACCAGGGGCGTGCAAAAAGTCCGCAATGAATTATCGCAAACGTTGTGACCGCCGTCTGCACCATGACGGCCAGACCTTTTCGAAAATCCCAAATCAGTTATGGTGCCGGAGTTAGTCGCCGAGCATCGTCGTCGGTTTCACGGAAACATCATATTCCTGCTGCCAAGGGACGCGCCGAAGAGCGACGGTGATCATGAAGATTGCAATCATATTTGACTGCGAATTTCTTTGCCTCGAAGGCTCGCAACACAGATTTTGGTGCGCGGCCCACGATCCCGATCCCGTTATCGCGCAGATCGGGGCCGTCAAGCTCGGGCTAGAAGGTGATTTTCCTCTCTTGGACACATACAAAGCCTACGTCCGGCCCATCGACAGGTTTGGTGACAGATATGCAATCGCCCCGTTCTTTACCAAGCTGACCGGCATTACTGAAGGGCGCATCGACGCTGAAGGCGTGACTTTGCAAGAAGCTCTTGCAGACGTCGACAGCTTCTCGGAGGGTGCTCGGTTTTGGTCATGGGGTAAGGACGAATTGAATATGGTCGCGATCAGTTGCTATGTCGTAGGTGTTCGGCCTCCTATTCCGGCCTATCGTTTCGACAATGCCGTCAAACTCCTGATTGCGGCGGGAATGCCGGTCGAGGATCTGGCGAAAACACCGAGCAACAAGCTTGCCGACTACTATGGCGTCGAACATCCCTCATTGCAGGGGCATGACGCTCTCGATGACGCGCTGTCGATATCGTACACCCTGCAATACCTGATGCAGACTGGAAGATTGCGGCCCGAGGTCTTCGATCGCATGCGATAGCAGCAAATATCACAAGCTTCGCGCTGCTGAAAAATCAGGAAATTTCTGGCGCAAGGGTCGGAGTCTCATCTGCGACGCTGCAGAATAGAGACATTTGAGAACCGGGGGCTTTCAGCGATAGCCGCCGATTGTGTCCCCTCGAGTTTCAGGCTCCAGTTTGATCCATCGAAAATCAAATGTCCGTTGACCTCGCTTCAAAGTGGTCGTGTCGGCACGGGAGCGTTTCACGCACGAAATTCAGTGCAAGCCGTCGCGAAGCTCCTTGCGGCCGATACCGACGCGACAGGCAACGGGAAAGACGCAAACGTCACGGCGGGTATCGCCGAGCCCGGCCTCTGAGGAATTGATCGCTACGCTTTCAAAGCCCCATGGCTTTTGCAACGATCCAAGTTGGAACTCCTGCCGTCACCGCTGATGCCAGCACTATCGAGACGACCTTTATAGCGTAAGCCCGACGCTCGCGGGCGTCATCCCACTCATATCCCATCGACCAACTCCCCAACCTGTTCTCAAATAGAACCATCGAGGTCAGGGATGAGTCGAGTCACGATTCCTCAACGTCGTTAACACTGTGAGCATGTGCTCCGATGAAGCTGGCCAGTCCGGTTCCCACATCACGATCGCCCCGCGGCGAGAGCCACCCGCAATCGGGGCTCGATGTGCGATCCACCTGCCGCGGAAAACGGCTGAGCAGTTACGTGGCTCGAGGGTTCAGGCGACGCTTTTGGACAGCAGCCGGCCCCGCAGGGGCTTGAAAACGAGACAGGCCGCATCCGCCGATGCGACCCGCCCAACTCGCGACGACCAAATACAACTGCCGCGTTAGTTTTTCTTAACATGAGTCCCCGCCAAATCGAATTACCTCTTTTGGGTAATTCTCCCCCACATTTTTGTAGCTTCACAAATACCCGTCTTGGCCCTCTGGCGCTTTCGCACGCTCTCTTGCAAAACCATTGCTGCACGAGGGCACGCCACGGTGGATGATGGAACGCTTGCGGCATCGGCATTG
The DNA here is from genome assembly GCF_000816845.1 of Rhizobium gallicum bv. gallicum R602sp. Lineage (NCBI taxonomy): Bacteria > Pseudomonadati > Pseudomonadota > Alphaproteobacteria > Hyphomicrobiales > Rhizobiaceae > Rhizobium > Rhizobium gallicum. The sequence goes on along the minus strand of NZ_CP006880.1, from coordinate 1,888,543 downwards.
GCAACTGTCAGGGCGTCCCTTTGCGGACGCTTATCGTGAAGGTTGCAAGAAGCGTCCCGCGGACGGAATTCGCCCGAAATCCGATCGCAAGCGATGCATCGGCCCCATCCAGGCGGGGGAGCGCAATATTTGTGGAAGCACGCCCAACGATCACCCACTCAATCTTTAGGGCCCGAAGCCGTCTCCGTATGCCCAAAAAAATGCCCGCCACGGCGGGCTAATGTGACGAAGAGGGACGTTAGCGACCACGTCCGGCAAATGAACGCATGACAAAAAACGATAGTTCCTGCGCTAGCCGATTGTGGGTCATGGAGGACGGCGCATGGCCACGTATCAGGGGCGCGAACTACTACCCGGCCGGAAATCCATTACGCAACGTCGGGCGTTCAAATGTTCCCGTTCGAAACGCTGAAAGGCAACACCATTTCGGCCAGCGGGCTGCCTATCTTAACACAAAATGCCCGCAATGGCTCGGCGGCGCTCAGTCCCGCGCCTAACACGCCAAGAACATGCCTTTGATTTAATGCATCTTATTGCCGCGACATGCGTTGTGAATGGGACGGCAGCCAGGAGGATGAAATGACATGATCAAGCGCAAGCTCACCGATGCCAGGTCCGAGGAACGCTACGCCCGGGGCAACGAGAAGGAACGGTTTGAGGGGAGCAACGTCGGCGGCTTGGCTTTCGCCGATTGCCGTCACAAGGCGAAAGACGAGCCAATGGTCGGGGAATGTGACCGTCCAACGGCCACACCGAGCTCTGATTAGCCGTGAAAATCGCGACCTTCAACGTCAACGGTATAAACGGCCGGCTCGATGTTCTCCTGCGCTGGCTGAAGGAAACCTCGCCGGATATTGCATGTCTGCAGGAGCTGAAAACACCTGACGAAAAGTTCCCGCGCCGCGCGCTTGAGAAGGCGGGATACGGCGCCATCTGGCACGGCCAGAAGAGCTGGAACGGTGTCGCCATCCTGGCCAAAGGAAAGCAGCCTGTAAAAACCAGGCGTGGTCTGCCCGGCGATCCTGACGACACGCATAGCCGATATATTGAAGCGGTCATCGACGGCATCATCATCGGGTGCATCTATCTTCCCAACGGCAATCCGGCGCCGGGCCCGAAATTCGACTATAAGCTCCGTTGGTTCGAGCGCCTTAAAAGCTACGCTGCCGAGCTTCTCGAACTTGATGTTCCAAGCGCGCTGATAGGTGATTTCAACGTCATGCCGACCGATATCGACGTCTACGCCCCTGAGCGATGGCGCGACGACGCTTTGTTCCGGCCCGAGGTGAGGGCGGCCTACGCTGATCTTGTTTCGCAGGGCTGGACCGATGCGATCCGGCATCTCTATCCTGATCAACGCATCTACACATTCTGGAAATATTTTCGCAACGCGTTCGCTCGCGACGCCGGCCTTCGGATCGATCACTTTTTGCTAAACGCATCGTTGGCCGACGATCTGGTCGCTGCGGGCGTCGACAAGTCTGTCCGATCGCTACCGCACGCGAGTGATCACGCACCAGTTTGGATAGAAATCCGCGATTGACAAGAAACTGCGATCGTCACGCCGGTGGGCGGCGCTGGTCTCGCTGAATTTGGACTGATGATGCGATTCAGGGGCCGTCAAACGAGGTCCTGATAGTTGTTCGTGTCGAACCGCATCTTTGGCTGCCTTGCGGCTTTTTCCGCTTGACGAACGGACGGTGCGCGCATCGCCTATGTGTGATTTGAGGTCGAAGGACGACCTTCGGGCGGGAGCGCGGTTGGTAGAGCTTAAAGCATCTCGAACGAGGATTGACGCAGAAAATCGCCAATCGCTTCGGCAGACATCGGGGCGCCCAAGAAGGTTCCTTGCAGTCTGTCGCATTTTTTTCTGCCAAGCCAAGCGGCTTGACCGGCTGTTTCGACGCCTTCGGCCGTAACCCGCATCCCCAATCCATGCGCAAGGCCGATGATGAAGCGCACGATCGTCTGGCTCCTCGGGTTCGTCTCGACATCGTTGATGAAGTGCTTGTCGATCTTGATCGTGTCGAACGGGAAGTTCTGCAAGTAGCTCAGGGACGAATAGCGAGTGCCAAAGTCGTCGAGCGCGATCCGGGTGCCCAAGACCTCCAGGGTGTGGAGCGTGTCGAGATTATTGGTCGTGCGCTCAAGCAAGACGGTTTCGGTTATTTCGAGTTCCAGTCTATCGGCCTCGAGTCCGACCTGGTCCAGGATTTCCGCTACGCGATCGGTGAAACCACCGATTAGAAATTCCGCCGGAGAAAGATTGACCGATACAATAAAATGCGAGGGCCATGTTGACGCCTGGCGGCAGGCGTTTTCCAGCACCCACGCTCCAATATCGCCCATCAGGCCGTCGGCTTCGGCCATGGGAATGAAAAGACTGGGTGGAACAACGCCAGCATAAGGGTGACGCCAGCGCAGCAGGGCCTCGAATCCTATGATCCCGTCCGCAATCTCGACGAGCGGTTGATACTCAATAAAGAACTGTTGTTCCTGGAGGGCAACACGTAAGCTGCGCCTCAGCAGCTCACGCTGTTCCAGCATAATCATCATCGAGCGGTTAAACGTTCTCGCCCGGCCGCGTCCGTCATTCTTGGCTGCGTAGAGCGCAATGTCGGCGGCCTTCATCAATTGTTCGCCGTCGTTGCCGTCTATCGGGGCAATGGCAATTCCTACGCTCGCGCCTACAAACACACTGATCCCGTCGATGGTAAACGGATCTTTGAACGCCCGGACCAAGGATTCGGCCAGACGCTCTGCTTCAGCGGGCTGGTCGTCACAGGATTGAATGACGGCAAATTCATCGCCTGCGAGCCTGTAGGCGGTCTCACCGTCGCGGAGAACGGATTGGATCCGTTCCGCCGTCATCTTGAGCACGATATCGCCGGCGCCATGGCCAAGGGTGTCGTTGACCGGCTTGAAGTCATCGAGATCGATCTGCATCAATGCAAGCTTGTACCCGGCAAGCATCGGGAGATTCGCCTGAAGGTCGCTGCTGAACTGGCGACGGTTGGCCAGTCCCGTCAATGCGTCATGCCTGGCCTGATGAAGAAGCAAAGCTCGATCTGCATCTCCATGCGGCACCTTCGAACGAGCCGCCTCGTCTCGCGTCTCGATGACGCCGAGTCCCCGTTCGGTGCTGAAAAGGAGAAGATTGCGCCCCTCATTGGACGCGCCAGGTTCAATCGCAATATTGCACGGGATGCCGCCGGCAAGCACGGCCTCGACAAGCGATTTGCGGTCGGGGTCGAGCAGCTCTGGATATACCTGCCAAAGAGTCGCGTCGGCCGCGGCCACGATTCTATAGGCCTGCGCAACCTTTGCAGAGCATTTTAACAGTCGTAGGCTATTCCCATAATAAGAAACAAGTTCAGCAGCTTGACCGTTCATAGACGCAGCCACATTAGAAACTTTCATCCCCACCTCAGACTGTTGAGACATTGCTGAAGGTCATTTTTTCAATCAGGTTTCGCTTTGGTTAGCAAGATAACAACTAGGGAGCGTCAAATGAAAAGAAAGTGTCCAGAATCGGCCTTCCTGCCGCATATCGAAAAGTGCGGTATGACGCAGCTTCTGCCACCAAAGCAGCTTCGCGATCAACGCCGTCGGGAGACGCAAACAAAGTTCATATAGAAACCACGAGAGTGGCCTCGTGCTTTTTATCGACCGATCGGCGAGATTTCGGCCGGCTCAGAGAATTTTAGCGCTACTTCAATTAATCGACATCGTTTTCATGCGATTTGGCTCATTCTACGCCTCCTCTCTAAGAGAGCGCATCGGACAGCTTCGATTGCTGATCCCTCGCGCTGTTTTCGGCGCCAATCCCCACAAGATCGCTGATGCACATCGAGACCGGCGCGGTACGATCCTTAATCGCCTGACCCTCAGCCGAAAGGTGAAGAAGCACCTGGCGCTCCTCCTGCCGATTGCGTGTGCGAGTGACAAGACCCGCCGTCGCTTCAGCAAGGGCGTCAAGGTACTGGAGTCCAGAAACAAGGCCTCTCCCAGAGCGAATCCAAGACCAGATATTGAGGGTAGGTAAGACCGAGATCGGCAAGCAGGGCGATAGAGCTGGTTGAAGGTCGTGGCCCGCCCGAATGGATGGGAAAACATGGCATTTTCCGATATCAGGGAGGTCGGGTTCAGTATCGGCTGCGTTGGCGATAATGCGTTCCAAAATATTTTGTGTGCGATCTGCTTGCGCGCTATTGACTGCAAAATCCCTTTCGTTTATTTAGATTGTGCACAAATAAATCGTACGCAACAGACATTGCGGAATGCTGCTTTGCCAATTTCAGCGCCGACGTGTTCGCCCCAAAAACTGATCGTCATCTAAAAAAGGCTGAGTCACTCCGAGAAACCACCAACGATAGAAAGGAAATAACATGTCCAAGTTTGCTGCCGCCGTCGCCCTTGCTGGTGCTCTTCTCGCAGGTAGTGCTGCCGCTCAGTCGGCCAAGCCCACCGTCGTCCTCGTGCATGGCGCATTTGCCGACTCTTCGAGCTGGAACGGCGTCATCCAAATTCTCGAAAAGGACGGCTATCCGGTCGTCGCCGCGGCCAACCCTCTGCGCAGTGTTTCGAGTGATGCAGCATATGTCTCAAACGTCGTGAGCAGTATCGAGGGGGCCGTCGTCCTCGTCGGCCACTCCTATGGCGGGCAAGTGATCTCGAACGCGGCAAGGGGTCATGACAACGTCAAGTCGCTCGTCTATGTCGCAGCCTTCGCACCGGAAGCTGGAGAAGCGGCAGCGGACCTGGCCGGCAAATTTCCAGGTGGCACACTTGGCGAAGCGCTCGCGGCCCCGGTCAAGTTGGCCGATGGCGGCATAGACCTTTACATCGACAAGGCAAAGTTCCACCAGCAGTTTGCTCACGACGTACCGTCGGAACAAGCCGCTCTTATGGCGGCGGGACAGCGCCCGATCGCCGAGGCGGCACTGACCGAGAAATCCGGCGAGCCGGCCTGGAAAACCTTGCCTTCATGGTTCATCTATGGCGACGGCGACAAGAATATCCCGGCAAAGGCGCTAGGCTTCATGGCGGAGCGGGCAGGCTCCAAGCACACTGTCGTGGTCGAAGGCGCTTCCCATGTCGTGATGACCTCGAAGCCGCAAGTCGTCGCCGACTTGATCGAAGAAGCCGCGCAATAACGGCCTCTGCCATTTCGCAATCGAAAGAGACCGGTGCCTCCTCGCACCGGCCACCTTCGTGCCGATGCGTCGGGTGCTGCCCGCAATGCGCTGCTGCCATATTCGAAGGATCTGGCCCGTGTCACGGCTGATGACGAGCATCGTGTCTCGGCCGACTCCGGATAGTTGATAGGCAAGAACAGCACCTAGAAATGAGGCGTAGGTCGGGAGGTCGTGCATTCCTCTGACACAGCTTGCGCGGATTGAGGCTCCCGAGGGAATCCGTCACAAGGGGCTTAATCCAACTCAGTTCCGGCTTACCACGGGCGTTCCAGAAAAGTCCGAACTAAGCCGGCCACTCTTTCAGGGGCTTCCCAGTGGAGGTTGTGGCCGTGGCCGGGAAGAGAAATGAGCTCCGCGCCAGCGATCGCTTCAAGCATCTGGGCCTGATGTTCCTTCGTCGCGATCATATCCTCCTCGCCTCGCAGGATGAGGGTCGGTGCGGAAATATCCTGGAGAAGTGGCAAGGGGTCATAGGCAAGCTGCTCGTAGTAAATCGAATGCCAGATGCGTGACGGCAACGCGGCGCTTTCGCGTCGAGCATGGGCAAGAAAATTCTCGTCGGCCGGAGGTTTTCCAGCACACCATTCCCGCATGAATGCGCATTCTGGATCGATCGGATCGCGGAGCATCTTGATGTTTTCCCACAACCACCCCCGACGTTCGCGCAGCGCGGCTGAGGTCGATAAGAGAACGATTTTGAGAACGAGACGAGGCCAGCGCTCGGCGACCGCTTGCGCAAGCCGCCCACCAAGCGAATGGCCGACCACGTGGGTTGGCACAAGACCCAGCATCTCTATGAGGAGCCGGACATCAGTTGCCATCTCGGGTATCGTGTAGCAGCCCTCAGGTTTGTCAGAATGCCCGTGGCCGCGCAGGTCCGGCGCAATCACGCGAAAGCCTTCGAGATATGGCGCGGCGAGGCTCCAACTTCTGGCGCTGTCGGTAAATCCGTGGAGCAGGAGGATCGGCACGCCGTCGGGGTCGCCCATCTCGACATAGGCAAGCCGAAGCCCATTCGAAAGAACGGCGTTCCGCTTCAGCGCCGAAAATTGCTCTTGCGAAATAGGTTCGACCAAACGTTCACCCTCAATATCCCAACGTCATAACTTAACATGGCCCGTGGGGATTGGTGAGGCCCGCTTTCGGAGCCAGAAAACTAAGCAAGATCCCCGCCGTCGATCCCGATGACGTGCCCGCTTATATAGGAACTGGCATCGCTGGCGAGGAAAACGACCAGGGACGCAACCTCCTCCGGCGTGCCGGCGCGCCGCATGGGGTAGGGGCCAACAAGTTGTTCGGTCGTCACTTTCCAGTCGCGCCGCACCCGCTCGAGCATCGGCGTCTCGATCGCTCCAGGCGCGATGGCGTTGATGCGTACGTGCCGTCCGTACTCTTGTGCGGCGGCGCGAGTCATGTGGATGACGGCAGCCTTTGAAGCTCCGTAGGCGACGATATTTGGAAAGGCATGTCGGCCGCCGATCGAAGACATGTTGATCATCACCCCTTCGGAGCGGACGAGATGGGGCAGCTCGTATTTCATTGCGATGAAGACACCGCGCAGGTTCGTCGCAATCTGATCATCGAAGCCGGCAATATCGGTATCGGCAATTGGCGCTGGCGGCAGGTCGATGCCAGCATTGTTGAAGGCAATGTCGAGGCGGCCGTAACGCTCGACTGTTTCAGCTACGAAACGCTCGACCTGATGGGCGTCGCGCACGTCGGATTTGATATAGACGACCTCGCCGCCAGTGGCCCGAATCCGCCCCTCAACTTCGCGCCCGAGTGCTTCTCGCCGGCCGTTGAACGCAACCTTGGCTCCGGCCTGAGCTAGGACGCCGGCGGTCGCCGCGCCGATGCCAGACGTTCCCCCGGTAACGATTGCGACCTTACCCTGGAGGACACCAGGAGCCTGCGCCCCTGCCGGTTTAGCGGCGAACCCCGCGCCAACCGTTGCGCCAGCAACAAGCATGCCAGTGAGAATGTCGCGGCGTGGCAGAACCATTTTGTCGGATGTAATTGCGTCGGTCATGTCCTATCTCCTCTAATGTCGATGGGGAGAGCCTAACCGAGGAAATTGCCGGGAAAAATCCCGATCTCCTTTCAGGATTTTAAAGCATGGGTTAATAATCGACACATGAGCTTGCGATCGGATCCATTCTTTGGCCTCCCAGCTTTCCTTGCGGCGGCGGCGGCCGGCAGCTTCACCGCAGCGGCCGCCCGACTGGGTGTGTCGCCAGCTGCCGTAAGCCAGGCGGTGAAGTCCCTCGAAGAAAAGCTTGGGACGCCTTTGTTCATCCGCACGACACGTCGCGTCGGCCTGACGGAAGCCGGCGCGGCTCTGCTGGCGCGCACCGCTCCTGCGGCCGCCGAAATCATCGCCGCTGTCGAGGACGCCGCCTCGGTGCACGAACCGTCGGGATTGTTGCGCCTCACAGTGCCGCGCATGGCGGTGCCATTGGTTATGGAGCCTGTCGTTCCCGCGTTGAGGCGCGAGTATCCGAGGATCGCAGTCGAGGTGGCGGTCGAGGATGCGACAGTCGACCTGTCCGCACGCAGTTTCGATGCCGGCATCCGCATCGGCGAGTATGTCGAGCGTGACATGGTCGCGGTGCGTCTTTCCCGGGACATTACCTGGGCGGTCGTGGCGAGCCCCGCATATCTCGCCGCTCGCGGCCGACCGGAGGCACCACAGGACCTGGCGGGCCATGAGGCAATTCGGTATCGCTTTCCGAATTCGGGCGCGCTCTACAGGTGGGAGTTCGAACGCGACGGCCGGAGCTTCTCCGTGGACCCGCCGGGTAGCCTGATCGTCAACGACGGTGCGCTGCTCGTCTCCTGGGCACGGGCCGGCCTTGGCCTCGCCTATGTCGCCGATATCGCCGTAGACGCGGAATTGCGCGCCGGCCAGCTTGTTCGTGTGCTTGAGCAGTTCCTGCCGACGACGCCTGGTCTTTTCCTTTACTTTCCGCAGCGCACTCAAGCCCAACCGAAGCTGCGCGCCTTCATCGATCTGGCAAGACAGGTCTTGCGACCAGTTCGCTAAACCCGTTTGCCACGGTCAGCCCAGAGACGTCATACGGGCGTCGATGTTAACCCGCGCTCGATGTTGAGAAACTGCCCGGAGCATGCGCCGAATACCGGGGAACTTTTCCTTCTCGTGCGCGTTGTCGATTGCACGGTTTTTTCAGCTTCCTCCAGTCGCTGAAGTCGACGTGCGCCCTAGTGCAGTGGGATTATCCCTTGGGCACTAGACTGATGGCTTGGGCTCGCCTTCGACCCCTCTCTAGACGAGCCCTTGTCGCAATAACATCGTGAGATACCTTACCCCGCTTTTGGCGGGGTTTCTGTTGGCTTCTTAGGGAGTATTGAGGAAACCAACCATGACCAGAGACCATTTCTCTGCCCGTGAAATGCCCTTACAGAACGACGATGTTGAAATCTGCAAGAGAATCTTCGATCGCATCTGTACTACCCATCACATAACGGGCGACGCTGAGCGCGACCAACTCGCAAGCCAGATCATCTATTTCTATCAGCACGGTGTCACCAACGAACAAAGCCTGGATCGGCTAATGGCCAGCATCGCCGGCGATGAGAACATTGACGTGACCGCGATTCAGCTCACCGAAAAACAGAGACCAAAGTGATAATTCGAATAAGCCCGCAATATTACGCCAGACGCGACCAAGATGGCAGCTGGTCAATCGGCGATATGGGGACGCGCACCCGTCACTGTCATTGCCGAAACGCTGCCGCTCGAACGCCTTGATGGAGCCACGACAATGGAGATTGTCGATGCCTGAGAAAGAGGCATTTTCCTTCTCGGCGGCACCTGCGCTGAAGATGTGCTACCGTACTAATCCTTTTTAGCTAGTTTGCCCCCGAGCTGACTTTTGGCATCATTTTTTCACAGGGACACAAAGACCGTGATTCCAAGTGCAGCGGGGATTGAGATGAGCTCCCGCGGCACGAGGTGCGACAGGGCTCGCCATTTTTGAACCTTTTGGACGAGCCCTCGTCGTATTCTTCAAGTCACGGCAGCGGTGACCGGATTTCACCTCCTTGCCTGCGCCCCCTCAATCGAACATCACCGAGAATAGACGACGCGACCGTTGGTTACCTCAGATCGGCAAGCCGGCTGCGCAAGAAGGTTCGCAGTTTCTCGGTGCGTGCTTCGGGTAGCAGGCAGGCATCGCCTGTCACGGAGCGCACTTCCGAAGATCTCGATCAGGCAACAGGTTGGAGGTTTGCGAGGGCTTCGGCGATGCGCTGCGGCGCCTTGGGGCGCGCGTACATCCGCTCAAGATAGGCTTTGAGATTTGGACAGCCGTCAACCAGCCCATTTTCATTGCCCCAATCGACAACATAGGCGGTGACGCAATCAGCGATGGTAATTTTATCGCCGACGATGAACTCACGCCCATCCATGTGACGCTCAAGTATTGCCGCCATCGCCATAAACTCCTCTCTGGCGAGAGCTATGTCTTGCGGCAGTCGTTTGTCTTCGGGGTATATAAAGGCGTGCTTGGCGATCCGCCACAGCGGCTGTTCAAGTTCGGTGACCGCAAACATAGACCAGCGGTACGCCCGCGCCCGTTCCCTTAAGTCGGCGGGCATGAGCTCTTTGGCGTCATACTTTTCTGCTAAATACATGACGATCGCGGCGGATTCTGTAAGTACAAGGTCACCGTCAACCAGCACCGGGAGTTTTCCGGCGGGATTGAGGCGCAGGAAGTCGGGGCGACGGTTTTCGCCAGCCAGGAGGTTGACGGGAACAAACTCGAATTCCGCGTCGAGCTCTTGAAGGGCCCAAAGTGCGCGAAGCGAGCGCGTCGGACCTAATCCATATAGTTTCATCATCTTGATTTCCTCCAGTTTCAAACAGACAGCGTCACGGCGTTGACAAGTGCGTAGGGGGCGGGAAGCAGAACGTTTCGGCCACTTAAGCTGTCAGAGCGGAGGCCCCGAGTGACCGATGTGGTTTTTCTGGACATTTCCAAGTTGGAACTGCACGCCAGTCCTCGGCCGATCGCTGGAACGCTGTAATGGCCCGCGACAGTCAGCATGTTCATTCTCCTCCCATCATTGAATTCGTCGTCGCATTCAAAGGACGTTGGAGGAGGATCCGATCCGACAGCGGGTCACAAAAAAGTCATCCGTGCTGCTTTCACGATATCGAAGGGGCGCAGGCGGCAAGGAACTCCTTTCACCGAGGCAATTCGCCACCTTACTTATTATGCCAACCGGCGCAGATTAGGTTCCTTGGCGGCTTGATCGTGATTTCTCGGCGAAGGGGTCACGCTCCGACGTCACAGTCCGCTCGACAATCCCGCACCTGCCCTGTCCTTCCCATCCTTGGCTTCTGCGGGCAGGGCAGGTGTTGCGGTTGCATTGAAGCAAAAATGTAACGAAGACATTGCGCATTTCCTGCTGCCGTGCGGTTGCGTGATCGCGGTTCATGCGCTTGCGGGGCGTGGAGAGCACCCGACGCCAAGGGTCGAGCGACTGGCGGGAGGGCGCTACGAGGGACTTTCTTTGTCGGGGCCGGCGCACGATCGCGGCGCGTGGCAGGGTGGATGAGATCATCAATTTGCAAGCAGACCCGTGGCCAGGTAACGGAAGGCCTGGGCGGCCTTCGGGAAGACATCCTTCGGATCTTCGCTGGCCGCAATCCAGAGAGCCGCATTGAGCGCGGCGCCATTCAGAAGCCGGGCGGCCGCCTCTGCATCCACTGGCTTCAAGATCCCTTGCGCGATCAGCCGCTTTACCGTCTGCTTTGTCGCCTGCAAGCAGTTGCTCTGACTAGGCCATTGCGATGGATCTCCGAGGACCGCTGGCCCGTCGAGCAGAACGATCCGCTGCACTTCGGGATCGAGCGCCATTTCGATATAGGCCGTACCCTCAGTAAGCAGCCCTTCCCAGGCGTTTTCCGCTCGACCGCCGATCTCCTGCGCTCGCGAGGCCATTTCAGCGTCTATCTGGTTGACGACGGCAGCCAAAAGGCCACGCTTGTCCCCGAAGTTGTGATAAAGCGCTCCCCGAGTGAGGCCGACCTCGGCGGTCAACTCGTCCATGGAGGCGCCAGCATAGCCTTTTTCGGCAAATGCCTTTCGCGCAGCAGCAACCAGCTTTGCGCGGGTCTCTTCCATCATCTCGACGCGTCGCTTTATCATCATCATGACTCCCGCTTTTCGCATACGTGACGTATATGTATTGACATACGAGGCGTATGTTTGATAGTTGACATACGTGGCGTATATCAATGATGCGAAAGCCTGTGAAGCTCCCCAAGCAGCGTTTTGCTCATCAAGTGCCACCCACCAAGATGAAGAGAGATCGACACATGACGCAACGTGACGCAATTTTTCCCGCCGATAGGCATGCACTTTACCAAGCACACGGCTATTCAGCCGCGATCCGCTCCGGCGACCTCCTCTTCGTCTCCGGGCAGGTCGGCAGTCGTTCCGATGGGACTCCCGAACCTGATTTCGGGCGTCAGGTCGAACTGGCCTTCGACAACCTGAGGGCAACACTGAAAGCGGCAAGCTGCACCTTCGACGATATTATCGATGTAACCACGTTCCACACAGATCCCGAAAACCAGTTCGAGACCATCATGGCCGTCAAGAACCAGATCTTCAGCAGTCCGCCTTATCCCAACTGGACGGCAATCGGTGTGAACTGGCTCTCCGGTTTTGATTTCGAAATCAAGGTTATCGCTCGCATCCCTGAAGCGGTATAGGCTACTTCCCCAGACCGGTTACTAAGCCTTACCGGGCGCAGCAGGGTAGCCGGGTCGCTCGCGGCGGTGTTTGACGGTTTAAGCCGAGCAGATGCCGCCCCGCATGCAGCTGCGCATTGCAAGAGCAGCCGTCATGTCCACCTATGGGCTCGCGCTTTCTGCCCTCTCGCGCGAACTGAACCGGTCGAGAACATCCGACAATACATGCGCTCCCAATCGGCGACCAAATCCCGTCTTCGACATTTTGGCGGCGATGATCGGCACCGCTTGCGGGATCGAGCGGAGACAATTCGCACAACCACAGCTTTCACCTGCTTCGACCCTCACCGGTGATTTGTTTGAAGGAACCGCCTCTTGCTTCACTGAAGATGCCACCTGGGTGGCATGTCTGGACGTTCATCACCACATGACCGGCGATGTGAAACCTGATTGGTAGCCTTCGACCTATTGAATTCTCCTTTCGACGACACATATGGGGTCTACCACCCAAATGTGATGGCATCCTGCAGCGATCTTGTCGCGCGTTTGAAGCTGTCCGGGTCGGCGAAGGGCGCTCCCCGAAAGGGTCGAGCGCCCTTCGGATTTGCGAGGTTCGGACATGTGGGAACGGACCGGCGAAGGATTGCATTGTTGAATATGCAGCTCGGACCTAGTCCTTGGGAAACAATGAACCATACGGCCACTCCACTTACGGCCAGTCTTGAACCATAGGCGCTTCAACGCGTGTCAAGCCATTGCAGATCGTCATCGCTAATCGTGTATTTCGATTGAGTAATGCGTCGAAACAAGTCCGCGTACATCCGAAGCGATGGCGGACAAATCGCGCGTCGCGCAGCTAGGCGGCGACAAGCCGCCGTGCAGTGGCTCGGATGGGTGAGCGCAAGGCATCGGCCGAGGCGCCGGTATACCGACGCCCTATCCTACAACCGACCGCATTCGGCCCGAGGCTGTACGGCTTGAGGTACAGTGGGCGTCGGCTGAATGACGTTGGGCTAACGGGTCTGTGGCGCTGTCCTCTGCTGGATCGAATTGAATCGGTCAGTGGCGGCGTATGCCTCGTCCTCAACAGATTTCCAGTCGCTCAAATACCGTATGAAAAAACTACGCGTTCCCCAGTCCCGAAACTGCTGAACATGCTTAAGCTCGTGAACCCATAGCCCAAGATCGTTTGCTCCAACTTCATCTTTGAAAATTACGGTGTCGATCAATGTCACCGCGTCTGCATCGCCATATCGCATGGCCAGGTCTGCGAGGTTCAGGGGGGCGCTACCACCAATTTTGAAAGCCACCATGTCATAGATCTGCTCGTCATAAAAGTTTCCGAGCGCTTGACGAAGCGCCGGCGGCATTGGCATCACACCACTGGAACGGGCACTATTTCGCGATGCGATGATCCATTGCTCCAATGCCGCAGCTGCGGTCAAGACTTGTGCTTGCGAGCGAACGCGATTCAGTTCCTTTCCAATATCCCCGATCTCCCAGCCGAAGCGGCCGAAGATACTTGGCACGTCGCTTTGTGCTTTGCCCGCTTCTCGTTGGACGTTGCGCAGAAACTGTTCGGAATGGCCGATGTCGCCCCACGCGACAGCAAACGATACAGTGAGGAACAAAATCGTCATTGTCATCATGACGCAGGTTCTCGTGAATTTGGCCACCGACAACAGCTCGGCACAATACCACAAGACGCTAATTTTTGCACTTGTGCACTAGATCTCGCCGGTTCGCCAATTCCTGCTCGAACGCTCGCGCCGGTCGTTGAAGGTTCGCATTCGGTAGTACCCCGGCTGCGGGGCTGCCCCAGCATGGTCTTTGTCGCCCATCGTGGCTGGAGGATCGACACCCCCAGGGCCCAGCGGGATTTGACAGTGCGATACGTCGCCCATCTCGCCAGCGATTAGGTCGAATGCGTGTCAACCAGTCCCAGGTGAGACTCTATCGACAAGCTTTCGCGCGGGGCGAATGCCCCTCGGCATCTTTCCTTTTCCCCTGGTCGCCGAATAGGGCACGATCGAGGGTGCTATCCAACCTTTTGTAGAAACGAACGAATAGCGATATCTAAGCGCGGTGTGACAATAGGAAGGCGACGGATATAGTCGGGATGGAGAGCCTGCACACCCTCAACCCGATCAAGCAACAGCGTGTTGCCATGTCGTGGGCTCGATCATGCTCGTCCCCAGGCCGACTTCGACTGCGGTTGTCTCCTGACGGCTGCACATATCCTTGATCAATCGATCGAGTGCCGCCCGACCTATTTTCGCTTAAGTTGATACCCGAATTTATGAGGCAGGTCAGCGCCGAGTAGTCACTTTAGACGAGTTATAAGAAAGTCTTGGATTCGCTACCATTCTCTTTCCTGCTTGCAGAGTGCCGAATGTGTGGTGTGACAAGTTGAAACTTGGCTTGAGAAGAAGGACTATCACGCTGATTGCTGTCGTTGCGGCGCTCTCTAGTTTTCTTCTGCCGCTTTCAGGACGGCACCGGTCGGTGCATGAACGAGGCTCTGTCAGTCCGATCTCAATCTCTTTGGCAGCTCACTCAAAACACCCGGCTGACTGTAGTCGACATACTTCACTGGCGGGGGACGCCGACGCTGGAAAACAATGTTCCGGCAATGCTTCTGAAAAATTCCCTCCAGCGCGTCAATCATTTCAAGGCCTTGGGGCTTTCGCGGGAGCCCGTTTTACAAGAGAGCCCACCCAACGAACAAAACGGCTGACTATGATATCGAACGGCCTTTCGGCTTCGCATTGGCCATTTGAGGCGCAGATAACCAGCCTCTTCATTCACGAACCTCTTCAAAACGGCAGGAAGTTGGCGAACGCTACGCCAGCTGAGCTGGCAGATCGACGAGTGAAGGCTATCGACGAACAGCGACTTTCGGAAGGAGGGGGACAATGAGCAATGCGAGGTTCAGCGCACCAGGTGACATGATCTACCCGGTTCAATATCTCAGAGCGTTTGCCGCAACGTCGGTTGCCGTCTATCACATTGGTTTCATCTTCGGGTGGCAGTGGCGGCCGCTCGCGGCTGGTGTCGATTTGTTTTTCGTCGTCAGCGGCTTCATTATGTGGTCGGTGACCGCCGGGAAACATGTGAGGCCAGCCGAGTTTCTTTCGCATCGCATTATCAAGATCGTCCCGCTCTACTGGCTCTTCACCATAATATTTGCGGTTGGGGCGAGTTTGTCGCCGGGGTCATTTGATGAGGCGTCCCCGACTGTTTCTGAGCTTGCGAAATCGCTGCTGTTTATTCCTTATTCCGCCCGGAACGGAGCTGATGGACCAGCACTTGCGGTGGGGTGGACGCTCAACATAGAAATGTACTTCTATCTCATTTTCGCGTATGGGTTGGCGCTAAAGGAGAGGCATCGCTTAACCTATCTCACGGTGACCCTGGGAACTTTGATGTTCGCACGATTTCTCTCCAGCGAAGTCGCCTCTCTAAGAGTGGTCGCCTCGCCATTGCTGTTGGAGTTTTTCGCGGGCATATTCATCGCCGTCTGGTACCTCTCCGGCAGGGCTCTTCCAAAAAACGCGGACATGCTTTTTATTGGATTGGGCGTGGCAGGTATCGGGCTTTCGTTCTGGGTGGGACCGCCCGTGGGCGGATCTCGAAGAGTCTTAATGTGGGGATTACCCGCAGCACTCCTGTTGGTTGGCGCACTTTCTTGCGAGCGCAACCGAAGACAACGGAAGGTCGAGTTTCTTCGTTACATCGGCGATGCTTCCTATGCGCTCTACCTCTCGCATGTGATCACCATTGCTTACTGTGGGTACATCTTTGACAAAATCGGGTTTGAGCCTAAGGACGCGTCGCTTAGCCAGCAGCTGAGCGTTTTCGCCGTCGTCTTCGTTGCCTGCATCGCCGTTGGGCTGGCATGTTACTACGCGCTCGACAATCCATCCCACCAATGGATGAAGCAGCGGTTGCGGCGTTATTGGGCACGCCCGACCACCAACGCGCGCCCTCTTCGACAATGAAGCCCTGTGTGCTCGATCGTCGCGTCCACTCTCTGCCAATCCAGCCGAATGGGCCAAAATCTCGACCCGTCCGCCGGTGTCATCATGGAGCCGACCAGCCTGAAGAGCTTCTCTCAATCAGCTGGCTTCGATATTAGATCAACGGGGGGCGGACCCGCGGGATCGTCCATAGCTCTCGAAGTCGTTCACCAGCACCGCGACCCGAAAGCCGTGACCGCCATTGAGAATGCGGTCGGTTTTTTGTCCCGCCGGGCAGTCGGACATGGCTTTGCCCTCCTTGGCCCTCCGCTTCGCCAGCCTTTGCTTTCGAACCCTCGGTTCTCGAAGATCAAACAGGGCCACCTGGACGTCGTGGTCGGCATCAGGGGCAACTACTTCTTCAATCCATCTCACGGGATGGGGGCTCGTCGGTGGAGGACGTTGACTGGGTGTGGCCTTGGGGGTCGGCTACAAATTCAAAGATGCCATCTCGGCAGTCGCGGACTACCGTGCGCTGGGCGTGAACTACGAAAACGATGGAATCGTCTTCGACGTCGTCGAACACGGTCCGAGTCTGGGCATAGAATTCCGCTTATAAGCTACACCGGGGTTTCCGCTACAAGAATTGGACACTTCGAACGAGCTGAATGATGCACGCTAGAACTTTGTCATGGTGCGCTTATCGACGCCTTAGGCGCAATCGATAGGACCGCGTTACCCTCACCCGGCTCGTTCCTGCCATGCCCCCACAAGGAAAGAGCGATAGAGCCCGCAACGAACAGAATGGATATGACCGAGAGCCGGTCCTTCCGGAGAATGACATCAACAACGCTCGTAGAATGAATGTCTGTCATGTCCTGCCCCTTTGCCCGTATCCCTTCTATGGCGTGAAAGTTGGACGGTCAGCTGCGCATAATGAACACACCAAACGCCCTCGGACCACATTAGGTCAGTTAGCATGGACTAAAAAGCTATCCCTTCTGGTTCGTTCTTGGTTGCCTTTCGGTTCCGTTTGGTAAGCCTTTTTGTTGACCCTATCGGTTCCCTAGCACTCCCTGAACGGCCAAGAGCAAAGACCTCCGAACCTCAACGAAGGCTTTATTCCGATACCACGATCAGAGTCTAAAGGCCTGGATTCATGGGTGGTAGAAGAGGTGTTTGGAAAGTGTGAGAAATCAATGATTTGCAGAAAGTCCGGCAATTTTCCAACCAACGAAACTACTATACTTTTCGTTTGGATGTGCAGACGTTAAGGCCGTCTTTTAGTCTTGCGAGGTCTCGAACCTTGCGGCATTGGAATTTGTCGAGGTGGATGCCTATCCTGCTTCGATGCGGACGGCTGCCCCTTTTCCAAGGATCCCGAAAAGCCACGCCAGGCCGGTGTCCATCATCGCGACTTTGGGCGCGACAGCATTGAGCCGGAAGCGCGGGAGTGGCAGAGGAGCTTCGACAGTGACGACTCCGAAGTGTGCCGCATGGATTGCGACAAACCGCCTTGGCAGTGCAGAGATCAGGTCGGTCTCGGCAATGGCAGCGAGCGCGAACATAAAATTTGGAACCGTCAGTGCAACGCGCCGTGAATAGCCTTGCTTCGCCAAAGCTTCATCGACGAAGCCATGAGGATCGCCGGTGAGTGAGACCACCAGATGCTGCATCTCGCAATATCGCTCCGGAGTAGGATCAACTGCGAACGGGTGTCCGGCGCGCATTGCGACGACAAAATCCTCCTCGTAGAGGCCGCGTGAATGAAAGCGCGCTGGGATGTGATCAGAGGGGACGACTGCGATGTCCATCGCGCGATCCTCCAGATCAGTGAAGGCGTTGCGCCATGCGCGCTCGGGGGACGTTTCTCCCGGAACGGGAAGCAGTTGACGCACGCCGAGGTCGATACTGGGTGCGGTACGCCGCAGCTCGTCGAGAAGCGGGGGCAGGAACACCGCCGAGACGCCGTCGGGAGCGCCGATCGTGAACCGGCGCGCGGAGCTCGCGGGATCGAACGGTTCCGCTGTCGAAATGACGCTCCTTACCCGGGCGAGGAGCTCTGCGATTGGCGCCGAAAGCTCCACCGCGCGCGCCGTCGGCACGACACCCTTGGGCGTTTTAAGAAATAGCGGGTCGTTCAGAAGCCGGCGCAGTCGGCCTAGTCCGTGGCTGACCGCCGAAGGCGAGAGCTTCAGCCGATCGGCGGCCCGACCGACATGCCGTTCGTCCAGCACGACCTCGAAGAGGACGAGAAGGTTGAGGTCTGTGCGCGATAGGTCAACCAGTTTCAGCATGTCGGTGAAATAATATCATTAGATTCAGGATCCTTGAAGTGCTCTCCTGAGTGGGCGAGGCGGCATACGGTTGCCCCGCACTGGTGGAAACGGACTGGAGTGAACCGCATGTCAGCCACGCGACGTCCCATTCTCGACGCAAAAGGCATCGGCCCCGCATTCTCGCAAATCGCCCTGAGCGCTTCCCTCGACGGTGGTGAAGAGTGCGGTCCCGGTGAGGCGATCGCAGAGCTTATCCGACAATCCGCGGAAGCGAACGCCGCGCTCATGCGCGGCGACATCGACGGATATCGTGCGTTAAACCCTCACACCGACGACTACGTGCTGATGTCTCCATTCGGCGGCATACCCACGCGCGGTTCGCAGATGACCGATGAGCGCTGGGAGGCAGTCGGCCGCTTCTTCAGGAACGGCACGTTCGAGCAGGAAGTGGTCGAAACCTACTGTTCAGTCGACATGGCGGTTCTGGTGATCATAGAACGATGCCATGTCGAGGTCGGCGGCCTGCCATCCCAGGCTTGGCCGCTGCGTGTTACGTTGGTCTACCGCCGCGAAGGCGTCGAATGGCGGCTGGCACATCGACATGCCGATCCTCTTGTTAACGGCGTCAGCCTCAAACAGGCAGCCGCGCTTGCGCGCGGCGAAGCGCCATAACGATCCACCCTATAGCTCAGATGCTGGCTTTTCGCCCCGGATCTGTCGGGCAAGGCGGTCATCACGGCTTATTCCTCCGGGGCCGCTCTTAGCGTGCAGTCGCATAAGATAGCCAAGGGGGCGCGGTGGAACGAAGTCAGAATTTATCCGTTGAGCTTGCGGCAGCAAGACGCGGAGGAAACACAATGGGTATCGAGCAAGCCCCGACAGAAAAGGGTAGGCAAGCCGCACGCGGACTGAGAAAAAGCGCCGCAAAAGAGGAAAAGAAAGTCGAAGCCCAAAAGGGTTCTGACCTTGCGAAGGGGGCGGAACGTTTTGAGGAACGCTCGAAAAGCTCCGACGGCAAGAGTGCAGGGAAAAAACAGCGCCTCTGAGCAGAGCGGCGTTTTCGGTCATCAGCATGACCCGATAGAAATGGCGCATGGCGTCTCTTTGCGAACGCAGGCTTTAGCCTGCGCCCGCATGGTGCGGGAAAACCGGTTTCTCGGGTGCTGCATTGGCTAAAAGGCGAGCGAAAGCTGTGGCTGCTTTGCCGGCTCGCTGTCCCTGAGGGAGCAGGCCGGATCATACCGAAGACCACTTTCCTTGCCCGACATCGAGGGCCGGGAGTGTCACGCCGAGTGGAAAACCGTCCCCTCATTAAAAAAAGGAGACGGCTATTTCTAGTTTCTTGGCGGTGTCCGCTTTAACGGCAACGGGCCTCATAGCGCCGACCATAGCGATCACGATAGATGCAGTAGCCACGATGCTCCGTCGAGCGTCCGATCAAAGCGCCGACCAGTCCGCCTGCCACAGCACCAACAGCGGCACCGCCCCAACTATTGGTGACGACACCACCGATGATGGCGCCGGATCCGGCGCCGATCGCGGTGCCTTGTTCGGTCGCTGTACAGGATGCCAAGGTACCTACCAATGCACTGGCAAGAACGATTTTTTTCATCATTTTGGTTGCTTCCTAAATTCAATTTTTCGAACGACAGAAAGCAGATAGCCCGAGCATCCATGGAAGTCCAGAATCCATGACCGAGCCAAAGATGCCGGCGTCCCTGGGAAAAAAAGGGGCCTTCCCAGCGGCGGACCGGGAAAGCCCTTGACCTTTCGCGCGGCTTACCGAATCCGTGCGCGTCAGGCCGCCAACAACATGGATCAAGCTTGCCGCAAAGAACATTGGACCGAAGCCTGAAAGTGGCTGGACTTTGGTCTTAGTTTATCATTCAATTTCGATCAGAATGGAGCGCAGTGCGCGTTGCGGCCCCCCATAATTGTCTCCCTATTGGGGGGTGGTTTGGCCGAGGGGAAATTCCTAATGTCATCGCTGCGTTACGGACGCAGGAAAAAGATCCGACGGACTACCCCGAACACGTATGCCGCATTCTTGAGGCGGCCGGATTTCGGTAGACTACCATCCAGTCGCACGATGAAAACGTATCGAGCGGCGATTTCGACGCAATGTGCGTGCTCCTGAAAGTGGGCCCCTTCGAAAGCTCATTCACGAGAACCCCGGCCTGCGAGTGGCGGCCGAGCCTTGTTGCGTGAGGCTCTGGCTGCCTTGGGCGACCCTCCAGGGCAGCTTTTGGCTCCTATCGGGATCGTGACAGCGCGAGCCGGAACAGCGACCCGGCAATGAGCCTCCGGCCATTCAGAAAGGGCCGCTATCCACGGGCCGCGCAATGTCCGTTGCGGGCGGCGCAATGCGGAATATGACCATCCGGAAAAAATCCTCTCGTCGTCGGACCAGGATAGAGGTATCTTATCTGCTCGCGACCATCGAAAAATCGAAAATAAAATCGATCTGCGCATGTGACGGATCGCCGATGTCGTTGGCCAGTCTAAACGGAGGCTGAGATTGAGCACCGCGTTCACCAAGGAAGAAAGTGCCGAAACGGCTTCGGAAACTCTGCTGCCCGACCGTCCGATTTCACCTCACCCGAACCTGGTTACAGAAGCGGGATTGAAGGCGTTGGATTTGCAGCGCCAAAAAGCTCGTGAAGCCTACGATGCCGCAAGTACAATCGAAGACGTGAATGAACGACGGCGGCAGGCAGCAATCCCCTTGCGTGACATGCGCTACTTCAGCGAAAGAATTCGCACAGCACAGGTAGTCCCTGACCCTATGTCATTTGACATTGTTGCGTTCGGGAGCACGGTAACCTTTCGTCGCGACGACGGGCGCGTGCAGAAATATCGCCTCGTTGGAGAAGATGAAGCTGATCCGAAGACCGGGTCGATTTCCTTCGCATCCCCTGTAGGAACGTCTCTAATGGGCAAAGCTATTGGAGACATAGTCAATGTAGGTGATCAAGAGCTTGAGATCCTTGCCATCTCCTAGAGAAGCTGACGCCCCAAGGTCCAATCGCAAGAGACAGCTTGCCTCTGGCTGGAGCGACAATGAGGCCGGGCGACGGGAAAACGCGCTGAAGGGCCCTCGCTCACAGACCAAAGAACGGAAATTTTCTGAATTGCCCAAGTCGCAGAACGGCGCTGCGGCAGGAAAGCGTGCATGAAGTCGGTGCCTGGGATCGGTGAGATTGTTGATCATACCTTCACGCATGAGTGCGGCGACCATGGAGGTCCTTTGCACATCAACTTCAAGCATACGCAGACCAGCGACGCGGCGTCCCGCATTTCGAGCGCGCCGTAAAGCCCTATTGGAGATCAGCCAAGGGAGACACGGCCGGTCCATTCAGGGCGGTACCATCGACGGCAAATTGCGAACCGTGGCACGGGCAATCCCAGCAGCGCTCGAGAGAGTTCCAATGCACGTGGCAGCCTATGTGCGTGCAAGACGCCGAACGTTTGTAGAGCGTGCCGTCTTCGTCTCGGAAAGCGGCGATCTTGGTGAGGCCCACGCGGACGATGGCACCTTCTCCCGGTCGCAACTTGTCAAGGGAATCAATTTCTCCAGGGGCGATATACTCGACGAAATTCTTGATCGCTGTCGCGTTCTCCACGAGGTAGTCACCGATCGCCTTTGGCGTCTTGCGGGATGGCTCATAAAGTTCCCGCCAACGGCTGTTGCCACTGAGAATGAGATCTCGGATCAGCAGAGCAGCCACCACGCCATGGGTCATGCCTTCGCCGGAATCACCTGTCACCACGAACACCCGCTCGTTGCCCGGATTGCGGCCAATGAAACCGGCGTAATCGATGGTCTCCATCACCTGCCCCGACCATCGATGGGTCTCGACGCCGAGATCGGGCACTAGACGTCTGGTCCAGGACGTCAAAGCTGCGAACCGCTCGTCGCCGTCGTCGGCCGCGCCGGTCTTATGGTCTTCGCCGCCGACGACGAGAAAGTCCGTTTCGCCGTCGCCCGGCTGCAGACGCACGTAGTGGTAAGGGTCTTCAGTATCCCAGTAGAGCCCATCCGGAATAACATTGCGCCCGATCTCGAACGACATCGCATAGGTTCGGTAGGGCGCTTGTTTGGTGTGGAGGGCGACGCGGTCATTGATCGGCGAATTGGTCGCCACGACAGCCCATTTTCCAGTGACGACAAAGCCAGAGGCTGTCGCGACGCGGACACCACCATCAGTTTCCTCGACCTTTTCGACCACTGTGTCCCGGTAAAGGACGCTGCCGCGGGCGCGGAGGCCGACGGCCAGCCCGCGGAGATATTTGAGCGGGTGGAATGTGGCCTGACGGGCATAGCGAAGGGCGGGTGCCCCGGAGAACCCCGCAAACGGCAAGCCGGTGGTTCTTTCGACCGCGGCGCCGATTTGCAGTGCGGCATCGAGTTCGCGCTCGAGGTCAGCTTCCTGCACTCCAGACGACGGAAACAGAAACCCATCGACGCGTCTGAAATCGCACGCGATAGCCTCCATCTCCTGAATCGCTTCGATGCGATCGATCGCGGCAGATTGGCTCTCGTGGAAGTGCCGCGCCAGCTCACGCCCCCGCAGAGCGATGAGTTCGGAAAAATAGTCGTCGCATACCGATGTCAGATGCGCGGTCGTGCGGGCGGTCATGCCGCTTCCGATCTGGCCGCGATCGATGACGGCCACTTTCTTCCCAGCAAGTGCGAGCTCGTAGGCCACTGACAAGCCGGCAATGCCCGAGCCGACAACGACGACATCGACTTGGTCATCGTGGGGGAGTGGAACGGCGTCAGGCGCGACTTTGATCGGCGCCCATAAAGAAGCGGTTCTTTCATCGCTGACATTCATGGCCGACTTCTCCACAAATCTACACCTGCTAAATAGGAGAAAGAACGCAAAAGTTCCCCCGAACCTTGCTGAGCGGATCTTGGGATCACTCGGGCGGAAGTCGGCCTGCGGACCCCATCGCAGATGGTATATCGCGACAATGCGCAATCGCTTTCCAGCCTTCGCGCAGTTCCCCAACTCTCCCGAAATGCCACTGCAGGTGAGGTGAAGCTTTGTAATTTAGTAAACTCTAACGTATTATGGGATTTTACTTTGTGGAGATCGGATGTCGCGCGTCGAGATCGACCGCTACCGGACTGCGTCGTTGCGGGCCCTTTTGGAGCACGGAAAGATCCCATAAAGGCGGATTCTACCATGACGGCCGATTCGCGACGCTCGAGGACGCCGTCAGGCACTACGACCGTCACCTCGATGTCACCGATGAGGAGAGGAGCGATCTGATCGAGTACCTGAAGTCGATTTGACCGCTATTCGACAACGTTGACAGCTATTCGATAATAGGGAGGCAAGAACATGAAAAAGGATCGTGGTCCGGAGGTCAAAGGCCCGGCGCAAGGTCGCTCAAGCCAAGCGGTATCCCGACGGAAATTCTTGAAAGTGACGATGGCCGGCGTCGCGGTTACCGGTGCAGGTGCGCTTGGCTCCTGCATGACGGGCCAGCCTGTCGCACGCGGCGCTGGAACGACGCCGAAGTCTATGGCGCGCTACCAGAATTCGCCGAATAAGGGACGACGGTGCGGCGGGTGCACCCATTTCCTGGAGCCAAATGCATGTGAGATCGTTGCAGGTGAAATCAGTCCCAATGGCTGGTGCCGCTTCCACGAGCCGCGGCCGGCTTGAAGAGTGAGACCCAAGGTGGACGCGCCCGGTGAGCAGGACGGTAGATATGATCACGCCGGTCCCATTGCTGGCGAGAATGTTGGTGTTCTCCAGCGTAAAAACAAATGTTTTCAAGCCAACCACCAGCGAGGAGATCCTGAAGCCGCTCAAGGTGCACGATGGCTTTGAAGCCAGCGCCCGCAACATCGGGCAGGAAAGAACGTGATTGCCGTGAAGGAGTCGCTTCGAACCACCGCTTAGTGGCCTCCGACCTTGACGCTTCCACGGCACCGCTCTTCGAGATAGCCGTATGTTCCTAGCTCCGTTCATGGGGTGACGGCGGGCAACATGAATGCGGATGCACGATCGGCAAGCTCGAAGCGGGCATCAACGAACCTATTCGCCGGGCGAGCACGGGAGGCGAACTCGCCTTCGCGCCGGACGGAACGCTGCGGATCAATTTCGGGAGTTCCCTGCAATGTTCGTTTCGAGAGCAGCGAGGAAAAAGCGGCCGACCTGCGCCTCGATCTGGCGCCCACAAGACGCGGACGGAGCGTCAACCACGCCGCGCCGCCTCGATTGCAGCGACGTCGATTTTTCTCATCGTCATCATGGCCTCAAACGCGCGCTTTGCTTCATCACCGCCAGCCGCCAGAGCGTCGGTCAGTATTCGGGGGGTGATTTGCCAGGCCCCACTTGTCCTTGCACCATCCGCACGCGCTCTCCTCGCCGCCATTTTCGACGATGGCATTCCAGTAGCGGTCGGTCTCCTCCTGGCCGTCGGTGGCGATCTGGAACGAAAAGGCTTCGTTGTGTTTGAATACCGGCCCCCGTTCAGGCCGAGACAAGGAATCCCCGCAACTGTGAACTCGACCGTCAATACATCGCCCTCTTTGCCCGCCGGGGTGCGCGGTGCACGCCAGTCACCATGCTTTCGGGAAAGATCTCGGAGTAAAAGCGAGCGGCAGCCTCAGCCAGTAAGGGCAGGTAATCACGAAGAACTGCCCAGCATCTGCAGCGTGCTCAGCTTCCAACGAGACAACTTTCGCATGTCATTCATTTCCGACATGTCAGTCCCGGTCGAAACGCGGACGCCAGCCACGTACCAAGCCACGGCTCAGGGCGCTTTCCGCCAATGCGAGCTGCAGCCTCAAATGATGATTATCGGCCAACAGTGTCGCGATCGTCGCCTTGGCGTCGTCGTCATGAAAGGCGAGAGCGGCCTCGACTTCATAGTCGGCGTCTTCCCTTGTGACGGGCCGCATCAGGGAACCAGCCCTTCCGCCTTGGCGCTGCGAAGAACCGTCTCGACCGCGTTGTCCGGATCGCCGTCAGAGGTAAACCACACAGGTTTTCCCGAAACATCTTCCCAGTTACGCATGGTTCTGAACACGCCGCAGGAAAGCCCGCTTTCGCGATCTATGGCGACCTCGAACTGACCCATCGGCGAACCGAAGGCCATATCGTAGGCGCCTGCCACAAAGAGGCGTTTGCGATCCAATCCCGAGCCGGTTTTCAGCGCGTTGAGCAATCGTGGATGCGCTTCAGTAATGGCAACTTCGCAAGGCGGCGTCCAATAGGTGCCTTGTTCCAATTCTCTCTTGATCGGCTGCCGGGGCATGATCGTTCTCCCCATACTCAATGTGTTGCAACGGACGGTCTCCCGCCGTTTGTTCCTATTATGTTCTCATGGTGATGAGAGTCAACAAATCTTTGAATGTGCGCCGCAAGGATCTAGCTCCCGAGACGGCTAACCGACCTTAAGAACAAGGTTCTGCCGCTCGACACTTCTGGAGTTTCACCCCTTTGCCGTTGCGTGAATAAGGCATGTTCTCCAGGTCCGAGC
This sequence comes from Rhizobium gallicum bv. gallicum R602sp, assembly GCF_000816845.1. Taxonomy (NCBI): domain Bacteria; kingdom Pseudomonadati; phylum Pseudomonadota; class Alphaproteobacteria; order Hyphomicrobiales; family Rhizobiaceae; genus Rhizobium; species Rhizobium gallicum. The sequence goes on along the minus strand of NZ_CP006880.1, from coordinate 1,862,883 downwards.
CGATTTGGGTGCAGCTTGAAATAGAATTCGTGACCGGACTTGGGATGCCGACGCCTGGTTCAGCCCAGGCCCAGGACCCGTCGGCTCCGTGCGAATGCGCGGCTCAGGTGAGTATTCAGGGCATGTAGACAGACTGCGGTCGCCGACGCGGGCGACGGGCGGCGCTGAAGGCCAGCGGGCATGTTCGCGGTTGGAGCAAAAGAGGAATTGAATGGAACCCGGACGTCATTCCTGGTGCTGCGTCGGAGGCTGCAGGTGAAGTATAAGCCTGCGTGGGTTTCCGTAGGAGAACAGAAAAACGCGTATTCCGGGGTCTTTTTGAAGCCGCGACTTCTTCTCAAAGGTCGGGCGATTGCTTCTGCGGTAACCTCACCAGCCGCTGAATTATCCTAATCTGGCTTGGCATGGCGGCAACCAAGCTGTGATTGACGGTCACTCTAAAGCATGGGTATTCCTACGATTAGGATTACGACCAGTCCTGCCATTACAAGCGATGTCTCAATCAGAAATACCGCAACTTGTCGTCCGGTCATGTCTGGAAAAATAGCTTTCACTGAAGCGTCTCCTCGCAATAATATTCCAATGAATGCACCATATCACAGGATACTGTAGAAAGTTTTTATTTTTATTGCGGCGAACTGCCTTGCTTAAAACCTAATCAAAGCGCACAGTATTTCTGTCGGCAGCATTTGAAGCGGGCGCTGCCGCAAAAGGGTTAAAATCCTTCGCCCCAATCAGAGGAGGACGTGATGTCTTCCATGTCCCATCATCATTATTCCTTTGAACACGTTTCAATCAGAATCCTGGTCGCGCTCAGCGTCGCCTTCATCTTGTTTCTGATTTCGGGGGGCTGGCTGTGGTAACCATTCTTTACGTCGGTGAAACTGCAGCCGTCGAGAGCTCGACGCTGCAGCGAATTCTGAAGCGAGCCAATTATGCGACTTCGGACATGCAAGCCGACGAGGGCCGGGAGCGTCACGAAGAAGTCGTGATCATCCGCCGCATTGAGGCCGGCACGATACCCTCGCAGAGTTACCCACCCTCCCTTCGGCGCAGGCAAAGCTCAGGCCCGGATGCACTGGCGTCGTGGGAGAATGAAGGCGGCGCAACCAGCGCGCGTCCGGCGGCAGCCTCGAAAGCTGCGGAAAACCGAAGGTGACTTTGGCGCAGCGACCACAAGGCCTGTCCGACCCCGACCAGATCGCGTCATGGCTGAGGCCATAAACGCGTGAAAAGAAGGCAGACGGGACGGAAAGTTCTCCCCGCTGCGCGGCAAACGCCTGTCGCCTCAACATCCAGACGGAGTCAGCCATGAACAGAACAACTGAAACCGAAATCAGGTTCGATCATTCGTTCCTCATCGAATCTCTCGTTATGCCACTGGCAGCCGGGACATATCGGCTAACGGTGGACGAAGAACGGATCGAGGAACTGTCCTTTGCCGCTTACAGGATATTAGCCGCTCATCTGGAAATTCCGTCAATTGAAACGCCTTCGCTCAAGAGGCAGCATTTGCAAGTCACGCGAGCGGAAATCGATGCGGCGCTGCTGAAAGACCAGCAAGCCGCACCACCGGCAGCGACCGAAGATCGCGTCTAAGTAGGGAACGCAGCTCTATCGTGACTTGCCACACCGCGCCGAGGAGGCGCGCATGTCGTCCGTCGCGGATGACTTATGCTGCCGTCGTATATGAGCATCCTCGAAAGTTATTGTTTGCTTTGTCTAATCCGAGGGCGCATGGTCTAGCCTCCAGCAGTAATCATTACGGGCGCTGCTGTTTGAGGGCCGCCAAACCCTTTGCCCCGACCGAAAGGAGGATGTCATGTCTTCCGAAACATCCATTAGATATATGACGAGCGACGACCTCAACTTGCTTCAGGGGGTGCTGAAGGATGCCGGCTATACGGACGATGTTCTCTTTGAACAGCCTCGACCCTTCCCCATCGCAGCCCGGCTTCTGATCGGCCTCTTTCAAGAGGGAACCACCAGTCCAGCCGAACTGACCATTCAGCTCGAACGACATTTCGGCAAGCCCAGGAAAGAGGCCGTTACGCTCGCAGTCCCACGTTTCCATCGCTTTGCGATCCAGGGGCTTCCGGCACAGCGATCTGGCGCGATCCATTAAAGCCACATCCAATGGCAATCGGTCCGTCGGTTAGCTCGTTCTAGGGCAGCCGACGGGCCTTAGTCGCCAATGGCCGGCGCGGTAGCCACCTCCGCCCACATGACAGCGCGACGGCCGGTTCTCCACGCATCGTCTCGCTCTGAGCGGAGACCCGCACTGAAAACGCGGGCTTGTAGTTGTTCTTCCTTGGATTTCTGCATCTATCCGTTCAACTTCCTCCGACCATATCTGCTCAGCCAGAACATCAATCTTCCCGAGCTGCTCGGTCTATTCGGGCTCGTCGGCGGCGTTCTGGCTTTCGGATTCATCGAGTTTTTTCTCGGACCAAGGTTACTGGCGGTGGCCTATAATCTCTTTCTCGAGTGGGCCGCAGCGGAACTCGAAGAGCGTATGCAATCGGCACCGTCTTCCCTTGCGGCTGGCGACTTGGAAGCCAATACTAGGGATTGAGTTGACGGATTTTCGCTCATCGTTTCGGCTTCGCGGATTGCGGCGCGCCGCCGGCACAACACCTATGAAAGCATATCATCTTGGAGACCGCCTTATTGACTTCGCCCTTACAAAGTAATACCTTCTGAAGGTCAAGTATTACCGAGGGCGCAAATGGCGACGACAGTGACAGCAAAGGGGCAGGTGACCATTCCAAAGCCCGTCCGCGATCTGTTGGGAATCGTTCCCGGAAGCAAGGTTGATTTCCGCCGCGCCGCCGATGGCAGCATTGTCGTGGTGCGGGCGGACAAGAAGCAGGCTGTGAGCCGGTTTGCGAAGTTGCGAGGTCAGGCGGGCAAGGGGCTCAGCACCGATGCCATTATGGCACTGACACGTGGCGAAACTTGACCCTCGTCGATACCAATGTCCTCCTGGACGTTGTCACTGATGATCCGGCGTGGGCGGATTGGTCGATTGCACAACTTGAAGCGGCGAGCCTCGATGGGCCTTTGCTGATTAATGATACCGTGTACGCCGAGCTGGCGGTGCGATACGATCGTATCGAAGAACTCGAGGCATTCCTCGACGAGGCTGGGCTTGAAATGACTGCAATGCCGCGAGCCGCCCTTTTCCTTGCCGGCAAGATATTTACGCAGTATCGCCGCGCCGGAGGATCAAAGACCGGCGTATTGCCCGACTTTTTCATAGGTGCCCATGCAGCGGTTAGTCAGCTTCCGTTGCTCACCCGCGACCTTGGCCGCTACCGCACATATTTTCCGTCAGTGACGCTGATTACGCCGCACGCGTAGCCGGAAATATTTCCAGTGGCTGTAGCGCCGCGCCGTATCCGCGTCGCGGATGTGGTTGCAGAACTCCGGGTTCAGATCTGTGTGCAAACTTTGGCATCTAGACTACGAATTGAGGGTGCCGAAACGCGGAAAAGGATTTGAGCTTATTTCACCGGCGAGGTTGGCAGTGAAATGCTTTCATGAATATGTCGAGCGACATTCCTAATCTTTGCGCCTTGCGCGGGACATGGCAGATTAAGAGCCAAAGGCTGACATGCTGCATTTCCTGAGGTGAAGGACACGCCGTCCTGACGCTTTCCACCAGCGAAGGTGATTTCATTCTTGATGATCTCGCAGATGAGATCAAACCTTGGCACGCGGCACCGCAGGTGTTTCTGAGACGCCAAAGCCACCACAATCCGATCGATCGGTAAAGATCCGGATGAACGTTTGCAGGCGGCCCGCGCAGTGATTATCCGGGCTCGATGAAAAGCCATCAACTGATCGGCGTCCGGCAAGCCCCTGTTCGTCGGGTCCTATAGTCGGCTGAGCAACTCCGATTTCTTCGCCTCGAATTCCTGATCTGTGAGAATACCTTTTGCATGAAGGGCTGCGAGGCGTTCAATCTTGTCGAAGATGTCCTCATCGGACCGACGCGCCTCCGGCGCTGGACGCGCCGCTTGTTGTGGCTCGGTGGATTCCGGCGCGGACGATGCGAATATCGATGGCGCAACCGTGGCGGCAGATGGTCCGGTAGCCGACGTGCCCGCCGGTTCCTTGCCGTTCTGACGGACCACATCCAGTTCCGAAATTTTCACGAGTCCGTGCTGAGACGTAAAGCTCAGCGACTGGTCGCTGCTTTGCTGTTGCGAGAAACCGCCAATGCGATGGTCCTTCGTGTCGTAGACCGTAACCCGGCCGCCGACATCGATCGCCAGTCGTCGGGTTGTCGGGAAAAACGCATAGCGCAGGTCATTCTGCGCCCCGGTCGAGGCAGGATGCCCGAGCTCCTCGGGCCACCAGTTCCCGGCCGACAACGCCCCAGGCACGAACAAACTGACGCCGCCTTGACCCTGGTATTGGGACTGGTGCGACCTCTGCGGCTCCAGCAAATCCGTGCTGCCTACCAGGACCGCAAGCTCGGAACAAATCCCCGCCACGTTCGCCTTCAGAGCATGGTTGAACATGTCGCCGACCATGATCATGCCGCCCTGCGACCATTGCCCCATGCCACCGAGATCAGGATGGTTGAACTGAGCCTGTGTCGCCTGTCCGGCGATAATCGCCATCAGAAGGTGCTCGACCGCGCTAAGGCTGACCCCGTACCGCTGTGCAATCCCCTCCAGGGTCCGTCGACCCTCTTCACTGAGTTGTCTCATCGTGATCGCCCTTGCCTTATGAAGCGTGCATGTCGCAAGGCCGAGCCCCGCAACGAAGTCAAGAAGCTCTCCACGACATTAGAACAATACGGAACGAGGTGACAAATGTCACAAGATATCGCACCAGTTCTACCATCACATCGTCGGCGTAGGCTTATGCGCCGATATCGACGCAGTTCGAAAACTGCTTCCATAATCTTGACCTCAGATACCGGAACGCCAGGACTGCGGGCAAAGTCACGCCACCTACGTACAATCTCCCGACCACGCCGCGATTACTGCGGACGTCGAGATGACAAACTGTGCGACCGGTCGCAACAAATCGATAGATGCGGCCGCATCGTCAAAACAGATCTAGGTCGAGGTCCCGGCACTATTCGGCGTCGGGTTCAACCTAAAGCCGCGCAAGTACCTCTCTATCCACGCTATCCGTTGCAGTGACGGATAGGACCGTTGTGATGTGGGCGGCGGGCTTCGGTGCAACTGAGTGGCGACACCTAGCGTCAGAACAGGTCTGGCTTTTACTCGCCTTGACCATGACCGCCTCTCTCGGAGTCGCACTGCCGCCGCCGGAATCTTTTCTCATCGATGACATTTTCGACCGCTGTGGACAGGCTCCTGTATCGCATTGATTTCTCTGATGGATCACGAGTTTTCGTGCTGTGGAGGACGGTTGAGGTGAGATGCCACCCGAAACATGCCGATTGACTCGCTTTTCGCATAGGAACAAAAGAGGAACATTCTCGCTTTTAAACGAGATGGAAACCTGCTTTTGACGAAGGCCACAGATGGCGCAGCCGCGCGCGAACCTTACCCTCTCCGAGCTTCGAGACCATATCCGGCATCTCGAAGGAACGGCTGGCCGCCGCAAGGTCGTCCTGCCGTTCGGGGTCGCCGAAATCGACCGACACCTTCCGGGCGGGGGCCTTTCATACGGAGCGTTGCATGAGGTCGCCGGCGGCGGGACAGGGAGTGTCGATGGAGCGGCCGCAGCGCTGTTTGCGGCGGGCATCGCTGCCCGCACAAAGGGTAAAATCCTGTGGTGTCTGACAAGGCCAGACCTGTTTTTTCCGGCCATATCTCAGGCGGGCCTGCATGCCGACCGGGTGATCTTCTGCGAGGCCGACCGGGAAGCGGACGTGTTGGCTTCAATGGAAGAAGGCCTCTGTTTCGGTGGCCTTGGAGCGGTGGTCGGCGAGCTCGTACGTCTTCCCATGACAGCCTCGCGCCGTCTCCAGCTGGCAGCCGAAAAGACCGGCACGATGGGTATAGCGCTCCGGCGCTGGCGGCGGCAGACGGAAGCCTCGGACTTTGGCCAGCCCACCGCTGCAGCAACGAGATGGCGCGTGAGCGTCTTGCCGTCCGAACCGCTTCCCGTTGCCGGTGTCGGCCGGGCGCGATGGCTGGCGGAATTGATGCGTGTGAAGGCGGGCGAGTGTGCTGAGTTTGAAATAGGAGCCTGCGATGCCAAGGGTCGTATCCGTCTACTTCCCGCGTCTGGCCACGGATCGGCTCAGACGGCATGGAGCAGAAGCCGTGCCAGCTGAACGCCCGCTCGTCGTCATCTCGAAGAGCGGCTCCAAGCGATGGATTTCTGCCGCCGACAGCAAGGCGTCAAAGCTCGGTCTAAGAATCGGCATGCCCGCCAGCAAGGCCCAGGCGATGGTCGCCGATCTGGTCATGATTGACGCCGCTCCTGGCGAGGACGCCGCCGCGCTCGAGCGGCTCGCCCTTTGGGCGCTCCGGCAGTACACGCCGGTGGTCGCCGTGGATGGGACCGACGGCTTCGTGATGGACACCGAGGGAGCGGATCATCTGCAGGGCGGCGAAGCCCTCCTCGTCAGCGGATTGGTGAACAGACTGCGGGCGAAGGGATTGTCAGCGAAGGCAGCCGTAGCCGATACCTGGGGTGCGGCCCACGCACTTGCGCGGCTGACTTCGGACGATACGACCGTCGTTCCCGTTGGAGCGATTGCCAAGGTGGTAACCCAACTGCCGATCCACTGTCTCAGGCTGCCATCGGAAATGGTCCAGGGTCTGCGGGTGCTCGGTGTTGATACCGTCGGCCAGCTTTTTTCAATGCCGCGCGCACCCCTGACGCTTCGCTTCGGTCCGGAACCCTGCCGTCGCCTGGACCAGATGTTCGGCCGGATCGCCGAACCGATTGACCCGATCCGTACGCCGGACCTGGTCGAGGTATCCCGCAATTTCTCCGAACCGATCGGCGCGGCCGAAACCATCGCAAAATACACGCGCCGCCTCGTCGTCCAATTGACGGCTAGGCTGGAGGAGCGAGGGCTTGGCGTACGCCGATGCGACCTGATCATTCACCGCGTGGACAACATCAGGCAATGTCTGAGGGCGGGCCTCGCCAAGCCTGTCCGCGAGCCCGCCCGACTTTCGAAACTCCTCTGCGACCGCATCGAGAAGATCGATCCTGGCTTCGGAATCGAGAAGATGGCGCTCGTTGCCGTTATGGTAGAACCGCTGGAGGAGAAGCAAATCGCACCCTCGTTGATCGAGGAGACGATCGTCGACGTGACGCCATTGGTCGATATCCTCGGTAATCGCGGCCAGCGTCTCTATCGCGTCGCTCCCGTTGCTTCCGACGTTCCGGAAAGGTCCGTCAGGAAGATCAGTCCGACGGCAGACGAAACCGGAGAGAACTGGGCGGCGAAGTGGCCGAGGCCGTCACGTCTACTTTCGACGCCCGAGCGGATCGAGGTGATCGCCCTGCTTCCCGACCAGCCACCTGCCGTCTTCACCTGGCGCGGCAAGCGACGACGCGTAAAACGCGCCGACGGTCCAGAACGCATCTTCGGCGAATGGTGGCTTCGCCCCACGGAGATGTCCGCGGTTCGGGACTACTTCGTGGTCGAAGATGAGGTGGGTGAACGATACTGGATCTTTCGGGCCGGCGACGGGTTCGATGCGGAAACCGGCTCCCATCGATGGTTCCTCCATGGAGTGTTCGGATGAGATACGCCGAGTTCCAGGTCACGACGCATTTCTCCTTCCTGCGAGGCGCCAGTTCCGCCGAGGAACTCTTTGCCACAGCCGCGGTCCTCGGTATCGATGCGCTCGGTGTCGTCGATCGCAATACTCTGGCAGGAATCGTGCGTGCCTGGGAGGCGGCGAAGACGACCGGCGTGCGGCTCGTAGTCGGATGCCGGCTGGACCTTTCGGACGGCATGTCGATACTCGTTTACCCGACAGATCGTCCGGCTTACTCGCGGCTCTGCCGTCTGCTGTCGCTCGGAAAATCGCGAGGCGGCAAGGGAAACTGCGTTCTCGATTTCTCCGATTTCGCCCAGTACGCCGATGGCCTCATTGCAGTCCTCGTTCCTGACGAGGCGGACGAGACCTGCGGCATGCAGTTGCGCAAGCTCGCCGAACTCTTTGATGACCGTGCCTATGTCAGCGTCTGTCTGCGGCGTCGGCCGAACGACAGGCTGCGCCTCCATGGTATTTCGACCTTGGCGACCCGATTCAAAGTGCGGACAGTTGTCACCAATGACGTCCTGTTTCACGAGCCTTCCCGCCGCCAGCTACAGGACGTCGTGACCTGCATTCGCAACAAGACAACGATCGACGATGTCGGCTTCGAGCGCGAGCGACATGCAGACCGTTTCCTCAAGGCTCCCGAGGAAATGCATCGGCTGTTTGCCGAATACCCCGAAGCGTTGGCCCGAACGCGGGAGATTGCCGACCGCTGTCGTTTCGATCTGAGCCAACTCGAATATCAGTATCCCGAGGAGGCGATTGTTCCGGGCCTCGACGCCCAGCAGAGCCTTACGAAGTTCGCCTGGGAAGGGGCAGCCGAACGATATCCCGAGGGCATCCCCGAGAAAGTCAGGAGGGCAGTCCAGCATGAACTCGAACTCATCAGGGTCATGAAATACGCGCCCTACTTCCTGACGGTTTACAGCATCGTGCGGTTCGCGCGTTCAAGGGGCATTCTCTGTCAGGGCCGGGGATCTGCGGCGAACTCGGCTGTCTGCTATTGCCTCGGCATCACCTCGATCGACCCGGAAACAAATGATCTCCTGTTCGAGCGATTTGTGAGCCAGGAGCGCAACGAGCCGCCGGACATCGACGTGGACTTCGAGCACGAGCGGCGCGAAGAGGTCATACAGTGGATCTACGAGACCTACGGCCGGAGCAGGGCCGCACTCTGCTCGACGGTCACGCGATACCGCACGAAGGGCGCGCTGCGCGACGTCGGCAAGGCGCTATCGCTTCCCGAGGACATGATCGCCCAGCTTTCATCCGGCGTTTGGGGCTGGTCAGAGGGCGTCAGCGAGAAGCATCTCAAGGAGAACAATCTCAACGCCTCGGACTACCGCCTGCGGCTGACCCTCGATCTTGCCCGGCAACTGATGGGTGCGCCCCGTCACCTTGGACAGCATCCTGGCGGCTTCGTGCTGACCCATGACAGGCTGGACGACCTCGTGCCGATCGAGCCGGCCGCGATGGACGACCGTCAGGTCGTCGAATGGGACAAGGACGATATCGATGCGCTGCGCTTCATGAAGGTCGACGTCCTAGGGCTTGGAATGCTGACCTGCATGTCCAAGGCCTTTGCGCTGATGGCAGAACACAAAGGAGACAACAAGGACCTTGCGTCAATTCCGCAGGAGGACCATGCGACCTACGCGATGATCCGCAAGGCCGACACGCTTGGGACGTTCCAGATCGAGTCGCGCGCCCAGATGTCGATGCTCCCGAGGCTGAAACCGCAGACGTTCTACGACCTGGTGATCCAGGTGGCGATCGTCAGGCCCGGGCCGATCCAGGGCGACATGGTGCATCCCTATCTCAGGCGGCGGGAAGGCCGGGAAAAGGTCGAGTACCCGACGCCGGAACTGGAGGCGGTGCTGAGCAAGACGCTTGGCGTGCCGCTTTTTCAGGAGAGCGCGATGAAGGTCGCGATGGTCTGCGCCGGCTTTAGCGCGGGAGAGGCGGACCAGTTGCGGCGCGCGATGGCGACCTTCAAGCACACAGGAGGGGTTTCGAAGTTCAAGAACAAGCTGGTGTCCGGCATGGTGAAAAACGGCTATTCGCCGGAATTCGCGGAAAAGACCTTCAGCCAGCTCGAAGGTTTCGGCAGTTACGGCTTTCCCGAGAGCCATGCTGCGTCTTTTGCGCTGATCGCCTACGCCTCGAGCTGGGTGAAATGCCACCATCCGGACGCCTTCTGCGCAGCTCTCCTGAACTCTCAGCCGATGGGTTTTTACGCTCCGGCCCAGATCGTTGCCGACGCCAGGGTTCGCGGGATCGAGATCAGGCCCGTTTGCATAAATCGGTCCCGCTGGGATTGCACCTTGGAAGACGGGGCGGGTTCGCGTCATCGCGCGGTTCGACTTGGATTGCGAATGGTGCGGGGTTTGGCAACGGCAGACGCCGCGAGGATCGTCGCGTCGCGCGCCGGCCAGTTTTTCGTCTCGGCCGATGACATATGGCGGCGATCAGGCGTGCCCACGGCCTCTCTGGTCAAGCTTGCCGAAGCCGACGCTTTCCTCCCGTCGATGGGCCTTGAACGGCGTGAGGCGCTCTGGGCGATCAAGGCGTTGCGCGACGAACCGCTCGAACTATGGGTCGCGGCGGCGGAGCGGGAAGCGAAGGCGATTGCGGAAATGCAGGAACCCGCGGTCACATTGAGATCGATGACACAGGGCATGGAGGTCGTGGAAGACTACAGTCACACAGGTCTGACCCTGCGCCAGCATCCGGTGTCCTTTCTTCGTCAGGACCTCAGGAAGCGGAGCATCGTCACCTGTGGCGAGGCGATGGCCGAGCGGGACGGGCGATGGCTGATGACGGCGGGACTGGTCCTCGTGCGCCAAAGGCCTGGGTCGGCCAAGGGCGTGATGTTCATGACACTGGAGGATGAGACCGGAATCGTCAACGCCGTCATCTGGCCGAGCCTGTTTGAGAAACAGAGGCGGGTCGTGTTGTCCGCCACGATGCTCGCCATCAACGGCAAAATCCAGCGCGAGGGCGAGGTCGTCCATCTGGTCGCCCGGCGGCTGTTCGACCTGTCGTCCGATCTCGGAGGGCTCGGCGAGCGTGACGGAGCGTTTCCGTTGCAACATGGTCGCGGTGACGGGGTGGTTCACGGAAGCGGTTCGCCGGATTCGCGGGATCGACCAAAGCCCTTGGCACCGACGCGAGATCTCTACGAACCCGATTGGCACATCGACACACTGAAGGTCAAATCGCGGAACTTCCATTGATTGACAGAGGTATGGAGGGACCGGAGCGTTGCCGAAATACTGTATCACCTGTCACTTGACGGCCGCAACGGAGTGGGATCTACGATCCGGGAGACAGAAATTGGGAGCCGTACCGGGATCGACGCCACATGGACCGCGAAGGAGCCGATCGGGTGGCCCTGGCAGTCAACGCCGGAACGAGCGATGATCTACGCGAGGACTTCGAGGCCGCCGGATATCCGCTTCTTACGACTGAAATCGTCGCACCTGGACTCATCAAGGTCTATCCGCACCCCGCCTGAGGGAACTTGCCCGAGCAACCGAACGCTTACCCTACAAGACGGCAAGGTCCAGAATTACTCGCCCCGCCCGACGGCTGCCGCCCGTCGGAGGGAACTGTTTGAAGTGTGGCAGCGCTGATGGTGTTGTTTGGAGGCGAAGATTGCCGTCGTCGGAACCGCGGTTCCCGTCCCGGTGGCTACTGGAAACTGCAGGAATCGCAGCGGCTTGCACGGCGACGCAATTCATCCTTCGGTGGCCGGGATGGTTCCTCGCTTATTCAGGGGCAAGCTAAACTACCCCGCCGCCCGGCGTTACCGTGACGCCACCCAGTCATGCCAGTCGCCTTCATCGCCATGGAAGACGTTGAGGTCGATCCGGCCATCGACACCGTGCGACAGGCCGGAGCCCGAATACTGCCAGAAAACCCACTTCCGTTTTGGATAGACCTTGGACGGGTGAGCGGCGACCGAGCGCAGCCAGAAGGGATAGTCGAGGAACGCGCCCTTGAGATTGTCGCGATAGAAGTCGGGTGCAGTGTAGATGATCGGGCGCTGACCATAATGCCGCTCAAGCTTGTCCATGAAGACCTGCATTTTTTCGAGCACCCGCTCGCGCGAAGGCCGTCGCTTGCAGCTCGATTCACCATTCCACTCGACGTCGATCACCGGGGGAAGCGCGCCAGCTTCCTTCGGAACGTTGCGGATGAACCAGTCGGCCTGTTCGCCAGCCGTCCGGCACCAGTAGAAGAAGTGATAGGCGCCGCGCTTCAATCCGGCTTCCTTTGCCCGGCGCCAGTTCTTCTTGAACATCGGATCGAGATGATCCCCGCCGTCGGTCGCCTTGATATAGGCGAAGTTCGCCCCCTGCCTTCTCAGCCTTTCCCAATCGATCTCCGCCTGCCAGCGCGACACGTCGACGCCATGCACGGCAAGCTTTCTGGGCGATATGGACCCGAAATTAATCGGCTTGGCGTCGCGGAACCCGTAGCTGTAAATCTGCGAGCGCGTCTGCGGAGCTGTCCCCATCTCAGGCTTGTCCGGCGAAAGCATGGCAATCGGCCGGTCTGACGGAACGGGCGCGCCAACGGTTCTTGAAGCCGGCGCAAACGCCTGCGGTTGCGGTATCGATCCCGCCCAGGCCAATGTCTCCTGCGGCGGGGCAGCTTGCGCCGCGACGTCGCCGATATCGGCGGCAGGGACGGGCACGGCCGATTGGGCAACCGAGCCCGTCGTCTCCTCAGATGGTCGCCCGGCCTGAACGGTCGCAGGACGAGAATTGGCGGCGCAACCGGCCAATGTCAGGCAGGCAAGAAAAATTGCTGTCACATTCGATAGACGCATAAGAACCCATACGCAAAACAACTGCCGCCGATGCCAATCCCCTGCCGCCGGGACCGGCTGGCGTGAATGGCTAACGGAAAATTACCAAAAAAGACTGAATACAATCTTTATC